>NZ_CP054691.1:1249011-1873516 GCF_013348785.1 Gordonia sp. X0973
GCGGTAGACGCCGTTGTTGACCTCGGTGAACACGACCGCGTTGATCTCGTCGATCTGCTCGCGCAAATGCTCGGGGTAGAGGGCGGGCGCGCCGTCGCGGTGGAACTCGGTCCACTGCGTGGAGAAGTCGAGCGTTATCTGGGCGTAGTCGTTGGTGACCACGGCGCCGTCGCGCTCGTCGACGATCGCGGGCACCGTGATGCCCTTGGGATAGCCGGGGAAGCGCTTCTCGTAGGCGTCCTTGAGGCGGGGGATGCCCAGCACGGGGTCGACGCCGCCCGGGTCGAGGTCGAAGGTCCACGAGTCCGCGTCGTGGGTGGGGCCGCACAGGCCGAGCGACAACGCGTCTTCGAGACCGAGGAGGCGGCGCACGATGAGGGTGCGATTCGCCCACGGGCAGGCGCGGGCGGCGACCAGGCGGTAGCGCCCGGCCTCCACCGGGTAGCCGTCGCGGCCGTCGGCGGTGATGCGGGTGGAGATGTATGCGGTGTCGCGGACGAACTCTTGTCCGGGGGTCACGTAGACGCCCTGTTCCTGCTCGCCCTGCTCGTGCTCGACCACCGTGACCTCCTGCTCTCGCCGTCCCGATCTCGCCGTCGGAGTGCGCGGCGGCGTGCGCGCAACATCGGTTCAACGTCGCACGGTCGGCGGAGATTCCCGGCCACGTCGGATTCGCGGCTGTGACCACCGACACGCTTCGAGCATATCCGCGTGCTGTTGACAACCCGTTCGCGCCGATCCTACTATTCCGTTCGGAATATTCGACGCGGAGTAATTCGGACATATCGTCGGGGAGGTGAGTCATGACCGGGATCGGCAAGAGCGGGCAGAAGCCGCTCGACCTGCTGGTGCTGAGCTTGCTCGTCGAACGGCCGATGCATCCGTACGAGATGGCCCAATTGGCGGTCAAACGGCATTTCGACCGTCTCGTCAAACTCCGGACGACCTCGATCTACCACGTCGTGGAACGGCTGCACGCTCAAGGGCTGCTGCGGGTACACGACGTGGTGCGGGAGGGGAACCGGCCCGAGCGCACGGTCTACGCGCTCACCGACGAGGGCCGGGCCGCGCATCGGGCCACTCTCGAGCACCTGCTCGCCGAGCGACCCGTCGAATTTCCGCAGCTCTACCTGGCGTTGGCCCAAGCGCACGAACTCCCGCGTGAAGACGCGTCGCGGTTGCTGCGTCAACGCCGGGCGGAAATGGCCGATGAGTTGACACAGGTCGTCGACCTGGTCGAGTCGACCTCCGCCAGCGGCGTGCCGGAGGTGTTCCGCCTCGACGGCGGGATGCGCATCGCGACGCTGCGCGCGCAGATCGACTGGCTCGACGTCCTGCTCGACCGGATGGACAACCACGAGATCGCCTGGCTCGACGACGTGCTCGGCGATGTCACCTGTACCAACAACGAAACGGATGGACTCGGATATGACCTCCTCTGACACCGTCGCGCCCCCGCGCGGCGCGGCCCGCGGGCCGGGAACCGAGGGCGAGGGGAAGAACCCCTGGCTCGCCATGCTGTCCATGTGCGTCGGCTTCTTCATGATCTTGGTCGACATGACCATCGTCGCCGTGGCGCAGCCGAAGATCCAGGAGGCGTTGCACGCCGACCTGAACGCGATCGTCTGGGTCACCAGCGCCTATCTGCTGACCTACGCGGTGCCGCTGCTCGTCGCCGGGCGCCTGGGCGACAAGTACGGGCCGAAACTGATCTTCCAGATCGGCCTCGTCGTCTTCACCGCGGCCAGCGTGTGGTGTGCCTTCTCCACGACGATCGGCATGCTGATCGCGGCCCGCGCGGTGCAGGGCATCGGCGCGGCGCTGATCACCCCGCAGACGATGGCGATCGTCACGCGCATCTTCCCGCCGCACAAGCGCGGCGCGGCCATGGGTGTGTGGGGCATCGTCGCCGGTGTCGCGACGATGGTCGGCCCGCTGCTCGGCGGTGTCCTGACCGACAACTTCGGTTGGAAGTGGATCTTCCTGATCAACCTGCCGGTCGGCATCATCGGCCTCGTCCTCGCGCAGATCTTCGTGCCGAACGTCGAGACGCATGACCACAAGTTCGACTGGGTCGGCGTCATCCTCTCCGGCATCGGTCTGGCCGCACTGGTCTTCGGTATCCAGGACGGCGAGAAGAACGACTGGGCCGGATGGATCTGGGGCATGATCGCCGTCGGCGTGCTGTACCTGATCCTCTTCGTGCTCTGGGAGGCGACGTATCGCCGCGAGCCGTTGGTGCCGCTCTCGTTGTTCTCCGACCGCAACTACTGGGTGTCCAACGTCGGCATCTTCGCTCAGGGCTTCGCGATCACCGGAATCATGATCCCGGTCATGTTCTTCCTGCAGCTCGTCGGCGGTATGTCGCCCACGCGCTCGGCGCTGATGCTGGTGCCGATGGCGTTGGTCAGCGGCGGTCTCGCCCCGGTGATCGGCCGCCTGGCCGACCGGGTGCACCCGCGCCTGATCATCTCCACGGCGATGTTCCTCAACGGTGTCGCGCTCGTCATCATGGCGATCATCAACCGCCCGGCCACCCCGGTCTGGCAGCTGCTGATCCCGACGATCCTGATGGGTGTCGCCGGTGCCGGTATCTGGGCTCCGCTGGGCGCCACCGCGACGCGCAACCTGCCGTGGCACCAGGCCGGTGCCGGTGCCGGTGTCTACAACACCACCCGTGTCGTCGGGTCGGTGCTGGGCAGTGCCGGGGTCGGCGCGCTGATGCAGGCGCTGCTGCGACACGAGTTCCCGCACTTCAACATGAGTTCGGCGATGGGGCACGCCTCCGCGGCAGGTGCGCGCCTGCCGGAGGTGGCCAAGGAGCCGTTCTCGGTCGCGATGGGGCACTCGATCTTCCTGGGTGCCGGCGTGGTCTTCGCGGCCGCCGCCGTCGCGCTGCTGCTGGTCCCGTTGAAGCCGGTGGAGGCGCCCGCCGCGCCTGCCGCCGAGACGGCATAGCAACGGCCGACGGTTCGACGCGGGAGGCGGGTTCGGGCGATGCCCGGCCCGCCTCCCGTGCTTTGTCGGGGGTCCCTCTTACGATGCAGGGAGATGGGAGGACCAACTGTGACCGCAGCCGCATTTGACGACGAGGCGTTCCACGGCGACACGCTGTTCGACGTGGAGTCGGTCTCGTCGGCGGGTGCCACGGCCCCCGAGCGGACGGTCACCTTCGTCCACACCGCCGACTGGCAGTTGGGTATGACCAGGCATTTCCTCGGTCCCGACGCCCAGGTCCAGTTCACCGCGGATCGGCTCGCGGCCATCGACCGCATCGGGGCCCTGGCCGAGACGTCGGCGGCCCAGTTCGTCGCCGTCTGCGGCGACGTGTTCGAAGACCACCGCGTCTCGGCCAAGATCGTCACGCAGGCACTCGACCGGCTGGCCGGGTTCGCCGTGCCGGTGTACCTGCTGCCCGGCAACCACGATCCGTACAACGCGGCCAGCGTGTACCGCTCCGACGTGTTCGCCAAGCGTCGTCCGGCCAACGTCGTCGTCCTGGCGGCGCCCGGCGTGCACGAGGTGGCCGACGGGGTGGACCTGGTCGTCGCGCCGTGGCCGACGAAGGCGCCGACCAGTGATCTCGTCGGCGACCAGGTGGGTCGATTGCGCGCCGATGACCGGATCCGCATCGTCGTCGGACACGGCGGGATCGACGAGTTGTCGCCGAGTTCGGATCCGTCGATCGTCGCTCTCGCCCCGCTGGAGCGGGCCGCGGCGGCCGAGGTGATCGACTACGTCGCGCTCGGCGACCGGCACTCGGTCACCGAGCTGGGCGCCACTGGGCGGGTGTGGTACTCGGGCGCCCCGGAGGCCACCGACTTCGACAACGTCGAAACCGGCTCCGGCGATGCGCTGGTGGTGACGCTGACCCGCGGCACCCGGCGCGACGCGCAGGTGCGGGCCCACCGCGTCGGTCGATGGCGGTTCCGCTCGATCGAGGCCGACGTGAACACCGCCGCCGACGTCGAGGCGTTGGCGACGCGGCTCGACGAGATCGCCGACAAGCCGACCACGGTCGTGCGGCTGGGCCTGGTGGGGACCCTGTCCATCGCGGATCACGGCGAACTCGAGGAATTGCTCGACCGCTCCGCCGATCGGTTTGCCGCCGTGACGAGGTGGCCGTCCCGCGACGACCTGCGCGTCGTCGCCGACCCGGCAGACGTCGATGCGCTCGGGTTGCGCGGATATGCCGCCCAGGCTGCCGCTTCCCTGGTCGAGCAGGCCAACTCCGACGCCGCCGACGCGCCGGCGGCCCGGGATGCGCTGGGGTTGCTCGGCCGGCTGTCCGGAGGAGTGCGGTGAAGCTGCACCGCCTACGGCTGCGCGACTTCCGCGGCATCGATGCCCGCGACTGCGAATTCCCGTCGACGGGGGTCACCGTCGTCTCTGGCCCCAACGAAGCCGGTAAGTCGTCGATGGTGGAGGCGCTCGACCTGCTGCTCGAGGTGCCGTCGGCGTCCAAGAGCAAGCGGGTGACCGCGGTCCAACCCGTCGGCTGCGACGTCGCGACGCAGATCGAGGCCGAGATCAGTTGTGGCCCCTGGCGGTTCACCTATGCGAAGACCTACAACAAGGGGCAGTCGACGACCCTCGTCGTCCACGAACCGCAGCCCGAGCAGCTGACCGGCAAGGCGGCCCACGAGCGGGTACTCGCGATTCTCGACACGACCGTCGACCGCGCACTGTTGCACGCCTCGCGGGTAATGCAGGACGGCGCGGTCGGTACGTCGCCGGCCGTGTCCGACAGCGCATCGGTCACTCGCGCACTCGACCGCGCCGTCACCGATCACGGGCAGACGGACGACGCCGGCGGCGACGACGACACCGACCTGCTCGCCGCCGTCGAGAACGAATACGCGCGGTACTACACGGTCGGGCGCGGCCAGCCCACCGGGGAACTGCTGGCGGCACGGCAACGCGAAGCGCGGGCCCAGACCGAGCTCACGGGATTGGAGGCCGCGCTCGAGGCGCTCGACCAGGACATGGCCACCGTCGAACGGTTGACCGCGCAGCGCAAACTCATCGGCTCCGCCATCGAGCAACTCGACGTGGAGATCGACGGGGCGCAGCGCGCGGCGCAGCAGGCGCACGAGGTGCGGGACCGCCACGCCAAGGCGCAGGCCGAGGCGCAGACCGCCCGGATGCGCCACGAGAAGGTCGTCGGACAACGCGACGCCCGTATCCGTGTCGTCGAGAAGATTGCCGAATACGGCGAACGGCGGATCGGTGCGGAGAGGGCATTCGCGGAGGCCACCGCCGTCGCGCAGGGGGCGGCCGAGCAGGAGCGGGAGCTGCTCGGGAAGCGCACCGCGACCGAGGCGGCGTTGGCCGCCGCCCGAGGGGCCGTCGAGGCCGGCGAAGCCCGCGAACGGGCCGCTCGGCTGCGCGCCGAACTCGCGGCTGCCCGTGCCCGGTTGCACGACGCGCAGACGGCGACCACGACTCTGGCCGGCTGCGAGGCCGAACTCGCGGCCAACACCGTCGACCTCAGCGTCATGGCACAGGCCCGTGCGCTCCGTGATGAGCTGACGACGACCACGTCGCAGTTGAGTGCCGCTTCGACGATGATGCAGATCGTGCCGCTGGGCACCGAATCGGTCCTCGTCGACGGGGAGGCCGTCCGCACCGCCGAACCGGTGCCCGTGGAGCGGGAGACCATTGTCGAGGTGCCCGGGGTGGTGCGCGTCGAACTCTTGCCGCCCGCCGATGCCGCCGACCTGGCACGACAGCGGGAGGAGCTGTCGCGGCGCATCGCCGAACTGTGCGATGCGCACGGCGCAGGCGGCGTGGATGAGCTGGCCGAGCTGGGGGAGAAGCGTCTGGCCATCGTGCCACGGGTGGAGGCCGCCCGAGCGGAGGTGCGGCGGGTCTGCGCCGGCGCGGACCTCGACGAGCTGCGCCTGCTCGTCGACAACTTGAGCGCCCAGGCGGGCCCCGACTCTGACGAGGCAGCCGAGGAAACCGGATCCGACCTGGCCGAATTGCGGGAAGCCGAGCGGAGTGCGGCCCGTGCGCATCTCACCGCCGAACGCGCCGTCGCCGATCACGTCCGGCACGCCGCCGAGGTGGCGGCCACCGCGCGGCGCGCACAGGAGCATCTCGCGCGGACGCGGGAGCGGCTCGCGGAGTTGGAGCAAGGACTCGATGAGTCCCGCCGGGAGCAGTCCGACGCGGAACTCGACGCCGAAGTGGATCGGCATACGGCTACCTCGGCGCGGGCCGATGCCGCCCAGCGACAGTTGCGGGCGCAACTCGACGCGGCGGACCTCGCCGAGGCCGATCAGCGGGTCGAGCGACTGGAGGCGCAGATGTCCGCGCAGGTCCGCGCCCGCGCCGAGGTGGATCAGGACCTGGCACACGCCAAGGCTCGAATCGACGTGAGCCGGGAGGACGCACGAGCCGACCGTCGCGACGAGGCGGCGGCGGCCCATGCCGCCGCCCAGGCGGAACTCGACCGGGTGCAGGCGCGGGCGAGCGCCGCGCAACTGCTCCGCACGACGCTGAACGAGCATCGTCGCGAGGCGCACGCGCGGTTCAGCGACCCGCTTCGCCGCCGACTCGAAGACCTCGCGGCTCCGTTGTTCGGCGCGGATGTGCGCTTCACGGTCGACGAGAGCCTCGGCATCACCGCCCGCACCCTCGACGACCGCACCGTGCCTTTCGGCGAGCTCTCGGTCGGAACGCGCGAACAGATCGGCATCATCGCGCGCTTGGCCTGCGCGATGCTGGTCGACGAGGCCGACGGCGTCCCGGTGATCATCGACGACGCCCTGGGCCACTCCGATTCGCAGCGGCTCGCGCAGATGGCGCAGGTGCTCACCAGGGCGGGGGAACACGCACAGGTCATCGTTCTCACCTGTGCCCCGGAGCGCTACCGCGACGTCGAGACGGCCGGTCTGGTCACGCTGTAGCGGGCGAAACGCCGCGTGTTCCACGTGCTTTGGAACAGCGCACCGCGGTGGGATAGGCTTTGCTGCGTCCCGAGCCCCCGTAGCTCAGGGGATAGAGCGTCTGCCTCCGGAGCAGAAGGCCGCAGGTTCGATTCCTGCCGGGGGCACTCCCACATCCCTGTCGGCTTCCGGCCGGTGTGCGCCTACTGTGTTTGAAAGAGTTTCATGCAGGCGCGCTGCGCCGAGGAGCCGGGTCGTCATTCCCTACACGAGTTGCCAGCCGTTGATCGCTGCGATCAACTCGGTCCACGAGCCCGCGATCGGCTTCATGATCGACTCGGACGACTCTCCCCCGTCGAGCGTCTCCTCGGCGAGGTCGAAGTCGGCCCAGCAGACCTTGCCCCGTACGTCGCCTTTCAGGCCGACGCAGAGGTTGCCCCCGCTCCCGGCGACGACCGGCAGGTAGCGGGTGGGCACCCACTCGAAGTACCCAGACTCCGCCTCGCGCATCCCGTCGATGCGCTCGCGCGAGTAAATCTCCCGGACGACGCCGTTGTCATTGGTGCCGGGGACGACGCGTTCGAAGATCGGCCCGGATCCGGTGGTCAGGATGTACTCGCGATAGTCGGGCGGGAGGTCGACTCCGAGCTGTGTTTCGAGGTCGGTTACGTCCGTTGTGCTCCACGGCACCGGTTGTCCGTCGAACAGGAACGTCGCACTCGCCATTCGCGTAGGTTACTCAGTCGCTGCGATCGGAAATCGGAACTCCGATTCGCCGCAGCACGATTCGGGCGATTGACGAGGAATGGCGCGGACCCTGGTCGCAGGGCTTCCCGAGCCGATGGGTAAGTTCCAAAGGGCTCCGGGGAAGGGCGCCGTCGCATCCCCGCCGGCATCGTCCGGTTGGCGCCACCGAGTGTGAATAGAGATCGATCTAGGCAGGCGCACGGTATGAAGCCCCGCATTCCCGGCCCGGTGTGGGTGCTGGTCTCCGCCGCATTCGTCATCGCCCTCGGCTATGGGCTCGTCGCCCCGGTGTTACCCGGCTTCGCACGCAGCTTCCATGTGTCGATCACCGCCGCGACGATGGTGGTCTCCGCGTTCGCCCTGATGCGCCTGGCCTTCGCCCCGGCGACGGCACCGCTGCTGCGGCGGATGGGGGAACGACCGGTCTATCTCGCCGGCCTGCTGATCGTCGCCGCGTCGACCTTCGCCTGTGCCTTCGCCCAGGGCTATTGGCAACTGCTGGTGCTGCGCGCGCTCGGCGGCATCGGGTCGGTCATGTTCACCGTGTCGGCGATGAGCCTGCTCATCCGGATCTCGCCGCCGCCCATCCGAGGCCGGGTCTCCGGGTTGTACTCCTCGAGTTTCGTGCTCGGCAACATCGTCGGTCCGCTTGTCGGCGGCGGCCTCGTCGGCCTCGGTATGCGCGTGCCCTTCGTTGTCTACGCGGTGGCGCTGGTCATCGCCACGGGTGTCGTGTGGGCGGCGTTGAGACGTTCTCCGCTCGCGGAACCCGCCGTCGACGAGGCGACCGGGCCGAGCCTGTCCACCGCGTGGCGCGTCGGTGCCTACCGTGCGGTGATCCTCACCGCCGTCGTATTCGGCTGGGTGTTCGCCATGCGGGTGTCGCTGCTGCCGCTGTACTTCACGGAGGTGCTGCACCAGAGACTCGCGATGGGCGGCTTCGCGCTCGCCGCCTACGCGGTCGGCGACGTCCTGGTGATGATCCCGGCCGGACGCGCCTCCGACCGGTTTGGCCGACGGCCGTTCCTCGTCGTCGGGATGATCGTGCTGGCCGGCGCCACCGCGCTGCTGCCGCTGGTCGGTTCGGTGTTCGGCGCCCTCGCCGTGACCGTGGTCGCCGGAATGGGCACCGGACTGGTCGCACCCGTCATCCAGGCGACGCTGGCCGACGTTCTCTACGGCGGCCGCGGCGGGACGGCGCTCTCGACCTACCAGATGGCGCAGGACTCGGGGACGATCGCCGGCCCGGTCATCGCCGGTTTCGTGGCCGATCGATTCGGCTTCGGGCCGGCGTTCGCGCTGACCGGAGTCCTGTGTGCCGTCGTCGCCGCGGTGTGGATCGGCACCCGCGAGACCCGCGGAGCGCTGGGAGTGGCCCGGCAGGGTGATTGAGGTGCCCAGTCGGCGGGGTTGAGGTGCCCAGTCGGCGTCGTTGAGGTGCCCAGTCGGCGGGGTTGGGGTGCCCAGTGGGCGTCGTTGGGGTGCCCAGTCGGCGGGGTTGGGGTGCCCAGTGGGCGCGCATGAGGTGCCCAGTCGGCGGGGTTGGGGTGGGTCTCGATACGGTTCCTCGCCTATCGGCTCGGATCCACTCGACCACCGGCGCTGAGGTTGCTAGGAGCTGAGGAAGGCGTCGATCCGATGGGCGAAGGGGGCTGGCACGATGATCGGGTCGACGTGGCCGCCGGGATGGCGGTAGACCGTGGCGTTGGGCAGCAGCCTCTGCATGATCCGTGCGTTGACCAACGGGATGATGGGATCGTCCTCGCCGGCGATGACCAGCGTCGGCTGTCGCAGGAACGGCAAGCCGTGCAGCGAGGTCCAGATCGATCCGGCGGCCAGCTGGTGGACATAGCCGCGCCTCGAATTGTTGTGCATGGCGTGACCGATCACGTCGGCGACCGCGCCGCCCTTGCCGCGCACCGCGCCGCCGTACAGGTCACCGGCGATCTGCGCCGCATAGTCCGGGTCGCGGTAGCGGCGCGGGGTGAGCATCTTGCGCAGGACCATCGGGCTGCCGGGCACCATCAGCGCGCCGGTGCCGGTGGCCATCAGGACCAGGCGCCGACACCGCTTGGGGTTCTGGAAGGCGAACTGCTGGGCCAGGGCGCCACCCCACGAGTAGCCGAGGACGTCGACCGTGTCGATGTCGAGTTTGTCGAGCAGCTTGCCGAGTACCCAGGCCAGGTAGGGGAATCCGTAGGGCAGCGGTGACACCGACGACTCGCCCACACCGGGCGCGTCGAATCGGACCAGCGGTCGTGTCGGGTCGAACTCGGCGACCAGCGGGTCGAAGGTCTCCAATGCGGCGCCGATCCCGTTGCACAGGACCAGCGGCACGCCCTGCCCGCGTCGAAACCGCACGCGCAAGCGCTGGCCGCCGACGGTGACGAAGCGCTCCTGCTCGGCATATGCCGCCGGGTCATGGCTCGGTTCGGACATCGTGGCCGCGCTACTTCTCATGGACGTATTCTCCCGGGGCGGGGCCGAGAGGCTCCAACCCGGGTCCGCCGCCGAGGTGGTCGGCTGCCGCCCGTCGCCCGCCGGAGCGCTCGCCCAGCCATTCGATGTGGTCCGTCCACCAGGTGCCCGTGACCGTCTCGTGCGCGGCCAGCCATTCCTCCGGGGTGTCCTGCGGTGTGACCGGTGCGACGCGATACGTCGACTTCTTGTTGCCGGGCGGATTGACCAGCGAAGCGATGTGCCCGCTGGAGGAGAGGACGTACCGGATGTCGTCGCCGCCGAGGAGTTGCGCGCTGCGGAAGGTCGACTGCCACGGGCAGATGTGGTCGGCGATCCCGCCGATCACATAGGCGGGTTGGGTGACCTTCTTCAGATCGATCTTGGTTCCGAGCATTTCGGCCTCGCCCGCGGTGGCCAACGAGTTCTTCAAGCCGATCTGCACCAGGTCGCGGTGCAGGTTGGCCGCCATCCGAATGGCGTCGGCGTTCCAGTACAGGATGTCGAAGGCGGCCGGTCTGCGGCCCTGGATGTAGTTGTTCACCCAGTAGCGCCAGACCAGGTCGGTCGGCCGCAACCAGGCGAACACCTCGGCGAGTGAGGCACCGTCGAGGTACCCCTTCTTCTGCGACGCCTTGATCGCCCGTTCCGCGGTCTGCTGGTCGGTGAGGGCGGGCGCCGTGCCCGCGTGCCACTGGTCCAACACGGTTACCGCGAGCGAGAGCGAGGTGACCTCGTCGGCGCGGCCCAGGTCGGCCAGATGCGCCAACGCCATCGACGTCAGCATCCCACCCGAGCAACTGGCCAGGATGTTGGCGTGCTTCTGGCCGGTGATCGCTCGAACCGCGTCGATCGCCTCGATGATCGCTGCGCCGTACTCGTCGACGCCCCAATCGCGGTGCCGCGCCGAGGGGTTGCGCCAGGAGACGGCGAAGAGCTGGAAGCCGTTTTGCAGGTAGAACTCGAACAGGCTGCGACCGGGGGCCAGGTCCAGGACGTAGTACCGGTTGATCACGGGCGGGAAGACCAGCAGTGGGACCTCGTAGACCTTCTCGGTCTGCGGTGAGTATTGGATCAGCTCGAACATCCGGGTCCGCAGCACCACCGAGCCGCGGGTGTTGGCGATGTTGTCGCCGACCGCGAAGGCGCTGGTGTCCACCATCTCCGGGATGCGCGGAGCTGAGCGCATGTCGGAGAGGAAGTGCTTGGCACCCCGCAGCGCCGAGAGGCCGCCGGTATCGATGATGGCCTTGTAGGTGAGTGGGGAGAGAAAGGGAATATTCGACGGGGAGAGGCCCTCGATGATGTTGTCGAAGGCGAAGCGCACCTTCTCCTCGTCGGACCAATCGAGATCCGCGTCGTCGACGAGCCGCAACGCGAACTCGGCGACCGCCAGGTAGGACTGCTGCACCCGTTGCAGGACGGGGTTCTCATTCCAGGCCGGATCCTTGAAGCGGAAGTCGCTGCGGGGCGCCGTCCGCTCCGAGTTGCCCGCGATGATGTCCACGATCTCACCCGCCAGGCCCTTGGTCCGGTCGGCGACGACACCCGGTTTCGAGGCCAGCGATTTGGCCAGCTTCGCCCAACTCCCGTTGGGGGCGATGCGGCTGATAAACGGCTTCGCCGAACTCGTCAGGAGCATGTCCATCGGAGCGGCGATATCGGCGTCGACCTTCGGTGCGTTGGTGGACATGCGACGGACTCCTCACCTCGGCCGAGGGCTGCGCGTGTCTGACGGGCCCGAGCCGGTGCGATCGCCCGGCTCCGTCACGCCGACGCAAAATGTGACGACCGACACACCAACACTATCAGCGGCACCACCGCCCGTCGGCCGGACTAGAGGTGGTCATCGGCCGGGTGGAGCGCCGTGACGGATCAGCCGAGCGGTTTGGCGTTGCGCTGGGCGAGCAGTTGGGTCATCGTCGCCTCCTCGGCGGTCTGCGCCCGGTTCATCTTCTCCGCCAGTGCGCGAACATAGGTCGGCGCGCCGTTGGCCGGATCGAGCACCATCGCCATCATGTGGTGACCGCCCTGGTGGTGGCGCAGCATCAACTGCAGGAAGTAGGTATCGGCGGCGGGACCGGTCAGGCTGCGCAGGCGGTCCATCTCGGCGGGCGTCGCCATGCCTTCCATCAGCGGCTGCCCGGCCGCCTGCGCCCCGCCGGGCGTCGTGGGCTGCGCACCGGACCCCACACCGCCGTGGCCCATGTCCCCGTGGTCCATGTCGCCGTGTCCGTGCTCGTGTTCGCCGGACTCGTCTTCGGGCTTGGCCGGGCAGTGTTCGTCGACGTGGCCGTCGGCGCAATGGTCGTCGCCCCCGTGGTTCATCCACGACATCGGCGCGCCGGGATTGGTCAGGGGAGCACCCCAGGACTGCAGCCACCCGGTCATCTGGCCGATCTCTTTGTTCTGGTCGCTGAGCATGCCCACCGCCAGGTCGCGGACCTTCGGGTCGGCGCCGCGCTCGATGACGATCTTCGTCATCTCGACCGCCTGGGCGTGGTGGGTGATCATGTCCTGGGAGAAGCCGACGGCGGTCCGGCTCGCCGTCGGCTGATGGTGATCGTCGTCGGCTCCCTTTTTCGCATGGCCGATGGCCAGCCCGGCGCCGATGCCGATCAGCAGTGTCGCGATCCCGACGAGCGCGGTGGTCAGCCAGCGCGGCCGTCCGGGACCGGAAACGGCGGTCGAATCGGTGGTGTCAGCGGCGGCGTCGTCGTTCGGCATGGGTCACCACGCTAGTCGATCGCCGGTTCCATAGAATGGTGACTCGTGACTCCCGCCGACCTCGCCGCGCTGCTGCGCGGCCTGACGCAGACCGTTCTCACCGAGCACGGGCTCGACGCCGCCGCGCTCCCCGCGACGGTGACGGTCGAGCGCCCCCGCAACCCCGAGCACGGCGACTACTCGACCAATATCGCGCTGCAGATCGGCAAGAAGCTCGGCGTCGCGCCGCGCGAGTTGGCGCAGTGGCTGGCCGATGCCTATGCGGCCGACGAGGGGATCGCCGACGCGCAGATCGCGGGACCCGGATTCGTCAACCTCCGGCTGGCGGCGGCCGCGCAGAACAGCGTGATCGGCGCGGTGCTCGAGCAGGGCGCCGACTACGGCCGCGGAACCGATCTCGTCGGGTCGACGGTGAACCTCGAGTTCGTCTCGGCCAACCCGACCGGGCCGATCCACCTGGGCGGAACCCGCTGGGCGGCGGTCGGCGATGCACTGGGCCGGGTGCTGTCGGCGCAGGGCGCCGCGGTCACCCGCGAGTACTACTTCAACGACCACGGCGGCCAGATCGACCGTTTCGCGCGCTCCCTCGACGCCGCCGCGCAGGGCAAGCCGACCCCCGAGGACGGGTACGCGGGCGAATACATCGACGACATCGCCAAGCGCGTCGTCGCCGACGTGCCCGGCATCCTCGACCTGCCCGACGACGAGCGGATCGAGGCCTTCCGCGCCCGCGGCGTCGACCTGATGTTTGCCCACATCAAGGAATCGCTGCACGAGTTCGGCACCGACTTCGACGTCTACACGCACGAGAACTCGATGTTCGAGCGCGGTCTCGTCGACGAGTCCATCGCCGAGTTGAAGGCCAACGGCAACCTCTACGAGTCCGACGGAGCCTGGTGGTTGCGCTCCACCGACTACGGCGACGACAAGGACCGCGTCGTCCTCAAGAGCGACGGCGACGCGGCGTACATCGCCGGCGACATCGCCTATCTCAAGGACAAGTTCGGCCGCGGGTTCAACCACCTCATCTACATGCTCGGCGCCGACCACCACGGCTACGTGGTCCGCCTGAAGGCGGCCGCGGCCGCGCTGGGCTACGACCCGGCGTCGGTGGAGGTGCTCATCGGCCAGATGGTCAACCTCGTCAAGGACGGCGAGCCGGTGCGGATGAGCAAGCGGGCGGGCACCGTCGTCACCCTCGACGACCTCGTCGAGATGGTCGGGGTCGACGCGGCGCGCTACTCGCTGATCCGCTCGTCGGTGGACGTGAACATCGACATCGACCTGGACCTGCTGCGCAAGCAGTCCAACGAGAACCCGGTCTATTACGTGCAGTACGCGCACGCCCGCCTCGCGGCGCTGGCCCGCAACGCCGCCGACCTCGGATTGACCGCCGATCCGTCGGCGGTGGCATTGCTGACCGAAGCGGCCGAAGGGGAGTTGATCCGCACGCTCGGGGATTTCCCCGACGTCGTCGCGACGGCCGCCGAACTGCGCGAACCGCACCGGGTCTGCCGCTACCTGGAGACGCTGGCCGGCTCCTACCACCGCTTCTACACCCAGTGCCGCGTGCTGCCGATCGGCGACGAGGAGGCCACCGACGTGAACCGCGCCCGCCTGGCGCTCTGCGCCGCCGCTCGCCAGGTATTGGCCAACGGACTCGCCCTGGTCGGCGTCGGCGCGCCGGAACGGATGTAGTGATGTCGCCCAACAGCGCGGGAGCCCAGATCCCCGCGAACGTCTACCCGGCCGGCACCAGCCGCGACGGCGACGGCATGCTCACCATCGCCGGGGTCCGCGCCGACGACCTCGCGCAGCGCCACGGCACGCCGCTGTTCGTCTTCGACGAGGCCGATTTCCGGGCGCGCTGCACCGCCATGCGCGAGGCATTCAATCGCTACGGCAAGGTCCACTACGCGTCGAAGGCCTTTCTGAGCGTCGAGATCGCCAAGTGGGTCGAGCAGGAGGGGCTGAACCTCGACGTCTGCTCGGGCGGTGAGCTGGCCGTCGCGCTGCACGCGGGATTCCCGGCTGAGCGCATCGCGCTGCACGGCAACAACAAGGCGGTCGACGAGCTCGACGACGCGGTCGCCGCCGGGGTCGGCCACATCGTCCTCGACTCGTTGATCGAGATCGAGCGCCTTGAGCAGATCGCCGCGCGCCGCGGCGCGATCGCCGATGTGCTGATCCGCGTCACCCCCGGCGTCAACGCCCACACCCACGAGTTCATCTCCACCGCGCACGAGGACCAGAAGTTCGGCTTCTCGATCAGCGGCGGCAACGCGATGACCGCGATCCGGGCCGTCTTCGCGTCGGAGCATCTGCGGCTGGTGGGCCTGCACAGCCACATCGGTTCGCAGATCTTCGAACTCGACGGTTTCGAACTCGCCGCGCAGCGCGTGATCGGCCTGCTCGGCGACGTGCTCGCCGAGTTCGGCCGCGAACGAGCCGAACAGCTGTCGATCATCGACCTGGGCGGCGGGCTGGGCATCTCGTATCTCCCGGTCGACGACCCGCTTCCGGTGACGAGGCTGGCCGATTCCCTGGCGCAGGTCGTCGCGCGCGAGGCGGCGGCGCTCGGCCTGCCGACGCCGACGCTGGCCGTCGAGCCGGGCCGGGCCATCGCCGGGCCGCCCGGTGTCACCCTCTACCGCGTCGGGACCTGCAAGGATGTCGAACTCGACGGGGGAGCGGTGCGCCGCTACGTGTCGGTCGACGGCGGGATGAGCGACAACATCCGCGGACCGCTGTACGGGGCCGAATACGACGTCCGGTTGGCGTCGCGGGTGTCCGATGCGCCGGCGGCACAGACGCGAGTGGTGGGCAAGCACTGCGAGACGGGCGATATCGTCATCCGTGACTGCCTGTTGCCCGAGGACCTCGTCCCGGGCGATCTGCTGGTCGTGGGCGCCACCGGCGCCTACTGCTATCCGATGTCCTCGCGCTACAACATGGCGCTGCGACCGGCGGTCGTCGCAGTGCGCGATGGCGCGTCGCGAGAGATCCTGCGACGGGAGACCGTCGCCGACCTGCTGTCTTTGGAGGTACCGCAGTGACCGTCACCGCTTCGACGGCGGACGAGCAACGCCCGCGCGAACTCGGCGTCGCCGTGCTCGGCTTGGGCAACGTCGGTGCCGAGGTCGTCCGGATCATCACCGAGAACGCCGACGACCTACGTGCGCGCATCGGCGCGTCGCTGGTCATCCGCGGTATCGCCGTGCGCGACACCTCCCGCGACCGGGGGGTGCCCGCCGAGCTGCTGACCGACGATCCGGCCAGTCTGGTCGTGCGCGACGATGTGGACATCGTCATCGAGGTGGTCGGCGGCATCGAACCGCCGCGCACGCTGATCCGCGCCGCGTTGGACAACGGCAAGTCGGTGGTCACCGCGAACAAGGCGTTGCTGGCCGACTACACCGGAGAGCTCGCCGACGCGGCGGCCAAGGCCCGCGCCGACCTGTACTTCGAGGCGGCGGTCGCCGGTGCCATCCCGGTGGTGCGGCCGCTGATGCAGTCGCTGGCCGGCGATACCGTCGAACGGGTCGCCGGAATCGTGAACGGCACCACCAACTTCATCCTGTCGGCGATGGCCGAGACCGGCGCCGACTACGGTGCCACGCTCGCCGAGGCCGGCCGCCTCGGCTATGCCGAGGCGGACCCGACCGCCGACGTCGAGGGCTATGACGCCGCCGCGAAGGCCGCGATCCTGGCGTCGATCGCCTTCCACAGCCGGGTCACCGCCGCCGACGTGTACCGCGAGGGGATCACCAAGATCACCTCGGCCGACCTGGCGAGCGCCGCCAAGTTCGACTGCACCATCAAGCTGCTCTCGATCTGCGAGCGGATCCGCGACGCCGACGGCACCGAGCGGATCTCGGCCCGGGTGTACCCGGCCCTGATCCCGCTGTCGCATCCGCTGGCCACGGTCAGCGGCGCATACAACGCCGTCGTCGTCGAGGCGGCCAACGCCGGGCGCTTGATGTTCTACGGCCAGGGCGCGGGCGGGGCACCCACCGCGTCGGCCGTGATGGGCGACGTCGTGATGGCGGCCCGCAACAAGGTGTACTCCGGGCGCGGCCCGTTGGAGTCGACCTACGCCTCGCTGCCCGTGGCGCCGATCGCGCAGGTCCCGACGCGCTACTACGTCGCGATGAAGGTGGTGGACCGACCCGGCGTGCTGGAAGGCGTCGCGGGCGAGTTCGCCAAGCACGATGTCAGCATCGCCGCTGTCCGCCAGGAGGGCGACGACGAGGAGACGCGACTGGTGGTCATCACCCACCGCGCCCCCGACGGCGCGCTGGCGACGACCGTCGCCGCCCTGGAGAAGATGGAAGCGGTGACCGCGGTGACCTCGGTGCTGCGGATGGAGGGAACCGATGAGTAAACACGCTGCCCCGGTGCACCGTGCCTGGCCGGGCCTGATCGAGGCGTACCGCGACCGGATGCCGGTGGAGGACGACTGGACGATCGTCACCCTGTTGGAGGGGGCGACGCCGCTGATCCGGGCCAACCACCTCTCGACGGTCACCGACTGTGACGTCTACCTGAAGGTCGAGGGCCTCAACCCGACCGGTTCCTTCAAGGACCGCGGCATGACGATGGCCGTCACCACCGCCCTCAACCACGGCAAGCGCGCGGTCCTCTGCGCCTCCACGGGCAACACCTCGGCGTCGGCGGCGGCCTATGCGACGCGGGCCGGGATGACCTGTGCGGTGCTGATCCCGGAGGGCAAGATCGCCATGGGCAAGCTGGCCCAGGCCGTGATGCACGGGGCCACCATCATCCAGGTGCAGGGCAACTTCGACGACTGTCTGGAGCTGGCCCGCAAGGTCACCGCGGACTTCCCGGAGATCGAGCTGGTCAACTCGGTGAATCCTGCGCGCATCGAGGGGCAGAAAACCGCCGCGTTCGAGATCGTCGACGTCCTCGGGCGCGCCCCCGACGTGCACGCGCTGCCGGTCGGGAACGCCGGCAACATCACCGCGTACTGGAAGGGATATACCGAGTACCGCGCCGACGGGGTCAGCGATTCCGTGCCGCGCATGCTCGGCGTCCAGGCCGCCGGTGCCGCCCCGCTGGTCAACGGTGCGCCGGTGAAGGACCCGGAGACCATCGCCACCGCCATCCGCATCGGCTCGCCGGCCAGCTGGAACCAGGCGATCGCGGCCCGCGACGAGTCGAACGGGATGTTCCGCGCGGCCACCGACGAGAAGCTGCTGGAGGCCTACCGGCTGGTGGCCGGACGCGACGGCGTGTTCGTCGAGCCGGCGTCGGCGGCGTCGGTCGCCGGGCTGTTGGCCGCACGGGCAGACGGGTGGATCGAGGCCGGTTCGACGGTGGTCTGCACCGTGACCGGCAACGGTCTCAAGGATCCCGACACGGCATTGCTCGGCATGCCCGAGGTCAGCGCCATCCCGGTCGATCCGGGGGCCGTCGCGCAGGCGCTCGGAGTCGGCTGAGCCGGTGTCGCGAGTCATGACCACCATCCTTCCCGCGGGGCTCGGCGTCTCCGTGCGCGTCCCGGCCTCGAGTGCGAATCTCGGGCCCGGCTTCGACTGTCTCGGCCTGGCGCTCGGCATCTACGACGACGTGACCGTCGTGACGGTCGCCGAGCCCGGCGTCGTCCTGACCGTCACCGGCGAGGGCGCCGCGACGGTGCCGCTCGACGAGACCCACCTCGTCGCCCGCGCGGTCCGACGCGGCTTGGCGCATGCCGGCGCCGAGGCGATCGGGCTGCGCATCGAGTGCGTCAACGCGATCCCGCATTCGCGCGGGGTCGGCTCCTCGGCGTCGGCGGTGGTCTCCGGACTCGTCGCGGCGTCCGCGCTGCTGGCCGCCGCACCGGAAGACCTTGGGGTACAAGCACTTTCGGATGCCGACCTGGTGCAGCTCTCATCCGAGTTCGAAGGCCACCCGGACAACGCCGCGGCCAGTGTGCTGGGCGGCGCGGTGGTCACGTGGACCGACGACGGGCCGGACGGCCCGCGCTACGCGGCGCGGGCGCTGACCGTCGATCCGCGGATCCGGGCCACCGCGTTCATCGCGCACACCGAATCGTCGACCTCCCACACGCGGGGACTGCTGCCCGACGCGGTGCCGCGCTGCGATGCCGTGTTCAACCTCAGTCGCACGGCGGTCGCCGTCGTGGCGCTGACCCGGGAACCCGAATTGCTGCTGACCGCCACCGAGGACCGCCTGCACCAGGGCTATCGCGCCGATGCGATGCGCCCGTCGGCGGAGCTGGTCGCGCGGCTGCGCGGCGCCGGTTTCGCTGCCACGGTCTCCGGCGCGGGTCCCACCGTGTTGGTCCTGCACACCGCCGACATCCCGTCCGAGCTGTGCGACGACCCGGGCTTCACGATGGTCGAGACGTCGATCAGCGACGGGCCGAGCGTCGTCGACGCGCGGCCGGCGGATGCGGCGAACGGCGGGTGACGCGGACGTCGCCGGGGCCGGGTTGTTGCCCGCGTCATGGTGGCGGGGTACGATTGTCACGTCTTGCTGAGCGATCGTGAATCGCCGTTTGCGGACGTCCCCCCGAATTTCCGGCGCAACTCCGAAATCTTGCGGAGCCTTCCGGGCCGGGGCTTGCGACTTCCGCCGCCAGCAGACCAGCTGATTTCCCGCCGAAGGGAAACTCATCCACCTTCGCGCGCGCCGCGCGTCGAGGGAACGAAAGGACTTCCGTGACTGATACGGATCTCACCGCCCCGGCCGATATCGCGACCGGTGCGGACAACTCCACCGAACTCAAGCGCGGCCTCTCGGCCATGGTGTTGCCCGAGCTGCGCTCGCTGGCCGGCGGCCTGGGCATCAAGGGTGCCTCCGGAATGCGCAAGGGCGACCTGATCAGCGCGATCAAGGAGCGCCAGGGCGGTGGATCGGCGGCGCCGCAGGCCGATACCGCTGCTGCGCCCCAGGCCGATGCGCCCAAGGCCGATGCACCCAAGAATGACGCGCCGCAGGGCGACGCGCCCACGAGTGAGGCGCCGGCGACCGACGCGCAGCCCGCTGCTGCCGCACCCGCTGCCGAGTCGGCGGGCGCACCGGCCGGTGAAAATCAGGGCGACCGGGGCGACGGCCAGGGCAACAACCGCAATCGCAACCGGAACCGCAACCGCGAGGGCGGTGAGCAGGGCGGCCAGAACGGCCAGAACCGCAACCAGGGGCAGAACCAGTCCGGCAAGGACAAAGAGGGCGGCCAGAACCAGGGCGGCCAGGGCGGTCAGAACCGCAACAACAACAACAACGACGACGACGAGCAGGGTGGCAATCGCAACCGGCGCAACCGTCGTTTCCGTGAGCGCAACCGTCGCGGCGGTCGTGACCGCGACGGCGAGGTGCAGCTGACCGAGGACGACGTCGTCGCACCGGTCGCAGGCATCCTCGACGTGCTCGACAACTACGCGTTCGTGCGGACCTCGGGCTACCTGGCCGGGCCGAACGACGTGTACGTGTCGATGAACCTCGTCCGCCGCCACGGCCTGCGCCGCGGCGATGCCATCACCGGTGCCGTGAAGGTGCCGCGTGAGGGCGAGCAGCAGCAACAGGGTGGCGGCCAGGGCAACAACCGGCAGAAGTTCAACCCGCTGGTGCGCCTGGACACGGTCAACGGAACCGACCCCGAGTCGGCCCGCAAGCGCCCCGACTTCAACAAGCTCACCCCGCTCTACCCCAACGAGCGGCTGCGCCTGGAGACGACGACCGAGCGCCTCGACACCCGCGTGATCGATCTGATCATGCCGATCGGCAAGGGGCAGCGCGCCCTGATCGTCTCGCCGCCCAAGGCCGGTAAGACGACGATCCTGCAGGACATCGCCAACGCGATCGCCACGAACAACCCCGAGTGCCATCTGATGGTCGTCCTCGTCGACGAGCGGCCGGAAGAGGTCACCGACATGCAGCGCAGCGTGAAGGGCGAGGTCATCGCCTCGACCTTCGACCGTCCGCCCTCAGACCACACCAGCGTCTCCGAGCTGGCGATCGAGCGCGCCAAGCGCCTCGTCGAGCAGGGCAAGGACGTCGTCGTGCTGCTGGACTCGATCACCCGTCTGGGCCGCGCCTACAACAACGCGTCGCCCGCCTCGGGCCGCATCCTCTCCGGTGGTGTCGACTCGACGGCGCTGTACCCGCCCAAGCGTTTCCTGGGCGCCGCGCGCAACATCGAGCACGGCGGTTCGCTGACCATCATCGCCTCGGCGCTGGTGGAGACCGGCTCGACCGGTGACACGGTCATCTTCGAGGAGTTCAAGGGCACCGGCAACGCCGAGCTCAAACTCGACCGGAAGATCGCCGAGCGCCGCGTGTTCCCGGCCGTCGACGTCAACCTGTCGAGCACCCGCAAGGACGAGCTGCTGCTCTCCCCGGAGGAGTTCAAGATCGTCCACAAGCTGCGCCGCGTGTTGTCGGGACTCGACAGCCACCAGGCCATCGACCTGCTCATCAGCCAGCTGAAGAAGACGAAGAACAACGTCGAATTCCTCATGCAGGTGCAGTCGAACACCCCGGGGACGATGAACGACGACGATTAGTCGCCGTCGTGTAGTCGCCGTTGTGTGGCGGTCTAGATCCGGGTGTCCGACAGATCGCCGAGCAGCGTTTCCCACGCGTCGAAGGTCGACTCGGAGACCAGACCGGTCTGCGTCGCGATGAAGCAGCACCGACCGCGCTGGTCGTAGAGTTCGACGGCCGCGGTGGGCCCCCAGGGGCCGGCGACGGTGGTGACCCAGCACTGCCCGATCAGGTTGAAGTCGATCATCGTGCGAGCCGGTCCCGACGTCAGCACCATCGATCCCAGGTGCTCGCGCGCGTGATGGATCGCGCCGTGACGGATCTGGAGACAGCCCGGGCCGGTCGCGCCCATCGTGATCGGCAACGTCAGTCGTGCCGCGTGTTTCAGCGTCGCGATGACCGCGCGCGAATTCACCTGGATGGCCTCGTCGTGGACCAGCGACCCTCGTCGCGCCCGTCCGCCGTCGGCGAGAATCGAGTCGAACAGCTCTACCTGGTCGACGGGTGACGGCTCGTCGTCGGGGTCCGGCCGGTACGCGGTGGCGGAGTCGGTTTCGGTGGCCTGCGACGCGTCGTCCGCGTCGGGACGATCGCGTAGGTCGATGTCGGCCGACAACGAGAGCCGCAACGCCTCGAAGGCCAGTCGGTCGGATTCCTCGAGCAGGTAGGTGACGTGCGCCGCCTTGCCGTCGCGGTCGAACACCCGAACCGTCGGCGGTGTCCGGGGCGTCGGATCGGTGATCAGCACCGTGTCCGTGAGGTCCGGGCTGATCCGCAGACCGATGCCCGACGTCGGGATGCGCAGCGGGTCGCCGCGGTGCGCCGGGCGGTGGTGGGCTCCGACGTCGTTGACGATGACGGCACCGGCGACGGTCACCCCGACCACCTGCTGCAACCGGGGGAGTTCGGCGAGAACCTCCGACGCAGGCCGGTCGATGACCGTCGCGGTGAGGTCTGGCGTCGCCAGCAGACGGTCGAGGTCGGAGAGTGCTCCGGCGTGGCAGCACCGGTGGTGGGATTCAGACATGGCCTCAATATTAGTCATGCCTAAGTAAACTAAGTCGACCCTGACCCGCCGAGTGGGCACCCAATCCCTGCCGAGTGGGCACCCCAACCCTGCCGAGTGGGCACCCAATCCCTGTCGAGTGGGCACCTCAACCTTGTCGAGTGGGCACCCAATCCCTGTCGAGTGGGCACCTCAACCTTGTCGAGTGGGCACCTCAACCTTGTCGAGTGGGCACCCAATCCCTGTCGAGTGGGCACCCCAACCCCGCCGAGTGGGCACTCAATCCCTGTCGAGTGGGGGCGGCGCGGGACTGTGCGCGGCCTAGCACGTCGACCGTCGGGTAGAGGGTGCCCACTCGGCGGTCAAATGGTGCCCACTCGGCGTATTTGGGGTGCCCACTCGGCGGTCAAAGGGTGCCCAGTCGGGGAGCGGTCAGTAGACGTCGCGGAGGTAGCGCTTCGAGGTTCGGAGCTCGTCGACGTAGTGGGCGGCACCGTCCTCGTCGAGGCCGCCGTGTTCGGCGACGATCTCGTGGATCGCCTCGTCGACGTCGTGGGCCATCCGCGTCGCGTCGCCGCAGACGTAGATCTGTGCGCCGCGTTCGAGCCAGGCGAAGAAGTCGGCGCCGTTCTCGGACATCCGGTGTTGGACATAGTCCTTGTGGCCCTGGTCGCGGGAGAAGGCGAGGTCGAGGCGGGTGAGCAGGCCGTCGGCGTGGAACTTCTCGATCTCCTCGGCGTAGGCGAAGTCGACGGCACGCTTCTGGTCGCCGAAGAACAGCCAGTTGTCGCCGGTGGCGCCGCGCATGGCCCGCTCGTGCAGGAAGGAGCGGAAGGGGGCGATCCCGGTGCCGGGGCCGATCATGATGATCGGCACGTCGTCGGCCGGCAGTCGGAAGGAGCGGTTCGGGGTGATGAAGACGCCGACCTCGTCGCCCTCCCCGCGCCGGTCGGCGAGATAGGTCGTGGCGGCCCCGCCGTGGTCGCGGTCGAACGAGCGGTAGCGGACCGTCCCCATCGTGACGTGCACGGTGTCGCCGTGCGCCGCGGGAGAGGAGGCGATCGAGTAGGCGCGCGGCGCCAGCGGGCGCAACTCGCCGAGCAGTTCCTCCGGCGTGATCGTCAGAGTCGGGTCGACGTTGAGCACGTCGAGCACGTCGCGCCCCCACAGCCAGGCCTCGAGCGCCTCGCGGTCGCCGGTTTCGGACAGGTGGGTCAACTCGGCGTCGCCACTGCGCGACGCGACGTAGTCGATGAGGTACTTCGACGCGGTGGAGATCTCGTAGTGGCTGGTCAGCGTCTCGCGCAGGGTCCGTTCGCTGCGCCGATCGGTGATCACCTCGTCGCCGGTGGCACCGAGGCGGGCGAGGAGGAGGTCGACGACGACGGGGTCGTTGACGGGCAGGACCGACAGTCCGTCGCCCGGCTCGTAGGTGATGCCGCTGTCGCCGAGGGAGATCTCGATGTGGCGCACCTCCTTCGCCGACCCGGGCCCGGAGAGGACCGTGTTCGCGACGATCGTCGCCGGGTACGGGTTGCGCCGGCTCCACGCGGGCTTGCGCGCCGGCTTCGCCTCGGCGGGGGGCGCGGCGGGCGTCGGCGCGGGGACCGTCTCGATCCCGGCCAGTGCGTCCAGGGCGCGCGGCAGCCACTCGTCGGCGGTCTGTTGGAACTTCGCGTCGCACTCGGCCCGGTCGATGACGCGGCGGGCGCCGAGTTCGGCGAAGCGGCCGTCGATGTTGATGGCGGTCTGGCAGAAGCCGTCGTAGCCCGAGTCGCCGAGGCCGCACACGGCGAATTCGACGCCGTCGAACCGCGGTGCCTCGCTGCTCGCGACGGACTGCCAGAGCGCGGCGGCATCGTCGGGCATGTCGCCCTCGCCGTAGGTGGAGACGACGACGAGGATCTTGCGCGCCTGCGCGAGATCGGCGATGCCGACTTCGGTCATCTCGGCGACCCGGCTGACCAGGCCGCGCGCGGCGGCGAGGCGCTGCGCCTGCACGGCCACCCATTCCGAGTTGCCCGACTGCGTGCCGTAGATGATGAGCAGCTGCTCGCCACCGCCCGGCGCCGTCACATCCGGCCGCGCCTTCAACCCGGCCAGGTATCCCTCCAACCAGGCCTTCTGCTCGCCGGTGAGAGGGGAGTCGGGTGTCGGGGGAGAGGCGAGCAGGTCCATCATCGGCGGTAAGGCCCCAATCTTCTCGGTGGGTCGCTGGTGCGGGTGCCGACGGATGACGGACGGCGAAACGCCGTTCCAATGTATCGGTCGGGAATAGGGCGGCAACAGACACAGTTGTTTCCAGATGCGGGCCGACGCCCACGATTTCGGGAGTAGTGCCCGGTCGTGGCATACTGGGCCGTCGAATCAACGTCCGGTTCCGGTTCACACCCGATACGCCAAACGCGTGGGTGACCCGGCGACCATGAAAGGGACACCATGAAGAAGGACATCCATCCGGAGTACGTGGCCACCACGGTCGTGTGCGGTTGCGGCAACACGTTCGAGACCCGCAGCACCAAGTCCGACGGCCGGATCAACGTCGAAGTCTGCTCGCAGTGCCACCCGTTCTACACGGGCAAGCAGAAGATCCTCGACACGGGCGGCCGCGTCGCGCGCTTCGAGAAGCGCTACGGCAAGCGCGAGAAGAAGGCCACCGCCGACAGCTAGCTTTCCCCACGGCGCCCGGCGTG
Organism: Gordonia sp. X0973; assembly: GCF_013348785.1. Lineage (NCBI taxonomy): Bacteria > Bacillati > Actinomycetota > Actinomycetes > Mycobacteriales > Gordoniaceae > Gordonia > Gordonia sp. X0973. The sequence goes on from NZ_CP054691.1 coordinate 1,274,046, forward strand.
CGAATGCACGCCCGGGCGCCGTTGGTGTTTCACGGGGAAGCGGCGTCCACGACGGGCGCGGACGAACGAGGGAGGACGGCATGGCTGCCGAGCAACCGTCGGCGATCGACGACATCCTGGCCGAGTACGCCGGGTTGGAGGCGCAGCTCTCCGACCCGTCGCTGCACGACGACGCCGCGAACGCGCGCCGCGTCGCCAAGCGCTTCGCCGAACTCGGCCCGGTGATGTCCACGCACACCAAGCTCGTCGCGGCCCGCGACGACCTCGCCGCCGCCACCGAATTGGCCGCCGACGACCCGTCCTTCGCCGAGGAGATCCCGGCGCTGACGCAGCAGGTCGCCGACCTCGACGCGGCGCTGACCGATCTGCTCGCCCCGCGCGACCCGCACGACGCCGACGACGTGGTGCTCGAGGTGCGCCCCGGCGCCGGCGGCGAGGAATCGGCCCTGTTCGCCGCCGACCTCGTGCGGATGTACCTCAAATACTGCGAGCGCCACGGCTGGAAGGCCCAGGTTCTCGGCGTCACCGAGTCCGATCTCGGTGGCTACAAGGAGGCCACCCTCTCGATCCGCGCCCCGCAGGCCACCCGCGACGGCGTCTGGTCGCGGCTCAAGTTCGAGGGCGGAGTCCACCGCGTGCAGCGCGTGCCGGTCACCGAGTCGCAGGGACGCATCCATACCTCGGCCGCCGGTGTGCTGGTCTACCCCGAGCCCGACGAGGTCGAGGCGGTCGTCATCGACGACAAGGATCTGCGCGTCGACGTGTACCGCAGCTCCGGCAAGGGCGGCCAGGGAGTCAACACCACCGACTCGGCGGTGCGCCTGACCCACCTCCCGACCGGGATCGTCGTGACCTGTCAGAACGAGCGCTCCCAGTTGCAGAACAAGGCGCGCGCGATGCAGGTCCTCGCCGCCCGGCTGCAGGCCCAGGCCGAGGAGGAGGCGGCGGCCACCGCCGCCGAGGGCCGCGCCGCGCAGATCCGCACGGTGGACCGCTCGGAACGGATCCGCACCTACAACTTCCCGGAGAACCGGATCGCCGACCACCGCATCGGCTACAAGGCCAACAACCTCGACACGGTGCTCGGCGGCGACATGGACGCGCTGCTCGACGCGCTCGTCGAGGCCGACAAGCAGGCCCGCCTCGCCGCCGAGTGAGTGTGGCGGAGTGAGTGTGAGTGACCCCTCGCCGTCGGTGCTGATCGCGGACGCGGTCGCCCGCCTGAGCGCCGCCGGGGTGGAGTCGCCCCGGGCGGATGCCGACTGGTTGCTCGCCCACGCCCTGCGGGTCGACCGCGGCCGACTGCTCCTCGTCGACGACGTGCCGCCGCGCGCCGCCGCCGAGTTCGAGCAGATGCTCCGTCGGCGCGAGGCCCGCGAGCCGTTGCAGCACGTGATCGGCCGCGTCGCATTCGGGTTGCCCGACGGTGCGGCGGTGGACCTGCGCGTCGGACCGGGCGTGTTCATCCCGCGCCCGGAGACCGAACTGCTCCTGCAGTGGGCGGTGTCGACGGCCCCGGCCGACGCGGTGGTCGCGGACTTCTGTTCCGGCAGCGGCGCGCTGGCCATCGGATTGGCCGCCGCCTGCACCGACCTCCGCGTCCTCGCCGTCGAACGCTCCGCCGCCGCATTGACCTGGCTGCGCCGCAACATCGCCGCCCAGCCGCTGCCGATCGCGCAGCGGATCGTGGTCCTTGCCGCCGACGTCACCGATCCCGACGGCATGCGCCGTGCCCTCGCCGAGCAGGCCGAACCGCTGGGATGGCCGGTCGACGAGCCGCTCGACCTCGTCGTGGCCAACCCGCCCTATGTCCCGACGATGCAGGACGGCGTGCCGACGCGGGTGTCCCCGGAGGTGCGCGCGGATCCGGCGGAGGCGGTCTTCGCCGGCCCGGACGGCATGGCCGTCATCGTGCCGATGCTCGACGCGGTGCGCGGGCTGGGCCGATCGGGGACGGCGCTGGGCGTCGAGCACGACGACGCGACCGGCACCGCCGTCGCCGCCGCTCTCGAGGCGGCCGGATTCACCGGAATCACCGCGCGATCCGACCTCGCCGGTGCGCCGAGGCTGCATACCGCTGTGCAAGGATGAAACGGTGAGCACTGTCTACGACTGCACGGATCCGCAAGCCCGTCCGGCGGGCATCTCGGCCGCGGTCGCCGCGGCCAAATCGTCGCGGCTCGTCGTGCTCCCCACCGACACCCTGTACGGCATCGGCTGCGACGCCTTCGACGGCGAGGCGGTGGCCGACCTGCTGGCCGCCAAGGGTCGCGGTCGCGACATGCCCGTCCCGGTGCTCGTCGGCTCGTGGCACACCATCGACGGACTCGTGCTGTCGGTGCCGCTGGCCGCGCGGGAACTGACCCGCGCCTTCTGGCCCGGCGGCCTGTCCCTCGTCGTCCAGCAGGCCCCGTCGCTGGCCTGGGACCTGGGCGACACCGACGGGACCGTGATGTTGCGCATGCCGTTGCACCCGGTGGCGATCGAGTTGCTGCGCGAGGTCGGCCCGATGGCCGTCTCCAGCGCCAACGTCTCCGGGCAGGCGCCGGCGACGACGGTGGGCGCCGCCCGCGAACAGCTGGGCGACTCGGTGTCGGTCTACCTCGACGGCGGGCCGTCGGCCGCGGCGGTGGCCTCCACGATCGTCGACGTCACCGGCGAGACGCCGCGCATCCTGCGCGAGGGGGCGATCAGCGCCGAGCGGATCGGCGAGGTGCTGGACCTCGACGCGGCCGAACTGAGGGCCGTCTCGTGAGCACCGGGAAGACCGAGAGCGACGGGGAGCGGTTGCGGGCGGCCGATCCGCAGATCGCCGACCTGGTCGACGCGGAGAATGCCCGCCGCGACGGCGCGGTGTCGCTCGTCGCCAGCGAGTCGGTCTCCACCCCCGCGGTCCGCGCGGCGCTGGGCAGCGTATTCGGCGACAAGTACGCCGAGGGATACCCCGGGCACCGCTATCACGGCGGCTGCGAGGTGGCCGACGAGGTCGAGCGGCTGGCGGTGGCACGCGCACGGGGGTTGTTCGGCGCCGACTACGTCAACGTGCAGCCGGTCTCGGGGTCGACGGCGAACCAGGCGGTGTACGCCGCCTTCGCCCAGCCCGGAGACGGCCTGCTCTCCCTCTCGCTGCGCCACGGCGGCCATCAGTCGCACGGATCGAGCGCGAACTTCTCCGGTCGCTGGTTCAGCCCCGAGTTCTACGAGCTCGACATGGCCACCGAACGGATCGACTACGACCGCGTGCGGGAGGCCGCGCTCTACTACAAGCCGCGACTGCTCGTCGCGGGCGCCTCCAGCTATTCGCGCCACATCGATTTCGCCGCGATGCGCTCGATCGCCGACGAGTGCGGCGCCATCCTGTGGGTCGACGCCGCGCATATCGCCGGGTTGTCGATCGCCGGCATCGGACCAGACCCGGTCGCCTACGCCGACGTGGTGACCGTCGCGACCCAGAAGATCATGCGCGGTCCGCGCGGGGGAGTGATCCTGGCGCGCGCCGAACACGGCGAGGCGCTGAGCCGGGCGGTCTACCCGTTCCTGCAGGGCGGGCCGTTCGTCGCGGCGATCGCCGCCAAGGCCGTCACCTTCGCCGAGTCGGCCACCGACGACTACCGGGCCTACGCGCGGCGGGTCGTCGAGAATTCCGCCGCGCTGGCCGACCGGCTCACCGACGGCGGTCTGCGGGTGGTGTCCGGCGGGACCGAGAACCACCTGGCCGTGGTCGACGTGTCCGCGCTGCGCCTGACCGGGCGCGCCGCCGCCGACGCGCTCTCGACAGCAGGCATCGTCGTCGACAAGGCGGTGCTCCCCTTCGACCCGGAACCCGTCAACCAGGGGTCCGCGATCCGCGTCGGCACCCCGACGGTGACTGCCGGCGGGGCTACCGCGGCGGACATGGTCGCCATCGGCGACCGGATCCTCGACGTATTGGCGAGCGCGTGATCGTCGAGCTGATCGCGGCCAAGCAGAGTTCCGGCTCCTCCGGGGCCGGTGTACCGCTGCGCGAGTTGATGCTGGTCGGTGCGACGGCGACCGCGGTGACCTTCCTGGTGACCTCGCTGGTGCGGGTCTTCGCGATCCGGGTCGGCGCGGTCGCGGTGCCCCGCGCGCGCGACGTCCACGTCATCCCGACACCCCGCCTCGGCGGGGTGGGCATGTTCATCGGGGCGGTCGCCGCCATCGCGCTGGCCGCGCAACTGCCCGCGCTCAACCGCGGTTTCGCCTACACCCCGGACATGCTGGCGGTGATCGTCTCCGGATTGGTGATCGTGCTGGTCGGCGTCGTCGACGACCGGTGGGGCCTGGACGCGCTGACCAAGTTCGTCGGGCAGCTGACCGCGGCCGGTGTGCTCGTCATCATGGGCGTCAGCTGGTACGTGTTCAACGTGCCGGTGGGCAACATCGGGACCCTCGTGCTCGACCCGCTGCAGGCGGGGCTGCTGACCGTCGTGATCACGGTCGCGACGATCAACGCGATCAACTTCGTCGACGGCCTCGACGGTCTGGCCGCCGGTCTCGGGCTCATCGCGGCATTGGCGATCTGCCTGTTCTCCCTGGGCCAGCTGCGCGACCTCGGCGGCGACTCCAGCTACTACCCGCCCGCGCTGATTACGGTCGCGCTGGCCGGCGCCTGCCTGGGATTCCTACCGCACAACTTCAGTCCGGCCCGGATCTTCATGGGGGACTCGGGCGCGATGCTGATCGGCTTGATGCTGGCCGCGGCGTCGACCAGTGCGTCGGGCCGGATCTCGCCCAACGCCTACGGTACGGCGGATGTCTTCACCCTGCTCTCGCCGCTGATCTTGGTCGCGGCCATCATGTTCATCCCGATGCTGGACATGCTGATGGCGGTGGTGCGCCGCACGCGCGCCGGCGTCGGCTTCTACACGCCGGACAAGATGCACCTGCACCACCGTCTGCTGCAGCTCGGTCACTCGCAGTCGCGCGTGGCGCTGCTGATCTACCTGTGGGTCGGCGTATTGGCCCTCTCGGTGTCGGCGAGCACGGTCGCGCCGCTGCGGGTCGTCGGCCCGGTCTTCTGCGTCGGGTTGTTCGTGGCCCTGACCTTCACGTTCCTGCCCCGCATCATCCGGTTCTTCCGCCCCGCCCCGTCTGCGTGATCGCGGCGGCGGCGCCCTAAACTGTCTGGCATGGCTGAAGACACCCCCGACATCGTCCGCGCGTTCACCGATCCGTTGGGCGCGCTGAAGGTCGGGCTGCGCTACGGGGTGATCGGCCTGGTGCTGCTCATCGTGATCGGCCTGGCCGTCTGGTGGCCGTTGCGGGGGACACCGGGACTGTGGGGAGTGCTGATCGGCGCCTCCGTCGGCGGCGCGTTCATCCTGATCACCCTCGTCGTCGTGCTGGTGACCTCGAATTTGCCGCCGTTCACCTCGATGTACGTCATCTTGGGCTCGTGGTTCCTCAAGATGCTGGCCGCGATCGTGGTGATGGCGATCCTCAAGAACATGACGTTCTACGACAAGGGTGCGCTGGTCAGCATGCTCATCGGGACGATCGTCGTGGTGCTCGGCGCCGAGTTCTACGGGGTGTTGCGCACCCGTGTGCCCTACGTCGACGAGGTATCGCCCGAATAGTCCGACGACACCCAATCCTGCGCTATGGTGCGATTGGCGTGGTCGGGAGTCAACTACTACAATGAGTCGTAGAGCATTTCCGCAGGGAAACCGACCCCGGTGACCGTGCACCTGAGCGGAACTTGATAAAGTTCTGATCACACCGAAACAAGAAAAGGTTGCGCTCGGGATCATTCACCCGACGGCGCCATCCTGACTTGTGTCCCGCGCACCTTGGCGGGGCTGTCCGATCGAACCCGCGTCGTCACGACGACAGTCGGGCCCGACCATGGGAGTGAACGCTGATCACCGTCTTCACGGCCGAATCTGGCTCCGGATTCCACGCGCCCACACTGGACGACTTCTTCCCGCCGCAGGTGTTGTTCGAGGGTACGTGGTTCGCCCTCGACCGGCTGATGATCATCCGGCTCGGCGTCGTGGTTCTGCTGGCGCTGTTTTTCTTCTTCGCGATGCGCGGCCGCAAGCTCATCCCGACCGGCGTCCAGAACGTGGCCGAGAGCATGCTCGACTTCGTCCGCGTGCAGATCGCCGAGGAGATCCTGGGCAAGGAGAATGGTCGCAAGTACCTCGCGATCATCGCGACGATCTTCTTCGCGACGATCTTCCTGAACCTGACGTCGATCATCCCGTTCCTGAACATCTCGTCGAACGCGCGGATCGGGTTCCCGATGACGATGGCCGCGGTCGCCTACGTCACCTACCTCTGGGTGGGCTTCCGCAAATACGGCTTCTTCGGATTCATCAAGGCGTCGACGGTGTTGCCGGACGTGCCGCTGCCGATCCACTTCCTGTTGATCCCGATCGAGTTCATCTCGACCTTCATCCTGCGGCCGTTCACGCTGACCGTCCGTCTCATGGCCAACATGCTCGCCGGCCACATCATGCTGGTGCTGTTCTTCGCGGCCACCCAGTTCTTCTTCTTCGAGGCGAAGAACTGGATGATCGTCTTCGGACCGTTCGCCCTGCTCGTCGGTGTCGCCTTCACGTTCTTCGAACTGCTGGTGATCGCCCTGCAGGCCTACATCTTCGCGCTGCTGACCGCGGTCTACATCGACCAGTCGATCCACGCCGACTCACACTGACCACCTACTGACAACAACAAGAGAACCTGACTGCTCATCCATCCGGATGGGGAGCCATTTAGAAAGGGAATAGCAAGATGAGCTACATCGCCCAGACCCTCGCCGACTCCGCGACGCTGGCCGCCGACAACAACGTCACCGGCAAAGGCTTCGGCGCCATCGGCTACGGCCTCGCCGCCATCGGCCCCGGCATCGGCGTCGGCATCGTGGCCGGCAAGGCCATCGAAGGCATGGCCCGTCAGCCCGAGCTGTCCGGCCAGATCCGGACCACCATGTTCCTCGGTATCGCACTTTCCGAGGCCCTGGCGCTGATCGGTATCGTCGCCGGCTTCATTTTCTGATCTGAGCCCAGACATGATCAACGCAACCAAACTGACTCTGCTTCTGGCAGAGGATGGCGAGAAGCCGCCCAACCCGCTGCTTCCGCACACCTACGACATCGTCTGGTCGCTGGTCGCGTTTGCCGTCGTCTTCTTCGTGTTCTGGAAGTTCGTCCTCCCGGCGTACCAGAAGGTGCTCGACGAGCGCCGTGACGCGATCGAGGGCGGCATCGAGCGCGCCGAGGCGGCACAGGCCCAGGCCAACGCCGAATTGGCGGCCTACCGCGAGAAGCTCTCGGGCGCCCGCGAAGAGGCCAACGCCATCCGCGAAGAGGCACGCGCCCAGGGGCAGCAGATCGTCGCGGACGCGACGACCGCCGCCCAGGAGGAGAGCGACCGCATCGTGGCGGCGGGCAACCAGCAGCTGGAGGCTTCCCGCCAGCAGGTGGTCTCCGAGCTGCGCGGCGACGTCGGCAAGATGTCGATCGACCTGGCCGAGAAGCTGGTCGGGGAGTCGCTCGGCGATCCCGGCAAGCAGTCGGCGACCGTCGACCGCTTCCTCGCCGAACTCGACGCCAAGTAGCCGGCCCGGATTACGAGACAGGACGAAAAGGTAGATGTACGCAGCATCCTCACGTGAGGCCCTTGCCGGGGCCCGCGCCGTGCTGGAATCAGCCACGGGCTCCGCGCAGACCGCCGCCACCACCGGCGACGAGCTGCTGGAGGTGTCCCGTCTCCTCGGCGACAACCGAGAGCTGCTGACCGCGCTGACCGAGGCGGCGGTTCCGCCGGCCGAGCGGGGCGCGGTGGCCAAGGCCGTGCTCGCGGGCAAGGTCGGCGACCCCACCCGCGACGTGGTCGCGGCGGCCGCCGGCGGTCAGTGGTCTACCTCGTCCGACCTCGTCTCCGGCGTCCACGACCTCGGTGTGCTGGCGCTGCTGCGCTCGGCGGACGCGGCGGGCGACGGCGACGCGGTCGAGGACGAGCTGTTCCGGCTGGGTCGGATCATCGCGGCCAACCCGGAGCTCGAGCAGGCGTTGTCGGACCGCAGCCGCGGCACGGCCGAGCGGGCCGGTCTGATCCGGTCGCTGGTCGCCAAGAAGGTGAATCCGGTGACCGAGAAGCTGGCCGTCGATGCGATCGAGCGGGCCCAGCAGTTCCCGGCCGACGCACTCGCGGCGCTCGCCGACCAGGCGGCCGGCATCAGCGGCCGCCGGGTCGCACACGTCCGCTCCGCGGCCGCACTGTCCGACAAGCAGCGCGAGCAGCTGGCCGACAAGCTCGAGGCCGACCTCGGCTCGCCGGTCACCCTCCACGTCGACGTCGACCCCGCCCTCCTCGGTGGAGTGGTGGTCCGTGTCGGCAACGAGCAGATCGACGGAAGCGTCGCCGGCAAGTTCGCCGCCGTCCGACGCGGCCTGCGGTAGCCCCCAAACCCCAAACGACCACTTGATCGACACCACGATCACCAAGCCAGGAGAGTAAGCACATGGCGGAGTTGACCATCTCCTCCGATGAGATTCGGAGCGCGCTCAGTACGTACACCAAGGAGGTGGACACGAGTGCCACCCGCGAAGAGGTCGGCACCGTCGTGGACACCGGCGACGGCATCGCCCACGTCAGCGGCCTGCCGGGCGCCATGGCCAACGAGCTGCTGGAGTTCCCCGGCGGCATCCGCGGCGTGGCCCTGAACCTCGACCTCGACGCCGTCGGCGCGGTCATCCTCGGTGACTACGAGAACATCGAGGAGGGCCAGGAGGTCAAGCGGACCGGCAACGTGCTCTCGGTGCCCGTCGGCGACGACTTCCTGGGTCGCGTGATCGATCCCCTCGGCGCCCCGATCGACGGCCTCGGCCCGATCAAGGCGGAGGAGGAGCGCGTCCTCGAACTGCAGGCCGCATCGGTGCTGGAGCGCCAGCCCGTCGAGGAGAGCCTGGCCACCGGCATCAAGGCGATCGACGCCATGACCGCCATCGGCCGCGGACAGCGCCAGCTCGTCATCGGCGACCGCAAGACCGGCAAGACCGCGGTCTGCATCGACGCCATCCTGAACCAGAAGGACAACTGGAAGACCGGCGACCCGGACAAGCAGGTCCGCTGCATCTACGTCGCCATCGGCCAGAAGGGCTCCACCATCGCGGGCGTCAAGACCGCGCTGGAAGAGGCCGGCGCCATGGAGTACACGACCATCGTCGCGGCTCCCGCCTCCGACTCGGCCGGCTTCAAGTGGCTCGCCCCCTACACCGGCTCGGCCCTCGGCCAGCACTGGATGTACGCGGGCAAGCACGTCCTGATCGTGTTCGACGACCTCTCCAAGCAGGCCGAGGCCTACCGCGCCATCTCGCTGCTGCTGCGCCGCCCGCCGGGCCGCGAGGCCTACCCGGGTGACGTCTTCTACTTGCACTCGCGTCTGCTGGAGCGTTGCGCGAAGCTGTCCGACGAGATGGGCGGCGGCTCGATGACCGGTCTGCCGATCATCGAGACCAAGGCGAACGACGTCTCGGCGTTCATCCCGACCAACGTCATCTCGATCACCGACGGCCAGGTCTTCCTCGAGTCGGACCTCTTCAACAAGGGTGTCCGCCCGGCCATCAACGTCGGCATCTCGGTGTCGCGCGTCGGCGGCGCGGCGCAGACCAAGGGCCTCAAGAAGGTCTCGGGTTCGCTGCGCCTGGAGCTCGCCCAGTTCCGCGAGCTGGAGGCCTTCTCGGCCTTCGCCTCCGACCTCGACGCCGCGTCCAAGGCGCAGCTCGAGCGCGGCGCCCGCTGGGTGGAGCTGCTCAAGCAGGACCAGTACTCGCCGGTCTCGGTCGAGGACCAGATCGTCTCGCTGTACCTCTGCGGTGAGGGCTTCATGGACTCGGTCCCGGTCGACGACATCCGTCGATTCGAATCCGAGCTCCTCGCCGACCTGCACCACAGCGCGGCCGGCGTCTACAGCAACATCGCCGGCGGCGGTGCGCTGTCCGACGACGACATCGCGGCCCTGACCACGGCGACGAACAACTTCAAGGAGGGCTTCGTCGCCAGCGACGGCAGCCGAGTCGTCAACGAACCCGAGGCTCCGGCCCTCGACGCCGATGACGTCGAGCCCGAGACCATCCGGGTGACCAAGAAGAAGAAGTAGGCGATGGCAACCATTCGGGAGCTGCGCTCGCGGATCCGGTCGATCCAATCGACCAAGAAGATCACCAAGGCGCAGGAACTCATCGCGACCTCGCGGATCACCAAGGCGCAAGCCCGGGTGGCCGCGGCGCGGCCCTACGCGCAGGAGATCACCAAGGTGGTCACCACGCTGGCCAACGCCTCGGTGTCGCTGGACTCCCCGCTGCTCACGGCGCGGGAGAACCCGCGTCGCGTGGCGATCCTGGTGGTCACCTCCGACAGCGGACAGTGCGGCGGTTACAACTCCAACGTGCTCAAGGAGACCGAGGAGCTCGTCACGCTGCTGCGCTCGCAGGGCAAGGAGCCGGTCCTCTACGTGATGGGCCGCAAGGGCGTCGGCTACTACAGCTTCCGCGACCGCCCGATCGTCGCCAGCTGGACCGGGTTCTCCCAGCAGCCGGTGTTCGCCGACATCAACGGGGCGATCAAGCACCTCGTCGACGCCTTCCTGGCCGGCTCGGATGAGAAGGTCGAACTCGACGGTCACGACATCGACGGGTACGACGAGCTGCACGTGGTCTACACGCGGTTCATCTCGATGCTGACCCAGCGTCCGACGGTTCGCCGGATGGCGCCGATCGACGTCGAGCTGGAGGTCGAGCACCTCAACATGGGTGAGGACATGCTCGACACCACCAACGGTGCGGATGTGGGCCCGGAGATCGATTTCGAGCCCGAGCCCAAGGAGCTGTTGGACGCCCTGTTGCCGCGTTACGTGGCGTCGCGGATCTTCGCGGCCCTGCTGGAGTCGGCGGCCTCGGAGAACGCGGCGCGCCGTACCGCCATGAAGGCGGCCACCGACAACGCGACCGAGCTGGAGAAGACCCTGTCCCGCCAGGCCAACCAGGCCCGTCAGGCACAGATCACGCAGGAGATCAGCGAGATCGTCGGCGGCGTCGAAGCGCTCTCGCACTAGCCAAAAGACATATCGAGGAAAGAGAAGAAACCATGACTGCAGCAGTCACCGACAAGACCAAGGGCGGCGCCTCGGCCACCGCCGGTCGCGTCGCCCGCGTGATCGGCCCCGTCGTCGACGTGGAGTTCCCGCGCGGCGCGATCCCCGACCTGTTCAACGCCCTGCACACGGAGATCACCCTGCCGGCGGTCGCCAAGACGCTGACCCTCGAGGTCGCCCAGCACCTCGGCGACAACGTGGTGCGCGCCGTGTCGATGCAGCCCACCGACGGCCTGGTCCGCGGTGCGGCGGTCGTCGACACCGGCAAGCCCATCTCGGTTCCCGTCGGCGACGTCGTCAAGGGCCACGTCTTCAATGCACTGGGCGACTGCCTGGACGCTCCGGGCACCGGCCGCGACGGCGAGCAGTGGGGCATCCACCGCAAGCCCCCGGCCTTCGACCAGCTCGAGGGCAAGACCGAGATCCTCGAGACCGGTATCAAGGTCATCGACCTGCTCACCCCGTACGTCAAGGGCGGCAAGATCGGTCTGTTCGGTGGTGCCGGTGTCGGCAAGACCGTTCTGATCCAGGAGATGATCACCCGTATCGCCCGCGAGTTCTCCGGCACCTCGGTGTTCGCCGGCGTCGGCGAGCGCACCCGTGAGGGCACCGACCTCAAGCTGGAGATGGAGGAGATGGGCGTCCTCCAGGACACCGCCCTCGTCTTCGGCCAGATGGACGAGCCGCCGGGGACGCGTATGCGCGTCGCCCTCTCGGCCCTCACCATGGCCGAGTACTTCCGCGACGTGCAGCACCAGGACGTGCTGCTGTTCATCGACAACATCTTCCGCTTCACGCAGGCCGGCTCCGAGGTCTCCACGCTGCTCGGCCGTATGCCGTCGGCCGTCGGGTACCAGCCGACGCTGGCCGACGAGATGGGTGAGCTGCAGGAGCGCATCACGTCGACCAAGGGCCGCTCGATCACCTCGCTGCAGGCGATCTACGTCCCCGCCGACGACTACACCGACCCGGCTCCGGCGACCACCTTCGCCCACCTGGACGCGACGACCGAGCTTTCCCGCCCGATCTCGCAGCTCGGTATCTACCCGGCCGTCGACCCGCTGACCTCCACGTCGCGAATCCTCGAGGCCTCGATCGTCGGCGACGAGCACTTCCGCGTCGCCAACGAGGTCAAGCGAATCCTGCAGAAGTACAAGGAGCTGCAGGACATCATCGCGATCCTCGGTATGGACGAGCTGTCCGAAGAGGACAAGGTCACCGTCGCCCGCGCCCGCCGCCTGCAGCGCTTCCTCGGCCAGAACTTCCTCGTCGCCGAGAAGTTCACCGGCCAGGTCGGCTCGGTCGTCCCGCTGGCCGACACGATCGACGCCTTCGACCGTGTCTGCAAGGGCGAGTTCGACCACCTGCCCGAGCAGGCCTTCAACAGCTGTGGTGGTCTCGACGACGTCGAGGCCGCAGCCGCGAAGCTCGCGAAGTAGGTCGCCGTCATGGCCGACAACAGTTTTCGAGTCGAGGTGGTCTCGGCCGACGAGCGCCTGTACTCGGGCGACGCGACCACGCTGGTGGCGCAGACGACCGACGGTGAGTTGGGCATCCTGGCCGGCCACGCGCCGCTGCTGGGCCAGCTGACCGACGGCGGCTACGTCGCGGTCACCGAGGCGGACGGCACGCGCCGCGTCGCAGCGGTGACCGGCGGATTCCTCTCGGTGTCGACCGACGTGGTGACCGTGCTCGCCGAGACCGCCGAGTGGGTCGAATCGGTCGACGTCGCCGCGGAGACGGCGGCGCTGGAATCAGCCGAGGCCGGAACCGCGGCACACCTGCTCGCCAAGTCCCGTCTCGCGGCATCCGCGGCCCTGTCCCGGTAGTCCGTGCAGTTCACGCCAAGCGCCCGACCCGGTGTTCGTCACCAGTCGGGCGTTTGGCGTCTCGCGCCGGGGGTGGCGCGATGATCGCGCTGCTCGTCGTGCTCGCCGTGGCGTTGACCATCGCGGTTCTCGTCGTCGCGGTCGCGCTCTACCGACTCGTCGAGATGCGCCGGATGGGGGTGCCGATCCTGCTGCGCCCGATACCCGCGGCGGAGGACGCGGGCTGGCGCCACGGCTCGGCCCACTACGGTGACGACACCCTGGTCTACTACCGGCTCGTCACATTCCGCCTGGGTCCGACGGTGACCCTCGTCCGCAGCGCCATGTCCATCGTCGGCCGGCGCGATCCGCGCGGCACCGAGCGGGAGATCCTCGACGGGATGGTCGTCATCGAACTCGCACCGGGGGCCGACGGCGCGGGTGGCGCGTACGAGCTGGGGATGACCCCGGAGGCGCTGACCGCGTTGCAGGCGTGGCTGGAGTCGTCGCCGCCCCGGCGCGCCCGCCGCGGACGCTGAGCAGCGCTACTGCGCGTCCGGCCGGTGCTCGGCGTCGGCGGGACCCGCTGCCGCCTCCGGGCGCGTGCGATTGCCCCCGGGCACCCACTTGACGTCGCCGGCCGGCCCGGCCGCGACCCGCGCCAGGATGAACAGCAGATCCGAGAGTCGGTTCAGGTATTTCGCCGGCAACACTGAGGTGTCGTCCGGATGGGCGTCGATGGCGGCCCAGGCCGAGCGTTCGGCTCGTCGCACCACGGTGCGGGCGTGGTGGAGCAGCGCGGCGCCTGGCGTGCCGCCCGGGAGGATGAACGAGTCCAGGGCGGGAAGGTCGGCCCCGAAGGAGTCACACCAGCGTTCCAGGGCGTCGATATAGGACTGCTCGATGCGCAGGGGCGGGTACTTCGGGTCCGCGACGACCGGGGTGGACAGGTCGGCCCCGGCGTCGAAGAGGTCGTTCTGCACGGTGGCCACGACGGCGGCCACCTCCGACGGCAATCCGCCGAGGGTGAGGGCCATACCCAGCGCCGCGTTGGCCTCGTCGCAGTCCGCATAGGCCGCGACCCGCAGGTCGTTCTTGGTGACCCGGGAGAAGTCGGAGAGCCCGGTCGTCCCGTCGTCGCCGGTCCGGGTGTAGATGCGTGTGAGGTGTACGGCCATGGCATCACGGTAGTGGATAAGCTACGGGGGTGAGTGATCGCTTTCTGGTGTCGGGTGGAGCCCGGCTGACCGGTGAAGTCCAGGTGACCGGCGCCAAGAACAGCGTGCTGAAGCTGATGGCGGCAGCGCTGCTGGCCGAGGGGACCACGGTCCTGACCAACGCCCCGGACATCGCCGACGTGCCGTTGATGGCCGAGGTGCTGCGCGGGCTCGGTGCCGACGTGACGATTGACGGCGACGAGGTGAGCATCGTGTCGCCGGCCGAGCCCAGCTATCACGCCGACTTCGACGCGGTGAAACAGTTCCGCGCGTCGGTGTGCGTACTCGGCCCGCTGATGGCCCGGTGTCGCCGGGCGGTCGTCGCACTGCCCGGCGGAGATGCGATCGGGTCGCGCCCGCTCGACATGCACCAGGCCGGGCTCCGGGCGATGGGGGCGGAGAGCTCCATCGAGCACGGCTGCGTGGTGGCCTCCGCCGAGAGACTGGTCGGCGCGCCGATCGCGCTGGAGTTCCCGTCGGTGGGTGCCACCGAGAACATTCTGATGGCCGCGGTGCTCGCCGACGGCGTGACGACGGTCGACAACGCGGCCCGCGAGCCCGAGATCGTCGACCTGTGCGAGATGCTCAGCCAGATGGGTGCGCAGATCGAGGGCGCCGGGACGTCGACGTTGACGGTGACCGGCGTGCCCGGATTGTCGCCGACGACGCACCGCGTGGTGGGCGACCGGATCGTCGGTGCGACGTGGGGGATCGCTGCGGCGATGACCCGGGGCGACGTGACGGTGCGCGGAGTCCTGCCCGAGCACCTCTCGTTGGTGCTCAACAAGCTCGTCGACGCCGGTGCGACCGTCGACCGGTTCGACGACGGGTTCCGGGTGCGCCAGGAGGGCCGACCCGAGGCGATCAATGTCTCCACGCTCCCGTACCCGGGTTTCCCGACCGACCTGCAGCCGATGGTGATCGGGCTGGCCGCGGTCGCCGACGGCATGTCGGTGGTGACCGAGAACGTCTTCGAGGCGCGGTTCCGGTTCGTCGAGGAGATGGTCCGGCTGGGCGCCGATGCGCGCACCGACGGACATCACGCGGTCATCCGCGGCGTCGAGCAGCTCTCCAGCGCGCCGGTGTGGTCGTCGGACATCCGCGCCGGCGCGGGACTCGTGCTGGCGGGTCTGTGCGCCGACGGGGTGACCGAGGTCCACGACGTGGAACACATCGATCGGGGGTATCCGGACTTCGTCGAACTGCTCCGTTCGCTGGGGGGCAAGATCGAGCGCGTCTCGGAGTGAGCACGCGGTCCGACGAGGGCCGCGCGGCGCCCCGACCTGCACGGATGGGCGATCGGACGTGCTGTGGTCGAGGTCACTCGGCGCTAAGTTGACCTCTCGGACACTTCCGCGTAACTTCTTTCAAGTCAGCGCGCCACGGCGCCGCCGGCCAAGCCCGAGAGGGTCGGCCGGAATAAGGAAACCGGGTTCCGCGTTGACTCCCCGAACAGCCCGATCTCGACCAGGTAGACGCATGTTTGCCAAGTCTGACCGAGTCTGTTAGGATGGGAGAGTTGCCCCAAATGAGGGTCAACGCCCAACAAAACTCAGCTTGCTGGAGAGCGTCCACGATGTGGATGGCGCCGGTGGGTGTGTGTTCTTTGAGAACTCGATAGTGTGTGACAAATTTTGTTGTTTGATGCCATATTTTTTGTGGTGTCATTGTTTTTTGATGCCAGTTTGTTTTTTGGATTGTTTTTGCTGGGGTTTTTGCCTCTGTGAGGATTGTTCTGAGGATGGCTGACTCTTTTTGGGTTGGTTGTTTTCTTTGTTTTTTCATGGAGAGTTTGATCCTGGCTCAGGACGAACGCTGGCGGCGTGCTTAACACATGCAAGTCGAACGGAAAGGCCCCACTTGTGGGGTACTCGAGTGGCGAACGGGTGAGTAACACGTGGGTGATCTGCCCCAAACTTTGGGATAAGCCTGGGAAACTGGGTCTAATACCGGATATGACCTTCTCCTGCATGGGGGTTGGTGGAAAGCTTTTGCGGTTTGGGATGGGCCCGCGGCCTATCAGCTTGTTGGTGGGGTAATGGCCTACCAAGGCGACGACGGGTAGCCGACCTGAGAGGGTGATCGGCCACACTGGGACTGAGACACGGCCCAGACTCCTACGGGAGGCAGCAGTGGGGAATATTGCACAATGGGCGCAAGCCTGATGCAGCGACGCCGCGTGAGGGATGACGGCCTTCGGGTTGTAAACCTCTTTCGCCAGGGACGAAGCGTAAGTGACGGTACCTGGAGAAGAAGCACCGGCCAACTACGTGCCAGCAGCCGCGGTAATACGTAGGGTGCGAGCGTTGTCCGGAATTACTGGGCGTAAAGAGCTCGTAGGCGGTTTGTCGCGTCGTCTGTGAAATTCTGCAACTCAATTGTAGGCGTGCAGGCGATACGGGCAGACTTGAGTACTACAGGGGAGACTGGAATTCCTGGTGTAGCGGTGAAATGCGCAGATATCAGGAGGAACACCGGTGGCGAAGGCGGGTCTCTGGGTAGTTACTGACGCTGAGGAGCGAAAGCGTGGGGAGCGAACAGGATTAGATACCCTGGTAGTCCACGCCGTAAACGGTGGGTACTAGGTGTGGGTTCCATTTCACGGGATCCGTGCCGTAGCTAACGCATTAAGTACCCCGCCTGGGGAGTACGGCCGCAAGGCTAAAACTCAAAGGAATTGACGGGGGCCCGCACAAGCGGCGGAGCATGTGGATTAATTCGATGCAACGCGAAGAACCTTACCTGGGTTTGACATACACCAGACGACGGTAGAGATATCGTTTCCCTTGTGGTTGGTGTACAGGTGGTGCATGGCTGTCGTCAGCTCGTGTCGTGAGATGTTGGGTTAAGTCCCGCAACGAGCGCAACCCTTGTCCTGTATTGCCAGCGGGTTATGCCGGGGACTTGCAGGAGACTGCCGGGGTCAACTCGGAGGAAGGTGGGGATGACGTCAAGTCATCATGCCCCTTATGTCCAGGGCTTCACACATGCTACAATGGCGCGTACAGAGGGCTGCGATACCGTGAGGTGGAGCGAATCCCTTAAAGCGCGTCTCAGTTCGGATTGGGGTCTGCAACTCGACCCCATGAAGTCGGAGTCGCTAGTAATCGCAGATCAGCAACGCTGCGGTGAATACGTTCCCGGGCCTTGTACACACCGCCCGTCACGTCATGAAAGTCGGTAACACCCGAAGCCGGTGGCCTAACCCTTGTGGAGGGAGCTGTCGAAGGTGGGATCGGCGATTGGGACGAAGTCGTAACAAGGTAGCCGTACCGGAAGGTGCGGCTGGATCACCTCCTTTCTAAGGAGCTATCAACATGTCCTGTTTCGGGCCCGAGTGTGGTTCGGCGGGGTTGATGTTCATGGGTGAAACGTCGAACAACGGCCGTGATGGATGGGTCTGCCCTAGGTGGTGGGTTCGTCTGGTTTCCTGTCTCCCACAGTCGTGGGGGGTGGGGGTTTGTTGCACACTATCGGGGTTCTGAGGGAACACACGGATGTGTGTTGGTCTCGGATGCCGGCCGACTACCGCCCGTGAAGGCATGGTCCTTGTGGATTGTGTGGGTGTTGGGGTGGGTGGGTGTGTGTTGTTTGAGAATTGCATAGTGGATGCGAGCATCCGAAGCAGTCCCTGTGTGGGGTTGTTTTGTGTGCTGCAATTTCTAATGGTTTTTGTAAGCATTGTGTGTTCCGCGCCCTGTGGGTGTGGGCACAGTTTTGTGCACTGTTGCGATGGTTACATTCGTGTCCCAGCTTCATGTTGGGGTGTGGGTGTAGGTGTTGTTGTAAGTGTGTAAGGGCGTTCGGTGGATGCCTTGGTACCAGGAGCCGATGAAGGACGTGGGAGGCTGCGATAAGCCTCGGGGAGCTGTCAACCGAGCTGTGATCCGAGGGTGTCCGAATGGGGAAACCCAGCACGAGTGATGTCGTGTTACCCACCGTTGAATGTATAGGCGGTGTGGAGGGAACGTGGGGAAGTGAAACATCTCAGTACCCATAGGAAGAGAAAACAATTGTGATTCCGTGAGTAGTGGCGAGCGAAAGCGGAGGAGGCTAAACCATGCGCATGTGATACTCGGCAGGGGTTGTGTGTGTGGGGTTGTGGGGTCGTGTTGTCCGGTGCTGCCGTGCTGGAGGCGAGTGAGAAAACTGCATGTTAGGCGAAGTGGCCTGGAATGGTCCGCCGTAGACGGTGAGAGTCCGGTAGCTGAAAGTGTGTGGTCTCGTTTGACGCGTGTCCCCAAGTAGCAGCGGGCCCGTGAAATCTGCTGTGAATCTGCCGGGACCACCCGGTAAGCCTGAATACTTCCTGGTGACCGATAGCGGACTAGTACCGTGAGGGAAAGGTGAAAAGTACCCCGGGAGGGGAGTGAAATAGTACCTGAAACCGGACGCTTACAATCCGTCAGAGCCTGCGCCCTTGTGGGTGGGTGATGGCGTGCCTTTTGAAGAATGAGCCTGCGAGTCAGTGCTCAGTGGCAAGGTTAACCCGTGTGGGGTAGCCGTAGCGAAAGCGAGTCTGAATAGGGCGATTTGAGTCGCTGGGTCTGGACCCGAAGCGGAGTGATCTACCCATGGCCAGGGTGAAGCGACGGTAAGACGTCGTGGAGGCCCGAACCCACTTCAGTTGAAAATGGAGGGGATGAGCTGTGGGTAGGGGTGAAAGGCCAATCAAACTCCGTGATAGCTGGTTCTCCCCGAAATGCATTTAGGTGCAGCGTCCCGTGTTTCTTGCCGGAGGTAGAGCTACTGGATGGCCGATGGGCCCTACTAGGTTACTGACGTCAGCCAAACTCCGAATGCCGGTAAGTGAGAGCGGGGCAGTGAGACTGCGGGCGATAAGGTTCGTAGTCGAGAGGGAAACAGCCCAGATCGCCGGCTAAGGCCCCTAAGCGTGTACTAAGTGGAAAAGGATGTGGGATCGCGAAGACAACCAGGAGGTTGGCTTAGAAGCAGCCACCCTTGAAAGAGTGCGTAATAGCTCACTGGTCAAGTGGTCCTGCGCCGACAATGTAGCGGGGCTCAAGTACACCGCCGAAGCCGCGGCACTCACACAAGACATCGGCATCGTTCTACGGGATGGTGTCTAGTGGTGTGGGTGGGTAGGGGAGCGTCCTGCATCCGTGGAAGCAGCGGAGTGATCCAGTTGTGGAGGGTGTGGGAGTGAGAATGCAGGCATGAGTAGCGAAAGCAGAGTGAGAAACTCTGCCGCCGAATGACCAAGGGTTCCTGGGCCAGGTTAATCCGCCCAGGGTGAGTCGGGACCTAAGGCGAGGCCGACAGGCGTAGTCGATGGACAACGGGTTGATATTCCCGTACCCGTGTATCCGCGCCCAGTGGCGAATCAATTGTACTAACCATCCAAATCCCTATGGACCGCCTTCGGGTGGCCGGCGGGTGCTGCATGGGACCTCGGTTGTAGTAGTCAAGCGATGGGGTGACGCAGGAAGGTAGTGGGGCCAGTCGATGGTAGTGCTGGTGTAAGCCTGTAGGGAGGAACATAGGCAAATCCGTGTTCCATATATCCTGAGAGGTGATGCGTAGCCGTTGAGGCGAAATCCATGATCCTATGCTGCCGAGAAAAGCCTCTAGCGAGCTGGTACACGGCCCGTACCCCAAACCGACACAGGTGGTCAGGTAGAGAATACTAAGGCGATCGAGAGAACTGTGGTTAAGGAACTCGGCAAAATGCCCCCGTAACTTCGGGAGAAGGGGGACCAGCCCTGGTGACCGGCTTTACGCTGTGAGCTGGGGGTGGTCGCAGAGACCAGAGAGAAGCGACTGTTTACTAAAAACACAGGTCCGTGCGAAGTCGTAAGACGATGTATACGGACTGACGCCTGCCCGGTGCTGGAAGGTTAAGAGGACCGGTTAGCCACTTTGGTGGCGAAGCTGAGAATTTAAGCCCCAGTAAACGGCGGTGGTAACTATAACCATCCTAAGGTAGCGAAATTCCTTGTCGGGTAAGTTCCGACCTGCACGAATGGCGTAACGACTTCTCTGCTGTCTCAACCACAGACTCGGCGAAATTGCAGTACGAGTAAAGATGCTCGTTACGCGCGGCAGGACGAAAAGACCCCGGGACCTTCACTATAGCTTGGTATTGGTGTTCGGTTCGGTTTGTGTAGGATAGGTGGGAGACTGTGAAACTCGCACGCCAGTGTGGGTGGAGTCATTGTTGAAATACCACTCTGACCGTATTGGACCTCTAACCTCGGACCATGATCTGGTTCAGGGACAGTGCCTGGTGGGTAGTTTAACTGGGGCGGTTGCCTCCCAAAAAGTAACGGAGGCGCCCAAAGGTTCCCTCAGCCTGGTTGGCAATCAGGTGTTGAGTGTAAGTGCACAAGGGAGCTTGACTGTGAGACGTACATGTCGAGCAGGGACGAAAGTCGGGACTAGTGATCCGGCACCGGCAAGTGGAAGCGGTGTCGCTCAACGGATAAAAGGTACCCCGGGGATAACAGGCTGATCTTCCCCAAGAGTCCATATCGACGGGATGGTTTGGCACCTCGATGTCGGCTCGTCGCATCCTGGGGCTGGAGTAGGTCCCAAGGGTTGGGCTGTTCGCCCATTAAAGCGGCACGCGAGCTGGGTTTAGAACGTCGTGAGACAGTTCGGTCTCTATCCGCCGCGCGCGTAAGAAACTTGAGGAAACCTGTCCCTAGTACGAGAGGACCGGGACGGACGAACCTCTGGTGTGCCAGTTGTTCCACCAGGAGCACCGCTGGTTAGCTACGTTCGGAAGGGATAACCGCTGAAAGCATCTAAGCGGGAAGCCTGTTCCAAGATGAGGTTTCTCACCACCTACGCGTGGGTAAGGCCCCCCACAGACCATGGGGTTGATAGGCCAGAACTGTAAGCACAGCAATGTGTTCAGGTGACTGGTACTAATCGGCCGAGGACTTACAACAACACTTCACCACTATTGGTGACTCCAACAAGTGTTGAACAGCATCAACCAACAAGAAAACAACGCATCCACTATGCAACTCTGAAACAACACACCCTGCGGTGTGCTAATTTCACAGAGTTACGGCGGCTATAGCGGAGGGGAAACGCCCGGCCCCATTCCGAACCCGGAAGCTAAGCCCTCCAGCGCCAATGGTACTGCACCCTAACCAGTGTGGGAGAGTAGGACACCGCCGAACACAATTTACAAAGCACCCCCGGACTTCGGTCCGGGGGTGCTTTGCTATTTGCGCTCTTCGCGGCTTTCTGCACGTGAAAGTCGCGCGTATCAGTTGCTCTCCGGCTGGGACGGCAGGATGACAACCGGCTCGGAGATCACTCGGAGCATCTTGGCCGCGGTCGCGCCGAGGAAGATCCGCTGCGGCGCGGCGAGTCGGCTCGAGCCCACCATCAGCAGATCTCCGTCATGCCAGTCCAGTTTCGCCACGGCCTCCTCGACGGTGGAGCCGTGCGCGGCGTCGACGGTGATCTCGATGTCGGGCGGCAGGACCTCGCGTGCCTTCGCCAACGCCTCGTGGGCGTGCTCGACGGCCCGTTCGGGAGCCGTCGGGTCGGCGCCCCCGCCGGGTAGCTGATCGAGTGCCACCAGAGAGATGAGCCGCAGGGGCACCGCGGCGCGTCGGGCGGCCTCGACCGCGAATCCGAGGAGCCCGGCCGAGCCGGCGCGTCGACCGAGCGCACAGGTGACGCGCGTCGTCCGCTCGACGGGCGAGTTCCGCGTCCCGCGCGGGGCGAGGGCGACGGCGAGCGGGGAGGCGCGCAGGAGGTCGTTGACGACGCTGCCCAGCGAATGGCTGCCGACTATCCCGCCGCCGGAGGCGCCGACGACGATCAGGACTGCCCCGACTCGGGTGGCCTCGGCGATGATGCCCGCGGCGATCGAGTCGTGAAAGGCGACGTGGGCCTCCGACTCGACGTCGGGGACCAGGGCCCGCGCCTGCTCGAGCCAATCCGCCGCTTGCTCGCTGACCACGTCGAGCAATGCGGGATCGGCGCCCGGTTGGTGTGCCGGGGCGATGAGCCCGATGTCGAGTTCGGCGCCGACCGATCGGGCGAGCCGGCCCGCTAGCACAACCGCGTCCGCGCCCCCATCGTTGGCCAGGTAGGCGACGAAGATTCTCATGTGTCTAAGCTAGCCGGTGTGCGTCTGGTCGTAGCGGAATGTCAGGTCGACTATGCGGGTCGGTTGACGGCCCATCTCCCGATGGCGCGGCGGCTGCTGCTGATCAAGTCGGACGGCTCGGTGAGCGTCCACGCCGACGACCGGGCCTATAAGCCCCTCAACTGGATGAGCCCGCCCTGCTGGCTCACCGAGGAGGATGTACCCGCGGACAGCGCCGCCGAGGCCGTCTGGGTCGTGGAGAACAAGGCGGGGGAGCAGCTGCGCATCACCATCGCCGAGATCGAGCACGATTCCAGCCACGAACTCGGCGTCGACCCCGGATTGGTCAAGGACGGCGTCGAGGCGCACCTGCAGGAACTGCTCGCCGAGCACGTCGAGAAGCTGGGGACCGGCTATACGCTGGTTCGCCGGGAGTACCCGACGGCCATCGGCCCGGTCGACCTGCTGTGCCGCGACGCCGACGGTGCGACGGTGGCCGTGGAGATCAAGCGGCGCGGCGAGATCGACGGCGTCGAACAGCTGACCCGCTATCTCGAACTGCTGAACCGCGACACCAGCATCGCCCCCGTCGCCGGGGTGTTCGCCGCACAGCAGATCAAGCCCCAGGCCCGGACCCTCGCGACTGACCGCGGGATCCGGTGCCTGATCTTGGATTACGACGAGCTGCGCGGCATGGAGAGTCCGGAGTTCCGCCTCTTCTGACGGCGCGCTTCACCCGCAGGGGGTTTCGGTCCGATCAGCCCGAGTGACCGCCCCCGGTCACGACCGGTCCGTCGAGGCGCTCGTCGATCCGCCCCGGTGGGTGACCGAACGCCGGCGACCGGCGACGGCCGACTTCGTGACCGAGCGGCTGACCACCGCCGCGCGCTGCGAGAGCAAGGCGGCGTCGGTGTCGTCGTCGAGTTCGGCGATCTCGTCGAGTTCGGCGGTCGACAACTCCGGTGCCAGCGCCAGGTGGTCGGCCAGGTCGGCGAGGCGGGCCAGCGTCTCGTGGTGCGCCGCCCTGGTCTTCGCGGCCAGGTCGCGGGCCTGCTGCAGGCGTTCGGCCGCCATCTCGTCGGCGGCCAGACGCGTGCGTTCGGCCAGGTCCTGGGCGTCGGCGAGGGCCTTTTCGGCGTCGGCCTTGGTCTCGGCGGCATGCTTCTCCGCGTCGGAGGTCAACTCGTCCGCATGCTTCTTCGCGTCGGCGGTGAGTTCGTCGGCCTGCTTCTTCGCCGACGAGGACACCGCATCGGCGTCGGCGCGCGTCGTCGCCAACAGCTGTTCGGCCTCGGCGCGGGCCTCGGAGGTGAGTCGTTCCGCCTCGGCCTCCGCTTCGGCGGCGAGTCGTTCGGCCTCGGACTGCGCGGACTCCAGGGTGTTGCGCGACTGGCTGCGTGCGTCACCGCGGAGTTTCTCCGCCTCGGCGGCGGCCAAGGCCAGCAGTTCGTCGCGCGACTTCTCCGCGGCGACGACGTCGGCCTCGAGCTGGGCCTTGCGCTTCTCGAGTTCCGCGCTCGTCTCGCGATGGGTCTCCATCGCCTTCTCGTGGGCTGCCTGGGCGTCCTGCTCGGCGACCGAGCGGATCTCGTCGGCCTCGGCCCGTGCGTTCGCACGGATCTCGGAGGCCTCGTCGGAAGCCAGTTGGAGCATCCGGGACAGCCGCTCACTCATCCCGGCGGCCGTCGTCGGCGGGACGGAGAGCTTGTCCACCTCCCGTCGCAGATTC
The DNA here is from genome assembly GCF_013348785.1 of Gordonia sp. X0973. Taxonomy (NCBI): domain Bacteria; kingdom Bacillati; phylum Actinomycetota; class Actinomycetes; order Mycobacteriales; family Gordoniaceae; genus Gordonia; species Gordonia sp. X0973. The sequence goes on from NZ_CP054691.1 coordinate 1,297,993, forward strand.
TCGATCTCCTCGCGGGCCTGCTCGAGATGGGCGGCCAACTCGCCGGCATGGGCGACGGCGGCGTCGCGATCGGTGGAGAGGAGATGGAGCTCGGAGTTGAGGACGCCGAGTTGCTGTTCGACGGTGTCGGGGTCGTAACCGCGCCGGACCAGCGGGAATCGGGTTTGACGTGTATCGGCCATGGGTACAGCCTAGTGTTCGCCGTGAGCTGGTTCGACGAGTTCAAGGAGCACTCCGCCCGCGTCACGCGGGTGTACGAAGTTGATCCTCGAATCCGCGGTGCCGCGCTTGGCCTGCGGGTAGAGGACCCGCACGCCGGCCGCGGTCAGTCGTTCCACCACCTCGTCGACGTTGGTGACGCGGACCGCGAGTTGCTGCAGGCCCGGACCGCTCCGGTCGAGGAACTTGGCGATCGTCGACTCGTCGTTCAGCGGTGCAAGGAGCTGGATGACCGCGCCGTCACCGCCGTCCTTCGGGCCGATCATGGCCTCGCGGACACCTTGCTCGTCGTTCACCTCCTCGTGGAGGGTCGTGAAGCCGAGATGGTCTGCGTACCAGGCCTTGGCGACATCGAGATCGGGGACCGCGATGCCGACGTGATCGACGCCGACGACGAGGTCGTTGATGAGGGTGGTGGGTGAGTCGCTCATGCCTTAAAGGTAGCGTTATGGTGCGGCGATCCGCCAAAGCGGGTCGCGAAATACTTTGTCACAGGAGTCGTCCATGTCCAGTTCCGGATCCGCTTCTTCCACCGTGATCGTCGCCGGGGCCCGCACGCCCTTCGGCCGGCTCCTCGGCTCGCTGAAGGACTTCAGTGCCGTCGACCTGGGCGCCATCGCGATCAAGGGGGCATTGGAGCGGGCCAAGGTGCCCGCCTCTGCCGTCGACTACGTGATCATGGGGCAGGTCCTCACCGCCGGCGCCGGTCAGATCCCGGCGCGCCAGGCCGCGGTCAAGGCCGGGATCGGCTGGGATGTTCCGGCGCTGACGATCAACAAGGTCTGCCTCTCCGGCATCGACGCCATCGCGCTGGCCGATCAGCTCATCCGCGCGGGTGAGGTCGAGGTCGTCGTCGCGGGCGGCCAGGAGTCGATGACTCAGGCACCGCATCTGCTCCCGGGCAGCCGCAGCGGGTTCAAGTACGGGCCCGCCGAACTCGTCGACCACATGGCCCACGACGGACTCCACGACGCGTTCACCGATCAGGCGATGGGTCTGCTCACCGAGTCGGCCAACGACACCGACGGTTTCACCCGCGAGCAGCAGGACGAGGTCTCGGCGCGCAGCCACCGCCTGGCCGCCAAGGCCGCGGAGGACGGGGTGTTCGACGACGAGATCGTCCCGGTGCCGATCCCGCAGCGCAAGGGCGATCCCGTCGAGTTCCGCGTCGACGAGGGCGTGCGCGCCGACACGACCGCCGAGAGCCTCGCCAAACTGCGCCCGGCGTTCCGCAAAGACGGCACCATCACCGCGGGCAGCGCGTCGCAGATCTCCGACGGGGCATGTGCCGTCGTCGTCATGAGCAAGGCGAAGGCACAGGAACTCGGGCTGGACTGGTTGGCCGAGATCGGGCCGCACGGCATCGTCGCCGGCCCGGATTCGTCGCTGCAGGAGCAGCCGGCGAATGCCATCGCCAAGGCTTGTGACCGCGCCGGCATCAAGCCGACCGACCTCGACCTCGTGGAGATCAACGAGGCCTTCGCCGTCGTCGGCCTGGCGTCGGCGAAGAAGCTGGGCATCGATCCGGAACGGGTCAACGTCAACGGTGGCGCCATCGCCCTCGGCCACCCGATCGGAACCTCCGGCGCCCGCCTCGTGCTGCATCTCGCCCTGGAGCTCAAGCGCCGCGGTGGCGGCGTCGGCGCGGCCGCGCTGTGCGGCGGCGGCGGGCAGGGTGACGCCCTCATCATCTCCGTTCCCAAAGCCTGAACCCCCCGGGCACAGCAAAGGATCATCGTGAAGACTGTTTTCGATTTGTCGACTCCCGCCAAACGGTTCCGCTTCGTCGCGGTCGCCGAGGCGATCACCTGGGCCGCGCTGTTGGTGGCGATGTACTTCAAGTGGGTCGAGGGACATGAGTCGGCCGTCCGGATCCCCGGCATGGTGCACGGCATCGTGTTCCTGGCCTTCGTCGCCGTCTCCTTCCTCACCGCCCGTGCGCTGAAGTGGAATCTGATCACCCTCGGGTTGGCGCTGGTGTCGTCGCTGCCGCCGTTCGGCACCCTCGTCTTCGAGTGGTGGGCGCGCCGCAGCGGACGGTTGGCCGAACTCTCGGCGGCCGTGCAGGAGCCCGCCGGTGATCGCGACGGCGAGGCGCCCGCCGAACATGCCAAAATGGACGTGTGAGCAGACCAGTCAATCGTCAGCAGGCCGCCGCGGCCGCCCGTCAGCAGCAAGCTGCCGCAGCGATGTCGGGCGCCGTTGACCTGTCCGTCCTCAAGGACCGGGCCGAGGCCCGTCGCGCCGGGCAGTCCGCGCCGCCACCACCCGCGGGGGGAGCGGGCGCGGCGCCGGTTCCGTCCGGGCCGGTCGTCGACGTCACCGAGGCGACCTTCGAGCGCGACGCCATCGAGGCGTCGACGCGCCAGCCCGTAGTGGTCGAGCTGACCGCGGCGTTGGGCGGGGAGACCGCCGAGCTGTCGTCGGTCCTGGAGCAGTCGGCCGCGCGGGCCGGTGGTCGCTGGGTGCTCGCCCGGGTCGACGTCGAGACGAATCCGCGCATCGCCCAGGCGTTCCGCGCGCAGTCGGTGCCGATGGTCATCGCGCTCGCGCACGGGCAGCCGGTGTCGGCCTTCGCCGGCGCCAAATCGCCGTCGGAGGTCCAGACCTGGCTCGACGACGTCTTCGCCCAGGTCGGCCAGGCCTATCCCAACCTTCCCGGAGCCCCGGCGCCGGTCGAGGAGCCGGAGGACCCGAAGATGGTCGCCGCCGCCGACAAGCTCGACGCCGGTGATCTGGACGGCGCGCTCGCCGACTATCGGGAGATCGCCGACGCGGAACCGCACAACGTCGAGGCGGCGTCGTTGGTCCGAAACCTGACCTTCGTCGCCCGCGCGTCGAAGCAACCGGCCTCCGCGGTCGAGCTCGCCGTCCCCGGTGACGTCGACTCCCAGCTCGCCGCCGCCGACGTCGAGCTGCTCAACCAGCAACCGGAGGCGGCCTTCGACCGGCTCGTCGAGTTGGTGCGGGCCACCGCGGATGACGACCGCGCGCGTGCCCGGGCACGACTGTTGGAGTACTTCGAGCTGTACGAGCCGAGTGAGCCGGTCGTGATGGCCGCGCGTCGAAAGCTGGCCTCCGCCCTCTTCTGACCGCCGAGTGGGCACCCCAACCCCGCCGCGCTGGTCGAGTGGATCCGAGCCCCCTGGGGCGAGGAACCGTATCGAGACCGTGGGCACCCAAATCGTGCCGAGTGGGCACCCAGGTCGGCGGATAGCGGCTCAGCCGAGCTCGAGCCAGACCGATGTGTTCGCGGCCAGCGGGAGGGCGATCGACGTGGCGCGACCCTGCCAGGGGATGTCCTCGGTGTCGTAGACCGCGCCCACGTCGACCTGTTCGGAGCGACGGCCGCCGTACCGCTCGTCGTCGCTGTCGAACACGACCGTCCAGCGCCCGGGTTCGGGCATCCCCACGCGATACTCGCCGAACGGATCGGGCGCGACGTTGAACAGGCACACCAGCGTCGAACCGTCGCCGCGACGGCAGAAGCCGAAGACGGGTGAGGAGGCCTCGCCCGCGGAGATCCATTCGTAGCCGGTGGGTGACGCGTCACGGCCGTGGAGCGCGGACAGGCGGTGCGAGAGTGAGTTCAGCTCCCCGACGAGGCGCGCGATCCCGCGGTGCAGCGCCGCCGGCCCCTCGCCGCGACCGTCCTCGTCGAGTTCGTGCCAGTCGACGCCGCGCTGATCGGCCCATTCGGCGGTCTGGCCGAACTCCTGGCCCATGAACAGCAACTGCTTGCCCGGATGGCACCACTGATAGGCCAGGAAGAAGCGCACCGCGCGGGCCTTCGCGTCGTCGTCGCCGGGGACCCGGGTCCACAGTGTGCCCTTCTCGTGGACCACCTCGTCGTGGGAGAGCGGCAGCAGGAAGTGTTCGTTGAACGCGTACATGAGCGAGAACGTGATCTCGTGGTGGTGGAAGGCACGGTCGGTCGCGTCGCGGGAGAGGAACGCGAGGGTGTCGTGCATCCAGCCCATACTCCATTTGAGGGAGAAGCCGAGGCCGCCGGCCGAGGTCGGGCGGGTGACCCCCGGCCACGACGTCGACTCCTCGGCGATCGTGACGACGCCGGGATGCGCGTCGTGGACCGCCTCGTTCAGCTCCCGCAGGAAGGCCACGGCCTCCAGGTTCTCCAAGCCCCCGTGGATATTCGGCGTCCACCGCCCGGGACCGCGCGAGTAGTCGAGATACAGCATCGAGGCGACCGCGTCGACGCGCAGCCCGTCGAGATGGAATTCCTCGATCCAGTACAGCGCGTTGGCGACGAGGAACCCGGCGACCTCGCGACGGCCGAAATCGAAGACGAGGGTGCCCCAATCGGGGTGTTCGCCGCGTTGCGGGTCGGCGTGCTCGTAGGTGGGGGAGCCGTCGAACCGGGCGAGCGCCCACGCGTCGCGGGGGAAATGCGCCGGCACCCAGTCGACGAGCACGCCGATGCCGCGCCGGTGGAAGGCGTCGACGAGAAACCGGAAGTCGTCGGGGGTGCCCAACCGCGACGACGGCGCGAAGTAGGAGGTCACCTGGTAGCCCCACGACCCGCCGTACGGGTGTTCCGCGACGGGCAGCAGCTCGACGTGGGAGAAGCCCGCAGCGGCGACGTAGTCGACCAGCTCGACGGCGAGCTCGCGATAGCCCAGCCCGGGACGCCACGACGCGAGGTGGACCTCGTAGATGCTCATCGGGGCGGTGAGCGGATCGGTATGCGAGCGCCCCGCCAGCCAATCCGAGTCACCCCAGCGATGCCCGCCGTCGCCGGTGATGATCGACGCGGTGCCGGGCGCGGTCTCGGCGAAGCGCGCCATCGGGTCGGCTTTGTCGACGACCGTCCCGTCGGCGCCGTGGACGCGGAATTTGTACAGCTCACCGGCGCGCACCTCGGGCAGGAACACCTCCCACACGCCGCTGGAACCCAGGCGTCGCATCGGGGCCATGCGCCCTTCCCAGCCCTCGAAATCGCCGACGACGGTGACGCCGCGAGCGCTGGGCGCCCACACCGAGAAGGCCACCCCGGCCACCGGGCCCGACGCGGAGTCGACGGCGAGGGGCCGGGCCCCGAGGACCTCCCACAGCCGTCGGTGCCGGCCCTCGACGACGAGCCGCAGCGCCTCCTCGTCGACGGTGGGCGCGAACCGGTAGGGATCGGCGACGACGAATTCGCGGTCGGGGTCGGTGTAGTGGGCGCGCAGCCGGTAGTCGTCGACGACGGCGTGCCCGGATTCCACCGCGGCCGTCCACACCCCGTCGGCGGATTCGGTCATCGGCCACTCGGTCTCGCCGACGAGGACGGTCACCGCCGTCGCCTGCGGGCGCAGGACGCGGACCGCCCATCGGCCGTCGGGCAGCGGGTGCGGACCGAGGACCGAATGGGGATCGGTGTGGGTGTGCGCGCCGAGGGCGTCCAGATCGGCCGCCGGAAGCCGCGGGTCGCTCCCCGCGATGCTCACGCGACCCCGGACGTCATGCGGTCAGCCGGTCGAGGGCGGCGAGGACCGTCGCGGTGTCGGTGGTCTTCCAGAACGGGGGCAGCGACGTGAGTAGGTAGTTCCCGTACCGCGCGGTGGCCAGGCGGGAGTCGAGGACGGCGACGACGCCGCGATCGGTGGTCGACCGGAGCAGCCGGCCAGCACCCTGGGCCAACAGGAGCGCCGCGTGGTTCGCCGACACCGCCATGAACCCGTTGCCGCCGGCCGCTTCGGCCGCGCGGGCGCGGGCACTGGCCAGCGGATCGTCGGGGCGCGGAAAGGGGATGCGGTCGATGACGACCAGGGAGAGGGAGTCGCCGGGCACGTCGACCCCCTGCCACAGCGACAGCGTGCCGAACAGGCAGGTCGCCGGGTCCTCGCTGAAGCGGCGGACCAGCGTCGACGTGGAGTCTTCGCCCTGACACAGGATGGGGGTGTCGGTGCGCTCGCGCAGTGCCTCGGCGGCCTCGCGGGCGGCCCGCATCGACGAGAAGAGTCCCAGCGTCCGCCCGCGCGCGGCGGCCATGAGCTTCTCCAGTTCGGCGAGCATCTCGTCGGACAACCCGCCGCGCCCGGGCGGGGGCAGGTGCTTGGCGACGTAGAGGATGGCCGAGCGCGGGTAGTCGAATGGTGACCCGACGTCGACCCCGCGCCACCGGAGCACCTCGTCGTCGGCGGGGACCGCCTTTCCGGTGGCCGTCACATCCCCGGTGGTGGCCGCCTCGTCGCGCGCCTGGTTGCCGGCGACGGGGAGTCCCCACGTCGTCGCCAGGGCGTCGAAGGAGCCGCCGACGACGAGGGTGGCCGACGTCAGCACGACGGTGGCGTCGGCGAAGAGCGAGGCGCGCAGCAGCCCGCCGACCGAGAGCGGCGCGATGCGCAGCACCCGCCGAACGGAGCCGGATTTCAACGGTTCCTCGGCCAGCCACACGACATCGCGCCGTTTGGCGGCGTCCGGCTCGTCGAAGGCGGTCAGCACGCGGACGGCCGCGTCGTGCAGTTCCTCGAGCGACGTGATCGCCGCCGATCGCGCGGCGGCCGCGTCGCCGTCGGTGTCGCCGCTCGCGCGCACCGGGCCGATCCCGCTGCGCGCCCGCCACAACCGGTCGCGCAGGCTGGCCAGCGCCGAGTCCCAGCCGTTCGGCAACGACGTCAGCAGCCGCGGCGTCGAATCCTCCAGCAGCCGTTCGAGCAATTCGGCGCCGCCGAGCACGTCGTCGACCAGTTCCTCGTCGACCAGTTTGGCCGCGCGCCGGGCGGCCAGCGTCACCGACGCGGCCGAGAGTTCGTCGGTGGCGACCGAGGTGATGCGGTCGGTCAGCTCGTGGGCCTCGTCGATGATGACGACGTCGTGCTCGGGCAGGATCTGGGCCGGGGAGAGCGCGTCGATGGCCAGCATCGCGTGGTTGGTGACGACGACGTCGGAATGCGCCGCGAGGTCGCGGGCGCGCTCGGCGAAACAGTCGTCGGAGAAGCTGCAGTTGGCCGCGCCGAGGCATTCGCGCGCACTAACGCTGACCTGCCGCCAGGAGCGGTCGGAGACGCCGGGGGAGAGGTCGTCGCGATCACCGGTCTCGGTGTCCGAGCACCATTCCCGCAGGCGGGTGACCTCGCGCCCGGTTCGCGACATCTCGAAGGCGTCGAACAGCTCGGTATCCGGTTCGTCGGCGAGGCCGCCGTGGATCTTGTTGAGGCACAGGTAGTTCGAGCGGCCCTTGAGGATTGCGAAGCTGGGTTCGGAGCCCAACGGGTCGGCCAGCGCCGGCGCCAACCGGGGCAGGTCGCGCTCGATGAGCTGGCGCTGCAGGGCGATGGTCGCGGTCGAGACGACGACGGTCTTGCCCGACTCGCAGGCGTGGGCGATCGCCGGGACCAGATAGGCCAGCGACTTGCCGGTGCCGGTGCCGGCCTGCACCGCGAGGTGTTCGCCGGTGTCGATGGCGTGGGCGACGGCGCCGCACATGCGGACCTGGCCGTCGCGGGTCTGTCCGCCCAGCGCCTGTACCGCCGCGGCGAGGAGATCGGTGGTCGCGGCGGAGATTGGCGCCGGCGAGGTCTCAGCGGTCACGCGTCGACTCAGAACGCATAGCGGGTGGGGATGGCGGGTTCGCCGTGTGAGAGGCCCAGCCCCTCCCACGGCAGGGTCACCAGCGCGGCGCGCAGGTGCTCGCGGGCGTCGGTCAGCGTGCCGGCGTCGGCGACGACGGCACCGTCGCGGACCAGCGGCACCTGCAGCGGTGTCGTCGCGTGGCCGGCGACCTCCGGTGCCGGCGCGCCGGCCGGGTACAGCACCTCTTCGGTCACCGTCCCCGACGGCCGGGCGATGCGCGCGGCACCCTTCGCCCCGCCGTGCGATTCCTTGTGGCTGGACCGTTTGGCGACGGGGATGCCGTCGATCTCGACGAGCTTGTAGACCATGCCTGCGGTCGGCGCACCGCTGCCGGTGACCAGCGACGTGCCGACGCCGTAGATGTCGACCGGCTCGGCGCGCAGCGAGGCGATCGCGTATTCGTCGAGGTCGCCGGAGACGACGATCTTCGTCTTGTGCGCGCCCAGGGAGTCCAGCTGGTCGCGCACCTGGCGGGCGAGAATGCCCAGGTCGCCGGAGTCGATACGGACCGCGCCCAACTCCGGTCCGGCGGCCTCGATGGCGTTGGCGACGCCGCGGGTGATGTCGTAGGTGTCCACCAGCAGCGTGGTGCCGGTGCCCAGCCGGGCGACCTGCGCGCGGAAGGCGTCGGTCTCCTGCGGCCCCTTCTCGTCGGTGAACAGCAGGGTGAAGGCGTGCGCCGCGGTGCCCGCGCTGGGCACGCCGTAGCTGCGTGCGGCCTCCAGGTTCGACGTCGCCGTCACACCGGCGAGGTAGGCCGCCCTGGCACTGGCCACCGCGGCGTACTCGTGGGTGCGCCGCGACCCCATCTCGATGATCGGCCTGGTCCCGGCCGCCGAGACCATGCGCGCGGCGGCCGAGGCGATGGCGCTGTCGTGGTTGAGGATCGAGAGGATCAGGGTCTCGAGGATCACCGCGTCGGCGAAGGGTGCCTTGACGGTGAGGATGGGGGAACCGGGGAAGTACAGCTCGCCCTCGCGGTAGCCGTCGATCTGGCCGGTGAAGCGGTAGTCGGCGAGCCAGGCCACCGTCTCGTCGTCGAGGAATTCCGAGACGAGGGCCAGCTCGTCGGAGGTGAACCGGAAGTCGGCGAGGGCGTCGAGGAGTCGTCCGGTGCCGCCGACGACGCCGTAGCGACGACCGTCGGGCAGACGTCGGGCGAATACCTCGAACACGCAGGGCCGGTCCGCCGCGGGGTGTGATCGCGCGGCCGAGATCATCGTCAGCTCGTAGTGATCGGTGAGGAGAGCTGTGCTTGGGCGGGTCACTCTCGTTACCCTAGTCTCATGTCCCTCGAGTCAGGCGGCAGCGCGGCCGCGCCTTCGGGTGCCACCGTCGCCGAGCCGGAGACGACGGTCGACGAGTCGATCGACCGTCCGTGGGTGGCGGTCGTCTGGGACGACCCGGTGAACCTGATGCCGTATGTGACCTACGTGTTCCAGAAACTGTTCGGCTACTCGCGCGCCAAGGCACACGAACTGATGATGCAGGTACACACGGAGGGCAAGGCTGTCGTCTCGTCGGGGTCGCGGGACCGGATGGAGGCCGACGTGCGCAAACTCCACACCGCCGGGCTGTGGGCGACGATGCAGCGGGATTCATGAGCGTGCACCATCTGGCCGGGTGGAGGCGACGGGGTTCGGGCGAGCGCGCCACCTACTCCGCGCACTGCAGCCAGCACGAATCCGAGTTGCTGCGGTCCATCGTCACCTCGATGTGCGAGCTGCTCACCGAGCGCGCCGACTCCGCGCCCGTCGACGACCTCTCGGCGCTCACCGGCATCGCGTCCGGGCACTCGGTTGCGCCGCAGGACGCGACGCTGGGCCGGTTGCTGCCCGACTTCCACCGGCCCGACCAGGACGAGGAGCTGGGCTGCGACGCGGTCAACGGGGACCTCAACGGCGCGTTGCGCAGCATCAACGAGCCGCTCATCATCGACGACAAGCTGGCCGCGGCGCATTGCCTGCTCGACACCGTGCCGGTGGGCGGCGGCGAGATCACCCTCACCGCGGCGCAGGCCGACCAATGGCTGACCGCGATCAACGACGTGCGGCTGTCGTTGGGGGCGATGCTCGGCATCTCCGAGGACACCCCAGAGGAATTGGCACCCGACCATCCCTATGCCGCGCACTTGCACGTGTACCGGTGGCTGACCGAGCAGCAGTGGATCCTCGTCGAGGAGATGATGGGGAGTGGGGAAGGCCGATGACGACGAGCACGCCGGGCGACCGGATCACCGAGGTCGCCGGGATCGGCGTCGGCCACCACACGCGCCTCGACGCCGAGGTTGTTCTGGGCACGCCTGAGTCCGCGGGTAGCGGCTGGGCGACGGGGACCACCGTCGTGACGGTTCCGCCCGGAGCCGCGGTCGCCGTCGACGTCCGCGGCGGCGGGCCGGGCACCCGGGAGACGGATCTGCTCGATCCGGCGAACACGGTGCAAACGGCGCACGCCATCGTGTTGAGCGGCGGCAGCGCGTTCGGGCTCGCCGCGGCCGACGGCGTGATGCTCGGGCTGGAGGAGCGCGGCATCGGGCTCCCGATGGACACGCTGGGCCACGTGGTGCCGATCGTCGCCGGGGCGGTGATCTTCGACCTCCTCGTCGGTGACTGGTCGGCCCGCCCGGACGCCACCTTCGGCGCCGCCGCGCTGGCCGCCGCCGGACCGGATTTCGCCACCGGCACGGTGGGCGCCGGCACCGGTGCGCGGGCCGGTGCGCTCAAAGGCGGCATCGGCACGGCGAGCATCACTTTCGACGAGGGGGCGGCTGCCGGGATCACCGTCGGCGCGCTGATCGTCGCCAATCCCGTCGGTGACGTGCTCGATCCCGCCACCGGTTTGCCGTGGGGCGCGGGCGAGAGCGATCTGCGGTACTACGGGCTACAGCCGCCGTCGGAGTCGGACCGGGCCGCGCTGGGGGCGGCGCGCGCCAAGTCGACGCCGCTGAACACGACGATCGGCGTGGTCGCGACCGACGCCGATCTCGACCAGGCTTGCACCAAGCGGATCGCGATGGCGGCCCACGACGGCCTGGCCCGCGCGATCGTGCCCGCGCACTCGCCGCTGGACGGCGACACGATTTTCGCGGTCGCGACCGGTGCCACCCCGGGTTCGGCCCGCGACGCGCTGCGCGGTCTGACGCCGCCGGGGATGCACCCCGACGTGGCGATCGTGGCCGCCGTGAGCGCCGCCGCGGCAACGGTGACGCAGCGGGCGATCGTCAACGCGGTGCTGGCCGCCGACCCGGTGGCCGGATTGCCCGCGCTGCGGGAGCTGCTGCCGTCTGCGCTGGCGCCGGCCGATAGCGGGGAATGATGCTGCGGATCGATCGTCGGCTGGTGACGCAGATGGTGGAACACGCGCGCGCCGACCATCCCGACGAGGCCTGCGGAATCCTGGCCGGTCCGGCGGGGTCGGACGATCCGACGCGGTTCGTGCCGATGCTCAACGCCGAGCGCTCGCCGACGTTCTACCGGTTCGACTCGGGTGAACAGCTCAAGGTGTGGCGGGCGATGGACGAGGCCGACGAGGAGCCGGTCGTCGTCTATCACAGCCACACGGCCACCGAGCCCTACCCGTCGCGGACCGATGCCGGGCTGGCCGCTGAACCCGGCGCCCACTACGTGTTGATCGGGACGGCCGATCCCGACGTCGCCCTGGTGTGCAGCTATCGGATCGTCGACGGGGAGATCACCGCCGAACCCGTCGTCGTCGACGGGGAGGGCGGGGACGGCCCGGCCTTCGTCGTGCCCGATCCGGACTCCGACGACCATCCAGCCCGAAACAAGGAGTGATCATGTCCGTCTCCGTATCGATCCCGACGATCCTGCGGCCGCACGTCGGCGGGGCCAAGCGGGTCAGTGCCGACGGCACGACGCTGGCCGAGGTGTTCGCCGACCTCGAGGCCAACCACCCCGGACTCAAGGGGCGGCTGCGCGACGACGACGGCGCCCTGCTGCGCTTCGTCAACATCTATGTCAACGACGAGGACGTCCGCTTCACCGGCGGCCCGGACACCCCGGTCGGCGACGGGGACGACGTCACCGTGCTCCCGGCCGTCGCCGGGGGCGCACCGTTCATCGCCGCCGGGGGCTGAGGTGGCGCGTTACGACTCGCTCGTCGAGTCGGTGGGCCACACCCCGCTGGTCGGATTGCCGCGGTTGTCACCGCGCTGGGCCGACCCGGCGCCGGGAGCGGAGCGAATGGACCTCCACGTCCGGTTGTGGCTGAAGCTCGAGGACCGCAATCCGACCGGGTCGATCAAGGACCGGGCGGCGTTGGCGATGGTCGAGGCGGCCGAGCGCGACGGGACGCTGAAACCCGGGGCGACGGTGCTGGAGCCGACGAGCGGCAACACCGGGATCTCGTTGGCGATGGCCTGCAAGCTCAAGGGGTACCGCCTGATCTGCGTGATGCCGGAGAACACGTCGGCCGAGCGACGGCAGTTGTTGGAGATGTACGGCGCGCGGATCATCTCCTCGCCCGCCGCGGGCGGGTCGAATACCGCTGTCGCGGTGGCCAAGGAGCTGGCCGCGGACAACCCGGATTGGACGATGCTCTACCAGTACGGCAACGAGGCCAACGCCCGTGCGCACTACGAGCACACCGCGCCCGAGCTGTGGGCCGATCTGCCGGAGATCACGGCATTCGTCGCGGGCCTGGGCACCACCGGCACCCTGATGGGGGTCGGTCGGTTTCTGCGGGAGAAGCGCGACGACATCGCGATCGTCGCGGCCGAGCCGCGGTATGGCGACGAGGTCTACGGCCTGCGCAACGTCGACGAGGGGTTTGTGCCGGAGCTCTACGACGAATCGGTCCTCACCAGGCGCTTCTCGGTGACCGGCGAGGACGCGGTGGCGCGGGTGCGCGAACTCGTCGAGGTGGAGGGGATCTTCGCCGGGGTGTCGACCGGGGCCATCCTGCACGCCGGGATGCGGCTGGCGCAGGCGGCGGTGCGCGCCGGCGAGTGCGCCGACATCGCGATGGTGATGCCCGACGCGGGCTGGAAGTATCTGTCGACCGGCGTGTACGGGGCCGATCCCGACGCCGCCGTGGCGGGCGTCGAGGGCCAGCTGTGGGCATGAGCGCCGATGCGTCGGCGTAAAATCGTCTCACTGTGGACCAGGCCAGCCCGATCAGCATCGACCAGCAGGCGCCGATCGGCATCTTCGATTCCGGTGTGGGCGGCCTGACCGTCGCGCGCGCGATCATCGATCAACTGCCCGACGAGGACATCGTTTACATCGGCGACACCGCCAACGGTCCGTACGGCCCGCTCACGATCCCCGAGGTCCGCCGGCACGCGTTGGCGATCGGCGACGAGCTGGCCTCACGCGGCGTCAAGGCCATCGTCATCGCCTGCAACACCGCGTCGGCCGCATGTCTGCGCGACGCCCGGGAGCGATACGCGCCCATCCCGGTCATCGAGGTCGTGCTGCCCGCGGTCCGTCGGGCCGTCGCGACGACCAAGTCCGGGCGCATCGGTGTGATCGGCACCCAGGCCACGGTCTCCTCGCGCGCCTACGAGGACGCGTTCGCGGCCGCGCGCGACGCACAGATCACCTCGGTGGCCTGCCCGAAGTTCGTGGACTTCGTGGAGCGCGGGATCACCAGCGGGCGCCAGATCCTCGGATTGGCGCAGGGATATGTGGAGCCGCTGCAGGAGGCCGCCGTCGACACGTTGGTACTCGGCTGCACGCACTACCCGCTGCTGTCCGGGGTCCTCCAGCTCGCGATGGGCGAGGAGGTCACCCTCGTCTCCAGTGCCGAGGAGACCGCCAAGGATGTACTGCGGGTGCTGACCGAGATGGACCTGCTGCACCCGCACTCCAACCGCGAGAGCAAGCGCGTCTTCACCGCGACCGGCGCCCCCGACTCCTTCGCCAAGCTGGCCAAGCGGTTCCTCGGCCCGGCGGTCGGGCACGTCGAGCACCTGTAGCGTCGATTCGACCGTAATGCCGAGGTTTGGTGTCGCTATCCGGTCGCAAACCTCGGCGCAGCGGAAGTCGTCAGGTCAGGTGGCTGCGGATCGTCTGCCGAATCTGGTCTGACACGCGGTAGATGTCGACCACGGATTCGATGTCGTGCCGAGTCGGTGCATCTTTTCCACGCTCGAAGGTCGATACGAACTTCACATTCTGACCGTTCAAGTGCAGGCGAATAACAGGTTTGCGGTTGTTGTCGTCCAAGAGCACGGCGAAGTATGCCTTGCCGTCGCGGAAGCTGACGCGCTCGGGCGGGACTTCGGCGACGGCGATCGCCCTCACGATGTTGAACCCATCGATCTCCTCATCGGTCGTGACGATGTCCGGCGACGGCGTGTCCGCCTCGACGAGGGGTTCGGTCTCGATCTTGGTCTGCTGCCTAGCCGCCACTGATGCGTCGTTCTCCGCGTTTGCGTCGTCGCCCAACGCGGCCTTGAGTCGGTCGTTGACCTGTGCGCCGACGTATTGACCGAGTGCCTTCGCGACGAGGGGGCGGAACTGGTCGAGCACTCTCTGAGTCGCCTTGCCGTCGTAGATTCGAGAGACGAAGTATCGGACCCAATCGTCGGAAGGTTCTTTGACCTCGTCGGCGATCAGACGGCGGATACCGCCGACATACTTCAGCTCTTGTGCGGCGTTGATAACCGAGTCCAGATCGAAAGCGTCCTTCGATAGCTTCTGAATTTCGGGCAGGAGGCTGCGATCCAGATCGAGTAGGTCGAACACCAGGAACGGCTTCTCGTCCATACGGTTCGGCAGCTCGCTATCGGTGAACACCTGGTATTCCTGTCCGTTGGTCAGGATCGCGATGCGGGCGGACGTGACCGAGAAGTAGCGGAAGAGCTGGCCTGCATGTCGAAGATCAAGGGGTGATCCGATGGGTTTGCATTCGATCAGAAGTTGAATGCTTCCATCGTGGAAGATTGCGTAGTCGACCTTCTCGCCGCGCTTTAGCGCCACATCAGCGGTGAACTCTGGCACCACCTCGGCCGGATCGAATACGTCATATCCGAGCACGTTGGAGATGAACGGCATAATGAAGGCATTCTTTGTAGCTTCCTCGGTTTCGATGCCGTCTTTCGTGGATTCAATCTTCCGTGCCAATGCGCTGATTTGCTCGCTGAGCGTTGCCACGATCGACTCCCATCGCCTTTGAAGTGGGACTCACACTATTCCCTGTGGTGAGGACCGCGTGCGTGTTCAGGCCGAAACCTTGTCGGTCGCAGCTGGCCAAGCGGTTCCTCGGCCCGGCGGTCGGGCACGTCGAGCACCTGTAGCGTCGATTCGACCGTAGTGCCGAGGTTTGGTGTCGCAATACGGTCGCAAACCTCGGCGCAGCGGAAGCCGATGTGGACGTGAGCAGCGGAGCCGGGTCACAGATGGGTCGCAACAGGCCATTCGGCGTCGGGCGTCGAGCGCGGCATGGCAGAGTGGTGCCATGCATCTGACAGTCCTTGGATGCTCGGGCAGCGTTAACGGCCCCGGGGCGGCGTGTTCGGGATACCTTGTGTCCGCCCCCGGTGAACTGCCCGTTCTCATCGACTGCGGACCTGGCGTGTTCGGGGAACTCCAGGCCGTCGCCGACCCCAACGACGTGGCAGTGGTGTTGAGCCACCTGCATGCCGACCACTGCATGGACCTGCCCGCGATGTTGGTGTGGCGCAGATGGGCGCCCGTTCCGGCGACCGGCCGCGCGCCGATGTTCGGACCGGAGGGAACCGCACAGCGGATCGGCGCGGGTTCGTCGGAGTTCCCCGGCGAGATCGACGACATCAGCGACACCTTCGACGTCGCCGAGTGGGTCGAGGGCGAGCCGGTGGCCCTGCGGGGGCTCACCTTCGACGCGCGCAAGATGGACCATCCGCCGGCGACCTATGGTCTGCGGATCGCCGGCCCGAACGGGGAGGTCCTGGCCTACAGCGGTGATACCGCGCCCTGCGATCAGCTCATCGAGTTAGCGCGCGGCGCCGACGTCTTCCTGTGCGAGGCATCGTGGACGCACGACCCCGCTAACCGGCCGTCGCATCTGCACATGTCCGGGGTGGAGGCGGGGCAGGCGGCGCAGGCCGCCGGCGTCGGGGTCCTCGCGATCACGCACATACCGCCGTGGACCTCGTCGGCCGACATCCTCGCCGAGGCGCGGTCTGCCTTCTCCGGTCATATCGAGCTGGTGCAGCAGGGCCAGGAGTTGGACGTGTCGGCGGTGGCGTCGCGGGCCTGACGCGCAGGGCATTAGAGTTGTGCGCGTGACGACACGTGCAGACGGCCGAGCCGACGACGAACTCCGGCCCATTCGATTCACCCGCGGATTCACCACCCACCCGGCCGGCTCGGTGCTGGTCGAATTCGGTCAGACCAGGGTCCTGTGTACGGCCAGCGTGACCGAGGGCGTGCCCCGGTGGCGCAAAGGCTCCGGCAAGGGCTGGCTCACGGCCGAGTACGCGATGCTGCCCGCGGCCACGCACGAGCGCAACTCGCGCGAATCGGTCAAGGGAAAGGTCGGCGGCCGCACCCACGAGATCAGCCGGTTGATCGGCCGGTCGCTGCGCGCCTGCGTCGACCTCTCGGCCATCGGCGAGAACACCATCGCCATCGACTGCGACGTCCTCCAGGCCGACGGCGGCACGCGCACCGCGGCGATCACCGGTGCCTACGTCGCCCTCGCCGACGCGATCACCTACCTGCGCGCCGGTGACAAGCTCACCGACCCGCAGCCGCTGTCCTGCGCGATCGCGGCCGTCAGCGTCGGCATCGTCGACGGGCGGGTGCGCCTGGACCTGCCGTATGAGGAGGACTCGCGCGCCGAGGTCGACATGAACGTCGTCGCGACCGATGCGGGCACCCTCGTCGAGGTGCAGGGCACCGCCGAGGGGGCGACCTTCTCCCGCGCGACGCTCGACAAGCTGCTCGACCTGGCCCAGGCGGGAACCGAGAAATTGTTCGCCGCCCAGCGCGAAGTGCTCGCCGACGACTACCCGGGCGTCCTGCCCGGCGTCGCGAACTCCTGATGACCCGCGTCCTGCTCGCGTCGCGCAATGCCAAGAAGCTGACGGAGCTGCGCCGCGTCGTCGCCTCCGCCGGTCTGTCGGGCATCGAGATCGTCGGACTCGACGACGTGCCGGCCTACCCGGAGGAGCCGGAGACCGGGGCGACCTTCGAGGAGAACGCACTCATCAAGGCCCGCTCCGGGGCGGCGGCGACCGGGCTGGCCTGTGTGGCCGACGATTCCGGGCTGGCCGTCGATGCGCTGAACGGCATGCCGGGTGTGCTCTCCGCGAGATGGTCGGGTCGTCACGGCGACGATCAGGCCAACAACGACCTGCTGTTGGGCCAGCTGGGCGATGTGCCGGTCGACCGTCGCGGTGCCGCCTTCGTCTCGGCCTGCGCGCTGGTCCTGCCCTCGGGGGCGGAGACCGTCGTGCGCGGGGAGTGGCGGGGAACCATCGTGTCGGCACCGCGCGGGGCATCCGGGTTCGGCTACGACCCGCTGTTCGTCCCCGACGACGAGGCCGCCGGGGGTCGTACCTCGGCCGAACTCGAGCCTGCCGAGAAGGATGCGCTCAGCCACCGGGGCAAGGCATTGGCGCAGTTGCTGCCCGCGCTGCGTCGGCTGGGCTGACCACTTCGGGGAGTGACGTCAGAGAGTGACGTCAGAGTAAGTCAAAAGGGCGGGTCGCCATCGGTTTCGCGGGGGCTGGTCTTGCGCCGGTGGTAGTCGTGTTCGGCGGCTTCCCATTCGAGGGCGAGCCGGTGGGCGCGGTTGGCTTGACGTTCTGCCCGACGGCGGGCGTGTTTGGCTTTGGTGCGGTCGCGGGGAGGCCGGTGGTCGAGTGACCGCGACGAAGGAGCGGTTGTATCGAGACCCGGCCGATGCCAGCGAATCTCGTCGAGACTGAGGAACAGGTCGGCGTTGGTTTCGGCGGGTCCGGGACACCGGATGCCTTCCGGGGTGATGACTTCGGAGATCAGGCGCCCGCGGGGACTGCGGTATTGGTCATCGACCCACCTTTCACCGAAAGTCTTGAGCAGGTGGTGCAACCGGCATTTTGCCGCTAGGCCATCGGGAGTGGTTTGCCCACCTCGTTCGGGATGGTCGTGGTCGTACTCGGTGACGTGGTCCAGATCGCACCGAGATGCCGGTTGGTCGCAGCCGGGGGCGGTGCAATACCCGTCGCGGGCTCGCACGAACACATCTAGTGCGGTGGACGGACGGTAGGGGTTCGACGGCAGATGCGTCGGCAACGACAACGCTGCACCACTGCTGCCGGGCGTGCCGGTGGTGGGTGCGAGGGGTCGGATCCGGGTGTCGTCGCGGTCGATCAGGTCGCGTAGGTGGGCGGCGGAGATGACGCCGTGCCCGTCCATGAACGCCGGCTGGTCGTTGTGGCAGTCGACGGTGCTCTGGTCGGCGATGACGTGCACCAACACACGGCCCTTGGCGATCGCGGTGTTCTGGCGGTCGGCCACCCATGCTGCGAGTGCGTCGGGCTCGGGAATTGTGGCGGTACACGGCTCAGTGCTGTCACCGGTGGTGGCGTTGGTGTGGTCGCAGGTGAACGTGGTGCCGGTCAACAACGCGAACAGGGCGTCGCATCGCCGCTCGCTCGTGGTGCGACGATCGTTGGGGCACACCGTGTCGGCGAGTAGGTGCACGCTGCCCAACGCGATCTGGGCATCGTGGGCGGTCATGGTGGCGCCGAGGGTGGCCATGCCGTCGGCACCGGGGGCGATCCAGACGGACCGCGATTCTTTCGCATTCTCGTGGCGGCGGCGCACCGCGTCGGGGTCGTGGCGGAATACGATCCGATCGATCATGTCGACCAGGCGCTTGTTGGACCACGTCCCGGTTCGTCCGCGCAGCAAGTCGGCGATCGCGGTATCGATGTCCGCTGACCACGGTTCGATCAGTTCGACGCGTGTGATGATCAATCGGAACTGGCGAGGTGAGATGATCCCGTCCCGCAGACAAGTACCGACTTCGACAAGTCGATCACGCATGACGATTGCATCGGCGAGCCAGGATTCGGCCGAGCGTTGGGTGATGGCCCGGGACATGGCGATGCGAGCGGCGGCCTGGGTGTCGACGTCGAGGAGTTTGACCCCACCCGCGGACGGTTCGGGTTTCCCGGTGGCCAGCAGTTCGGTGTGCATGGCCCCGATCTCGCGGTACTCGATCCACGCCAACATCGCCGCTGCGGACCCGCAGCGGGCGAGGACATCGACGGTTGCCTCGGGTTCGCCGACCGCGAAGGCGGCCGGTACTGCGACCGCGCGGGCGCGCGATTGCCACAGGAGATCATTGGTGGTGAATTCGGCCCACAGCTCTGCCAGACGTGGGTCGATCGGGGTGGGGAACACACTCTGGACCTGCGGCACGTCTCGCGCGGCGGCTGTGGTGTTCATACACCGAATTCTATCGAATAAATGTTCTATCTACAACCCTAAGACTGCAGGTGAGGCCACATCGCCAGGGTCTTCTAGAGCCCGAACTGCGCTTTGACGTCCTTCGTGCGGATGTGCTCGACGTAGAAGGACAGGAACGGGATCGTGCCGGCCAGGGCGGTGGCGATGGTCTTGCCGATGCTCCACCGCGCCTTGAACGCGAGGTCGAGGCAGAAGATCAGGTAGACGAAGTACACCCAGCCGTGGACGATCCCGATCCAATTCAGGTGTTGGACACCGAAGCCGTACTTGGCGATGATCTCGGCGACGAGCACCAGCAACCAGATACCGGTGAACCAGGCGAGGGCCCGATAGCGCGCGAGGGCACCGGGGATCTTGGCCGCGTTGGCCGCCTGCGTCGCGGTGTCGGGGGTGGTGGGCTGGGTGTCGGTCACGGGGACATCCTATCGGCGTCGTTCGCGTCGGTATCGTTCAGCTGTTTCAGGTAGGCGTTGTAGCTCGCCAGCTCGTCGTCGTCGGTCGGCCGACCGGCCAGGTCGTCGCGCACGGCGTCGACGCTGGGCAACGTCGGCCGCTGCGGCAGCAGGTCGTCGGGGATCTCGGTGCTGGCGCGCAGCCGTGCCTCGAGCTTCGCCTTCTCCTCCGGGTCGCTCTCGAGGACCACGAAGCGCCGGTAGGCATAGATCACCGCGGCGGCGAACGCCGGCCATTGAAGTGCGTAGCCGAGGTTCTGGAAAGTGCCGGCGGCGGACTCGAACCGGGTCCACTGCCAATACGCGAGTCCCAGGCAGGTCAGCGCCGCGACCAGCGTTAACGCGATCAGCGCCGGGCGGTGGCGCCGTGGTTGACGGGTCTGCGACATACGTTCGACGGTACCCGTCCCGACCGTGTCGAGGGCAATCGCCTCGGTGTAGTGTGGTGCGCGCTACGCGCGAGTGGCGGAATTGGCAGACGCGCTGGATTTAGGTTCCAGTGTCTACGGACGTGCAGGTTCAAGTCCTGTCTCGCGCACCGGATAGACCAGCGCCGGGCCACTCGTCGACGAGTGGCCCGGCGCTGGTGTTGGTCCCGGTTGGGCTACCGCAGGTTGCCCGGGGTGAACGAGATCGGCGTGTAGAAGGAACGGATGATCGGGCGTCCCTTGGCGTCGGTCGAGGTCGGGATCGACGAGACGATGCCGACGATCTGGCCCGCGCCGTTGCGGACCCCGCTGCCCGAGTCGCCCGGCTTGGACTGGAAGGAAGCCTCGATCACGAGCGTGTGCTGGTTGACCAGCAGCGCCGGCGGGATCACGGCGCACACGGCGCCGGGGGTGAACAGCGGGCACTCGACGGCCGTCAGGAGCTGCGGCTTCGGGTTGACGACGGCGCCGCGCGTGGTGCCGGTGGTGATGCCGGTCTTGCTGACCGGCGCACCCTTGGCGATGCTGCCGCTCCAGTTGATGGCGTCGACCTTGGTGGCCAGACCCGGGTTCAGCGTGATGACCGCCAGGTCGGCACGGCGGGAGATCAGGTTCGACGTGATGGTGCCGATCTGTCCGCCCTTGGCGTTGTAGACCTTGGTGCCGACCTTGCCGCAGTGGCCCGCGGTGATGGCGCGCCGGTTGCTCACGACGGCACCGAGGGTGCACTTGGCCGGGGTGACGAGGCCGTAGCTACCCAGGTCCACGATGGTCTTCTCCATCGTGATCTCCATTCCGGAGTACACGGGGGCGCCGGAGGGGGCCGGTGCTGCGGCGGCAGGGGCGGCCATGCCGATCGTCAGGGCGACGGCGGCGGGCGCCAGGGCGGCAGTCAGCAGGGCGGATGCGCGCATGGGTGGTCTACCTCGATCTGTCGGGAGGGTGGTCAACTTCACTGAACTTAGTTGCAATTGATGCGGATGGGCAACGCAGAGACCGCTTTGACACCTACTTGACGCATAATTTGGATGTGATTCACAGGTTCCGGACGGCCGCAGTCGTACTCGCGGGTCTGCTCGTGCTCTCCGAATCGGGCTGTGGCCTGCAGGATTACCTGTTGGAAAAGGCCGAATCGGTCAGCGCGTCGGGTATTCCGTCCACCGTGGCCATCGGCCCGGCCTCGACCTACATCGATACCGCCGGCCTCGGCAAGCTGCTGCGACTGCCGGTGCGCAGGCGAGTCTCGATGCAGGGCTATACGCGTGACGCGTTCGGGCCGCTGTGGGACGACAACGTCGACGTGGAGTTCGGCCACAACGGCTGCAACACCCGCGACGACATCCTGCGCCGCGACCTGACCGACGTGGTGATGCGCCCGGGCGGGTGTTTCGTCTCGACCGGGACGCTGCACGACCAGTACACCGGGCAGGCGGTCGCCTTCGTGCGCGGCCCGACGACCTCGGGCGCGGTCGAGATCGACCACCTGGTGTCGCTGGCCAATGCCTGGACCACCGGGGCGCGGTACTTCGACGACGCGAAACGGCGCAACCTCGCCAACGATCCCCGCAACCTGCAGGCGGTGCAGCGGTGGGTCAACCAGGACAAGGGACCGATGGACGCCGCCGTGTTCCTGCCGCCGAACCGCGCGTACCGGTGCACCTACGTCAACCGGCAGATCGACGTGAAGCTGGCCTACGGACTTTGGGTCACCCAGAACGAGGCGGCCGCGATGCGCGCGGTGCTCGCGACGTGCGTGAAGGCGTGAGCGCGGTGGCAGACGGCCGGCGGGCCCAGCCGTGCGCCGATCTGGGCGTCGTCGAGCGCTTGGCCGCCGCGCTGCGGTCGGCGGGTTTCACCACGACCGGGATCGAGGATCATCTCGGCGCGGAGGTCGGCGCCGCGCTCACCGGCGGCGTGTCCTGGCCGGCGGTCGCCGTCGTCGGCGACGACTCGCCGCTGTCGACGTTGATCGCGGTACTCCTCCTCGGGCACGCGCGCCCGGTCGACCGGCTCGCGGCGGCGCTGCCCGGAGTCGAGGTCGCCGAACTCGTGGAGCAGGGGATCGTCGAGCTCGTCGACGACCAGGTGATCCCGCTGCTCGACGTCCGGCCCTACGCCGACGACGCCGGCGAGTACTACGTCTTCGCCGACCAGGACTCCGGCCGCCGGTCCGGTGCGCTCGCCGAGGACCACGTGCTGGGGATCGGCGGGGCGTCGATCTCCTTGGCGCGGGCCGTGATCCGCCGGCCGTTTCCGCGTGCGCTCGACCTCGGTACCGGCTGTGGTGTGCAGGCGTTGCACCTGGGCGCGCACTGCTCCGACGTCGTCGGCACCGATACGAACGAGCGGGCGCTGTGCCTGGCCGCGGCGACCGCGCGGGCCAGCGGACAGTCGTGGGATCTGCGGCGGGGCAGTCTGTTCGAGCCGATCGCGGGGGAGACCTTCGACCTGATCGTCTCCAACCCGCCGTTCGTCGTCAGCGGCGGCGACCAGGACTACATCTACCGCGACTCCGGGATGCCGGCCGATGCCCTGTGCGCCCGTCTGATCGCGGAGCTGCCCGACCATCTCAATCCGGGCGGGATGGCGACGGTGCTGGCCAACTGGGTCGTCACCGATCGCGACGACTGGCCGGCGCGGCCGCGGGAATGGCTGGCGGGCACCGGCCTCGACGCCTGGGTCGTCCAGCGCGAGTTGGCCGATCCGATCAGCTACGTGTCGCTCTGGCTGGCCGACGCGGGTGAGTCCCCCGAGCGCAGTGCGGCGCGCGGACGCAAATGGCTGGACTACTTCGAGCGGGCCGGGATCGTGGCGATCGGCATGGGGGTGTTGACGCTGCGTCGACCGTTCGACCCGACCGCCGGCCCGCGCTTTCAGATCGTCGAGGAGATCACCGGCGCGGGCGAGGAGGTCACCGGTGACGAGGCGCTGGCCTTCTTCGACCGCCAGGACTTCCTCGCCGACCACTCCGACGAGGAATTGCTCGACCTGCGTCTCGCGACGGCGCCGGTCATCCTCGACGAACAGTCGATGCTCGGCGAATCCGGTTGGCAGACAATCGGATCGGTGATCCGCCGACCGGGCGGGCCGGGGGCGGCGTTGGTCGTCGACGAGGTGTCGCGCGCCTTGGTGGCCGGCTGTCGGGGCCAGGTGCCGCTGGCCGACCTCGTCGCACTCCTCGCGGCCCACCACGGGGTCGACGCCGACGCGCTGGCACGGGCCGCGATGCCGGTGGTGCGTGAGGCTATCGCCCGCGGGATCCTCTTCGCAGCCGTTTGACCGTGATCATCGGCAGGCGGTGCAGCTTGTCGACGGCCCAGGCGCGGCGGAATTCGGCCCAGGCCCAGCAGGCGCCGAACACCCCCAACGTGGCCAACGCCGTCTCCAGCGGCGTCCACGGACGCGCGACCACGAAGATCGGGATGGCGACCAGGCACAGCGCCTGCAGCACGTAGGAGTCGAGGCTGCGCGCCCCGGTCATGATCAGCGGCCGCAGCAGGTTGACCCGTCGCAGATGCGGCACGAGCCAGCCGAACAGGGCGTACAGCGTGGCGACCACCAACCACGACGCGAAGACCCGGGCGACGCGGAAGTCGACCTTGTCGGCGACCTTCGGTTCGAGGTGGTGCCACGGTCCGGTCTTGAAGGCGAAGTAGAGCGCGCACCAGCCGACGACCGCGGCGAGCAGCAACCACGGCAGTCGGCGCACCAGCCGTTCGTCGAGTTTCCAGCGCCGCCAGTACCAGCCGATCACCAGCGCCGGGAAGAACATGATCTGCCAGGCCGCCCAGTTCTGGATGCGGCCCTTCTCGGTGCCGAAGGCGATGGTCCACCAATCCGACCAGTCCGGGTGGCCGATCCAGGCCTGGCCGGGGGAATTGGTGATGAAGAACCAGTAGGGGGAGTGCAGCTGCGAATAGACGTACAACCCGACCGACGCCACCAGGATCAGCCAGCCCAGTCCGCGTCGCAGCAACGGCAGCAGCAACCCGGCCGTGCCGAGGAACACGAGGTACATCAGCAGGATGTCGCCGCCGGAGGGCAGGTAGCGCAGCAAGAGCGACAGCCCGACCCCGGTCCCGGCGTCGGTCACCGGGCGCAACCGGATCAGCTGGTAGTAGCCGGCCAGGCCTGCGGCGACCGCGCTCAGGCAGATCAGGACCTGGCACAGATAGAGGACGACGAGCCGTTTGCCCAGCCGCCGATAGGTGAACCCCCATCCGCGCCGCCGGATCCACCCGCCGTACACCAGGCCGAAGACGAGACCGGAGAGCAGCACGAAGGCGGCCATCCCGTCGACATACGGGTAAGCGTGCGTCGGGTAGCCCAAGGTCGACTTCGGCCCCGAGAAGTGCGCCGCGACCATGCTCCAGATCGCCAGTCCGCGAGTGGCGTCGATCGCCCAGTCGCGTCCGACCGCCGGAGTGGCAGCCGTGGCCGACGGCACCTTCTCGGAGATCGCCGACTCAGGTGTAGAGGTCGGCAATAGCCTGCTTGTGCGCGTCGTGGATGACGTTGCGCTTGAGCTTCAGCGTCGGCGTCAGGCCACCGTTCTCGACGGTGAAATCGGTGTCGAGGATGGTGAACTTGCGGATCGCCTCGGCCTTGGAGACGGTGGCGTTCGCCGCGTCGACGGCACCCTGCACCTCTTTGCGCAGGTCGGCGTTGTTCACCAGCTCGGCCACCGGGGTGTCGGCGGGCAGGCCGTTGCGCTCGAGCCAGCCCGGCAGCGCCTCGGGGTCGAGGGTGATCAGCGCCGCGATGAACGGCTTCCCGTCGCCGACGACGAGGCACTGGCTGATCAGCGCGTTGGCGCGGATGGTGTCCTCGAGCTGTGCCGGGGAGACGTTCTTGCCGCCCGCGGTGACCAGGATCTCCTTCTTGCGCCCGGTGATCGACAGGTAGCCGTCGTCGAGGCTGCCCAGGTCACCGGTGTGGAACCACCCGTCGACGATCGCTTCGGCGGTCGCCTTGTCGTTGTTCCAGTAGCCGTTGAAGACGACCGGTCCCTTGAGCAGGACCTCGCCGTCCTCGGCGATCGCGACGCTCATGCCCGGAACGGGACGGCCGACGCTGCCGACCTGCTGTTCGCCCGGCTTGTTGACCGTGACCGCGGCGGTCGTCTCGGTGAGGCCGTAGCCCTCGAAGATGGGTACGCCCGCGCCGCGGAAGAAGTGGCCCAGGCGCGCGCCGAGCGGGCCGCCGCCGGACACTGCCGCCTCGCAGCGCCCGCCGAGTGCGGCGCGCAGCTTGCTGTAGACCAGCTTGTCGAACAGGCCGTGCTTGAGCTTGAGGACCAGTCCGGCGCCGCCGGTGTCCTGGGCCTTGCTCCACTCGATGGCGGTCTCGGCCGCCGCGCCGAAGATCTTGCCCTTGCCGCCGTCGATGGCGTTCTGCTCGGCCGAGTTGTAGACCTTCTCGAAGACGCGCGGCACCGACAGCACGAAGTCGGGGGAGAAGGTGGCGAGTAGCGGCACCAGGTTCGAGATGTCGCTGGTGTGCCCGACGATGACCTTGTTCTCCAGGGCGGTCACCGCGATCACGCGGGCGAAGACGTGCGCCAACGGCAGGAACAGCAGCGTCGACTTGCCCTCGCGCATCATCGAGCCCAGGCTGGCCGACACCGCCGCGGCCTCGGCCATGAAGTTCGCGTGCGTGAGGACGACGCCCTTGGGGCGGCCGGTGGTGCCCGAGGTGTAGATGAGGGTGGCGGGATCGGCGGCCGACGCGGCGTCGTGGCGCGCCTCGAGATCGGCGTCGGCCACGTCCTTGCCGCGCTTGACCAGCTCGGCGATCGCGCCGTCGTCGATGACCAACGTCTCCCGCACGTCCTTGCAGCCGGCGATGACCTCGGCGTGGGTCTTGGCGTTGGCCTGCGACTCGAGGATCACCAGCGAGGTGCCGGAGTCGGACAGGATCCAGTTGACCTGGTCGGGGGAGCTGGTGTCGAAGATCGCGACGGTGGTCGCGCCGGTGCGCCAGATCGCGTAGTCGACGACGGTCCACTCGTACCGGGTCGAGGAGAGCAGGGCCACGCGGTCGCCGGCTTTGACGCCGGAGGCGATCAGGCCCTTGGCGACGGCATCCACCTCGTCGGCGAACTGGGCGGCGGTCACATTGACCCACGCCCCATTGGCGTGGCGTCGGAACAGCGGCATCGTCGGACGCTGGGTGCGGTACCTCAATACCGTATCGACGCAGGTCGAAGCTTCGTCGACGGTGTAGTCGGCCGGTGTGGTGGATTCCCTCATGATGCTGCTCCCCAGCGATATCGAACGCGGAATGTCTGATTCGGTCGACTGACACGGTAGCAAGCCGGTGTCCACGGTCACACCCCGTGGGCGCCGGGCACGCATGGATGCGGTCGTTGGGGCCGTCGGGCGATAGAGTTATCGACCATAATGACTGATAACCACGCCGAATCCTTCGACGATCTGGGTCTCGACGACCGCGTCCGCCGCGCCCTCGACGATGTCGGCTACGAAACGCCGTCGCCCATCCAGGCGGCGACCATCCCGCCGCTGATGTCCGGGCGCGACGTCGTCGGACTCGCGCAGACCGGAACCGGTAAGACCGCGGCCTTCGCGGTGCCGATCCTCTCGCGCATCGATACGTCGGCGCGCAAGCCGCAGGCGCTGGTGCTGGCGCCGACCCGCGAGCTGGCCCTGCAGGTCGCCGAGGCCTTCGGCCGCTACGCGGTACACATCCCGGAACTCAAGGTGCTGCCCATCTACGGCGGCCAGAGCTACGGCGTGCAGCTCTCGGGGTTGCGCCGCGGCGCCCAGGTCATCGTCGGCACGCCGGGCCGCGTCATCGACCACCTCGACAAGGGCACCCTCGATATCTCCGAACTCGAGTTCTTGGTCCTGGACGAGGCCGACGAGATGCTGACCATGGGATTCGCCGAGGACGTCGAGCGGATCCTCGCCGACACCCCGGACTCCAAGCAGGTCGCGCTCTTCTCCGCGACCATGCCCAAGGCGATCGGGCGGCTGGCGCAGAAGTACCTCGACGATCCGGTGGAGATCACGGTCAAGGCCAAGACCTCGACCGCGCAGAACATCACCCAGAAGTTCCTGCAGGTCTCCCACCAGCGCAAACTCGACGCGCTGACCCGTGTCCTGGAGGTCGAGCAGTTCGACGGGATGATCGTCTTCGTCCGCACCAAGTCGGGCACCGAGGAACTCGCCGAGAAGCTGCGCGCGCGCGGCCACTCGGCGATGGCGATCAACGGCGACATGGTGCAGGCGCAGCGCGAGCGGACCATCAACCAGCTCAAGGACGGGTCGCTGGACATCCTGGTGGCCACCGACGTCGCCGCCCGCGGGCTCGACGTCGACCGCATCTCCCACGTCGTCAACTACGACATCCCGCATGACACCGAGTCCTACGTGCACCGGATCGGGCGCACCGGGCGCGCCGGGCGGTCGGGCACCGCACTGCTGTTCGTGTCCCCGCGCGAACGCCACCTGCTGCGGGCGATCGAGAAGGCGACCAGGCAGTCGCTGACCGAGATCGACCTCCCGTCGGCCGAGGACGTCAATGCCCAGCGGGTGGCGCGGTTCGCCGACTCGATCACCGAGAACCTGGCGTCGGACAACCTCGACCTGTTCCGCGGCCTCGTCGAGAACTATGCGCGCGAGCACGATGTCGCGATGGCCGACATCGCCGCCGCGCTCGCCCTGGAGACCCGCGACGGCGGCTTCCTGATGTCCCCCGATCCGCCTCCGGGGGAGCGGCGGGAGCGCGATCGCGAGTCGCGGGAACGCGGGCCGCGCAAGGGCGGCGGGTCGTTCGCGACCTATCGCATCGCCGTCGGGCGCAAGCACAAGGTGACCCCGGGCGCGATCGTGGGCGCCATCGCCAACGAGGGCGGTCTGACCCGCGGCGACTTCGGCAATATCAGCATCCGAGACGACTTCACGCTGGTCGAGCTGCCGGCGAGCCTCGACGCCGAGACCGTCGCGGCGTTGCGGCACACCAAGATCGGGCGCAACCCGATCGACCTGCGGCCCGACATGGGACCGCCGCGTGCACGCGGCGGCCGCGGCGGACACGAGAAGCGCGGCTACGACAAGCGCGGTCAGCGCGACGGGAACCGGCGGGGCAACCCCAAGGTGGCCGGTCGGCGCGGGCGCGGCTAGCCGTTCGGCCTTCGCCGCTAGCTGATCCTCAAGTCAAGGTCGAGACCGAATCTTGGCTGGACCGGTGTTTGATCCGAGATGTGGCGTAGCCAACATTGTCTCTGGTCGGGGAACTCGGCATCGGCGGGCGTCGTTGGACGCACGGATGCATCGAGACCACCGGGAAGGGAGTTCGACGATGATGCGTGAGATCTCGGCGGCGCAGGCGATGGAGCACGCCCAGCGCGGCGATGCGGTGATCCTGGACGTCCGTCCCCAAGTGGTCCGACACCAGGGCAGCGTGCCGGGCGCGCTCGTGGTGGAGCCCGGCGAGTTGACCGGCAAGCTCATGGCCAACCCTCGGGTGGATCGGGATGCCGAGGTCGCCGTCGTCGCGCTGAACGCGCAGACCGACGAGATCGAGTCGAGCCTCTCGCGCCTGGGATTCACCAAACTCGTGCGGATCGCGGGCGGCTTCATGGCCCTGCGCGGCAGCGCCTGAACCCTATTCTTCGCACAGCGCAACGGATCAGTGCTCGTCTGTGGCACTAATCCGTTGCGCTATTTCGCCAGTGCTGCCCGGATCAACTCGGCGGTCTCGTCGGGATCGGGGTCGCGCCGGATGACCAGTCCCTTGGCGAAGGACAGCTTGTCTCCCCGATGCCGCGGCACGACGTGCAGATGCGTGTGGAATACCGTCTGCATGGCCGCCCGCCCGTCGTTCACCAGGAGGTTGACGCCGTCGGCGTCGAAGGCGGTGCGCATGGCGACTCCGACGCGCTGGCCGACAGCGAACATCTTCTCCCCGTTGCCCGTCTCGAGATCGGCGAGCCCGCTCGAATGTGCACGGGGGATGATCAGCGTGTGGCCGCGCATCACCGGGCGGATGTCGAGGAAGCCGACGACATAGTCGTCGGCGTAGACCTGCCGGGCGGGGGAGGTGCCGGCGACGATGTCGCAGAAGACGCAATCGGCGGCGCGCGGGGATTCCATGACCCGGACCATATCGAATCGCCGCACCCGCGTTAGATAACGATTCGATAACAAAGCGACGTTGCCGCAGGTGGGGGACCTGCGGCGGGGGCGAAAAGGTGTGAGCAGCGCATTTGAATCCCGCCTGTGAAGCACGTCACGCGCTCGTCGAAGTTACCGACGAGGCTACTGGTCGGTATACCGACGGGTCACCATCAAACATGAGGGTTCCCTCATTTTTGCGTGCGAGGATGTTCCGTGAACCTCAAACACACCTATTGCTCAAGCACGCCAAGGAGCCACCTGTGACCATCGACCAGGACCGCATCTCGACCGCCCGAGTCGGCGGCATTCCCCGCGCCGGGGAATCCCTCATCGACCGTATCGCCGACGGCGAGGCCTACGCGCTGGCCTTCGGCGGGCAGGGCGCCCCGTGGCTGCCGACGCTGGCCGAGTTGGTCGTCGACGCGGAGCTCGGGCGCAACCTGGACCAGGTGGTCGCCGCGGCGAAGCGACTGACCGAACCGGTTGCCGCGGAGCTGGCGATGGCGGCTCCCGACGGCTTCGATCCGCTGCCCTGGGTGGAACGCTACGACGCCGCGGACGCGCTCGGCGACTCCGGTGAGGGCGGCTACCTGCCCGACGAGACCGCGCTGCGCGCCGCCGCCGCGTCGGTCCCCGGAATCCTGCTGGCCCAGCTCGCCGGCCTGGCCTCGCTGCGCAAACAGGGCCTCGACACCGACGAGTTCCCGCCGACCAGCGTGGTCGGCCACTCCCAGGGCTGCCTGGCCACCGACGCGGTGCGCATCGGCGAGAACCTGGCCGACCGGCCGGGGGAGGGCGCCATGCTGGCGCTCGCACAGCTCATCGGTGCCGCCGCCACCGTCGTCGCCGCCCGGCGCGGGTTGGCCGCCGCCGCGGACGGTGCGCCGATGCTGTCGGTGACGAATATCGTGCCCGCCCAGATCGATGCGATCCTCGACGAATACCGCGCCGAATGCGCCGACGGTGAGCGCGGACTGCCCGTCGTCGCGCTGCGCAACGGCCGGCGCGGCGTGGTCCTGGCCGGCGCTCCCCACCACTTGGCCGCCTTTGCGGCGCGCTGCGAGCAGATCGCCGCGTCGCAGGCCGACGACCGCAAGCGCAAGCTGACCGGCGGCGCCCCGTTCTCGCCCGTCTTCGACCCGCTGGCGGTATCGGTCGCCTTCCACCACCCGGAGATGGCCGACGCCGTCGACCTCGCCGTCGCCTGGGCGCAGCGCTGCGGCCTGGACGAGGCATGGGCGCGCCGACAGGCGTCCGCGGTGCTGGTGGAGCCGGTGGACTGGACGGCGACCATCGCCGACGTCCACGCCGACGGCGCCAAGTGGATCCTCGACGTCGGCCCCTCCGACGTCGCCACGCGGCTCACGTCGTCACTCATCCGCGGTACCGGCATCGGCGTCATCCCCGCGGCGCTGCGCGGCGGCCAGCGCAACCTGTTCGCACCCGGCGGGATCCCCGACGTGGCGCTGCCGTGGGGCCGCTACGCCCCGCGCCTGGCCACGCTGCCCGACGGCAGGCAGGTCGTCGACACCGCGTTCACCCGCCTGACCGGCCGCTCGCCCATGCTGCTGGCCGGGATGACCCCGACCACGGTCGACCCCGGCATCGTCGCGGCCGCGGCCAACGCCGGCCACTGGGCCGAGCTGGCCGGCGGCGGCCAGGTGACCGAGGAGATCTTCGCCGACAACCTCGCGCGGCTCACCGAACTCCTCGAGCCCGGCCGCGAGGCACAGTTCAACTCCCTGTTCCTCGACCCGTACCTGTGGAAGCTGCAGATCGGCGGCAAGCGCCTGGTCCAGAAGGCCCGCGCGCAGGGGGCGCCGCTCGACGGCGTCATCGTCACCGCGGGTATCCCCGAACTCGAGGACGCGGTGGCCCTCGTCGACGAACTCGTCGAGGCCGGCATCCACTACGTGGCGTTCAAACCCGGCACGGTCGCCCAGATCCGCGACGTCGTGCGCATCGCCGCCGAGGTGCCCCACCACCCGGTGATCGTCCAGATCGAGGGCGGTCGGGCCGGCGGGCACCACTCGTGGGAGGACCTCGACGACCTGCTGCTGGCCACCTACGCCGAGCTGCGCGACCGCGCCAACATCGTCATCTGCGTCGGCGGCGGGATCGGCACCCCGGAGCGGGCCGCCGAGTACCTGTCCGGCCGCTGGGCGCTGGCCCACGACTACCCGCTGATGCCGCTGGACGGCATCCTCGTCGGCACCGCCGCGATGGCCACCAAGGAGGCCACGACCAGCCCCGAGGTCAAGCAGCTCCTGGTCGACACCGCGGGGTGCGACGACTGGATCGGCGCCGGTCACGCGGCCGCCGGGATGGCGTCGGGCCGCAGTCAGCTCGGTGCCGACATCCACGAGGTCGACAACACCGCCTCGCGGGCCGGACGCCTCCTCGACGAGGTCGCCGGCGATGCCGACGCGGTCGCCGCGCGTCGCGACGAGATCGTCGAGGCGCTCGACGGCACCGCGAAGCCCTACTTCGGCGACCTGACGACGATGAGCTACGAGCAGTGGCTGCGCCGCTACGCCACCCTCGCCGTCGGCGAACCCGGTGCCGGGCTGCCGTGGGCCGACATCACCTGGGAACAGCGCTTCGTCGACATGCTGCAGCGGGCCGAGGCGCGGCTGCACGAGCGCGACCGCGGCGAGATCGCCACCCTGTTCGCCGATGCCGCCGTCGTCGACGCCCACGGCTGCGTCGACCGCCTCGTCGCGGCCTACCCGCAGGCCGGGGCCGACATCCTGCACCCCGCCGACGTCGCCTTCTTCCTCGAGCTGTGCAAGACGCCGGGCAAGCCGGTGAACTTCGTGCCCGTCATCGACAAGGATGTGCGCCGCTGGTGGCGCAGCGACTCGCTGTGGCAGGCCCACGACCCGCGCTACGGCGCCGACGAGGTGTGCATCATCCCCGGCCCGGTCGCGGTCGCCGGCATCACCCGCGTCGACGAGCCGGTCGGCGAACTACTCGACCGATTCGAGGCGCAACTCGTCGGCGAGCTGGTGCGGGCCGGTGAGTCGGTCGTCGAGATCGACGCCCGCCGTCGCCGCCTCGCCGGAGCCGTCGGACCGATCGCCGCGATCCTCGCCAGCCCCGACGCCCGCTGGGCGGAGCGCATCGTGCCCAACCCGGCGCTGCGCCTGGGTGATCCGGACCGCTGGGAGATCATCGGGGAGGAACTGGCCGAGCACGCCCCGTCGGGTGCGGTGCTGCGCCGTCACAGCGACACCCGCTTCGACCTGGTCGTGCCGATCGGCTCCTCGTCGACCACCATTCCGTTGACCGTGACCCCCGCCCTCGTCGACGGCGGCGCGCCGATCGTCGGCCTGGACGGCGCCGGTGCCGCGATGCGCGACATCGTGACCGTCGCGGCGGGCGGCACCCTCAGCGAGGTCGTCGAAGCCGATGCCGGGCTCACCGCCCGCGCGACCATCGCGTGGGATCCGGATCAGGCCGCCGATCACCGCGGCGTCACGACCGCCTCCCT
The DNA here is from genome assembly GCF_013348785.1 of Gordonia sp. X0973. NCBI lineage: Bacteria > Bacillati > Actinomycetota > Actinomycetes > Mycobacteriales > Gordoniaceae > Gordonia > Gordonia sp. X0973. The sequence goes on from NZ_CP054691.1 coordinate 1,330,708, forward strand.
GCCGTCGACCCTGGCCCCCGAGCCCGGGTTCACCGTCCCCGACGCACTCGTCGGTCTGACCTGGCCGTCGGTGTTCGCGCTGATCGGCGCGGCCCGCACCGAGGCCGGCGTCCCCGTCGTCGAGGGTCTGCTGGACCTGGTCCACCTCGACCACGCGATCGCGCTGCACTCCGCGGTGCCCGCCGAGCGCGCCGAGCTGACCGCGACCTCGGTGCTGCGCGGCGTGGCCGACACCCCCGTCGGGCGGGTCCTGCGGGTCGACGTCGAGGTGACCCGCGGCGACGCGGTCGTCGCCACCATGACCGAGCGGTTCGCCATCCGCGGCCGCCTCGGCGCCGGCGAGCTGGCCGAGCCCGTCCGGGCCGGTGGCCGCCTCGACGACGAGCGCGAGGCCACCCGCAAGTTCTGGCGGGCGGCGACGATCGTCGCACCGCGCGCCATGAACGGTTTCGCACTCGTCTCCGGCGACCACAACCCGATCCACACCGATCGCAACGCCGCCGCATTGGCCGGCCTCGGTGCGCCGATCGTGCACGGCATGTGGCTCTCGGCAGCCGCCCAGCAGGTCGTCACGGCCCGCGACGTCCGGCGCGGCGGAGCCCCCCGCCCGATCGAGGGCTGGACGATCCGCTTCCTCGGCATGGTCCGCCTCGGCGACGCCGTGGACGTGCGCGTCGACCGCGTCGGCCTGGACCGCGGGCGCGAGGTCGTCGAGGTGACGATGAAGGTCGACGGCGAGTTGGTGGCCGCGGCCACCGCGCTGCTCGCCGCGCCGCGCACCGTCTACGCATTCCCCGGTCAGGGCATCCAGCGCCAGGGGATGGGGCTGGACGCGCGTGCGCGCTCGGCCGCCGCGCGCGACATCTGGGATCGTGCCGACGAGCACACCCGCAAGGCGCTCGGCTTCTCCATCCTCGCCGTCGTCCGCGACAACCCGACCACCCTCGTCGCCAACGGGACCACCTACCACCACCCCGACGGGGTGCTGTTCCTGACGCAGTTCACCCAGGTCGCGATGGCGACCTTGGGCGTCGCCCAGGTCGCCGAGCTGCGAGAGGCCGGCGGCTTCGTCGACGACGCGATCACCGCCGGGCACTCCGTCGGCGAGTACAACGCCTTGGCCGCCTGCGCCGGCGTGCTCCCACTCGAAGCCGTGCTGGAGGTCGTCTTCCAACGCGGCGAGGCCATGCACCACCTCGTCCCGCGCGACGCGAAGGGCAACAGCGACTACCGGATGGCCGCCATCCGGCCCAGCCAATTCGGACTGGCCGACGAGGATGTCGCCGCCTTCGTCGAGGGCGTCGGCAAGCAGACCGGTGAGTTCCTGGAGGTCGTGAACCTCAATTTGCGCGGTTCGCAGTACGCGATCGCGGGCACGGTCGCCGGGCTCGAAGCGTTGGAGTCCGAGATCGAGCGCCGCGTCGCCGAATTCGGTGGCAAGCGGGCGTTCATCCTGGTCCCCGGTATCGACGTCCCCTTCCACTCGACGGTGCTGCGCGAGGGGGTGCCCGCCTTCCGCGAGCGCCTCGACGAGCTGCTGCCCGAGCACGTGGATCCGGAGATCCTGGTCGGCCGGTACATCCCCAACCTGGTCCCGCGCCTGTTCAACCTGAGCCGCGAGTTCGTCGCAGAGATCGCCGAGCTGGTCCCGTCCGAGCCGCTCGACGCGGTGTTGGCCGACTTCGACTCCTGGGCCGCCCGGCCGGAGGCCCTGACCCGCGTGGTGCTGATCGAGCTGCTCGCCTGGCAGTTCGCCAGCCCGGTGCGGTGGATCGAGACGCAGGACCTCCTGTTCGGTGCCCCCGGCCAGGGCGGGCTGAACGTCGGCCGCTTCGTCGAGGTGGGCGTCAAATCCGCCCCGACCCTCTCCGGTATCGCGGCCAACACGCTCAAGCTGGACCGCTTCGCCGCCGCCGACGCCGAGGTGCTCAACGTCGAGCGCGACACGGCGGTTCTGCTCGCGACCGACGAGGGTGCCGAGCCGGAGCCGGAGACCCCGGTCGACGATTCCCCGGCCGAGGCGGCGCAGACCGGCGCAGCCCCGGCGGCGGCCCCTGCCGCTGCGGCTCCGGCCCCCGTAGCCGCGGCCGGACCCCGCCCAGACGACCTGGCGTTCGCGCCGGCCGACGCGGTGCGCGCGGTGATCGCCCAGTGGACCAAGATCCGCGTCGAGCAGATCGGCGCCGCCGACACCATCGAGGCGCTGTGCGACGGTGTGTCCTCGCGCCGCAATCAGCTCCTGCTCGACGTCGGTGCCGAACTCGGCCTCGGTGCGATCGACGGTGCCGCGGAGGCCCCGCTGACCGCGCTCGGCGAGTCGGTGAACACCCTGGCTCGCGGCTACCGTCCGCTCGGGCCGGTGCTCACCGATGCCGTCGGCGACCAGCTGCGCCGCATCGCCGGGCCGCTGGGCAAGCGTCCGAACTACATCTCCGAGCGCGTCGCCGACGTGTGGCAGCTCGGACCCGGTTGGGCGACCCATACCGCGGTCGCGGTGGCGCTGGGCACCCGCGAGGGCGACAGCGTCCGGGGCGGTGCCCTGGGCGACCTGGCCGACGGGGCGGTGGCCAACCTCGCCGCCCTCGACGCCGTCATCGACCGCGCCGTGACGGCCGTGGGGGCCGCCCACGGCATCCCCGTCGCCCTGCCCGCCGCCGGCGGCGAGGGCGGTGGAACCGTCGACGCGGCCGCGCTCGGCGAGTTCGCCGAACAGCTGACCGGTCGCTCCGGCGTCCTGGCCACCGCGGCGCGCACCGTGCTCAAGCAGCTCGGCCTCGATGATGTCGCGGGCTTCGACGCGGATACCGACGACGAGGCCGCCGTGCTGGCCGAGCGGGTGGCCGCGGAGTTGGGCAAGGACTGGTCCCGCACCGTGACGCCCGTCTTCGACGACCGGCGCGCCGTGCTGCTCGACGACCGCTGGGCCAGTGCCCGCTCCGACCTGGCGCAACTGTGGGTGGCACCGGAGGAGGCCCTCGCCGGCGACCCCGCCGAGTCCTTCCGCGGTGCGGGGGAGACCGTCGCCGACCATGCTTCCTGGTGGCAGGCCAGGGCCGAGGCGGAGGGCCGTGAGGCACACGCCGGTGTGTTCGCGGAGATCGCGCGGCTCGCCCGGGACACCGCTCCGGGCGTCTACGCCGACGACATCGCCGTCGTCACCGGCGCGGCCGACGGCTCCATCGCCGGCGCCGTCGTCGCCGGTCTGCTGCGCGGCGGTGCGACGGTCATCGCGACCACCTCGCGCCTCGACGCCGACCGGCTGGAGTTCTTCAAGAAGCTGTACCGGTCCAGCGCCCGCCAGGGTGCGGCGCTGTGGATCGTGCCGGCCAACCTGGCGAGCTACACCGACGTCGACGCGCTGGTCGAGTGGATCGGCGACGAGCAGTCGCAGACCCTCGGCGGGGCCACCGAGGTCACCAAGGAGGCCATGCGGCCCACGTTGCTGTTCCCCTTCGCGGCGCCGCGCGTCGCGGGGGACCTCACCGACGCCGGCGCCCGCGCCGAGGCGGAGATGAAGGTGCTGCTGTGGTCGGTGGAGCGCATGATCGGCGGACTGTCCGGCCTGCACGCCGACCACAACATCGCGGCCCGGATGCACGTGGTGCTGCCCGGCTCGCCCAACCGGGGCATGTTCGGCGGCGACGGTGCCTACGGCGAGGCCAAGGCCGCGCTCGACGCCGTGGTCACCCGGTGGTCGGCGGAGTCGTCGTGGGGTGAGCGGACCACGCTGGCCCACGCGCTGATCGGCTGGGTGCGCGGCACCGGGCTGATGGGTGGCAACGATCCGATGGTCGCCGCCGTCGAGGCCGCCGGTGTGCGCACCTGGAGCACCGACGAGATGGCCGCCGAGCTGCTCGCGCTGTGCACCGCCGAGCAACGGGAGGCGGCGCGGACCGCACCGCTGCACGCCGACCTGACCGCCGGGCTCGACCCGTCGATCGACCTCAAGGAGCTGGCCAAGGCCGCGCAGGCCGACGCCCCGAAGGCGGATTCCGCCGATCGGCCCGAGGCCGAGCGTGGCGACCTCGCCGCGCTCCCGCATCCGGCCCGGGCACCGCAGGAGGCCCCGATGAGCTGGGGCGAGGTGTCCGTCGCGCCGGAGGACATGGTCGTCATCGTCGGCGCGGGCGAACTCGGGCCGTACGGCTCGGCGCGCACCCGCTTCGACATGGAGGTCTCCGGCGAACTCTCGGCGGCCGGTGTCGTCGAACTCGCGTGGAGCACCGGGCTGATCACCTGGGAGGAGAACCCGAAGCCGGGTTGGTACGACGCGCAGACCGGTGACGCCGTCGCCGAGTCGGATATCGCCGAGAAGTATCACGACGCCGTCGTGGAGCGCTGCGGCATCCGCCGCTACGGTGACGACGGGGCGATGATCGACAACTCCTCGCCGCTGCTGGAGTCGGTCTTCCTCGACGAGGACCTGACCTTCACGGTGACGTCGGAGGAGGCCGCGCGTGCCTTCGTCGCGGCCGACCCGGAGCACACCCGCATCGCCGAGGTCCCCGACACCGGCGAGTTCACGGTGACGCGCCTGGCCGGCACCGAGATCCGCGTGCCGCGCCGCTTCGAACTGAGCCGCACCGTCGGCGGGCAGATCCCCACCGGTTTCGACCCGGTGCGCTGGGGTGTCACGCCCGACATGGCGAGTTCGATCGACCGGGTCGCCCTGTGGAACCTGGTGGCCACCGTCGACGCCTTCCTCTCCAGCGGGTTCACCCCCGAGGAATTGATGCGCTGGGTGCACCCGACCCTGGTCGCCAACACGCAGGGCACCGGCATGGGCGGCATGACGTCGATGCGCTCGCTCTACGTCGACACGCTCCTGGGCGAGTCGAAGGCCAACGACATCCTGCAGGAGGCCCTGCCGAACGTCGTCGCGGCCCACGTCGTGCAGTCCTACATCGGCAGCTACGGCTCGATGATCCACCCGGTCGCCGCCTGCGCCACCGCCGCCGTCTCGGTGGAGGAGGGTGCGGACAAGATCCGCCTCGGCAAGGCGCTGTTCGCGGTCACCGGCGGCTTCGACGACCTCGGCATCGAGGGGATCGTCGGCTTCGGCGACATGTCCGCGACCGCGGATTCGGCCGCCATGGCCGCCCGCGGGATCGACGAGCGCCGCTACTCGCGGGCCAACGACCGTCGCCGCGGCGGATTCGTCGAATCCCAGGGCGGCGGCACGGTGTTGCTCGCCCGCGGCGACGTGGCCGCGCAGATGGGCCTGCCGGTCCTCGGCGTCGTGGCCTTCGCGCAGAGCTTCGGCGACGGGGTGCACACCTCGATCCCGGCCCCCGGCATCGGCGCCCTCGGTGCCGCGCGCGGCGAGCAGGACTCGCCGCTGGCCAAGGCGCTGCGCGAATTGGGTTGCGGCCCAGACGATGTCGCCGTCGTCTCGAAGCACGACACGTCGACCAAGGCCAACGACCCCAACGAGTCCAAGCTGCACGAGCACCTCGCCGAGGCGATCGGCCGCAGCGACGGGGCCCCGCTGTTCGTGGTCTCGCAGAAGTCGCTGACCGGTCACGCCAAGGGCGGCGCGGCGGCCTTCCAGCTGATCGGCCTGTGCCAGGTGCTCGGTTCGGGCGTCATCCCGCCCAACCGGAGCCTGGATTGCGTCGACGAGGATCTGGCGAAGTACCCGCACCTGGTGTGGTCGACCAGCCCGCTCGACCTGAACGGTCGGTTCGGGCTCAAGGCCGGTCTGCTGACCTCGCTCGGCTTCGGCCACGTCTCCGGCCTGGTCGCGGTCGTCCACCCGGAGGCGTTCGTGGCGGCGCTGCCCCAGGCCGATCGGGAGGCGTACCGCGCCCGGCGCGCGCAGCGCCTGCGCGATGGTCAGCAGCGACTTCTCGCGGCGATGTGCGGCGGGGACGCGGCCTACCAGCGCCCGTCGGGACGTCGCTTCGACGAGCAGGCCGCGGCGGCCGAGAGCACCCAGGAGGCACAGCTGCTGCTCGACGCCGACGCCCGGCTCGACGATGCGGGCGCCTACCGCCTCGGCTGCGAGGTCTCGGGTCCGATCGCTCCCGGCGCTCGTCGAATCGGGACCGCTCGCTCCGCTCCCGGCGCCCAGCGGTGAGCGTCCTCGGCGTGGGGCTCGACATCGTGTCGATCCCCGAATTCGGCGAGCAATTGGCCCAGCCCGGGACCCGGTTCGCCGACGCCTTCACCGCCGGTGAGCGCCGCGACGCCCGGGCCGGCGCCGGGGATTACGAGCGCAGCCTCGCCGCGCGGTGGGCGGCGAAAGAGGCGGTCATCAAGGCCTGGTCGGTGAGCCGGTTCGCCCGGCGACCCGCCCTGCCGATGATCGTGCACTCCGACATCGAGGTGGTCACCGACAACTGGGGGCGTCCGGCCATCCGGTTGTCGGGGGCCATCGCGGAGTTCCTCGCCGACGCGCGGATCCACGTCTCGCTCACCCATGACGGCAACACCGCCGCCGCGGTGGTGATCCTGGAGGAGCCCCCCGCCGAGTGAGCCCGGATCGCCGTCGGGTGAACCGTCAGGAGTCGAGCTTGTCCTGCTCGCGCAGCAGGTAGCCGCCGAGCATGCGCTTGAGTTCGGCGACGACGGCGGCGCGGTCCTGACCGTCCTGCACCGAGAAGCTCAGCGCCGAGTAGGCGGTGTGGACGAGCAGTCGGGCCATGGTCTTGCGGCGCTCGCGCTGGTGCGGGGTCAGCGGCGCGAGGATGTGCTCCACCTGCTCGGCGAGCGCCTGCTCGTTGAGGGCCGCCGTCGCACGCGTGGCGGGGGTGGATTGCACGGCCAGCCAGACCGCGCGTCGGGACGGATCGTGCTGCCACAGCGCGGCGAGATGATCCAGGAAGCGTTCGAGCAGGTTCGGCCAATCCAACGACGGGATGGCCGAACCCAACTCGGCCAACTCGGCCTGGACCCCGACGGTGTCCTGCCGGTCCAACTCGCACACGATGACGTACTTGTTGGCGAAGAACTGGTACAGGGTGCCGATCGGCACGTCAGATCGGGCCGCGATCTCCTCGCAGGTCATCGACTCGAACCCGACGTCGGTCAACAGGTCGCGGGCAACCGCGAGCATCGTCTCGAACTTGCGGCGGCTGCGTTCCTGCGTCGGACGGCGACGGGGGACGAGCGGCCGCGTCGCGGGGAGATCGGCCACCGCTGAATTTTAGACGCCGAGGTCGCGGCGCAGCTTCGCGACGTGCCCGGTGGCCCGGACGTTGTACTGGGCCACCTCGATGCGACCGTCGGCCCCGACGACGAAGGTCGACCGGATGACACCGGTCACCGTCTTGCCGTACAGCTTCTTCTCGCCGAACGCGCCCCACTGCGCCAGGACCTTCTTGTCCGGGTCGGACAGCAGCGGGAAGGTCAGCCCGTCGGCCTGCGCGAACTTCGCCAGCTTCTCCGGCTTGTCCGGTGAGATGCCGACGACGTCGAGGCCGGAGGAGCCCAGATCCGCGAGGTTGTCGCGGAAATCGCAGGCCTGTTTGGTGCATCCCGGGGTCATCGCGGCGGGGTAGAAGTACACGATCACCCGGCGCCCGGCGTAGTCCGAGAGGGATACCGGATTGCCGTTCTGGTCGGGCAGGGTGAAGGCCGGAGCGGGGTCTCCGACGGCTAGTCGAGTGGTGGAATCAGACATATGGGTCAGGCTATCGGATGAATTCGAATGCGGTGGTCAACGCAGAGTAAGCTGGATCACCGAGTGTCCGACCATCGTTTCAAGGAGTGCCGTCAGTGGCCGACAACACCGAGCGTATTGAGCAAGAGATTGCTCAGGCCCGAGAAGATCTCGCGGCCACCCTCGATCAACTCGCCGACCGGGCGAACCCCCAGCGGATCGCCGACGACGCCAAGCAGCGCGCCGTCGAGACGATCAACAAGCCGGCCGTCAAGTACGGCCTGGCCGGTCTGGGTGTCTTCGCCGGCTGGCTGCTCGTTCGCAAGTTGCGCCGCCGGTGAGCCGCGCGACCACATCGGCCGCCGTCGTCGCGCTCGCCTTCACGGTGGGCCTCGGCACGGTGAGCTGCACCAAGAGCCCCAGCTACTCCGACCAGGTCGGCAAGGCCGAGAACTTCCAGAACGAGGCGCGTCCGCAGCTGACGGTGACCGGGTGGCAGAACAAGCCGCTCAAGGACCAGGCGGTCGGGATCATGCCCGGCGCGCCCATCACGGTCAGCGCCCGCGACGGTCAGATCTCCGACGTGAACGTCGTCGGGCCCAACGGCCCGGTGCCCGGCAAGCTGAGCGACGACGGTCTGCAGTGGCAGTCGACCGCGACCCTGTCCTACGGGTCGAAGTACACGGTGACCGCGAACGCCCACGGCGTGGCCGGCGAGAGCGCCGAGAAGGTCGGTTTCGCGACCAGCTCGGCGTCGAGCCTGGCCGACGCGTCGACGACGACCGCCGACGGCGAGAGCGTCGGCGTCGGGCAGACGGTCGGGATCAACTTCGACGCCCCGGTCTCCAATAAGCTCAACGCCCAGCGCGCCATCACCGTCACCACCGACCCGCCGGTCGAGGGGGCGTTCTACTGGATCAACGAGTCGATGGTGCGGTGGCGGCCCAAGGACTTCTGGAAGCCGGGCACCAAGGTGTCCTTCCAGGTGAAGACGAAGGGCATCGACCTCGGTGACGGGGTCTACGGCGCCAACAACCTGGCGTCGCACTTCACCGTCGGGCGCCGTCTCATCGGCATCGCCGACGACAAGACGAAGATCCTCAACATCTTCGTCGACGGCAAGCTGGTCAAGTCGATGCCGACGTCGATGGGCAAGGACTCCACGCCGACCAACACCGGCGTCTACATGGTGGCCGAGCGCGTGCCCAGCGTGATCATGGACTCCTCGACCTACGGCGTCCCGGTGAATTCGCCCGCCGGGTACAAGGAGGTCGTGTACAGCGCCTCGCGTATCTCGTTCAGCGGCATCTACGTGCACTCCGCGCCGTGGTCGCTGGGGGACCAGGGCAACACCGATGTCAGCAACGGCTGTTTGAACGTGAGCCCGGACAACGCGCTGTGGTTCATGCAGAACGCCAAGCGCGGCGATTTGATCATCGTCAAGAACACCGTCGGGCCGCCCCTCCCGGGCGACGACGGGCTGGGCGACTGGAATGTCCCGTGGGAGCGGTGGAAGAAGGGTAACGCCACCTCCTGACGTGAAAACCGTCCGCCACCAGCGGATTTCGCGACGCGGTACCGGCAGTGATAATGTCTTGGAGTCGCTTCGCGAGCGCCATTAGCTCAATTGGCAGAGCAGCTGACTCTTAATCAGCGGGTTCGGGGTTCGAGTCCCTGATGGCGCACCAGAATCCCCTCTCATCGATGACGATGAGGGGGGATTTCTCTTGTCGGGCGGCTCACCGACACCGGATATGTCCGAAATGGATTATTCGCCTACAATAGGCGGAAATCGCGCTTGCGCCACCCGATGTCCGCACCGGGGGCGGTGGCGCGCGCTCAAATCGCCCGTTTCGATGGTTGGAGAACGATGGGTTACCCGCGTGGTCTCGTCCGCAGTCCCCGGCGCTTGCCGCTTGTCGTCGTCGCCGCGTTGATCGCCCTGTTGGGCTCGGTCACGTCGTGCACCAAGGCGCCGACCTATTCGGACAAGGTCAACGATTCGTCGCAGTTCGACGACATGGCAGCGCCCGAACTGACGGCCACCGAATACGGTGACGCCCCGCTCAAGGAGGGGGCCATCGGCGTGCAGCCGGGTGCCCCGGTCACCGTGAAGGCGACCCAGGGCTCGCTGACCTCGGTGACGGTGAAGAACGGGGACCGGACCGTCGCGGGCGAACTCAGCCCCGACGGCGCCACGTGGACCAGCAAGTCCCCGATGGAGTTCGGCAGCCGGTACACGCTCGCGGCCCAGGCCGAGGGCGTCGGCGGCACGGCGGATCTGCAGCGCTCCTTCACCACGCGCTCGCCCAACAACTTCGCCATGCCCTACCTCGTCCCGCGCAACGGCGAGGTCGTCGGCGTCGGCCAGCCCATCTCGGTGAAGTTCGACGAGCCGATCACCAACCGCAAGGTCGTCCAGGACGCCATCGCCATCAAGACCGAGCCGAAGACCGAGGGCGCCTTCTATTGGATCTCCCCGCAGGACCTCCGGTGGCGTCCCAAGGAGTTCTGGAAGTCGGGCACCAAGGTGAGCGTCGACGTCAACGTCTACGGACTCGACCTCGGCGACGGGGTGTTCGGTCAGAAGAACGTCCGGTCGAACTTCACCGTCGGCCGGCAGATGCTCATCACCGCCGACGACAAGACCAAGATCGTCAGCTTCGAGCGCGACGGCAAGGTCATCCGCAAGATGCCGACCTCGATGGGCAAGCCCGGCACCCCGACCGACAACGGCATCTACATCGTCGGGGACAAGCACGCGCACCTGGTGATGGACTCCTCGACCTACGGCGTGCCCATCAACTCGGCGGACGGCTACCGCACGCCCGTCGACTACGCGACCCAGATGTCCTACAGCGGCATCTACTTCCACTCGGCCCCGTGGTCGGTGTGGGCGCAGGGCAACACGAACACCAGCCACGGCTGCCTCAACCTGAGCCCCGACGACGCGTTGTGGGTCATGAACAACACGCTGCGCGGCGACCCGGTGACCGTGCTCAACACGCAGGGTCCGCGGCTCTCCGGAACCGACGGCCTGGGCGACTGGAACATCCCCTGGGAGCGGTGGAAGCGCGGTAACGCGTAGCCCGACGGGGCCGGGAAAACCTTGACATCGGGCGGTGTTACGATCACCCGCATGGCTGATAATTCCCCCTGGTCCAATGATGAACTGCGCGCCCTCCGCGAGATGGCCCGCGCCTTCTGCGAGAAGGAAATCGAGCCCAACGGCGAGAAGTTCCGCGAGCAGCACCACGTCGACCGCGACCTGTGGAACAAGGCCGGCGAGGTCGGTCTGCTGTGCATGTCGATCCCCGAGGAGTACGGCGGCGGTGGCGGCACCTTCGCGCACGAGGCCGTCCTGATGGAGGAGCAGTCGCGCATCGCCGATTCGTCGTGGGGCGTGAGCCTGCACAACGGAATCGTCGCCCACTACCTGCTGGCGTACGGCTCGGAGGACCAGAAGCGCAAGTGGCTGCCGAAGATGGCCTCCGGCGAGGTCGTCGGAGCCATCGCGATGACCGAGCCCGGCACCGGCTCGGACCTCCAGAGCGTGAAGACCAAGGCCATCAAGGATGGCGACGACTACGTGATCGACGGGTCGAAGACCTTCATCACCAACGGCGGACAGGCCGACCTGATCATCGTGGTCGCCAAGACCGACCCCAACGAGGGCGCCAAGGGCATCTCGTTGATCCTCGTCGAGGCCGACCGCGAGGGCTTCAGCCGCGGGCGCGTCCTGGACAAGATCGGTCAGCGCGGCCAGGACACCTCGGAATTGAACTTCGAGGGCGTGCGCGTGCCGCAGTCGAACCTGCTCGGCACCGAGGAGGGGCAGGGCTTCATCCAGCTGATGCAGCAGCTGCCGCAGGAGCGCCTCATCATCGCGGTCACCTCGGTGGCCGGCATGGAGGCGGCCATCGAGCAGACGCTGGCCTACACCAAGGAGCGCGAGGCCTTCGGCCGGCCGGTGTTCTCCTTTCAGAACACGAAGTTCAAGCTCGCCGAGTGCGCCACGGAGGCCAAGATCGGGCGGGTGTTCGTCGACGACTGCATCGTCAAGCACATCAAGGGCGAACTCGACATCCCGACCGTGGCGATGGCGAAATGGTGGACCAGCGACCGCTCGCAGGTCGTCGCCGACGAGTGCCTGCAGCTGTTCGGCGGCTACGGCTACATGAACGAGTACCCGATCGCGCGCATGTGGGCCGACAACCGCGTGCAGAAGATCTACGCCGGCACGAACGAGATCATGAAGGAGATCATCGCGCGGTCGTTGTGATCACGGTCGTTGTGATCACGCGGCGTCACGGTTGCGTTTCGGCCCCGCGTCGCTGGTCAGTGCCCGGAACCGACCCGCTACTCTAGGGATCCATGGCTGGTTCGATACCGCGCTTGCTGCTGTTCGGTGTGACTGCGGGGCTCGTCGCGACCCTGGTCGCGCCCGGTAGCGTCGTCGCGGCGCGTGCGTTGCCCAGTTCGGGCTGCGTCAACGATCTGCCGGTGAAACCCCGGCCGGGGCGGCCGGGTGCGCTGCTCCCGCCGGAGTTCCGGTTCGAACTCCCGTATCCGCGGTTGCGCCCGGTTCCCGAGCCGGGGCCGAAACAGAAGCCGGTGCGCATCGAGTCGCAGCAGCCGCCGAAGCGGGACAAGCGCTGCGTCGACCCGTGCCCGGATCTCACCAATCCGAAGAAGCCGGCGCCGGGGGCCACCGGCTCGTTGGGCAGCCTCGCCGCGCCGAAGCTCACCTTCAAGCTCAAGCCGATCGACATCCCGTATCCGGTGCCGAATCCGAATCCGCCGTCGATCCCGCCGCCGCCTCCCGCGGTTCACCCCGGGGCCGACGCCGCTCCGCTGGCGCGCGCGCCGCACACCCCGCGGGTGCGGTGGGTGCGCTGGGTGTCGACGCTGACCGGCAAGGGTTCGACGAGTCGGACCGACAAGCGGTGGCAGGTGATGGGCACCGACCTGGGCATCATGTGGGAGTCGCGGCCCGGTCAGATCGCCATCGCGTTCGGCGACACCTTCGGCAAGGGCTTCAACCCGCCGGGTGCCAACGGCGGAGACTGGCGCAGCAACATCATCGGCTTCAGCTCCGACAGGCAGCTGGCCAAGGGGATGTCGATCGACACGATGATCCAGGACAGCCGCTGCCATGCGGTGCAGGTCGTCGACGCCCGCCACATCAACTACTACGAGCTGACGACGATCCCCACGTCGGGCTTCGCCATCGGCGACCGGCAGTTCATGACCTACATGTCGATCCGTGCGTGGGGACCGATCCCGGGCGTCTGGCTGACCAACTACGGTGGCCTGGCCTATTCCGACGACAACGGTTCGACCTGGACGCGCGATCCGTACCTGCGTTGGGACAACGTCTTCGGCACCTCGCAGTTCCAGGTGGCCTCGATGGTCCCCGAGGGCGACTACGTGTACATGTTCGGGACGCCCAACTCGCGACTCGGCTCGCTCGGCCTGGCCCGGGTGCGCAAGGAGGACGTGCTCAACAAGACCGCCTACCAGTATTGGCGCGACGGCCGCTGGGTGCCCTCGCGCGACGGCAATGCCGCGTCGGTCCTCTTCGGCGGACCCACCGGGGAGCTCTCGGTGCGCTACAACGCGTCGACCAAGCGCTGGGAGATGACCTACCTCGACGTGGCCCAGGGCGCGATCGTCATGCGGACCGCCCGCGAGCCGCAGGGGGCGTGGTCGGCACCGGCCAAACTGGTCGATTCCGGCCAGCGGTCCCAGCTCTACGGCGGGTTCATCCATCCGTGGTCCACCGGGAGCGATCTGTACTTCACGCTCAGCCAGTGGTCGACCTACAACGTCAGCCTCATGCACGCCAAGGTGTACTGAGCCCGCGCGCTGTTTGCAGCTTCCTGTAATGCCGATACAGGATTGCCTATACCTCGCTATGCTTCGGCCAGAGTTCGCATCGTCGGTGCGAACCCGTCGTGGAGAGGTGATCGAAATGACCGCACGGTACAAGGTGGCGGCCGCCGTGCCGCTGGTGGCGCTCGCGCTGGGGATGGGCGGCGCCGTCGCGGCCGCGGCCCCGCAGAGCGGCGACCCCGGTGGCAAGCCCTGTCAGAACCAGGACGGCGCCCGTGGCCACTACATGTGGAGCAACACGGGGAACTACTGGTATTGCAACATCGATGTGCGCAACGCCCCGAAGTACAAGAAGAAGGCGCCGCCCCCGCCGCCGTTCGGTAGCTGACTGACCGGGTGATGGGAGAGCACAGCATGGGATTCCGATCAACGAGGTGGATGGCCGTCGTCCCGATGGCCGCGGCGGTCCTGGTCCTGGGGGCCTGCGGGACGTCGGGCAACGACTCGCCGACGTCGAGTTCGGCGCCGCCGAGCACGCCGTCGTCGGTGCCGACATCGCCGGCCGAGGCGCCGGTGCCCGCACCGGTGGCACCCGGCAATCCGGCGCCCGCGCCGAAACCGCAAGGGCGCGACGACGATCCGGGCGGTAAGCCGTGTACGAACCAGAGTGGGGCTCCGGGCCACTACATCTGGAGCGACAGTTCCAACATGTGGGTCTGCGAGATCACCGGGGACGCACCGCAGCAGCCGCCGGCGCCGGCCCCAAAGCCGCAGCCGCAGCAGCCGCAGGGGCGCGACGACGATCCGGGCGGTAAGCCGTGCACGGATCAGAGTGGGGCTCCGGGCCACTACATCTGGAGCGACAGTTCCAACATGTGGGTCTGCGAGATCACCGGGGACGCACCGCAGAACTGATCGCGTCACCACCGCTGTTCGTCAACATAGGTTGACGAACAGCGGTGGTGTGTGCATGCTGGAGCGCATGAGGACAGCAGTGGGGAACGACGACGGCGAGACGCCGATCGAGGCGCTGGCCCGCGTCGCCGGGTTGCGCCAGGAGGTCGCACGGGCCGAGGAGGTCGCCGTGCGCCGCGCGCGCCTGGCCGGCATGTCCTGGGCGGAGATCGGATTGCTCCTGGGCGTCTCGAAACAGGCGATGCACAAGAAGTACCGGAAGGTCGGCTGAGGCCGTGGGTGCGTCGCGTCGCGGTTCGCTGGCTGTCGGGCTGGGCTGTCTGATCCTGGCGCTCGGATCGGCCCAGGGCGTCGGCCCGGCCTCGGCACGCCCGACGCTGCCCGTCGACTATTCCTTTGCCAGCGGGATCCGCGCCGAATTGGCGCATCCCGGTGGATCGCTACCCGGGACCAACGACTTCGGTTGCCGCCCGGGCGAACGTCATCCGCGCCCGGTGGTCCTCGTCCATGGCAGCGGGGGCGGTGGGCAGACGAATTGGGGAACCCTGGCGCCCGTCCTCGTCAACGCCGGCTACTGCGTCTTCGCGCCGACCTACGGGGCGATGTCGACCGTGTGGCCGGCCTCGGCGCTCGGTGGGCTCGGTCCCAAGCCGGACAGTGCGTGGGACCTCAAGGCCTTCCTCGACCGGGTGCTGCGCGCCACCGGGGCCGCGCAGGTCGACATCGTCGGGCATTCGCTGGGAACCGAGATCCCGACCTATTGGATGAAGTACCTCGGCGGCCGGGGAAAGGTCGGCGCCTATGTGTCACTGGCGCCCTATTGGCGCCAGGGTCCCGACGACGACGATGCCCGCGGGGAGGCCATCGCCGCCTTCCGGCGGGGGTTGGGAATCCCGGAACCGACGCGCCCACCCTGTGCGACCTGCGCGGATCCGCCGGCGGACGCGTCTTTCAACGCCGCGGTCCGGCGACCGACGCCGTACCTGAGCGGGGTCCGCTATACCAACATCGTGACGCGCGACGACGAGATCGTCACCCCCTATACGGCCGGGATCCTCCCCGGCCCGCCAGGGACGTCGGTGCGCAATACCGTCGTGCAGGACGGGTGCCCGATCGACCACTCCGGGCATGCCGCCCTCGTCGCGTCGCGGCGCTCGGCGGCACTGGTGCTCAACGCCCTGGAGCCCGCCCGCCCGCGTCCGGTGCCCTGCGAGCGGGTCGAGGAGCCGTTGGGCTGATGTGAGGTAAGTCATACCCATGGGCTGAGCAGTGGCAAGGCGCCATCTGGGATGACCGATTTTCGATCGGGCGTGACTAAGGTCCCGGTCGGTGGTTACGGTCGGAGACAGGTATGAGGCTGTCACAGACAAGCGCGACCACGAATAGCGAGACGGTGACCTTGCGGTCACCGCGGATCTCCGATGGTGCGGCGATGCACCGCCTCGCCGAAGCCACCGGCGTCCTCGACGCCAACACCCTGTACGCCTATGTGCTGTGGTGTCACGACTTCGCGGCGACATCGGTCGTCGCCGAGGTCGACGGCGAGTTCGCCGGCTTCGTCACCGGCTATCGCAAACCCGACGACCCGTCGATCCTCATGGTGTGGCAGGTGGCCGTCGACGAGAGGTTCCGCGGCCGGGGGATCGGGGCGCGGATGCTGCACGGCCTCCTCGACGCGGTCGCCGATTCCGGGTGCCGCGCGCTGCACACCACGATCAGCCCCGACAACGACGCGTCGCAGCGCCTCTTCGCCTCCGTCGCGCAGCGGCGCGGACTCAGCCTGTCGCGCCGACCGCTGTTCGCGGCGGCGGATCTCGGCGGCGCCCACGAACCCGAGGATCTCTACGTCCTCGCCCCATAGTCACTTCGGCGGACGGGGACCGCCACAGCTACGAAACCAGTGTTGATACGAAACCGAAAGAGGAATTTTCGATGCAAATCCTGTCGAATCCGGTGACCGAGCAAGTGTTCACCGAGCATGAATCCGAAGTCCGCAGCTATTGCCGCAACTGGCCGACGGTGTTCAGCCGCGCCAAGGGCGTCTGGCTGACCGACGTCGACGGCAAGCGCTACCTGGACTTCTTCGCCGGCGCCGGTGCGCTCAACTACGGCCACAACAACCCGGCCCTCAAAGGCCCGCTGATGGAGTACCTCGCCCGCGACGGGATCACCCACGCGTTGGACATGTACACCGAGGCCAAGGGAGAGTTCCTGCAGGCCTTCCACGAGCTGATCCTGGAGCCGCGCGGCCTGGACTACAAGGTGCAGTTCCCCGGCCCGACCGGGACGAACGCCGTCGAGTCCGCCCTCAAGCTGGCCCGCAAGGTGACCGGTCGCGAGTCGATCATCAGCTTCACCAACGCCTTCCACGGCATGACGCTTGGCTCGCTCTCGGTGACCGGCAACTCCATGAAACGCGCCGGGGCCGGCATCCCGCTGGTCCATGCGACACCGATGCCCTTCGACAACTACTTCGGCGGCGTCACCGAGGACTTCGGCTGGTTTGAGCGGGTCCTCGACGACTCGGGCAGCGGGCTGAACCGGCCGGCGGCGGTGATCGTCGAGACCGTGCAGGGCGAGGGCGGCGTCAACGTGGCACGTGCCCAGTGGCTGCGCGCGCTGCAGGAGCTGTGCCGCCGCCGCGAGATCCTGCTCATCGTCGACGACGTGCAGATGGGCTGCGGGCGCACCGGCTCGTTCTTCTCCTTCGAGGAGGCGGGCATCGTGCCGGACATCGTGACGCTGTCCAAGTCGATCGGCGGCTACGGCCTGCCGATGGCGCTCACCCTCATCCGGCCCGACCTGGACGTCTGGGGGCCGGGGGAGCACAACGGCACGTTCCGCGGCAACAACCCGGCGTTCATCACCGCGACCGCGGCGTTGCGCGAATACTGGTCCGACGACCGGCTCGCCCGCGAGGTGATCGCCAAGGGCGATCGCATCGCCACCGCGTTCACCGAGCTGTGCGAGAAGCACGACGGCCTGTCGCACCGCGGGCGCGGCATGGTCCGCGGCCTCGTCTTCGACAACCCCGAAGACGCCGCCAAGGTGTGTGCGGCCGCGTTCGACGCCGGTCTGCTGACCGAGACCTCCGGCCCCTCCGACGAGGTGGTCAAGCTGTTGCCGCCGCTGACGATCGGCGTCGACGACCTGGAGGTCGGCCTCGCGATCCTGGCGCAGGCGGTCTCGAGCGTCCTCGCCGGGGAGGTGACCGCATGATCGTCCGCACCACCCGCGACATCACCGGGACCGAGCGCGACGTCGCCGATCCGAAGGGCAACTGGCGTTCCAAACGGATCGTCCTCGCCGGCGACGGCGTCGGCTTCTCCTTCCACGAGACGACCATCGAGGCGGGCACCGTCAACGAGTTCCACTACGCCAACCACGTCGAAGCGGTGTGGCTGGTCGAGGGGGAGGGGCTGCTCACCAACCGGGAGACCGGCGAGGTGCACGTCCTCGCTCCGGGGTCGATGTACCTGCTCGACGGGCATGAGCGGCACACCGTCTCCGCGTCGACGCGGATGCGCATGATGTGCGTCTTCAACCCGCCGGTGGTGGGCACCGAGGTCCACGACGAGAACGGCGTCTACCCGTTGGTCGAATCGGCCTGAGGCTTTCCAACACCGCGACACGGTTTCCAACACGAGATGGTGTTGGAAACCGTGTCGCGGTGTTGGAAACGGGTGCTCACGTCACGGCGGCCGCGCGGCGGTGCCGCAGTGCCCGGATCGATTTCATCGCGGCCGCGAGAACCGGCGCACCCAGGACCATGCCGAGCAGCCCGGCGATGGTGCCGCCGATGATCGTCGCGAGCAGCACCGAGACCGGGTGGAGCTGTAGCGAGTTGCCCAGCGCCCAGGAGGAGACCGCGCTCTGGATGGTTCCGTTGGAGATGACGAAGGTGGCGCCGATGATCAGGGCCGCGGGCAGGCCGCCGGCGCCGAAGGCGATGAGCACCGCGAAGACCCCGGTGATCCAGGCGCCCAGGAAGGGGATGAACGAGAGGAAGAAGTAGAGGATGAAGATGGGGATCGCCAGGGGGACGCGCAGGATCAGCAGCGGCACCATGAAGATCGGCGCCGTGAGCAGTGCGGTGAGCGCGGTACCGCGGAAGTAGCCGCGCACCGAGTCGCGCGAGAGTCCGACGATCTCGGTGACCGTCTCCTCGTCGAGCGTGGTGGCCCGCGCGATCCAGGCGGGGAACCGGTACCCGTCGCGCAGGGTGAAGAACAGGAAGAACACCGAGAAGAAGATCCCCATGACCAGCGAGACCGCGCCGTAGAAGGTGTGCGTCACCACGCCGAGCACACCCTGGCCGAGCTGGGCGGAATGGCCGTCGAACGCGGTGCGCGCCCGTTCCAGCCAAGCCGGGTCGAGGTCGTGTTGCCGCACCCATTCGACGAGGGAGTTCCATCCGGTGGTCAGCTGCCGGGAGATCTCGGGCACCTGCGCGACGAAGCCGCGGATGACGACGGTGGCCGTCGCCGCGAGGACCAGTACGGCCAGGAGCAGCGTCAGCGCGGTCGCGACGGTCGGCGGCACACCGCGGTGGCGCAGGAAACCGGCGACCGGGTCGAGAACCATGCCGAGGATGACCGCGACGACCAGCGGGACCAGGATGCCGCTGACCGCGCTCACCCCCAGCGATGCGACCACGACGAGGGCGATGACGCCCAGCAGTGCCCAGCTGGCGAGGCCGACCCGTTTGAGGAGGGCCATGATCCCGGTGTCCGGGGCAGGGGTGCCGGCAACGGCGGTGTCGGCGGTCATGGGGCTCCTCGGTGTGAGATTTCGCGGTGTTGACCGATTGCGCGCTGAGCCTACGTCACTTTCGGGCGGCCATCGCGATCAGCGGCGCGGGCGCCAACTCTCGCGCGCGGCGATCGACGCCGCATCCCCCTGCGAGCCGGTGCGGAACACCGTGTCGTCGGTGCGGACGTTGCGCGCCAGGACCCGCAGGATTCGACGGCCGACGGTGGGCAGGGCGAGCGCGGGGTAGTAGATCCGGGGGAAGACGACTCGGATGCGGTCGCGCTCGATCGCCGTCGCGATGCGCCGGGCCAATCGGTCGGCGCTGCCCGTCGGCAACTTGTCGAGAACCCGGGCGCTACCCGGGATCAGGCGCACCTCGGCTTGCACCGGGGTATCCACCGGACCGGGGACGACCTCGACGACCTGGGTGTCGGGCAGCTCCATCCGCAGCGTCTCGGTGGCGACCGACAGTGCCGCCTTGGCGGCGGCGTATCCGCCGGACAGCGGCCACGGGGTGACCGGCGCCAGCGAGGTGACGTTGACGATCATCGGGGGCGTCAACGCGTGGATCAGGGCGAGCGGGCTCCAATAGTTGAGTTCGAAGGCGGCGCGGGCCTCGTCGTCGTCACCGATCGTCGCCACGGGTGCGGCGAGTCCGGCACCGGCATTGTTGACGAGGATGTCGACGGGACCGACGCGGGCGGCCAGATCGGCCGCCGCCCCGCGGATCGAGAGGTCGGCCGGATAGACCTCGGCGCCGGTGGCGGCGGCCAATTCCTCGAGCTTGTCGACGCTGCGCGCGGTGACCGCGAGTCGTGCCCCGCGCGACGCCAGCTCCAGGGCGAGCGCGTGCCCGATCCCGCTGGACGCGCCGGTGACGAGGATTCGCCGTCCCTGGATCTCCACGGTGCCAGCCTAGTGAGGGCCCCTCGACAGATGAAACGGCGCCCGCCTGCGTGTGCAGGCGGGCGCCGTCGTCGGGGTGGCTGACGGGACTCGAACCCGCGACAGCCAGGATCACAACCTGGTGCTCTACCAACTGAACTACAGCCACCATCGGCGCTGGCCGGCGGGATCGCCGTCGTCCAGAGCCAGGGTCCTACTCTAGCGGGTCGACGGCGACGAAGACCAATCGGTTACGCGTTGGCGTGTTACTCCTGGTCAGGCCGGGCCGAGCTGCTCGACGATCGCGGCCAGCTCGTCGGTGTCCGGGCCGGGATCGGCCACGAAGACGGCTCGGCGGTAATAGCGCAGCTCCTGGATCGACTCCCGGATGTCGGCGAGCGCCCGGTGGGCCAATCCCTTGGGCGGCTGCCCGAAGTAGATCTTCGGGTACCAGCGCCGGCACAACTCCTTGATGGAGCTGACGTCGACCATCCGGTAGTGGAGGTATTCGTTGAGCTCCGGCATGTCGCGGGCCAGGAAAGCGCGGTCGGTGGCGATCGAGTTGCCCGCCAGGGGGACCTGCCCGGCCGACGTGTGTTTGCGCAGGTAGTCGAGGACCTGCTGCTGCGCCTCCTCGATGGTGACCGTCGACGCCCGCACCTCCTCGGTGAGCCCGGAGGAAGCGTGCATCTTGGTGACGACGTCGGGCATGTTGTCCAGCGCCTCGTCGTCGGCGTGGATCACGATGTCCACGCCCTCGCCCAGGATGTTGAGGTCGCCGTCGGTCACCAGGGCCGCGATTTCGATGAGTTTGTCCGACGTGGTGTCCAGGCCGGTCATCTCACAGTCGATCCACACCAGTTTGTCTTGCACGGAGCTAACCCTAATCCCCGGACGGCTGCTCTCCGAGTTTGCGGTAGAACCGGCCGACGATGGGAGCGGTGATCTTGCGCGGCGAGTAGCCGCCGGCCACCGACATCGCCTTGGAGAGCGCACCGGGCACGACGCGCATCTTGTTGCGCCCCAGGGCGTCCAGCGTCATCCTCGCGACGGAGGTGGTGTCATGCCAGAGGAAGTCCGGCACGTTCGCGTCGACGTTGGTCGCCTCCTCGGCACTCGGCGTCGCGTCCCGGACCGGGCCGGGGGCCAGCAGCGTGACGTGGATCCCGCTGTCGGCGACCTCGCCGCGCAGCGACTCGCTGAACGTGTTCACGAAGGCCTTGCTCGCCGCGTACGTGGCGTTGTTCGGGATCGGCATGTTGCCCGCCGCCGAGCCGACCATGAGGATCCCGCCGGAGCGCCGCGCCACCATCTGCGGCAGCACGGCGAGCGTCAGGTCGTGTACCGCGTTGACGTTGAGCCGCACCTGGGCCTGCTCGTAGGCGGGATCGAGCTTGGCCAACGGGCCGAAGGTCGCGATACCGGCGTTGTTGGCGAGGATGGAGACCTCGCGCTGCGCCAATTCGCCGCACAGCACCGCGACCGCCGTGGGGTCCGACAGGTCGACGGCCCGCACCTCGACCGCCGTGCCATGCTGCTCGCGCAGCTGCGCGGCGAGGTTCTCGAGGATCTCGCCGCGACGGGCGACGATGATCAATCCGTATCCGCGTGCGGCCAACTCCCGCGCCAGGGCCATGCCGATGCCCGACGAGGCGCCGGTGACGACGGCACGCGACTGCGGAGACGGCGCTGGTATACCCATGCCGCCAATCCTAGTGGCGTCCCTCAGGGGAGCGCCGCGGCGACCTCCGTGCCCTGCCGGATGGCGCGCTTCGCGTCGAGTTCCGACGCCAAGTCGGCGCCACCGATCACGTGGGTGGTGATTCCGGCGACGGTCAGCGGGTCGACGAGTTCCCGCACCGATTCCTGGCCGGCGCAGACGACTACGTTGTCGACCTCGAGCACGCGCGTGTCGGTGGGGTTGCCCTCCTTGTCGTGCAGGGTGATGTGCAGCCCCGCGTCGTCGATCAAGTCGTAGGAGGCGGCGGAGATCTGCTCGACCTGCTTCATCTTCACCGTCGCGCGGTGCACCCAGCCGGTGGTCTTACCGAGGGTCTTGCCCTGTCGGCCCGGCTTGCGCTGGACCATGTAGACCTCGCGGACCGGCGGCAGCGGGCGCGGCTTGGTGACGAAGCCGGGGACGCCCAGGTCCTCCGAGACACCCCACTCCTGCTCCCACTCCTTGAGGTTCAGGGTCGGCGATTCGTCGACGGTGAGGAACTCGGTGACGTCGAAGCCGATGCCGCCCGCGCCGATGACCGCCACCCGCTTGCCGATCTCCCGGTGGCCGAGCACCGCGTCGGCGTAGGTCATGACCATCGGGTGGTCGATACCCGGGATGTCGGGGATGCGCGGGGTGACGCCGGTGGCGATGATGACGTCGTCGAACTTGGCCTTGTCGCCCTTGGCGTTGCTGGCGCTGCCGTCGAGGATCTCCTCGGCGCTCACGCGCTTGCCCAGGTGGACGGCGACGTTGTTGATCTCCAGCTGGCGCGTGTAGTAGCGGATGGTCTCGTTGAACTCCTCCTTGCCCGGGATGCGGGCGGCGATGGAGAACTGTCCGCCGATGGACTCGCCGGCTTCGAACAACTCGACGCGGTGGCCGCGCTGGGCGGCGGAGACCGCGGCGGCGAGTCCGGCCGGGCCGGCGCCGATGACCGCGACGTGGCGCGCTCGGCGGGTCGCGCCGAGGGTGAGGGTGGTCTCCCGGCCGGCGCGGGGGTTGAGCAGGCAGGACACCTTCTTGCCGACGAAGGCGTGGTCGAGGCACGCCTGGTTGCAGCCGATGCAGGTGTTGATCTCGTCGGCCCGGCCGTCGCGCGCCTTGTTCGGCAGGTCGGGGTCGGCGAGCATCGGGCGCGCCATCGACACCGCGTCGACGCGGCCGCGTTCGAGGATCTCCTCGGCGAAGTCGGGGGTGTTGATGCGGTTGGAGGCGATCAGCGGGATCGACACCTCGTCGCGCAGCCGCTCGGTGAACTTCACGAAGGCGCCGCGGGGGACCGAGGTGACGATCGTCGGGATACCGGCCTCGTGCCAGCCGATGTCGGTGTTGATGGCGTCGACACCGTGTTCCTGGGCCTTACGCGCCATGAGCGCGATCTCGTCCCAGGTCTGGCCGTTCTTGACGAAGTCCGCGATGGACTGGCGCAGGATGATCGGGAAGTCGGCCGAGACGTGCTTGCGGACCTCCTTGATGATCTCGACGAGGAAGCGCTGCCGGTTCTCCGTCGAGCCACCCCATTTGTCGGTCCGGTCGTTGGTGTGCGGGCAGAGGAACTGGTTGATCAGGTAGCCCTCGCCGCCCATCAACTCCACCGCGTCGTAGCCGGCCTTCTCGGCGAGCTTCGCCGACTGGCCGAAGGTGCGGATGACGTGCCAGATGATCTGCTCGGTCATCTTGAGGTGCTTGAACGGGTGGATGGGCGAGGGCTCGGAGCCCGCGGCGACCTTGAGCGGCGTGTAGCCGTATCGGCCGGCGTGGATCAGTTGGATCGCGATGCGGCCGCCGTTGCGGTGCACCTCGTCGGTGATCCTGCGGTGGCGGGCGACGTCGACGCGGTTGGTGATCTTGCCCGCGAACGGCAGGAGCTGTCCGGTGCGGGTGGTGGCGAATCCGCCGGTGATGATCAGTCCGGCGCCGCCGCGGGCGCGCTCGGCGTAGTAGGCGGCCAGCTTGTCGGTATCCCACAGACGGTCCTCGAGCCCGGTGTGCATGGATCCCATGACGATGCGGTTGGGCAGCGTCAAGCCGTTGATCTGCAGTGGCTCGAAGAGCAGCGGGTAGTGCTGGTTGCGGCTGGCCGGAGTGGTAGGAGAGGTCACTTCTGGTCCTTCGGTGTAGGGGAGGGCTACTGGGCTGGTTGTTCGTGTAGTTCGCGGGTGAGGCCGGCGATCACCTCGTCGCACCATTGCACGACGCTGTGCGCGGCTCGAATGCCGCCGCGCAGGACGAGGTGCTGGTGCAGTTTTCGTCCGGTGAGGGTGTCGGGGTCGGGATAGTCCTTGGCCGCGAACCCCTCGTAGAGGCCGAGGAGTCGTTGGCTGTCGGCGCGATACTGCTCGAGTTCGAGGATGATCGCGGCGAGATCGCCGTGCTCGGCCCCGCGGATCTTGACGCCGAGTTCGTTGCGCAGGGGGGTCACCGGGGTGGGCGTGGCAACCCATTTGGCGAGGGCTTCGCGGCCGTCGTCGGAGAGCTGGTAGACCTTCTTGTCCGGCCGCCCGTCCTGGATGACCGGCTCGAAGTCGACGAGGCCGTCGGCATGGAGTTTCTTGAGCGTGCGATAGACCTGCTGGTGGGTCGCCGACCAGAAATGTCCGATCGAGCGGTCGAACTGCTGGGCGATCTCGTATCCGGTGCCCGGCCGCTCGGCCAGCGAGACCATGATCGCGTGCTCCAACGCCATAGGTGCAGGGTAGCAGTGCGCTTAGTTGCTATGCAACACAGAGCATAGGGCGTATGGCTCGGTTGGGTTGGTGTCCTGGCCGTCCGCTAGGTCGGTTGCTGTTGGAGCGGGTCGGTCGTGGCCGCGTCGAGGAGATGTGCCGCCGCCGGGAGGATGAGTTCGCACTGATGGTCGATCTTCAGGGCGGCAAGGTCGTCGCCGCGCGTCGCACCGCGGTTGACGATGGCCACCGGCTTGCCGTTCTTGGCGGCGTGCCGGACGAAGCGCAGCCCCGACATGACGGTCAGCGAACTACCCGCGACGAGGAGCGCATCCGCCTCATCGACCATGTCGAAGGCGCGGGCGACGATGTTCTTGGCCACGCTCTCGCCGAAGTAGACGATGTCGGGCTTGAGCACTCCGCCGCAGATCGGGCAGTCGACGACGACGAACGAGGCGGTATCCGAGAGGACCACGTCGGCGTCGGGGGCGACCTCGATCGCGCCGCGCCCGACGACCCGCTCGGCGAATCCGGGGTTCGCGGCGTCGAGCCGGCCGTGCAGATCGTGCCGGGACAGCCGGTGGCCGCAGTCGAGGCAGATGACGCGGCCGTACGATCCGTGCAGGTCCAGCACCTTTCGCGACCCGGCTTTCACATGCAGCATGTCGACGTTCTGCGTGACGACGCCGGTGACCGCGCCGACGGCCTCCAGTCGTGCCAGCGCGCGATGCGCCGCATTGGGTCGGGCCGCGTCCATGTGTTGCCAGCCGAGGTGGTTGCGCGCCCAGTAGTGGCGGCGGAAGTCGGCCGAGCCGAGGAACATCTGGATCGTCATCGGCGTGCGCGGCGGCGAGCCCGGACTGCGGTAGTCCGGGATCCCCGACGGCGTCGACAGCCCAGCGCCGGTCAGCGCCAGCGTCCGCCGGTCGCGCAGGAACCCGGCGAGTTCGTCGACGCGGCTCGTCGGATCGGGGTCTGGCTCGGTCGGGGCCCCGGGCTCCCAGGCTGCGGTGCGCATGTCAGTCGCGGGTCGGTAGGCGGGTCATTCGGGGTCGGCGTCGCGGCGGTCCTGGGCCGCGCGCTGTTCACGGCCTTTTCGGCGTTGTTCCTCGGCCCGGGCGCGAACCTGCTCGAGGAACACCCGGTCGGCCTCGGGATCGGCGGCGACGTGGCGTCCGGGCCGTTCGTACTCGGGGAAGGCGCCGGCCTGGGGATCGCGGCGGGGCAGGTCGTCGGCGGTCGGTCGGCCGACGGCGATCCACGCGATGGCTCCGACCAGCGGGATGAACACGACGAGCAGGACCCACGCGATCTTGGGCAGGCCGCGGATCAGCGCATCGTCGGTGCGGATCACGTCGATCAGGGTGATCGCCATGACGAGCAGTAGGAAAAGTCCCATGTACGGCATGAGGCGAAATCTATCAGCGTTCCTGCGGGGTCGTGCCTACGCTTCTCCCATGCCGCATCCCCCGCAACGACGCACCGCCGACGGCCTGCACCGCCTGGTCGCCTTCGCCGACGCGGTGGTCGCGATCGCTATGACGCTGCTCATCCTGCCGCTGGCGGACCTGGCCAGCGATCTCAAAGCCCAACGCACCCTGTTCCAAGTGATGAACGATCACGGCGACGCCCTCCTCGGCTTCTTCATCAGTTTCGCCGTGATCTGGGTGTTGTGGCGCAACCACCACGAGATCATGGAGAACTTCGTCGGCTACAACGCGACGATGTTCAACCTGCACTTCTTGTGGTTGCTCTCGATCGTGTTGCTGCCGCTGGCGACCGCGCTGATCTCCAACGATCGGGTGAACTGGGGCGTCGCCTTCTACATCCTCGTGCTCGGGTTGGCGATCTGCTCGCTCATCGGCATCTCGCGCCAGGGGGTGCGGCACCCCGACCTCGTCGTCGACGGCGACGCGGTGCGCCGCAGCCTCGCCGGGTGGTCCGGCGTGGGGACGGTCGCGGCCCTGGCGGTGGCGCTGGTCGTCACCCTCGTCTGGCCCGGTCTGGGTAGCTGGCCGCTACTCCTGCTGGCCATCCCCGGTCCCGCCACCGCTATCTGGACCAGGGTGCGAGGGGGATAGTGCCCACTCGGCGGCCCCGAGGTGCCCACTCGGCGGGGTTGGGGTGCCCAGTCGGCGGGGTTGGGGTGCCCACTCGGCGGGTGGTCAGCCGTGGAACAGGAGGGCGGCCGCGACGACGATCAGCGCGACGATCTTCACGACCTCGAAGCCGACGTAGTAATAGTGCGCGGTGCTGCGCTTGTCCTCGGCGGTGGTGCCGTCGCCCGCGAGCACCTCGTTGGATCGCCGCGTCAAGGCCGGTCGCACGCCGACGACCTGCGCGAGAAGGCAGACGACCGCCACGACGACGCCGACCGTGACGGTCGGTGAGTAGTCCACATCCGATCTGCCCATCAAGAACAGACCGACGACGGCGACCACACTGAGCACGGCTTCGACGGCGTTCAGCGCGCGGAAGACCCGTCGACCGATCCCGAGGCCGATCGCCAACGTGACTCCGGGGGCGGTGAACTTGATCGGTGCCTCGATGAAGGAGATGGCCAGCACCATCCCGAACCAGATCAACACCGCCACCAGGGTCAAACCGGCTCCGAAGGTACTCATCGCGCGCTGCCTCCTCGACGCTTGCACTACACGTTGTCGTAATTCCCAACCTAGTGCGGGGCGGAGGATCTTCTCCACGGACCAAAGTCCCCGGCCGGGAACCTCAGCAGTGGGGGACCTGCCACTCGGCGTCCCCGTCGGCGTAGGTCTCGTACTTCCAGATCGGCACGGTCGCCTTGATCTCGTCGATCACGGCGGCGCAGACCGCGAAGGCCTCCCGACGGTGCGGTGCGGCGACCGCGACCACGACCGCCGCCTCGCCGATCGGTACCTCGCCGACGCGGTGTTGCGCCGCGACGCGCACGTCGGGTCCGCGGTGGGCGACGCAGACGCGCTCCAGGAACTCCGCCGCACGCGGGTGGGCCTCGTAGCGCAAGCCGACGACCCGGCGGCCGTCATGGTGGTCGCGGACGGTGCCGACGAATGTGACGACGGCGCCATCGGCGTCGGTGGCCGCGGCGCGCTCGCACGCCGCCCGGTCCAGCGGGCCTTCGACGATGGACTCGGGAGGGGGCGGGCCGGAGGCCTCAGTCATGACCGCCGCCACGGGATCGCCGAACGCGTGGTCGGCGTGATCTCTGCACCAGAAACACTGTAGTTAACCGGGGTTTCGATTCATAGGTTCGGCGCTGTCGACCGAATGCCTCGTCTGAACCTGCCTGATCGCAACCCTCCTCGCGGCGGGTGCGGCGGGCCAGACTGGCGGACATGAGCATCAGTATCGCGCCGGCGATCCCATCGGCCCTGGTGCCCGATGCCGAGCCCACCGCCCGCGTCGGGCGTCCCCGCCGAATAGTCGGTCGTGCGCCGCGATCGACGCCCGGGTGGTATCGGCTGCTGAGTCCTCTTGCGGTGCTGGTGCTGTGGCAAACGGCGAGCGCGACCGGTTTGGTGTCACCCGAGAAGGTGCCGTCGCCGGTCGACGTCTGGCGCACCGCGGTACGCCTGATCACGACGGATTCGCCGGCCTACGGAACCCTGCAGGGCGCGCTGATCGCGTCGTTGGAGCGCATGGCCGAGGGGTTCGCCCTCGGCGCGGCGGTCGCCCTGGTCCTAGCGGTGATCGCCGGACTCAGCCGCGTTGGCGAGACGGTGGTCGATCCGCTCATGCAGATGCTGCGCACGGTGCCGCTCTTCGGATTGGTACCGGTGTTCATCGTGTGGTTCGGAATCGGCCAGCAGCCCAAGTTGGTGCTGATCGCGCTCGGTGCGGCGATCCCGCTGTACCTCAATACCTTTTCCGGAATCCGGGGAGTGGACCCGAAGCTCGTCGAGGCCGGACGGGTGCTCGGGCTGAACCGGTTGGAGGTGTTGCGACATGTCGTGCTGCCCGGCGCGCTGCCGCAGATCCTCGTCGGATTGCGCCAGAGCCTGGGCACGGCGTGGTTGTCGCTGGTGGTCGCCGAACTGCTGAACACCAAGGCCGGGCTGGGCTTTCTGATCAATCAGGCCACGCAGTTCCTGCAGAACGACGTCATCTTCGTGGCGCTGATCGTCTACACGCTTCTCGGCCTGCTCACCGACTGGCTGGTCCGCATCGTCGAGAGGAAGGCCCTGGCATGGCGTCCCGAATTGGTGGCCTGATCGATACTCGCCCGGTGGTGCGGGCGCGCGGGGTGACGCGGGCCTTCGGGGACGACCGCGTGCTGGACGACCTCGACCTGGAGATCGCGCCCGGCGAGTTCGTCGCACTGTTGGGCCGCAGCGGTTCCGGCAAGTCGACGTTGCTGCGAATCCTGGCCGACCTCGACGACGGTGTGACCGGCTCGCTGGAGGTCGACGGAACCGTCGCGATGGCGTTCCAAGAACCGCGTTTGCTGCCGTGGAAGACGGTGCTGGCGAACACCGTCCTCGGCCTGCGAGGCGCCGAACCGAAACGTGTCGCGCGGGAGGCGCTGCAGGAGGTCGGGCTCGCCGACCGTGCGGACGCGTGGCCCCGGACGCTGTCCGGCGGTCAGGCGCAACGGGTTTCGCTGGCACGCGCACTGGTTCGCGAGCCGCGGCTGCTCCTACTCGATGAGCCGTTCAGCGCTCTGGATGCGTTGACGCGCATCACGATGCATCGACTGGTGCTGAGCCTGTGGCAGCGGCACCGCCCGGCGGTGCTGCTGGTCACGCACGACGTCGATGAGGCGCTGGCACTCGCCGACCGCGTCCTGGTGCTGCGCGACGGGCGGATCGAATTCGAATCTCGCGTCGTCGTATCGGCACGTCCCCGCAAGCGGGACGACGCGGAGTTGATCGCCTTGCGGACCCGGCTGCTGAGCGCGCTCGGCGTCGACTGAACCGAATCCCGTTTTCGGCAACGGCACAGTCCCGTGCCGCTGCCGTGTTCCATGCCGTAACCGTCTCGACAGTGAAAGAGGAAACACCATGAAGCACAGCCCATTCCGGTACCGATCGGCCGTCGCAGTGTCGGCCACACTGGTCGCGTCTGGACTGCTCGCCGCCTGTGGCAGTCCCAGCCCGACGTCGGAGACGACGGTGTCGGCCGCACCGCAGGCGAGTGGTCAGGGGCCGCGGGTCGACCTGTCGAAGGTCACGCTCACCGTCGGCGATCAGGCCGGGGTTGGGTCGCAAGCGCTGTTGTCGGCGGCCGGACTCACCGAGAAGCTGCCGTTCACGGTGAAGTGGGCGAACTTCAACGCGGGCCCGGTGATGCTGCAGGCCGCGGCCTCCGGTTCGGTGGACATTGGCAGCGTCGGCGACGCCCCGCCGGTCTTCACGGCGGCCGGCGGCGCACCGATCGCGATCGTGTCCGCGGTCCGCAATCCGGCCGGCTACGAGGCCATCGTCGTGCCGAAGAATTCGCCGATCACCTCGGTGGATCAGTTGCGCGGCAAGAAGATCGGTGGAAACCAGGGAAGCAACACCAACTACTTCACCTTCCAGGTGCTGAACAAGGCCGGACTCAAGCCGTCGGACGTCTCCCTGGACTACCTGGCACCCGCGGCAGGCTTGGCGGCGCTGGCGAATGGCTCGATCGATGCCTGGGCGGCGTGGAGCCCGTACATCGAGCAGGCGACCGTCCAGCACGGCGCCCGCGTCCTCACCGACACGGCGCCGTACGGCACGCACTACTCCTTCAACGTGGCGTCCAAGCGGGCCCTGAGCGATCCGGGCAAGGCGTCCGCGATCCGGGAGTACGTGCGGCTGTGGAACCAGGCACGGGTGTGGGCCAACGAGCACCCCGATCAGTGGGCGCAATTCTGGTCCAAGGCGACGGGTCTGCCGCTGTCGGTGACCGCGGTCGCGGCGCGGAACTCCGGCGGCGTGCCGGTCCCGATCACCAAAGAGGTCTCCGATTCCGAGCAGACGCTGGTCTCGACCTTCGCGGCCAACGGGCTGACGCCGAAGGATTACGACTTCTCGCCCTATGTCTTCACCGGACTGAACAACCTTTACGGGGGATGAGCGGCGTGGCGCGGTCGCGGCTCAGTCGTGGCCGCCGCCGACGGCGAGGTCGAACAGGTGCTTGACCAGCGGATCGAGTACGGCGATGCCGTCGCGGACACCCCCGCGGGAGCCGGGCAGGTTGATGACGAGGGTGCGACCGGCGAAGCCGGCCAGGCCGCGGCTCAACGACGAATACGGCGTCGACGCCCGGCCGGTTTCGCGCAGCGCCTCGGCGATGCCGGGCAGTTCGGTGGTCAGATAGGGGCGCGTCGCCTCGGGGGTGTGGTCGTCCGACGTCGGGCCGGTACCCCCGGTCGTGATGAGTAGTGACGGCCGGACGGCCAACGCGTCGGCGATGGCGCCGTCGATCTCCGCGTCGGCGACGATGATCGGCTCGTCGACCTCGAATCCCTTGTCCGTCAACCACTCCCGCAGAATCGGGCCGGTGGCATCGGTGCGCTCGCCGGCCGCGACGCGTGTCGACGACACGATTACGTGGGCCCGGCGGCCCGGATAGATGTCGACGACGGCGGGTGAGGAGGCGGTCGCCGGTGCGGCCGCTCCCGCATCGCGACGCCAGGCCCCGCGGCGACCGCCGTCCTTGGCGACGAGGCCGATGTCGGTCATCGTCGCCGCCGGATCGACGGCCTTCACCATGTCGTGCAGCGTCAACCCGGCGACGCTCACGGCGGTCAGCGCCTCCATCTCGACACCGGTTTTGCCGGTCGTCGTCGCCGTGGCGGTCACGGTCACGGCATCGGACTCCAGCGCGAACTCGACGTCGACCGAGTCGAGGGGGAGCGGATGGCACAGGGGGATCAGCTCGGCGGTCCTTTTGGCGCCCATGATCGCGGCGACCCGGGCGACGGCGAGCACGTCCCCCTTTCCGTGTCCGCCCGATTCGACGAGTCCGACGACCTCGGCGGTGGTGCGGAACACCCCGCGGGCCACGGCGGTCCGCCTGGTCACGGCTTTCGCAGAGACGTCGACCATGTGCGCGGCCCCGGAATCGTCGAGATGGGTCAATCCGACATCGTCAGCGGCCATAGCGGTACCTCCAGGTCTGGGGTGAGTTCGGTGAGGTCGGCGGGGACTTCGACGAGGACGTCGGCTTGGGAAGCGGTCGCGATGAGGTGGCTGCTCGGGCCGCCGATGACGGCGACGCGATTCCCGTCGGCCGTCCTCCCGCGCAGGAATTGAGTCTTTCCCGGCGCCGAGGCAACGGGGTCGAGCACGCGTCCCCGACCGCACCGCACCGGTGGGCGCCCCAGCACCGCATGGAGCGCGTCGCGCACGAACACCTCGAAGGACACCAGGACGCTGACCGGATTGCCCGGCAGGCAGAGCACCGGGGTGCCGTTGCGACGGGCCAACCCCTGCGGACCGCCCGGTTGCATCGCCACCGCGCCGAACCAGTTGCCGTCGGCGCCGGCCAGCAGGTCGCGCACCGGCTCGTGCTCGCCGGCGGAGACGCCGCCGGTCGTGATGACCAGGTCGGCCGAGTCGCATGCCGCGTCGAGCGCGGCGGCGAAACCGCCGTCGTCGCCGACAGTGCCGACGCTGGCCACGCGGGCGCCGCTGGTGGCGACGAGGGCTGCGAGCAGCGTCGAATTCGATTCGTAGATCTGGCCGGGGCCCAGCGGTTGACCAGCGCTGACCAGCTCAGACCCGGTGGAGAGGACCGCGACGCGGGGCGGGCGCCACACGTCGACCGTCTCGATGCCGGCCGCGGCCAGTGCGCCGAGCCGGTGCGGCGCCAACCGGGTTCCGGCCCGCGCGATCGGGTCGCCGGCGCGAACGTCGGACCCGGCGGGTCGCAGGAAGGCCCCGGTCGCCGGGGACACCGAGAAGGACACCTCGGTGCCGCCACCCGCACTCGGCCGCTCGTCGGATTCCTCGACGGGGATCACGGTGTCGGCGCCCCGGGGGACCGGTGCCCCGGTCATGATCGCCGCCGCCGCGCCCGGGGCGAGGGCGGGTGCCCGTGTTCCCGCCGGGATGCGGAAGGCGACGGGGAGCGCGCTCCCGGATACGACATCGGCGGCCCGCACCGCGAATCCGTCCATCGCCGAATTCGCGAAGGGCGGCAGTGCGAGCGGGGCGTCGACGGTGGTGGCGAGCACCAGGCCCAGGGCGTCGGCCACCGCGACTGGGGCGATGGCGGCCACGCCGGTGACGTGCTCGGCAACGGCGCGTCGGTGCTCGGAGACCGGACGTCTGGGCATCCTCCTAGCTTAGGGCGCCCGGATCGAACGGAACATTGCCGAAACACCGCAGGGGTAGCGTCACAGGTGTGACCGCGCCCGAATCGCCTGCGCTTCCCGCGCTGCTGGTTGACACGTTGGGACGGCGCGCCCGCGACCTGCGGATCTCGTTGACGCAGGCGTGCACGCTGCGCTGTCGCTACTGCATGCCCGCGGAGGGCTTGCCGCTCCTGCCGCGCGAGGAGTTGCTGTCGGCCGCCGAGGTGACCCGGTTGGTCGACGTGGCCGTCGGGCACCTGGGCATCGAGGAGGTGCGGCTCACCGGCGGCGAGCCGCTCGTGCGGGGGGATCTGGAGCTCGTGGTCGCCGGCATCCGCGCGCGGCATCGGGATCTGCCGATCGCCTTGACCACCAACGCCATCGGACTGGCCCGCCGCGCCGAAGCGCTCGCGCACGCCGGTCTGACGCGGGTCAACATCTCCCTCGACGCGGTGGACGCGGAACTCTTCGCCCGGGTGACCCGCCGCGACCGGCTCGCCGACGTGATCGCCGGGATCGACGCCGCCCGCGCCGCCGGGCTGCAGCCGGTGAAGATCAATGCGGTCCTGCAACGCGAGACCCTTTCCCACGCACCGGAATTGCTGCGCTGGTGCCGCGACCGCGGATTGCCGCTGCGCTTCATCGAGGCGATGCCACTCGACGCCGACCGCGCCTGGTCGGCGCAGACCATGGTCACCGCCGACGAGCTACTCGACGTGCTGGGCGCCACGATGGTGCTCACCGAGGCGGGTCGTGACGATCCGAGTGCACCGGCGGCGTTGTGGCTGGTGGACGGCGGACCGTATCGGGTGGGGATCATCGCCTCGATGACCCGCTCCTTCTGCGGGAGCTGTGACCGTACCCGTGTCACCGCGGAGGGCCGCGTGCGGCCGTGCCTGTTCTCCGACGACGAGATCGATCTCGCCGCGATCCTGCGCACGGGCGGGTCCGACGAGGCGCTGGCGGACGCGTGGCGCGCCGTCACCGTGCGCAAGCGGGCCGGCCACGCCGATGCGGCGCAGCTCGTCGCCCCCCGGCGCAGCATGGGGGCGATCGGTGGCTGAATCGGTGACCGTCACCTACTTCGCGGCCCTGGCCGACCGCACCGGTTGCCGCCGCGAGGAACTGCTCGTCGACCTGCTGACGGTGGGATCGCTGCGCGCCGCGGTCGGCGCCCGCCACGGTCCCGCGGTCGCGGAACTGGCCGGGCTGTCGTCGGTCCTGACCGGCGACGACGTGGTCCGTGACGACGCCGACCCGATCGGCAGTAGCGTCGACCTGCTCCCACCGTTCGCCGGTGGCTGACGAAAACCGCCCCCCCCGGGGCCGTGACGAAGGAGAACCGAAGTGAAATCCACCAGACTGCTCGCCGCGACGGCAGCCGCCTCGCTCGCGATCGTCTCGCTGGCCGGGTGCTCGAGCGACGGCACGTCGTCGCAGTCGATCCGCGTGCTCGCCGCCGCGTCGCTGGTCGACGTGCTCAGGCCGATGGTGTCGGCCTACGCGAAGGAGCATCCCGGGGCGAAGGTGCAGGTGGACACCGGCGCGTCGTCGGCACTGGTGCAGAAGCTGACGTCCGGGGCCAAGGGCGACGTACTGATCACCGCCGACGAGAAGACCATGACCAAGGCGGTCGACGGCAAGGTCGCGCACGACCCGCGCGTGGTCGCGACCAACCGCCTCGTGATCGTCGTGCCGAAGGGTAACCCGGGCAAGGTGACCGGCGTGAAGTACTTCACCGAACCCGGCAGTCGCGCGGTCATCTGCGCGCGGGAGGTGCCCTGCGGCGCGGCGGCGGAGAAGGCGATCGCCGCCATCGGCGGCACCCCGCATCCGATCAGCCGCGCCGTCGACGTGCGCGCCGCCTTGGCGTCGGTGACCAGCGGGGAGGCCGACGCGGCACTCGTCTACGCCACCGACGCCGCCTCGGCGGGCGACCGGGTGGAGACCATCGCGATCCCGGACGCACCGGTGAATCGTTACCCGGCTGCGGCGCTGACCGATGACGGCAAGGCATTCGTCGACCTGCTCGCCGGTCCCGAGGGGCAACGCATCTTCCGGGAGGCCGGATTCGGGGCTCCGTGAGGGGGCGGCCGGCAACGCCGATCCGCGCCGTCGGTGTCATCGGCCTGGTCGTCCTCCTGACACCGCTGGTCGCGCTGATTGCGACGGCGCCGTGGGGGCAGATGATCGGATTGCTGACGGCGCCGTCGGCGCGTTCGGCCCTGTGGTTGTCCCTGGCCTCGGCCGCCATCGCCACGGCGATCGCCGTCGTCCTCGGCGTCCCGCTCGCCGCGCTGCTCGCCGACGGCATCTCCTCGGATCGGCTGCGGGCCGCGTTGCGGCTGGTCGTGCTGGTGCCGATGGTGCTGCCCCCGGTGGTGGTGGGCGCCGGCCTGCTGGCGGCATTCGGGCGGCGCGCACCGATCGGCTCGCTACTGGACTCGTGGTTCGGCTGGACGCCGACCTACACCTTCGCCGCCGTCGTCATGGCGCAGCTGGTGGTGTCCATGCCGTTCCTGGTGATCAGCGTCGAATCGGCGTTGCGCAGTCGCGACGTCGACGCCGAGGAGGTCGCGCACACCCTTGGTGCGGGGCGGGCCACCACGTTCTGGCGCGTGACGCTACCGATGATCCGCGGGGGGATCGGGGCCGGTGCGCTGCTGTGCTTCGCGCGTTGCCTCGGCGAATTCGGTGCGACGGTGACCTTCGCGGGCAACGTCGAGGGCGTCACCCAGACGATGCCGCTGGCGATCTATCTGGCGCTGATCCGCGACGACCGGTCGGCCGTCGCGATGTCGGTCGGGCTGGTTTTGATCAGCCTTTTCGTACTTGTCCTCCTGCGTCGTCGCTGGTTGCCCGGCCTGCGCGGCGACCGCACACCGTCGGATTCGCGGGCGTGAGGATCTGGTTACGTCCCGGTGACCGCGGCTGACGAAAGCCGCAACACGGAATCCATAGCGTCGGCGACGACAACGGCTCGAACGCTTGGGAGGAAACGTGAAGGAACCGCGACGCACTGGCGGATTGCTGGAGAACTGGGATCCGGAGAACACCGAGCAGTGGGACAACGGCGGGTCGGCCATCGCCCGGCGGAACCTGATCTGGTCGGTGGCGGCCGAACACATCGGGTTCTCGGTGTGGTCGTTGTGGTCGGTCATGGTGCTGTTCATGCCGGCCGACGTCTACGGCCTCACCACGGGTGACAAATTCCTCATCGGCGCCACCGCCACGTTGACCGGAGCGCTGCTGCGCTTCCCGTACACGATGGCTACCACGCGCTTCGGCGGGCGCAACTGGACGGTGTTCTCCGCCTTCGTCCTGCTCATCCCGGTCAGCGCGACCCTCTGGATCCTGGCGCATCCGGGTATGCCGCTGTGGGTGTACCTGGTGTGTGCCGCCTCGACGGGGCTCGGCGGCGGCAACTTCGCTTCGTCGATGACCAATATCAACGCCTTCTACCCGCAGCGCCTCAAGGGCTGGGCGCTGGGCCTCAACGCCGGCGGAGGCAACCTGGGCGTGCCGGCCGTCCAGCTCATCGGGTTGCTGCTGGTGGCGTGGATCGGCGACGCCGCGCCCTACTGGGTGTGCGCGGTCTACCTGGTGCTCTTGACCGTCGCCGGTATCGGCGCCGCCCTGCAGATGGACAACCTGACCATCCCCGGTGTCGACATGCGGGCGATGCGCCGCGCCGTGGCCAACCGGAACACGTGGATCATCGCGGCCCTCTACATCGCGACCTTCGGCTCGTTCATCGGCTACTCCTTCGCCTTCGGCCAGGTGTTGGCCGGGTACTTCCGCGATCACGGCGACAACCCGTCGCAGGCGGCGCTGCACGCCGCTCAGATCGCCTTCGTCGGCCCGCTCCTCGGCTCCATCAGCCGCGTCTACGGTGGCAAGCTCGCCGATCGCATCGGTGGCAGCCGCGTCACGCTCGGCGTGTTCCTCGGCATGATCGCGGGAGCCGGGATCCTCGTCGCGGGCAACGGCTCCCTGGTCTTCTACATCGTCGGATTCGTCGTCCTGTTCGTGCTGTCGGGGATGGGCAACGGATCGGTGTACAAGATGATCCCGTCGGTCTTCGAGGCCGCCGCGCAGTCCAAGGGGTTCGCCACGGTGCAGGAGCGCGCCGACTATTCGCGCTCGCTCACCGGGGCGGTCATCGGCATCGCGGGCGCGATCGGCGGTCTCGGCGGCGTCGGCATCAACCTCGTCCTGCGGCAGTCCTACCTCAGCTCGGGTTCGGCGACCTCGGCCTTCGTCGTGTTCGCCGTGGTCTACGTCGCCGCGGCCGTCATCACCTGGTCGGTCTACCTGCGGGTGCCCCGTGCAGACCGACCGGTCCCCGTCGGCGCGGGCAGCGGTGCGCCGGCGTCGGCATCTGAGAGACTGGGGTGATGATTGCCGACGCAACGACCGGGCCGGCCGGGTTGATCGGGTTCACCGTCGCGATCACCGCCGCCCGACGGGCCGACGAGTTCGCGATGCTGCTGCAGCGCCGCGGTGCCACCACCCGCAGCGCCCCGGCGATGGCGATCATCCCGCTCGCCGACGACGTGGCCCTGCGCGCGGCCACCGACGAGGTCCTCGCCCAAGCCCCCGACGTGCTGATCGCGACCACCGGCATCGGCTTTCGCGGCTGGGCCGAGGCCGCCGAGGAGTGGGGGTTGGCGTCGGCGCTGATGAAGCAACTCGAATCCACCCGGATCATCTCGCGCGGGCCGAAACCGACCGGGGCGCTGCGGGCCGCGGGGCTGCGGGAGGAATGGTCGCCGGCCTCCGAGTCGTCGGTGGAGGTGCTGGCGCACCTCCCGCAGGACCTGTCCGGTCAGCGCGTCGCCGTGCAGCTGCACGGGGCGACCGACGACTGGGATCCGAACCCGGGATTCCTCGCCGAACTGCGCAGACGCGGGGCGACCGTGATCGCGGTACCCGTCTACCGGTGGACCGCGCCGGCCGACCAGGACCGGTTCGACGCGCTGTTGGTGGAGATCGCCGACGCCCGCGTCGACGCGGCCGCGTTCACCTCGGCTCCCGCCGTCGCCGCGATGCTGGAACGGGCCAGGCAGCTCGGGCGGGTCGACGCCCTGCTGGACGCGTTGCGCGGGCCGGTGGTGCCCTACTGCGTCGGCCCGGTCACCGCACGGCCGCTCGAAGACGTCGACGTGCCCAGCGTCGCCCCGGAACGGATGCGCCTGGGGGCGCTGGCCCGGTTGATCGGCGACGACCTGCCGCGGCGGCGCCCCGAATTGGCGGTCGCCGGGCACGCGATGGGGGTGCGCGCGGACGCGGCCGTCGTCGACGGGCGGGTGTGCGACGTCTCCCCGTCGGGCCTTGCGCTGCTGCACGCACTGGCCGCCAACCCGGGTGAGGTGGTCTCCCGCACCGACCTGTTGGCGCTGCTGCCCGTCGCCGGCGGCGATGCCCACGCGGTGGAGGTGGCTATCGGGCGGCTGCGGTCGGCATTGGGGGCGCGCGAACTCATCGCCACCGTCGTCAAACGCGGATACCGGCTCGCCGTCGACTAGATTCGACCGTCATGCAGTCGATTCGTCAGCGCGAGGTGGTGCTCGCGGTCGTGTTGGCGGCGACGGCCGGCTATGTCGACGCGGTCGGGTTCCTCGATCTCGGCGGCTATTTCGTGTCCTTCATGAGCGGTAACACCACCCGGATGGGGGCCGAGTTCACCAACGGGCGACTGGCCGGCGCGGGCAAGGCGCTCGGCCTGATCGGCCTGTTCTTCGTCGGCTGCGTCCTCGGCGGTCTGCTGGCCCGGTTCCGCGACGGTCGGGTGGCGGTGCTGGTCGCGACGACGCTCCTGGTGGCGGCTGCCGGACTCGCCGACACCCAGTCCTGGTTCCCGGTGCCCGCCGCACTCGTGGCGACCGTCGGCATGGGGACGATGAACGCGACCTTCCTGCGCGGCGGCGAGGTCGCGGTGCCGCTGACCTATGTGACCGGGTCGGTCGTGAAGGCGGGACAGCGCCTGGCCGACGCGCTGCTCGGCGGCCCGCGCTGGGAATGGGTGCGCCCGGCGCTGATCTGGGCCGGATTGGCCTGTGGCTCGGTCCTCGGCGGCTGGGTCTATTCGACGGTCGGCAACCTTCAATCGCTGTGGCCCGCGGTGCTGATACTCGTCGTGACGACCTCGGTCACCTGGTGGGTGCGCCGGCAGGCGAGGTCGAGTACCGCGGGATGAACCCCGAGCGGGGCGGCGACGACGTCGGCGCCGCACTCGTGCAGGCGGCGGGCGAACAGGCCGTCGGCCAGCAGATAGGTGGCGACGGCGATACGGCGACCGGCGCCGCAGTCACGTCGCAGGGTCGCGACGGCGTCGGGGACCGAGGGAAACCCGGATCGATCGGCGGGCGGGATGACGAAGCCGACGCGCACCGGTGCCCCGACGCGCAGCGACAACAACCGGCCCATCGTCGCGATGTCGGCCTGCGCGCGGGGATCGCGAGAACCGGCGGCGGCGAGGACGACCGGATCGCCCGGCTGCCATCCGGCGATGAGCAACCGCGAGACCATCGCGTCGGCCAGCAGCGGGTCGGGGCCGAGCGGGCGCGTCAACAGCGTCGCCCGCGGTGATCGCTCCAGATAGGCGGGTAGATCGGTGTGCACGTGGTAGCCGCCGGCGAGGAAGGCGGGTATCACCCGCACCGGGTCGGAGCCGGGGATCGACTCGAGGGCCTGTGCGGGGTCGGGGCCGAGGACGTCGACGAATCCGACGCGCACATCGTCGTGCAGGCGCCGGCCCAGCGCGTGCGCGAGGTCGCCGATCACGGCCACCCCGTGCGGGTTGCGCGTGCCGTGCGCGACGAGCAGCGTCGTCACGACGCGCTCCCCACCGCTGTACGCCGGTAGCCATCGGGGCGGTAGCCGAAGCTGATATCGGGGGAGTTCGCGACGAAGACCGTCCCGTCGAGGCCGATGCGCGTGGCGTAGACCGGGATGCTGATCCCGTCTGCGTCGAGGCACCGGCCGTCGATGAGGCTGAACGCCTGCTTCTTGAGCGGCGACTGGACGGTGGGGAAGCCGCCGCGGTCGCCGACGATGCCGCGTGACATGACCGCGGCCCGGCCGATCGGGTCGATGTTCCCGATGGCGCGAATGCTGTCGTCGGCCAGTCGGAACAGTGCGACCTGCGCGTTGTCGGGCAGCAGGACCGCCACCCCGCGCAGCGGCTCCAGCCGCGAGAGCGGACACGCCGCGGTCCAGTCCCGGGTCCAGCGGTGCAGGTCGAAGTTGAGGCTCATCGGAGGTTCCCTTCGGTGGCGAGGTCGGCGGCGGGCTCGGCGGCAGTCAGCACGGTCGGGGTGCCGAGGAGCACCGGGACCTTTCGCCCGTTGTTGCTGGTGAAGCTGACCGTCGGGTCCGGTGTG
This sequence comes from Gordonia sp. X0973, assembly GCF_013348785.1. Taxonomy (NCBI): domain Bacteria; kingdom Bacillati; phylum Actinomycetota; class Actinomycetes; order Mycobacteriales; family Gordoniaceae; genus Gordonia; species Gordonia sp. X0973. Next base: position 1,370,735 of record NZ_CP054691.1, read on the forward strand.
TCCGGGGCGTTGACGAAGGACACGAACCGGGAGAGTTTGTCGGGGTCGTTCAGGACGCCCTTCCACTCGCATTCGTAGCCCTCGACGTGGCGGGCCATGTCGGCCTCGAAATCGGCGGCCAGGCCCAGGCTGTCGTCGACGACGACCGACCGCACGTGGTCGAGACCGCCATCGATCTCCTCGAGCCAGGCCGCGGTGCGCTGCAACCGGTCGGCGGTGCGGATGTAGTACATGAGGAACCGGTCCACGTAGCTGACGAGGGTGGCCGTGTCGAGGTCGCCGGCGAGTAGTTGGGCGTGCCGCGGCGTCATGCCGCCGTTGCCGCCGACGTAGAGGTTCCAGCCCTTGTCGGTGGCGATGACCCCGACGTCCTTGCCGCGTGCCTCGGCGCATTCGCGGGCACAGCCGGAGACGCCCATCTTGATCTTGTGCGGCGAGCGCAGGCCCCGATAGCGCAGCTCCAGGTCGATGGCGAGCTGCACGGAGTCCTGCTGGCCGTAGCGGCACCAGTCCGAACCGACACAGCTCTTCACGGTGCGCAGGGACTTGCCGTAGGCCTGACCGGACTCCATCCCGCCGTCGACGAGGCGCTGCCAGATCTGGGGCAGCTGGTCGACGGTGGCGCCGAACATGTCGATCCGCTGGCCGCCGGTGATCTTCGTGTACAGGCCGAAGTCGCGCGCGATCTCGCCGATCAGGATGAGGTGCTCGGCGGTGATGTCCCCACCCGGGACCCGGGGGACCACCGAATAGGTGCCGTTGCGCTGGATGTTGGCCAGGAAGGCGTCGTTGGTGTCCTGCAGCGAGGCCTGCTCGCCGCCGAGGATGTGATCGGAGCTGGTGGAGGCCAGGATCGACGCGACGGTGGGCTTGCAGATGTCGCAGCCGGTGCCGGTGCCGAAGCGCCCGATCAGCCCGGAGAAGGTTCGGATTCCGCTGGCACGGACCAACTCGAACAACTCGGCGCGCGAGACGTCGAAGTGCTCGCACAGCGACGTGCTCTGCTCCACGCCTGAATCGGCGAGGATCTGCGAGAGCAGCGGCACGCAGGAGCCGCAGGCCGTGCCGGCACCGGTGCACTTCTTGAGGTCGGCGACCGTACAGGAACCGTCGGCGATCGCCGCGCACAAGGTGCCCTTGCTGACGTCGTTGCAGGAGCAGATCTGTGCGTCGTCGCCGAGTGCGCCGACGCCGATCCCGGGGGAGCCGTCGGTGGCCGGCGAGATCAGGCTCACCGGGTCGCCGGGCAGCGTCTGCCCGACGAGCGGGCGCAGCAGGCCGTAGGTGCTGGCGTCACCGACGAGGACGCCGCCCAGCAGGGTCTGCGCGTCGTCGGAGAGGACGAGCTTGGCGTAGGTGCCGTTGATCGGGTCGCTGACGACGACGTTGAGCGCGCCGTCGGTGCGCCCGTGCGCGTCGCCGAAGCTGGCGACGTCCACCCCGAGCAGCTTGAGCTTGGTGGACAGGTCGGCGCCGGGGAATTCCGCGTCCCCCTCCAGGAGGCGGTCGGCGACGACTTCCGCGGTGGCGTAGCCGGGTCCGACGAGGCCGTAGCAGACGCCCTCGATGGCGGCGACCTCGCCGATGGCGAAGATCGCCGGATCGGAGGTCGCGCAGCCGAGGTCGGTCAGGACCCCGCCCCGCTCGGCGATGTCCAGCCCGGCGTCGCGGGCCAACTCGTCGCGCGGGCGCACACCGGCGGCGAAGACGAGCAGGGCCGCGTCGACGACGGTGTCCTCGCCGAGGGTGACGCGCAGGCCGCCGTCGTCGGCGGTCTCGATATTCGACGTGCCGACCCCCAGCGACACGTCGATGCCGAGTTCGCCGACCATACGGGCGAGGTGCTCGCCGCCGGCCTCGTCGACCTGTTGTGGCATGAGTCGCGGGTTGTATTCGACGACGTGCGGTCGCAGGCCGAGCTGGCGCAGGGCGTTGGCCGCCTCCAGCCCGAGCAGGCCGCCGCCGACGACGATGCCGACGGCACCCGGGTCGCGCTCGAGGGCCGTCTGCGCATCGGCGCGGATCGCGTCGAGGTCGTCGAGGGTGCGGTAGACGTGGCAGTTGTCCGCGTCGTGCCCGGGCACCGGTGGGACGAAGGCGTAGGAACCGGTGGCCAGGACCAACGCGTCGTAGGCGAGCTGCGCGCCGTCGGCCAGCGTCAAGGTGCGCTCGTCGCGGTCGATCCGGGTGACCGCGTTGCCCAGGCGCAATTCGACGAGGTCGTCCCCGGCGTAGTCGTTGCCGGCCAGCGCGAGGTCGCCGCGCTCCCAGGTGCCGACGTAGGAACTCAGCCCGACGCGGTCGTAGGCGGCATCGGACTCCTCGCCGAGGATGACGACGCGCCAGCGGTCGTCGGCGTCGCGGGTGCGCAGCGCTTCGACGAACCGGTGGCCGACCATTCCGTGGCCGACGACGACCACGGTTCGGGTGCGGGTGGGCGCGGTTGTCATGTGATCCTCCTGGGCGGCTGTGACGGTGAAACCCACGGTAGGAATCCGGTGTTGCACCGGTGTTGCCGCGACTGTTGCGCCGGCATGACAAATACGACGGTCGTGTTTCGATCCGGTTCGAAACAGCGCACAGCTGTGCGGGATCGGATGTGAGAAGCAGTCAGATCAGACGGCGAACCGGGCCACCGGCCTGCGGCGCGAGCAGCGCGATCCCCCGTGCCCCGATCAACGAACCCGGTTCGGCCGTGCTCGTCACCGCGGCACCGAGCCATCGGCCGGCGCCCTGCGGACGGATCGGCACGACCCGCCACAGTGTCGGGTGGGCGAGTTCGGCGGCGTTGTCGACGGCGATCTCGTCGGCCGGCGCGGGTGCCGCGGCGAGCAGGGCATCGCGCAGCGGCGGCGCGCACAGGGCGGCGCCGGCGAGGGCGGCGACCGGGTTGCCGCCGAGGCCCAGCAGGGTGCCGCCGTCGGGAGGGCGGCGACGATCAGCGAGCCGCCCGGGCGGATCGGGAGCCCGTCGACGAGGATGACCGCGCCGACCGCGTCGAGTGCCGCCCGCAGGTGATCGGCGGTGCCGCGCCCGGTCGCGCCGATGATGACGACGAGTTCGCCCGGCATGCGGTCGGGCCCGACGGCATCGCGCACGGCGTCGGCGGTATCGGGCAGGTGCGCGCCGGTCGCGACACGGATGCCGGTGCGCGCCAACAACTCCCGCACCAGGGGTGAGGCGGTGTCGGCGATGCCTCCGGCGGCGGTCGCGCCGACCTCGTCGCCGGAGGTGTGCAGCACCGCGCAGCGGGCCGCGCACCGAGATCCGGGCGACCCCGGCCGCGTGTGCCGTGCCGACCAGCGCCGCGTCGACCGTGGTGCCCGCCTCGGCGAGGAGATCGCCGGTGGTCCAGGAATCCCCCTGTCGACGGGTGTCGTCGCGACCCTGCGACGTCGGGGTCACGGAGCCGTCGGGGAGCTTCGCGACCTCTTCGACGCGGACCACCCGATCGGCACCGTCGGGTAGCGGGGCTCCCGTCGCGATCACCGCGGCCGTGCCGTCGGCGACGAGTGCTCCGGGCCGGTGGCCGGCGCGGATCGGGGTGCCGACGAGATGCCACGGGGGTTCGCCGCGGACCGCGAACCCGTCCATCGCCGCCGTATCGAAGGCGGGGAAGGGGAGCGCGGCGCGCAACGGTTCGGCGAGGACCCCGCCGAGTGCGTCGGCGGGGGGAGCCGTCCGGACGGACGCGATGCCCATCCCCGCGAGCGCGGTCGTCAACGTTCCCGCCGGCCCGGCAAGACGTCGGGCCGCTTCGAGGTCGGCGGGGGTGTCGACGTCGGCGATACCCGGCAGCGGCAGCTCGACTGCCTCGTCGGGGATCATCGAGCGCATCGATTCGCCCGCGGCGGCGAGCGCCTGCCGCAGGGCGTCGGCCCGCCATACCCCGACGAGATATTGGCGCCGGCCCTCGTCGTCGACGGCCAGCGCGACCGGTGCCTGGGCTGCGCTGCGCGCCCGCGCGAGCGCGACCAGGTGCGCGGCGGTGAGGAAGGGCAGATCGGCGGCGAGGACTGCCACGGCGCGATCGTCGGGAAGGTCGTCGAGCGCGGCGAGGCCGGCGCGCAGCGCCGCCACCGGACCGGCGAACGGCGGGTCCTCGCGGGTCGTCCGGATGTCGGCGGGCAGGTCGCGCTGCGGACCCACGACGACGATCCGGTCCGCGTCGGCCACGGCGGCCAAGGCCACGTCGACCAACCGCCGACCGCCGACGAGGCTCGCCGGCTTGTCGGCGCCGCCCATCCGCCTGGCCTGCCCGCCGGCCAGGATGACCGCGTCGAAGTCCACCGCCTCACCGTATCGGTCGCGCCGGGTGTTCGTCGTCAGTAGACGTCGCGGACATAGCGGTTCTCGGCGGCCAGCGCGGCGACGTACGAGTCGGCCATGTGCGGCGACATGCGGCCGTGCTGCGCCACGATCTCACGCAGGGCGTCGTCGACGTCGCGGGCCATCTTGTCGGCGTCGCCGCACACGTAGACGTGGGCGCCGCGGTGGATCCAATTCCACAGTTCGGCCGCGTTGGCCCGCATCCGGTCCTGCACGTAGACCTTCTCCTCCTGATCGCGGGAGAAGGCGAGGTCGAGCTTGGTCAGGACGCCGGTCGTGGCGAATTCGGCGAGCTCGTCGCGGTAGAGGAAATCGGTCGACTCGTGGCGGTCGCCGAAGAACAGCCAATTCGGCCCCGGTGCGCCGGTGTGGGCGCGGTCGTGCAGGAATCCGCGGAAGGGTGCGACCCCGGTGCCGGGGCCCACCATGATCATCGGGGCGTCGCCGTCGACCGGCGGGCCGAACTTCTTGTTCGGCGCGATGAAGACGCGCATCGGCGCGCCCGGTTCGGCGTCGGCGAGGAAGGTCGAGCACACCCCGTGGCGGGTCTGGCCGTCGTGGTCGAAGCGCACCGCCGACACGGTCACCTCGACGCGGCCGGGGTCGGAGCGCGGCGACGACGAGATCGAGTAGAGCCGCGGCACCAGGGGTTTGAGAATCTGTAGCCAGTCGTCGCGCGGCGCGGCGACGGGGAACCGCGCCAACAGGTCGACCGCCTGCCGTCCCCACGACCATTCCCGCAGCTGGGCGGGCTGCGCGGCCAAGTCGGCGAACCCCTCGTCGGGGTGGTGCACGTGCAGCAGTCGCAGGAGATCCGGCGTGATCCGGGTGATGTCGTAGTGGTCGGTCAGCGCGTCGACCAGGGTGCGCTGTGCGCCGCCGACGACCACCGGCTCATCGGCCTCGAGCCCGGTGCGGGCCAACCACTCCTCGACGACCGCCGGCCGGTTCGTCGGCCAGACGCCGAGTGCGTCACCGGCGCTGTAGGAGAGCGTGTCCTCCGGCAGCGCGAAGGCGAATCGTCGGACGTCCTTGTCGGATTCGGGCGCGGTGAGCCGGGTGTTCTCGACGAGTTCGGTGGTCAGCGGGTGCTTGCGGGAGTAGGTCGTCGGCGCCGGTTCCGAAGCATTCGCCCCGGCGGCGGGCTCGCCGGCAACCGTTGTCTCGGCAGTGGACTCGCCGCTGGGCTCCTGCTCGGCCGCGAGGGCCGCCAGTGTGCGCTCCTGCCACGTCGCGGCCTGCTCCTCGTAGTCCGGCTCGCACGAGCCGCGCTCGGCGATCCGCGTGCCGCCCAGATCGTGCAGGCGGGCGTCGAGCTTGCGGGCGAAACCGCAGAAGTCGGCGTAGGAGGAGTCGCCGAAGCCCAGCACGGCGTAGCGCAGCCCGGCGAGTTCGTCGTCGGACTCGACGGTGGCGAGCGAATCCCACAGCGCCACACCGGAATCCGGTGCGTCGCCGTCGCCGGTGGATGCCACCACGAACAGGACGTCGCCGGTCAGCGCGTCGACCGACACCTGGTCGGCGCAGCGGTCGCGGACCGCGAATCCGGCGGCGCCGAGTGCGGCGGTCAGGGTGGGGACGTACTCCTCGACGGTGCCCGTCTGCGACGACCACACCACCTCGACCGTGCGTTGGGCCGGTCCGATCGGAGCGCTGCCGCCGGCCGCCGTGTCGCCGCCCCCGACCGATGGCGCGCCGCCGGTGAGGGGGATGCGGGAGAAGACGCCGGCCAGCACCCCGTCGACCCAGGCCCGCGAGGTCGGCGAGAGCGGGGCGTGTACCGGCACCGCGGGTACATGACCCTCGGGCGGGTTCGTCCGCAACCCGATGAGCAGACCTCCGACGTAGGCGCGTTCGGCCTCCGACAGCGTGATCTCGGCGGTCTGGTCGCCGAAGGCGGATGCGAGCAGGGTGACGGCATCGGACACGGGCTCTCCCAGGGGTGCGGTGATCGGTGCGGGGGACAGGGCGACGGCGCAGGCCTTGAATTCGGGCTGCAGCGAATCCGGGTCGACGGCGTCGTTGGTGACGGCGTTGATCGCCAGATCCGGACCGGTGGCGTCGGCGAAGTGCATGGGCACGAAACACGTTCCGACGGTGATGTTCTCGGTGACGACGGCCGGGGCGAACGCGGTCCCGCGGCGCGAAGAGACCGCCACGCGATCACCGTCGGCGATCCCCAGCCGCTGCGCGTCGAGGGGGTGGATCTCGACGAAGGTCGACGGGTTGAGCTTCATCAGCTTGGCGACCTTGCGGGTCTTCGTCATCGTGTGCCACTGGTGCGGGAGGCGGCCGGTGGTGAGGACGAGCGGGAACTCCTCGTCGGGCTGTTCGGCCGGCGGCAGATAGGGGCGGGCGAAGAACCGTGCGCGGCGCGACGGGGTGGCGAAGGCGAGGCGCGGCGCGGTGCCGTCGCCGTCGACGTGGCGGGACTGGCTGACGCCGTCGTTGAGGTAGCGGATCGGGTTGCGGTCGGGGGAGCCCGGCGGGGCCGGCCACTGCACCGGCCCGCGCCGCAGCCGCTCATAGTCGACACCGCGCAGATCCCACCCGGTCCGGGGGTTGTGGAATCGTTTGATCTCGTCGAATACCGCTGCCGCGTCGGGGAAGTCGAAGCCGTCGAATCCCATTGCCCGCGCGACGCGGCAGATGAGTTGCCAATCCGGCAGTGCCTGGCCGGGTGCGCGCATCAGGGGGGCGGTCAGCGTCAGGTTGCGCTCGGAGTTGATCATCACGCCCTCCGACTCCGACCAGAGGGCGGCGGGGAGCACGACATCGGCGTGATCGGCGGTCTCGACGCCGGAGAAGGCGTCCTGCACGACGACGTATTCGGCGGTGCCCAGGCCGGCGATCACCTTGGCGCGGTTGGCCATCGACGCCACCGGATTGGTGCAGATGATCCAGACGGCCTTGATCCGACCGTCGGCGAGGGCCTCGAACATGTCGACGGTGCCGCCGCCGACCTCGGTGCGCAGTGTGCCGTCAGGCAGGTCCCACAGTGCCTCGACCTCGGCGCGGTGTGCGGGGTCGGTGACCACGCGCTGACCGGGCAGGCCGGGCCCCATGTAGCCCATCTCGCGCCCACCCATCGCGTTGGGCTGCCCGGTGAGGGAGAACGGTCCGCTGCCGGTGCGGCAGATCGCCCCGGTCGCCAAGTGGAGGTTGCACAGCGCGTTGGTGTGCCAGGTCCCGTGGGTGGACTGGTTGAGGCCCATGGTCCACAGGCTCACCCAGTTGTCGGCGGAGCCGATCCAATCCGCGGCGGTGCGCAGATCGGCCTCGTCGATGCCGGTGATCTGCGCGACCCGCGCGGCTGGGTAGTCGGCGAGGTGGTCGGGCATCTCCTCCCACCCCTGCGTGTGTTCGGCGATGAACCGCTCGTCGAGCCGACCGGCGTCGACGATGAGTTTGAGCAGCCCGTTGAGCAGCGCCATGTCGGTGCCGGGTTTCACCGGCAGGTACAGGTCGGCTTTCGCCGCGGTGGTGGTGCGCCGCGGGTCGACGACGATGAGCTTCGCCCCGGCCTTGACCCGATCCATCATCCGCAGGAAGAGGATGGGGTGGCAGTCGGCCATATTCGCGCCGATGACGAGGAAGACGTCGGCGTGGTCGAGGTCGTCGTAGCTGCCCGGCGGGCCGTCGGCGCCGAGGGATTGTTTGTAGCCGGTGCCGGCGCTGGCCATGCACAGCCGCGAGTTCGACTCGATGAGGTTGGTCCGGAAGTAGCCCTTGCACAGCTTGTTCGCCAGGTATTGCGCCTCCAACGACATCTGGCCGGACACGTAGAAGGCGACGGCGTCGTTGCCGTGTTCGGCCCTGATCTCGGTGAACCGGCGCGCGACCTCGTCGACCGCCTCGTCCACGTCGACGGGCACCTGGTCGGCGTCGCGGGTCGGCCGGCGCAGCGCGGTGGTCAGGCGCCCGCCCCCGTTGAGCAGGTCGGCGGTCGTGTTGCCCTTGGTGCACAACCGGCCCTGATTGGCGGGGTGCGCCGCGGTGCCCTTGGCCTTGGTGATCGTCGGCTGCTCGTCGTCGGACCTGGTCAACGTCAGCCCGCAGCCCACACCGCAATAGCCGCAGACGGTGTCCACGGTGGTCGGCAGGACGGGCGAGTGCATGGCACCCATGGTTGGTCGGGTGCGTTTCGCAACCGTCGGCAGGGCGTAACGCGAGGGTCAACTCGTGCTCACAGTGACGATGGACCGAATGTGAGGAGCAACGCGCCCGGCGGAGTCGTGCTCCGCCGGGCGCGTTGGATCTACCTGTGGGTCACAGGTGCTTGTGGAAGAACGGCACCGCGGCCTCCAGGGCCTTGCCGGTCGCCTCCGGCTGGTCGTACAGGTCGTAGTGCGACACCCCGGGGAGGACCAGCAGGTCCTTCTCCTTCGACGCGGCGCGGCCGTACAGCTCCATGCCCAGGCGATACGAGGCGAAGGCGCCCGGCTTGTCACCGATCACGATCAGCAGCGGCTGGGTGAGGAAGGTCTCCGCGTGGTCGTAGGCGTCCCAGGTCGCGAGCGCACCCTGCCGGGCGAAGTTGAAGCTCGTGCAGGCCCGGTCGTGCTGGCCGCGCGGGGTCTTGTAGTACTCGGTGGCCTCCAGCACGTCGATGTCGGTCAGCCCGTTCTCCTTGGCGAACTCGACGGTCGGCGGCAGCAGGTCGTTGATCTGCTCGGCCTGGCCGCGCGCCTCGGCGGTGCGCTGCGCGGCGACCGCCTCGAGCATCGCGATCGGGTCGTAGTTCGAGAAGCCCTCGCGCATGAGGCGGCCCACGTTGGAACCGGCGATGGTGGTCAGCGCCTTGATGCGACGGTCGATCATCGTCGCGGCGACCGCGTAACCGGCACCGCCGCAGATGGCGAGGACGCCGATCTTGTCCTCGTCGACCCACGGCTGGGCGACCAGGTAGTCGACGACGAAGCTGAAGTCGCCGACGCGGAAGCCCGGGTCCTCGACGAAGCGGGGCTCGCCGCCGCTCTCGCCCTGGAAGCTGGCGTCGAAGGCGATGGCCACGAAACCCTCCTTGGCCAGCGCTGCGCCGTACACGTTTCCGGAGGTCTGCTCCTTATCGCTGCCGGTCGGGTGGGCGGTGATCACGACGGGGTACTTGAGCGCCTCGTCGAAGTTCGCCGGGAAGTAGATGTCCGCCGCGAGATCCCAGGCCACGCCGGGGATTTTCACGGGGGTGATGGTGGTGTTGGCGTCGGTCACGGCGTTGCTCCAATGATTGATGGCGGAGTCCCGGCGGTTCGTTGTTCCGGGAACACCATCTACTCTGCGGCGGCGCGAACGGGCCGACCAGTGAGGAACGGTGCCGGGGAAGGATCCTTCCCCCTCTCGTGACGCGGCGAGCGGTGGTCCGCGATGTGTTCGAGGGCGGTGGCCTTAGAATCGGGCGTGATCATCGGGTGTTCTCCCGACGATCGCCATGCCCTGGTAGCTCAGTGGATAGAGCAGCCGCCTTCTAAGCGGTTGGCCGCGAGTTCGAATCTCGCCCGGGGCGCGCGCGTGGGGCGGTTCTGGCGGCTCACTACCCTGGACCTATGACCGCGCACGACGAGAACACCTTCGACGAGATGGACGATCGCGGTTCGGTCGTCCGCGTGCTGAGCGCGATTCTCGCCGTCGTCGCCGCCGGTGTCGCCGTGGCGGTATTCCTGCCGTCGGCCGATCAGGCGCGGCTACTCAAGGGTGTGACCAACCCGGGTGCGCTGACCACTTACGGCATTCCCGCGGTCACCGCCGTCGGCTACGTCGCCGTCGCGATCGCCGTCGGGTCCTCGTTGTTCGCCGCCTTCTTCGTGCCGCCACAGCACGACGGCGTGTTCGACATCGGCGGCTATCGCGCGCTGCGCTGGGCCGGGAAGCTCTACGCGGCGTGGGCGGTGTGCTCGGTCGCGATGATCGCGTTGTCGATTTCCGACCTCGTCGGACGGTCGGTGGGGCAATTGCTGACGTCGGGGGAGTTCTTCACCGCCTATTCGACGGTGTCGAACGCCCGGACCTGGACGGTGACGGCGGTGCTGGCGGTGCTCGCCATGCTGCTGGCGCGGTTCGGCATGCATTGGGGATACGCCGTAGGCGCCCTACTCTTCGGGGTCTTCTCCCTGCTGCCGCTGGCGTTGGCCGGGCACTCCGCGGCGGGCGGCAGCCACGACTACGCCGCGAACAGTCTGATCCTGCACATCCTCGGTGCGGTCGGCTGGTTCGGCGGACTGTTCGCCGTGGTCGTCTACGCGATCGCCGGCGGACGGTGGCGCGAACTGGCGGTCCGGCGCTTCTCCCGGGTCGCCTTCTGGCTGATCCTCGTCGTGGGCGTCTCCGGTGTCATCAACGCGGCGGTGCGGATCACCCCGGGTGAGCTGTTCACCTCCACCTACGGGCTGATCGTCGTGGCCAAGGGCGTGGCCCTGCTCGTCTTGGGTGGTCTGGGGGCCTGGCATCGGCGGCGAACCATCGCCACCCTGGCCTCCTCTGACGACCCGCCGCGGTCGCTGTTCGTCCGGTTCGGCCTCGTCGAATTGTTCGTCTTCGCCATCACCTATGGGATCGCTGTCGCACTCGCGTGGAGCCCGCCGCCCGGCGGCACCGTCAAACCGAACATCACGCCGATGGAGGAAACCCTCGGGTATCTGCTCGACGGCCCGCCGACACCGTCGCGCCTGGCTTTCGACTGGCGGTTCGACCTGCTCTTCGGCACGGCCGCGATCGTGCTCTGCGTCGTCTACCTGCGGGGTGTGCTGCGACTGCGCCGTCGTGGCGACGCATGGCCCGTCGGGCGGACCATCTCGTGGGTGGCGGGGTGTGCGGCCCTGTTGATCGCGACGTCGTCGGGGCTCGGCCGCTATGCCCCCGCCATGTTCTCGGTCCACATGGTCAACCACATGATCCTGTCGATGCTGGTCCCGGTCCTACTCGTGCTGGGCGGCCCGATCACCCTCGCGCTGCGGGCGCTGCCGGTGGCCGGGCGCGGTAATCCGCCCGGTCCGCGCGAGTGGGTGCAGTACCTGGTGACCAGTCCGGTGGCCAAGGTGCTCGGGCACCCCGCCGTGGCCATCGTGATGTTCGTCGGCAGCTTCTATTTGCTGTACCTGGGCGGCCTGTTCAGCGTGATCGCCCCCTTCCACGGGGCGCACATCCTGATGAACGTCCACTTCCTGGTATCGGGCTACGTCTTCTATTGGACGGTGATCGGCATCGATCACGCGCCGTACCGGTTGAGTCCTCTCGGAAAGATCGGCGTGGTGTGGGGGACGCTGCCGCTGCACGCCTTCTTCGGGGTCGCGTTGATGATGACCACCGCGGTCATCGCGGAGACCTACTACCGCGGACTGCAATTGCCGTGGAACACCGATCTCGGTTCCGACCAGCGCGTCGGCGGCGGAATCGCATGGGCGGCCGGAGAGATCCCGCTGGTCCTGGTGATGGTGGCGCTGGCGGTGCAGTGGCGCCGCGAGGACGATAAAGAGGCCAGGCGCTACGACCGCAACGCCGAGCGCGACGACGACGCGGAACTGCGCGAATACAACGAGATGCTGGCCTCGCTGCGTAAAGGCGGCCGATAGTTCTCCACAGTTCGGCGTTGTCCACAGCGAGCCGATTTGGCGGTGGCGCCGGGTGATTCCGTGCATGAGAGTGGGTGGGGCAAGCACCATTCTCGGCTGGGGGAGGCCATCATGTTCGAAACATCCATGACCGTCGTAGGCAACGTCATCACCGATCCGATCGTCCGCCGTACCGCCACCGGCGACGTTTGCTCGTTCCGGATGGCGAGCAACTCGCGCCGGCGAAATCCGGACGGAGACGGCTGGGTCGACGACAAGACGCTCTACCTGACCGTTTCGTGCTGGCGACGGCTCAGTTCGGGGGTCGCGGCATCGGTCGAGAAGGGGCACGTCGTCATCGCCTCGGGCAACGTGCACACCTCGGAGTACGTCAACCGCGACGGGGAGCGCCGCGCGACATTGGAGATGAACGCCGCGCACGTCGGGCACGACCTGGTGCGCAGCATCGTCAAGGTGTGCGGATTCCCGATGGATGGCGCGCTGGTCGGCTCGTCGGACGAGGACTCCGACGCGGCCGAGGAGGTCGGCGCCGCGGGGACCACCGTCGAGGACGCCGTCGCGGGGCTGCCGCCGGTACGGGCCAGCGATGTCGACGAGGAGATCGCCGATCCGGTGCCGAGCATGGAGCCGGCCCTCTGAGGTCTTGGGAGGGACGGTTTCAGGGGGTCACGATGGCGAAATCCGGGTCGGGCCGCTGGAGGGCGCCGAAGACCTGGCCCAGCGCGGACACATCGCCGTCGACGGTGAGGCCCGCCTGCTGCGCACCGGGGATGTCGCCGGTGACGAGGTAGGGCAGCACGCCGTCGGGAACGGTCACCGTCGCGACGGCGTTCGTCCGCGGATCGTCCTCGTCGCGCAGCAGCACCCCGTTGTGCAACCGCGTCAGGAATCGGGAGTCGCCGAACACCCAGCGCATGGTCAGGTCGAGATCCCAGACCCGGGTGGCGTCGATCTGGATCGCGACGGCGTCGAGGAACATTTCCGGCCGCAATTGGGCGGCGATGTCGTTTCCGCTCCCCGCGGTCGGCGTGCCGAAGTTCTTCTGCCGCAACTCGAGTGCACCGGAGAGGAAGAAGTTGCGCCACGGGCCGCTCTCGGCGGCGAATCCGAGCTGCTCGAGGGTGTCGGCCTGCAGCTCCCGTGCCGCCCGGTGGTCCGGATCGGCGAAGATGACGTGGTCGAGCACCTCGGCGGCCCACCGGTAGTCGCCGTCGTCGAAGCATGTGCGCGCCTTCTCGACCACCGCGTCCGCGCCGCCCATGAACTCGACGTAGCGTTGCGCGGCGGCCTCCGGGGGATGCTGCCACAACCGTGCCGGGTTGCCGTCGAACCAGCCGAGGTAGCGCTGGTAGATCGCCTTGACGTTGTGATTGACCGAGCCGTAGTACCCGTGCGCGTGCCACGCCTTCTCCAGTCCGGGTGGCATCTGGAACTGTTCGGCGATCTCGATGCCGGTGTATCCCTGGTTGAGCAGGCGCAGCGTCTGATCGTGCAGGTAGGCGTACATCTCGCGCTGTGTGCGCAGAAACTCGATGATCTGGGCGTTGCCCCAGGTCGGCCAGTGGTGCGAGGCGAAGACGACATCGGTGTCCGAGCCGAACATGGCGATCGCCTCACCGAGGTAGTGCGCCCAGCTGTGCGGGTCGCGCACGACCGCGCCGCGCAGGGTCAGGATGTTGTGCAGAGTGTGCGTCGCGTTCTCGGCGATGCACAGTGCGCGGCGATCGGGGAAGTGGAAGTGCATCTCGGCCGGGGCCTCGGTGCCCGGGGCGAGCTGGAAGACGATGCGCACACCGTCGACCGTCAGTTCTTGGCCGGTCTCGGTGATGTCGACGGTCGGCTCGATCAAGGTGACGGTCCCGGTCGACGTCGTCTGGCCCAACCCGGCGCCGATGGCTCCGCGCGGCCCCTTGGGAAGGGCGGCGCCGTACATGTAGCCCGCGCGACGGCCCATCGCCGTTCCCGCGTAGAGGTTCTCCGAGATCGCGGGCTCCATGAATCCGGCGGGCGCGATGATCTGGACTTTCCCGGCGTCGACCTCCGCCTGCGTGGTGACGCCCTTGACGCCGCCGAAGTGGTCGACGTGGCAGTGCGTGTAGATAACCGCCGCGACGGATCGGTCGCCGCGGTGCTCGCGATACAGGGCCAGGGCTGCGGCGGCGGTCTCCGTGCTGATGAGGGGGTCGATGACGATGATGCCGGTGTCGCTTTCGACGACGGTCATATTCGACAGGTCGAAACCGCGGATCTGATAGATCCCGTCCGTCACCGCGTAGAGCCCGTGCTTGGCACACAGCTGCGACTGGCGCCACAGGCTGGGATTGGCGGAGTCGGGTGCGTCCGCGGCGAGGAAGTCGTAGGCATCCAGATCCCAAATCACCTCACCGGCGGCGTTCGTGATCGTGCGGAGGTCGAGGGTGGCGATGAAGCCGCGGTCGGCATCGTCGAAATCCCGGGTGTCGTCGAAGGGGTATGTCGGCCTGTCGACCATCTGAACTCCTCGTGTCGTGGTCGCGTCGTCGCGGCTATCCCCACTTTGTCAGCCGGCGGCCCGCGGCGCAGGATTCCCGCATCGCGGGCGGGGCGGGCAGGGCCGCGCACTGCCACTACACTGGGGGGCTGTTGTGCCCAGGCGTCGTTGAAGAAGAGGAAATCCGTGGCAGGCGAGTTCATTTACACGATGAAGAACGTGCGCAAAGCGCACGGTGACAAGGTCATTCTCGACAACGTCACCATGTCCTTCTACCCGGGCGCGAAGATCGGTGTGGTCGGCCCGAACGGCGCGGGTAAGTCGTCGATCCTCAAGATCATGGCCGGCATCGACCAGCCCTCCAACGGCGAGGCCTTCCTTGACCCCGGCGCCACCGTCGGCATCCTCCTGCAGGAACCGCCCCTCAACGAGGAGAAGACGGTCAAGGAGAACGTCGAAGAGGGCATGGGCGACGTGATGACGAAGCTCAAGCGCTACAACGAGGTCGCCGAGCTGATGGCCACCGACTACTCCGACGAGCTGATGGAGGAGATGGGCAAGCTGCAGGAGGACCTCGACGCCGCCGACGCGTGGGACCTCGACAGCCAGCTCGAGCAGGCGATGGACGCCCTGCGCTGCCCGCCGGCCGATTCGCCGGTCACGCACCTGTCCGGCGGTGAGCGCCGTCGCGTCGCACTGTGCAAGCTCCTGCTGAGCAAGCCCGACCTGCTGCTGCTCGACGAGCCGACCAACCACCTCGACGCCGAGTCGGTGCTGTGGCTCGAGCAGTTCCTCGCGAACTACCCGGGCGCCGTCCTGGCGGTGACCCACGACCGGTACTTCCTCGACCACGTCGCCCAGTGGATCTGCGAGGTCGACCGCGGCAAGCTGCACCCCTACGAGGGCAACTACTCGACCTACCTGGAGAAGAAGGCCGAGCGCCTGGAGGTCCAGGGCAAGAAGGACCAGAAGCTCCAGAAGCGCCTCAAGGAGGAACTGGAGTGGGTGCGCTCGGGTGCCAAGGCGCGTCAGACGAAGAACAAGGCCCGCCTGGCCCGCTACGAGGAGATGGCCGCCGAAGCCGAGAAGCACCGCAAGCTCGACTTCGAAGAGATCCAGATCCCGACGCCGCCGCGCCTGGGCAACGTCGTCGTCGAGGTCGCGAACCTGGACAAGGGCTTCGACGGCCGCGTGCTCATCAAGGACTTGAGCTTCACGCTGCCGCGCAACGGCATCGTCGGCGTCATCGGTCCCAACGGCGTCGGCAAGACCACGCTGTTCAAGACCATCGTCGGGCTCGAGGAACCGGATTCGGGCACCGTGAAGGTCGGCGACACGGTCAAGCTCTCCTACGTCGACCAGGGCCGCGCGAACATCGACCCGAAGAAGTCGGTGTGGGAGGTCGTCTCCGACGGTCTCGACTACATCGAGGTCGGACAGAACGAGATGCCGTCGCGCGCCTACGTCAGTGCCTTCGGCTTCAAGGGCGCCGACCAGCAGAAGCCGTCGGAGGTTCTCTCCGGCGGTGAGCGCAACCGCCTCAACCTCGCGCTGACCCTGAAAGAGGGCGGCAACCTGATCCTGCTCGACGAGCCGACCAACGACCTCGACGTGGAGACCCTCTCGTCGCTGGAGAACGCGCTGCAGCAGTTCCCGGGCTGCGCCGTGGTCATCTCGCACGACCGCTGGTTCCTGGACCGGACCTGTACCCACATCCTCGCGTGGGAGGGCAACGTCTCCGAGGGCCAGTGGTTCTGGTTCGAGGGCAACTTCGAGGCCTACGAGGCCAACAAGATCGAACGCCTCGGTGCCGACGCCGCACGGCCGCACCGCGTGACGCACCGCAAGCTCACCCGCGACTGAGCGCGGCACACCGCCGACCCACCGGCGGGGGCCTAGCATCGGAGATGTGGCCACGCCGACAGCGGTATCCGCGGAAGCTGTGTCGATCCTGCGTGCTCGCGGAGTCGCTGCCGAGTCGGACGCCGCGGGGTTGGCGGCTACGGGCGCGAGCCGCGTCGACGGGGCACCGTCGATCCACATCGTGGAGGATGCCGGGCTGATCACGGCCTTCGTCGTCACCGACGACATGCCGATGATCGTCGAATCGGTGTTGGCGGCTGCCGCCGCGACCGGGCTGCGCGTCGAAGCCGTCGGGCACCCGGTCGTCTCGGTCACTCGTGACGACGACGGGCGGCTCGCCTCGATCGGCCCGCGCGACGGCGCCGACGACGAGTCGTGGATCTGTCTGCGGTTGCGCGGTTCCGGTTCCCGGCCGCCGACACCGGACGTCTCCGAGATCCTGTCCGCGACGATCATCCGCGCCCTGGACAGCGTGGCGGCCATCCACGCCGACCGGGCGGCGATGGTGGCGGCATTGGCCGCGACGGCGGCGGAGGTCGACGATGCCGACGGGGATGCCGAGACCGCCGCCTTGTTGCGGTGGCTGGCCGACGGCAACTTCGTGCCCGTCGGCGAATCCGGAGACGGGAATGCGCGCGGGATCTGCCGCGCTGGCCTGACCGATGCCCGCCTTCCCGAGTATTCGAGCGACGCGCCGATTCTGGCGCGGTGCTACTTTCCGACGCTGGTCGCGCGCACCGACTATCCGGTTGTGGTAACCGTCGACGACCACCGCTTCATCGGGCTGCTCAGCACTGCCGGGTTGAGCCAGTCGGTCTTCGACATCCCGGTGGTGCGACGGGCGGTCGGGGAGGTGTTCGACGCGGCGGGTATCGACCTCGACTCCTACATGGGCGAGGAGATGAGCGGATACCTACAGGCCTATCCGCTCGCCGAGTTGTTCGCGACGCCGGCTGATGAGTTGGCCCGCCGGATGCGCGATCTGCTCGACTCGTCGGCGGCCACCGCGCTGCACTCCTTCATCCGGGTCAGCCCGGCCTCGCGCACCGCCACCGCCCTGGTGTACCTCCCGCGCGAGCGCTACAACACGACCAGCCGCCTACAACTGCAGGACCTGCTCGCCGCGGAACTCGGCGGCACCGACGTGGAATACACCGGTCACGTCGGCGACGGTCCGCGCGCCCTGCTGCACGTCCTGCTCCGCATCGACGCCGATGCCGACGGATCGTTCTATGCGACGGGGGCCGCCGCGCAGCGCGAGTTGCAGGATCGTCTTGCCCAGGTCATCGTCACCTGGGATGAACGGCAGGTCTACGCGATGTCGGCCGGCGACGCGGCCGTCACGGTCCCCGGCCCGCAGTCGGTGGTGCTCTATCTGTGTGGCGATTCGGCCGACCTCACCGACCTGCTCCCGGTCTTCGACTCCCTGGGGGTCCGCGTCGCCGAGGAACAGGCCTTCCGCATCGACCGGCCCGACGGGCAGACATGTTGGGCCTACGACTTCGACGTCGAGTTGCCGGCCGGGAGCGCCGCCGATCCACAGGCGTCACAGCGCCTCATCGACGCCTTCGAGGCGATCTGGCGCGGTGATGCGGAGCTGGACCCGTTCAACGCGCTCGTCCTGGGCATCGGACTGACCTGGCGCGAGGTCGCCGTGTTGCGCGCCTATCACCGCTACCTGCGCCAGTGCGGCTTCGCCTATCGCGGCGCCTATGTCGCCGACGTGCTCGCGTCGCACCCGGACGTGACCGCGGCCCTCGTCGGGCTGTTCGCCGCCACCTTCGACCCCGACCAGGCCGGCGACGACCATCGGATCGCGGCGGCCAATCGTCTCGACGCGGCGGCTGCGAAAGTCCTCAGCCTCGACGCCGACCGGGTCCTGTCCGCTCTGCGTTCGGCGGTCCTGGCCACGCTGCGCACCAATCACTATGTGACACAGGCATATTCGCCCGAAACGCGCCGGGCGCTCGCGCTCAAGCTGGCACCGCAGCAGATCCCGCTCACCCCGGCGCCCCGGCCCCGATTCGAGGTCTACGTCCACTCGCCGCGCGTGGAGGGCGTACACCTGCGATTCGGCACGGTCGCCCGCGGCGGCCTGCGCTGGTCGGACCGAAGCGAGGACTACCGCACCGAGATCCTCGGGCTGGCCAAGGCGCAGTCGGTCAAGAACGCGGTGATCGTGCCGCTGGGCGCCAAGGGCGGCTTCGTCGTCAAAGACGTCCGCGACCCGTCGCGCGAACTCGTCGTCGACCGGTACCGCGAGTTCATCGCGGCGCTGCTCGACGTCACCGACAACGTCGACCACACGAGCGGGGCGGTACTCGCGCCCGCACGGGTGGTCCGGCGCGACGGCGACGACCCGTACCTGGTCGTCGCGGCTGACAAGGGCACTGCCTCCTTCTCCGACGAGGCCAACGCCGTGGCCGCCGACTACGGTTTCTGGCTCGGCGACGCCTTCGCCTCGGGCGGTTCGGTCGGCTACGACCACAAGGAGATGGGCATCACCGCGCGCGGAGCCTGGATCTCGGTGCGCCGCCACTTCGCCGAGCTGGGGATCGACCCGCAGACCCAGGACATCACCGTCGTCGGGATCGGGGACATGAGCGGCGACGTGTTCGGCAACGGAATGCTCAGCTCACCGCATATCCGTCTGATCGGCGCCTTCGACCACCGGCACATCTTCCTCGACCCGGACCCCGATCCGGCCGCTTCCTTCGCCGAGCGGAAGCGGATGTTCGCGCTGCCGCGCTCCTCGTGGGAGGACTACGACGAGACGCTGATCAGCGCGGGCGGCGGCATCCACAGCCGCGACCGCAAGTCGATCCCGATCACACCCCAGGTGCGCGCGGTGTTGGGGATCGACGAGGAGATCGTCGAACTCTCCCCGCCGGAGCTGATCCGGGCGATCCTGCTGGCGCCCGTCGACCTGCTGTGGAACGGCGGGATCGGGACATACGTCAAGGCGTCGACGCAGACCAACGCCGAGGTCGGGGACAAGGCCAACGACGCCGTCCGCGTCAACGCCAACCGGTTGCGCGCCACCGTCGTGGGGGAGGGCGGCAACCTCGGCGTCACCGAGGCCGGCCGCATCGAGGCCGACTTGCACGAGGTGGCGATCAACACCGACGCGATGGACAACTCGGCCGGCGTCGACTGCTCCGATCACGAGGTCAACCTGAAGATCCTGCTGCAGTCGGCGGTGGCCTCGGGTGCTTTGCCCGTCGACGATCGGGCGGCGCTGCTCGCCTCGCTGACCGACGAGGTCGCGAAGGACGTGCTGGCCGACAACATCGCGCAGAACAACGAACTCGGCTTCGAGCGCACCCAGGCCACCCGCTACGTCGACACGCATGTGCGGATGCTCGCCGACCTGGCAACGCACCGCCACGTCGAGTTGGCGCTGGAGAGTCTCCCGACGCCCGAGCAACTGCGGGAGCGCTTCGCCTCGACGGGTAGTGCGGGCCGCGCGCGGGCGCTGACCAGTCCCGAGCTGGCCACGCTGATGGCGCACGTCAAACTCGCCCTGAAGGCGGACCTGCTGGAATCGGACCTCCCCGAGAACGAGTTGCTCCTGCGCCGTCTGCGGGCGTATTTCCCGGCGACCGTCGTCGACCGCTTTCCCGACGAGCTCGCCGGCCACCGGCTGCGTCGCGAGATCATCGTGACCGGCGTGATCAACGACGTGGTGGACCTGGGCGGGCTCTCGCACGTCTTCCGCCTCGGGGAGGGCAGCGGGGTCGGCACGGTCGACGTGGTGCGGGCCTTCGTCGTCGCCACCGAGGTGTACGACCTGCTGCCGCTGTGGGGCGGCGTCGTCGGATCGCCGGTGTCGACCGCGGTGATCGACGAGATGCTCTACTACTCGCGGCGGCTGCTGTTCCGCACGTCGCGCTGGTTGCTGGCGACCCGACCGCAGCCGCTCGCGCTGGCCGCCGAGGTGACGCGGTACCGCGCCCGGGTCGCCCACCTGCACGACCGGCTCTACGGCTGGCTGGGGCAGGCGTCGCGGTCCGATGTCGACGCGCGTCAGCGGTTGCTGGTGACCGAGGGGGTCGACCAGGAGCTGGCCAGACGGGTGGCCCTGAGCCTGCACAGCTATGCGCTGCTCGACATCGTCGACGTCGCCGAGATCACCGACCGCGACGCCGACGAGGTGGGGCAGGTCTATTGGACGCTGTGCGAGCGGCTCGACGTCGAGCAGCTACTCACCGCCGTGACGCAGCTGCGGGCCCGCGACCGCTGGCAGGTGCAGGCCCGCCTGGCGATCCGCGACGATCTGCACGGCGTCCTGCGCACACTGACACAGGCGGTCCTCGTGCAGGGGGAGCCGGGGGAGTCGCCCGAGGCGCAGATCGCCGATTGGGAGGTGCGCAACGCGACCCGCGTCGCACGGGTGCGCACCACGGTCACCCAGGTGCGCGAGTCGGGGGAGGTCGACTTCGCGTCGCTCTCGGTCGCCGCCCGCGCGCTGCGCAGCATCGCCTTTTGAGACAATGGCGCCATGATGATTCCCGACGACGGGCTGCGAACCGAGCGCGGCTATGTGGTGAAGGTGCCGGTTCGCTGGTCGGACATGGACGTGTTCCAGCACATCAACCATGCGCGGATGGTCACGTTGATCGAGGAGGCGCGGATCCCGTGGCTGTTCTACGACGAGCGGCCGACGGCGCCGCTGCGCGAGGGCTGCGTCGTCGTCGACATGCACGTCAAGTACCAGGCCCAGTTGCGCCACGACCAGGGCCCGATCGAGGTGCTGATGTTCGTCGAGAAGCTGCGCTCGGTCGATTTCGTGGTCGGGTACGAGGTGCGCCCGGCCGGTGCCGACCTCGACTCCAAGCCGGCGGTCGTCGCGACGACCCACCTGGCCTCCTTCGACATCGAGACGCAGCGCCCGCGGCGGATGACCGACGCGGAGAAGGAGTACCTGCGCGAGTTCCTGCGGGAGGCGTGATGGGCGACCGTCGGCTCGCCCTGGCGTCGGCGTCCGATGCCGCGGACGTGGCGGCCTTCGCGTCACGGCTGCTGCGCCTCGACGAAGCCGCGGTCATCCGGTTGCGCCAACGCGAGGACGGGCTCGTCGGGCTGTGGGGGACGACGGGTTTCGAGGTGCTGGCGACTCGTGCCGTATTCGGCTCGCTGACCCCGGCCGACGTAGTCTGCGATGCCCACACCCTCGCCGACGCCGCCGGGCGCGGTGACCTGGCGATCGACCCGGGCTTCGCGCTCGACAGCGCCTGGCGCGGCGCGCTGCCGCCGCAATCGGGATACCGGCAGATCGACGACGTGCCGCTGCGGACCGTGGTCGATCTGGCGCAGCGCGGCGCCGCCCTTGCGAAAGAACCGGTGAGCGGTGGCCACGGACCGGTCACCTCGTTACTCGACCAGGTCGTCCTCGAGGTCTCCGACCCGGCCGGTGACACCTCGGTCGGCGTCGCCCTGCGGTCCCTGTTCGCCCTGACCGGCATGGGGTTCGCCCGCGACCGCAACGGGCACGCGATAAGCGAATCCTCCAACCTGGACGAGATCGCCGACGACGAGCCGGTCCGCGTGCGGGCAAGCGGCACCTGGGTCCGCCTCGATGCGCGGTTCGGCGCCGTCTACCAGCGCCGCGGCGACCAGTTCTCCGTCACCGTTCTGTGAGACCGACCAGGGCCAGGTAGCCGTCGGCCGTAAAGCACACGAGGCGACCCCGCGGGTCCTTCGACCTGCCGAGGATTCCGGCGTCGGCCAGCTCGACCAAAGCGCGGTGCGCGGCCGACGAGGAGGCTCCGAGCCGCGCGGTGACGAGGTCGGCCGTGAGCACCGGATAGGACGCGAGGGACCCGAGGATCCGCAAGACCAACGAGTCGGCCCGGGGGACCGCCGGCGATGCGCCTTGCCGACGACGGTGGTCCACCAGATCGACGAGACATTTTTCGTCCAATTCGACTACCCGCTCGGCCAGCCGCACAGCGTTCGCGGCAGCCACCTCGACCGCATGCGCGAATCCGGTGACCCAGGCATCGACGTCGCCGGCCCGGAAGGCGGTGAGACCGGCGATGTAGCTGTCGGCGTCGGCGGCGAAGACCGAACTGATGGGCACGATCGCGTGTCGAACGGCGTCGGCCCGGCGAAGGATCGGGTGGATGAGGGCCCGTCCCGTGCGACCGTTCCCGTCGATGAAGGGATGAATGGTTTCGAACTGTGCGTGTGCGATTGCGGCGCGAACGACTGCGTTTCCCGCCGTCGCGCTGGAGAAGCGGCACAGATCCTCGACGAGGCGGTGAACCTCCGTCTCGGGCGGAGGTATGAAATCCGCGCGGAGCGGACTCCAGCCGGGACCGCCGACCCAGTTCTGCTCGGTTCGAAGTCCGGATTGCAGACGCGGTTCGATCACGTGTTGCAGCCGCTCGATGGCATCGATGGTAATCGGGCGGTCGGGGTCGGAGAGGTCGGTGATGGCCTCGGTGGTCGCCCGAACATTGGCGACGACTTCGAGAGCCGCGCGGCTGCCACGATTCAGTACCTCGGCCACCGCCAGTCGTTTGGCGGTGACGCGCTTTCCTTCGATCCACGACGACGAGATGCTCTCGGAATGGATTAGGAGGTAGTTGAGGTATCCGGCGTCGGCGGTGATCCGTTCGTCAGCCCGGGCGAGCACGACGAGGGCATCCGAGGCCGCGTCGGCCGTGCGCGGGGACAACGATGGGAGGGCGGTTCCAAGGGTGTCGGGGACATAGGCGCGATAGACACCGGGTGTCCGGTCCGCACGCGCGAGGCCACCGGTGTCTTCTGCGTTCCAGAGTCGTTCGACATAAGCGGGCACGGCCACCTCCTATTTCCACTTTAGCTGATCTAAGTGGGAAATATATCGGGTGACGATCCCGGTTAGCGGCGCGGCACCAGCCAGACCGCGGCGTCGGCCGCCAGCTTCCCGTCGACGAGGGGTTTGCTGGTCAGCAGGATCTCGCCAGGCGGCATCGTCACCGGCTCCGGTCGGGTGTTGAGCACGCAGACCAGGTGGCCCGCGGTGCGGCGGAAGGCGAGGCAGCCGGCAGGGGCGCCGTACCACTCGATGCCCTCGCCGGAGAACTCGCGACGGTGATCGCGCAGCTCGATGGCCCGGCGGTAGAGCGACAGCGTCGAATAGACGTCTTCGAGCTGTTTCTCGACGGTGAGGGCGGCCCAGTCCGGCGGCATCGGCAGCCAGGTGTGCGGGGTGGAGCTGAAACCGAAGGGCGGCGCGCTTCCCTCCCAAGGAATCGGTACCCGGCAGCCGTCGCGGCCGCGTGCGGTATGTCCCGACCGTTCCCACACCGGGTCCACGAGTGCTTCGTCGGGCAGGTCGACGTTGGGCAGTCCCAGCTCGGCGCCGTTGTAGATGAACACGGTGCCCGGCAGTGCCAATTCCACGAGCAACAGGGCGCGGGCGCGGTCGACGCCGATCGCATGTCCGGCCGGCGAGTCGTCGGGTGCGTAGCGGGTCGCCTCGCGGTAGACGTCGTGGTTGGACAGCGTCCACGTCGGCGGGGCCCCGACGGAGGCGACTGCCGCCAGCGAGTTGTCGATCGCCGAGCGGATCTCGTCGACGCGGTAGCCCGCCGTCGCCAGCCGGAAGTTGAATCCCAGGTGCAGTTCGTCGGGACGCAGATACGCCGCGAACTGCGCGTTGTCGTCGACCCAGACCTCTCCGACGGTGAACGCGCCGGGGTACTCGTCCACGACGGCCCGGATGCGGCGGTGGATCGGGTGCACCTGCGGGTTGTTGAAGCGCGGGTCGGAATCGGTGTGCCGCAGCACCTGCGCCGCGCCGACGTCCATATCGGGCAGGCCCGGTGCCTTCGCCAGGCCGTGTGCGACGTCGATCCGGAATCCGTCGACGCCGCGGTCGAGCCAGAACCGCAGCGTGTGTTCGAGGTCGGCGACGACGTCGGGGTTCTCGAAATCGAGGTCCGGCTGCTCGGGTGCGAACAGATGCAGATACCACTGACCCGGCCGACCGTCGGGTTCGGTGATCCGCGACCACGCCGGACCGCCGAATACGCTGACCCAGTTGTTGGGCGGCAGCGAACCGTCGTCGCCGCGACCGTCGCGGAAGAAGTACCGGGATCGTGCCGCGCTCCCGCGGCCGGCCGCGAGCGCTTCGGCGAACCACGGATGCTCGATGCTCGTGTGGTTCGGCACGAGGTCCATGGCGACGCGAATATCCCGGGAGTGGGCTTGCGCGATGAGGCGGTCGAAGGTCGCGAGGTCGCCGAACAGTGGGTCGATGGCTCGTGGATCGGACACGTCGTATCCGTGGTCGGCCATCGGGGAGCGCATCACCGGGGAGAGCCAGACCGCGTCGACGCCGAGCAGTTCGAGGTGTCCCAGCTTGCCGATGATCCCGTCGAGGTCGCCGATCCCGTCGCCGTTCGAGTCGGCGAAGGATCGCGGATAGACCTGGTAGACGACGGCGTGGCGCCACCAATCGCGGTCGGCGGGGTTGAGTTGGGAGGCGGTGCGGGAGCGAACGATGTTGGGGCTCATCGCGAGTGCGAATCCTCTTCCTGTCTAGAACTCCGCGTTGACCAGCGAATTCGCGGCCATGATCATGTAGTCGACAATCGCTTTCCGATGATCCTCGTCGAGGACGTCTGCCGGGATCTCCGCTATCGCCGTATTCATGCAGCGAAGCCACGCATCCCGCTCGATCGGGCCGATGTGGTACGGCACGTGACGCATCCGGAGCCGCGGATGGCCGCGCTCGTCGGAGTAGGTGTGCGGCCCGCCCCAGTACTGCTCGAGGAACATACGCAGCCGCCGCTGCGCCGGCCCGAGGTCCTCCTCGGGGTACATCGGTCGCAGGATCTCGTCGCGCGAGACCTCCTCGTAGAACCGTTTGGTGATCGCCTCAAAGGTGGCGTGGCCACCCACCTCGTCGTAGAAACTGGGCACGCACCCATTGTCCACCTCGCGCCGATTTACGTGACGGTTGGGGATTGTTAACTCCGTGTACCTGCGACGACACGCCACAATTAGAGTGCACGAGTGCGTCGCCCGTGGTTGTCTGGAGGGCGTGATCGGAATCTCATGGCAACGCCAGCGCGTCCTGCTGCTGAACGCCACGTATGAGCCGCTCACCGTCGTGTCGACGCGGCGGGCCATCGTGCTCACCATCGCGGGCCGCGCCGAGATCGTGCACGAGGACGAGGATCACGCCATCGCGCACTCCGAGCAACTCGACGTCGTGGTGCCCTCGGTGATCCGACTGCGGCATTTCGTGCGCGTGCCCTACCGTGCGCAGATCCCGATGACGCGAGCCGCGCTCATGCGACGCGACGCCCATCGCTGCGTGTACTGCGGGTCCAAGGCGACGACGATCGACCACGTCCTGCCCCGCAGCCGCGGCGGGCAGAACACGTGGGACAACTGCGTGGCCTGTTGCGCGCCCTGCAACCGCCGCAAGGCGGATCGTCTGCTCCACGAGCTCGGGTGGACGCTCAACCGGCAGCCCGTCGCCCCGAAGGGACAGCACTGGCGACTGCTGGCGACCGTGACCGACATCGACCCGGTGTGGGAGCAATACCTGGCCGCCTAGCTCGCGCCCCACTTCCGTGCGACACCGGGGAGGTGCCGCGCTCCTTTGGCCGCCTCCTGCGCGTAGGTGGCGAACTCGGCTCGCGCGTCCTCGACCGGCATGCCCAGGGCGGTCTCGACGAATTCACGATTGCCTCCGACGAGGATGAAGTCGTCGACGGATACCAACACCGCCGCGTCCAATTCGGGTGAGGCGAGAACCGTGTCGCACCAAAACATCTCCGATAACCACTCCTGGACCCCAGCTATGGGAGCGACGACGGCCTGATTCGGGACAGCGGAGTGCTCCGGACGGGTCGGTGTCATGTCGTCGACGGTGAAGCACACCAGTTCGGTGCAGCCGTGCGAGGCGAAAGCGGCCAAGAGTCGGCGGCCGTCGGGGTCCGTAGTCAGGTCGACGATCTCTTCGAACGGCACCACTACCCGACTCGGAGCTGCCGCCCATTCCTGGTTGAACTCCGGTCCCTCGCCGAGGAGGCTTCTCCGAATTCGGGTAGCTTCTGCCGCGCCAAGTAGTCGCATTATGCGCCGATGGCCTCCGCTCACGGGTCACGCCTCGCAACCGCCACACCGGTCTCAGCCGGCGTCCAAATCACTTCGGGGACAGAGTAATCGACCACCTTCGCCGCTCGACTGACTGCGGCATTGCGGACTATTCGCTGTAGACCTTGGTGCGCGGCTCGCGCGTCCAGATCTGGTCCGCTCCGGCGTCGGTGCCGAGGGTGACAAGTTCGCGCTTGAGGATCTTGTTGGTCGCGGTCGACGGCAGGTCCGCGGCGATCCGGACGACCGTCGGCCACGCTTTCGGTGACAGGTCGGGCTGTGCGGCGAGGAAGTCGGCGAACTCGGCGGCGGACAGCGTTGCGCCGTCGCGCAACACCATCGCCGTGGCCACCCGGTCGCCGCCGTTCGGATCGGGCAGCGCGTAGACGGCAATCCGGCTGATCGCCGGCAACCGCATCAGCACCCGTTCCACGGGCGCGGCGGCGAGGTTCTCCCCGTCGACGCGCATCCAATCCGACGTGCGGCCGGCCAGGTAGATCCAGCCGTCGGCGTCGCGGTAGGCGAGGTCGCCGGACCAGTACATGCCTCCGCGCATGCGCTCGGCATTGGCCTTCTCGTCGTTGTAATAGCCGGAGAAATAGCTGGCGCCCTCGGTGTTGACCAATTCGCCGACGGCGGCGTCGGCGTTGACGAGGGCGCCGGTGTCGTCGAACTCGGCGACGGCGCATTCGGTGACGGTCTCCGGGTCGTAGATCGCGACGCCGGGCAGACCGCGCCCGACCGAACCGGCCGGGGTGTCGGCTTCGCGGCCGATGATCACCGCGTTCTCGGTGGACCCGAACGCGTCGAGCACCATGACGCCGAATCGTCGGCCGAACTCGGCGATGTCGCGGTCGGCGGCCTCGTTGCCGAAGGCGATGCGCAGCGGGTTGTCCGCGTCGTCGGGGCGCTCCGGAGTCGCCAGGATGTAGGCGAGCGGCTTGCCCACATAGTTCATATACGTCGCGCCATAGCGGCGGATGTCGGACAAGAATCCCGACGCGGAGAACTTCGCCGGCGCCATCGTCGCGCCCGCGGTGATCGCGAGTGCGTACCCGCTGGCAATCGCATTGGAGTGGAACAGCGGCATCGCCATGTAGCAGACGTCGTCGCGCGTCAACCCGAACTTCTCGACGAGGAATTGGCCGGCGACGGTCACCATGAAGTTGCTCACCAGCACGGCTTTCGGATCGCCGCTGGTGCCGGAGGTGAAGATCATCATGAACGGATCCATCGCACCGGTCTCGCACAACGGGGTCAGCGGATCCGCCTGCGCGCACTGGCCCCGCCACTCGTCCGACTCGACGGCGACGACGCGCACCCCGGGCAGCTCCACGTCGTCCAGGAGCGCGCGGTTCTCCTCGTCGACGAGAAGGATCTGTACGTCGGCCTTCGCGACGTCACGTGCCAGACCCTCACCGCGCCGGGTGTTGTTGATCCCGCAGAGGACGTATCCGCCCAGTCCCGCGGCGGCCAGCGCGGTGAGCATCGCCGGGGTGTTGCCCAGCAGCGTCCCGACATGCGGCGGGCGGTCGGGGTCGAGTAGGCCGATCAGCGTCGACGCCTGTCGCTCCGCGTCGTCGAGGTACTGCTTCCAGCTGATCCGCTCGTCACCATAGGCGATCGCGGTTCCGGGGTTGTCGCGCTGGTCGCGCAGGGTCTGCTGGATGGTGTCGGCCATCGTCACTCCTGGTCGGTGGTGGGAATCGGGTTTCGCAGGTGGTGATCGAGGAAGGCGACCTGGTGTGCGACGCATCGGTCGAACCAGTTGGTGCCGCCGACGCCGGCGAAGACGTCGAAGTGATCGCACGGATAGTGGCGCACCTCGGCGCGGGCGGCGAAGGCGGCTTTCGCCGCGGCGTGGGGCGGCGCGCCCTGGTCGAGGTCGGCGATCTGCACCAGCATCGGCGCGGTGATGTGTTTCGCGAACCGGCCCGGCCGATGGGTGGCGATTTCCGTGCCGATCGTCGCGTCGACCTCGTTGCGCCACGACGGTCCGGCAAGCTCCGTGTAGGCCTCGTAGTAGCCCGGCGCGGTCAGGGCCCCGAATTCTCCGGGCCGCGCGACGATCGGGATGGTGGCCGGGCTCTTGCCCGCGAGTTGGCGCGCCGAACTGCGCCACCCCGTCGTCGTCGATCGGAGCAGACTGCGCGGGGTGTGCAGCGGCAGGGCGTGCCGGGCGGCCGCCAAGCCGTTCACCAGCGGCACGACCGCGAGAATCGCGGCGACATCGCTGCGGGTCGCGCCGACTTCGAAGACGTGTCCGCCCGACTGCGAGACTCCCCACAGGATGAGTCGTGAGGGGTCGACGCCGGGTTGCCGGGCCGCCGCGGCGCACGCGGCGTGGTAGTCGGCGACCTGGTTGCGCATCGAGACACGTTGGCGCGGAAGGCCTTCGGATTCGCCGAACCCGCGGTAGTCGAATGCGAACACGGCGTAGCCCGCCTGCTGCAGTGCCCGGGCGTACGGGTCGAGCCCGGTGTCCTTCGTGCCGCCGAGGCCGTGGCCCATGACGACGACCGCCGCTGGCCGCTTGTCATCGACCACGGCGGCCGCCGGGTAGAACCAGGCGGCGCATTTGACTCCGTCGCTGTGGAAGGTGACGTCCAGCCGGTCCGCGGCGATTCGCGTCGCCGGGCTCATGCGCTCGCCCCCGACGTCGTCGCCGGACTGGATTCGCCGACGCCGGCCCAGGTCGGCGGTCCCTGCCGACGGGCGCGCTCGAGGCCCGCGGGGAGTTCCTTCGTGCGCATGTTGTGCTCGTAGAGGAAGTAGTCGAGCTGCTGGGTGTGGCGCGGGCGGTCCAGCATGTGGCCCGTGTAGAGCGCCATGTCCTCTTCGATCACGCGCCGCATCTCCTCGACCGAGGGCGGCCGATAGTTGCCGACCGCGTAGGCGCCGACCAGCCGCGCCTGCGATTCGACGAAGGGGAACAGCGTCGGTGTGGCCTGCGCGAATCCGTGGAACAGGAGGTCGTCGATTCCGGGATAGAACATCCGCTTGTAAAGGTCGATCCGGTTGTCCGGGGCGCTGATGAACTCCTCGTCGAAGAAGGGGAAGGTGATGTTGTAGCCGGTCGCGTAGATGATGACGTCGAAGTCGGCCGATGTCCCGTCGTCGAAATGGACGGTCTCGCCGTCGAGGCGCGCGATATTCGGCTTGGGGATGACGTCGCCCGAGCCGAGGCGCAGCGGCAGGTCGATGGACTGTGTGGGGTGCGCCTCGAAGAACTTGTGGTTGGGCGTCGGCAGCCCGAAATTCTCCGGTCGCCCGGCCATCGGGATCATCATCTGCAGCACCTTGCGCTGCCAGCGCAGCGGGATATGCGGCGACGTGCGGTAGAACTTGTCGGCCGGCGTGCCGCCGTAATACTTCGGCACGATCCATGCGCCGGATCGCGTCGAGAGCATCAATTCGTTCTGCAGCGCCTTCGACGACAGCTCGACGGCGATGTCGGCGGCGCTGTTGCCCAACCCGACGACGAGGATGCGCTTGCCGGTGAAGTCATGCGGTGTCTTGATGTCGATGTAGTGGTGGGCGTGCATCTCGATGCCGGAGAACTCGCCGGGGAAATCGGGGAAGCGCGGATCCCAGTGGTGTCCGTTGGCCACGACGAGCAGGTCGAAGCGACGCTTGCCGGTGCGTTCGGTATCGAGTTCCCAACCGCCGCCGGGTAGCCGTCGCGCATGGATGACGCCGTTCTCGAACTCGATGTTGTTCTTGAGGTCGAAGGCTTCCGCGTAGTCCTCGAGGTACTGCTTGATCTGGGTGTGATGCGGGAAGTCGGGGTAGTGCTCCGGCATCGGGAAGTCGCGGAAGGAGAGCTGGTGCTTGGAGGTGTCGATGTGCAGCGAGCGGTAGGCGCTCGAGTGGCCGTTCGGGTTGCCGAAGGCCCAGTTGCCGCCGATGCGGTCCGACGACTCGAAGACGGTGTGCTCGACGGCGTAGTCGGTGAGCATCTTCGACGAGGTCAAGCCGCTGATCCCGGCGCCGATCACCGCCACGGAGGGGATTGCCATGCGCCGAGAGTACACAGATTGTTGGATGTGTCTACTTGGTTTGGGGAGACTCGGGTGTTGGAAAGCTGAGTTATCAGTAGGGCGCGGCTAGTCCCGGGAACATGGGAAAGTGCTTCACGTTCTTGGTGAGCGGCACTGTGTGGAGCACGATTGCCGTGGCCGCGATGGCTAGGTCGGCCGAGTCGATGTTGCGATAGGCCGGGAGCCACTCACGGCCGAGTGACCCCGCAGCTTCGGCGATTTGCTCGTCGACGGGATGCCAGGTCAGCGTCGCCAGCAGCGTGCGGGTCGCTGTCTCTTCGCGGGGTCGCATTCCTGCCAAGACTTCGAGCCGCGTTACCTCGCTCGCGTGCAATGGTCCCGCACGACGAGAATTCCGGAGTGCATCAAGTGCCGCCGGCGTTCCCCGGAGCACGTCGATGAGTACCGAGGTGTCGACGACGATCATCGGTGCGCGGCATCGCGAAGGCGGCCGCCACTCCGAAGCGAATCGACGTAGGTTTCCCCGTCGAAATCCCTGTTGGTCCAAGCGCCGAAAGCGGCGTCGAACGCGTTGAGATCCTCGTCGAGGTCTCGGTGGCCGCCGTAGGTCTGCACGACTGCGTCGCGAATGAGTGCCGAGATCGAGAGCCCGGTGCGGGCGGCCTCGGCGTTGAGCAGCCGACGATCCTCATCGGTCAACGAAATCTGCGTGCGCCGCATGATGTAATTATACATCATTGGGCGCAGATCTCCTGTTCTCTCAACGGCATGAAGCAACCGTGATCGACGGTCGTACGCTGGATCGCATGCCGTCGAAGCCCCGCCCGCGTCGCCACGTCCTGGTGATCCGCCACGGGCAGACCGAATGGTCCCTCTCGGACCAGCACACCAGCCGCACCGACATCGACCTCACCGTGCAGGGCGAGGAGGACGCCCGGTCGCTGCGGGGGATTGTCGAGCGGACCGGTTTGGATCAGCCGTATGTCATCGCGTCGCCGCGCCGGCGTGCGCAACGCACCGCGGCACTCGCCGGATTGCGGGTCGACGAGACCAGCGAGTTGTTCACCGAATGGGACTATGGCGCCTACGAAGGGTTGACCCGCAAGCAGATCCAGGCCGACGACGAGCCGGGCTGGGCGATCTGGACACACGGGGCCCGCGGCGGCGAGTCGGTGGCGCAGATGACCGCCCGCGTGGACCGCGCGGTGCGCCACGTCGAGGACTTGCCGGACGCGCGCGACGTCGTCATCGTCTCGCACGGACACTTCTCCCGGGCGTTCATCTGCCGGTTCTTGGGGTGGCCCATCGTTCAGGGCGCGAATATCGATCTGCGACCGGCGGGAACGGCACTGCTGGTGGAGACCGATTCGGATCGACGACTGTGCGAGCTGCACGGTCCGGCGGGACAGCGGGCGTCGTCCACGTCGATCTGATCCAGTAGTCGGCTGTTGCTATCACGTCGACTTCCGATCATATTCCGAATACAATCGAGGCATGGTCAGAACCGCACTCCGAACTACCGCGACCCGTCACTCTTCGGATCTGAGCAAGCGTCCTGCCGAGGTATTTGCGGAGGCTGAGAACCATCCGGTGACGGTGACTCGGCGTGATGGCGAGGCTCTCGTGCTTATGTCGCAGCGCGAGGCGGTGGCACGCGAACGCCTCCTGGAGTTCGCCGCACAGCTCATCGGGGTGGCAGTGGATGACGACGGCCCGCTGGTCAGCCGGATGTCGCGCGCTTTCCCGTGGATGTTTGCGTTGTCGCCGGACGACCGGAACACCTGTGCTCAGGATCTCGTCGACGCGGCGCGCGCATCCTTCTCCACTGACCAGCCACACCTGGCACTCGCTGAGCTCACTTCGTGGCGGGAGACCGCGACCGCTCTCGCCGCCGGTCTGGGTTCGGTGGACATCGAGTGGCTCGCAGCTGATGGCAAGTCCGCAGTCGAGCGCCCGTAACGATGGGGCGTAAGCGCGACGAACTTGTTCCGCGTCCTACGAAGAAGGTCGAGTACGAGATTCGCTTTGCGACTGCCAATGCGCAGAAGGGGTGGCAAGACCTCAAGGCGTCAATCCGCAACCCTCTCGCAGATACCTGGGACTTCCTGACACGGACGCCGCTAGAGAAGACTCCGACCAACTATCCGTTGCGCGGCCAACTTGGTACGGTCACCCGCGACGGCAGGGCATATGAACGCTGGCAGCACAAGCCCACCCAGCAAGGAGGCGCCAGGGTTTGGTTCTACGTCGAAGACCGCATCGTGTACTTAGAGCAGGTGCATACACATCACCCGAATGAGACGAAGTAGGTGCAACCCCAAGGGGCTCTGCACCAGATCTATGGCTGGGCCTCGACGAGAGCGATGATGCGGGTCCAGGGGACTGCCCTGCGGAATGCTGCGCACTCGCTCGACGGGTTGTGACCAGCTGCGTCGATAGCTGCGACTGCCTCGCGGAGCACCATTGGGTCCTCCCCGAGCGCTTCGGCGAGCCACAAGAGTCCGGGCGCACAACGGAAGTGGTTGTAGAACGTTTTGCCGCTCGTCGAAGGATTCTTGCGGGAGTAGGCGCCCGGACCATTGTATTCGCTCAACCAGCCGTCGAGATGTGCCTTCTGCTTGCTATTCGCGTAGCGGCCGCGGGAAGCGGTGCGAGCTTCGTACTCATCGGTGATCGGTTGGCGCTCATCTAGGCTCTGCACGATCTTGCGCAGCGCATCGACGGAGATGTCGCCATCGACGACTGGCTGGGTCTTACGTCGAAACATCGAACACCTTCATCACTTCGTCACGGTAGTCGTTGATGACTTTAGTGCTGACGGGACCGAGTCGAAGGGCGGCTTGATGACCGGATTGTCGATCACCTCCGCAGTCACTCATCCTCGCCTCCCACCATGTAAACCAGGTAGAAACCCATGTATACACGGTGGCCCACGAGACGTTGCGCCAGAACCCTTGATCTGTGGCCACCTCACCCGTCGAACAAGCCCTCGCGCGGGGTCTCGGTGTCGAGGTGCAACGCCTTCGGTTGGAGGCGAAGCTCAGCCAGGAGGAGTTGGCCCAGGCGATCGGGATCAGCAAGAACCACCTGCAACTGCTGGAGAGCGGGCTGAGCGATCGCAAGAAGAAGAGCCCGGCCAACCCGCGTCTGAGCACTCTGGCGGCATTGAGCCGTGAACTGGGCGTCGAGCTCCCGGAACTCCTGCGGCGCGTCGAGTCCGGCCAGGCGGGCTGAGCGACGCCGTCGTGTGCGGCGATCTCGCGGCTACACTCCACACCCATGACCCGACCGGATGCGGCGACGACGCGGGAGCGCTTGCTCGACGTCGCGGATGCGCTATTGGCGGAGAAGGGGATCCGGGCGACGACGATGAGCACCGTCGCCGATCGGGCCGGGGTGTCGCGGGCCTGGCTCTACCGCCTCTTTCCGGACAAGAACGCGCTGCTTGGCGCGGCGCTCATGCGGCTGGTGGAGACGACC
Source organism: Gordonia sp. X0973 (assembly GCF_013348785.1). NCBI lineage: Bacteria > Bacillati > Actinomycetota > Actinomycetes > Mycobacteriales > Gordoniaceae > Gordonia > Gordonia sp. X0973. The sequence continues at coordinate 1,404,544 of NZ_CP054691.1, forward strand.
TGGGAGCGCGATCACGCCGAACTGGAGGCGATCGACGGGCTGGAGAACCGGCTCGCCGCCGGCGTGCGGATCGGTCGCCGCGCATACGACAACCCGGGGGCGACGCTGATGCGGCTGCGCACCGCGGAGCCGGAGGAGTTCGCGGCGGCGATCGGAGTCGGCGTCGCCGGCATCGTTCCCGACCTCGCGGCCTTCTGGCGCCGGTATCTGCGGGCCGCCGTCGATGACGGCGAGATTCACCCCGGAACCGACCTCGACGAGGCGTCGGAATGGGTCGCCCGCGTCCTGATCAGCCTGGGCAGTGTGTCGGGCAACCAGATCGATCCCGACGACCCCGACGCCGTCCGGCGACATTTCCGCCGCTATGTTCTGCCCGCGCTACGCCAGGCTCCCGCCGACTGATAAATTCAACGCATCAGATCGTTCGAAACTGAGAGGACCAGACGTGGTTGAAGACCTCATCGTCCCAGTCGGCCTGCCGGTGGTGATTTTGGTGTGCGCGTCGGTGATCCTGTGCGTGCTGTCCATGGTGTGGCTGACGTTCTTCGGTGTCACGCGTTACAAGGCGCCGCAGCACTACACGCTGGACCAGCCGTGGGACCACGATCCGATCCTCTTCTCCGCGACCGGGGTGCCCAACATGGCGTTGCCCGCCCACGCGACGGAGTCCGATACCGAAGGCGGTGCCGCTCATGGCAAGTGGTGACCTCGTCGTCTCCGCACCGGTCGGCGACCTGCCGACGGGCACGGTGGTGACCAACAGCGGCCGCATCTCGGCCACCCGTTTCCCCGACGCGGAGGTTCCGGGCTTCCCGTTCACGCCCAAGGAGCTCGAGAAGCTCGACGAGGCGCTGAAGGACTGCTCGGAGAAGGCTCGCGTGCGGTTCTCGGTCTACCTCGGCGATCTCGGCGCCGACCCGGTCGCCAGCGCCCGCGAGATCCTTCTCAAGGCCCCGGAACCGGCGCACGGCACCCTCATCGCGGTGTCGCCGAATTCGCAGGACATCGCCGTCGTCTCCGGTAGCGAGGTCGCCGGCCGCGTCAATGACCGCGTCGCCGCCCTCGGTGTGACCGCAGCCGCCGGATCGTTCCGACGCGGCGACCTGATCGACGGCCTGGTCTCGGCGCTGCGCGTGATGACCACGGCGGCCGTCGCGCCGTAAGAACGGCACCGTAACCGACGACAAAGGCCGGGTGGACGAGGAATCGTCCACCCGGCCTTTTGCGTGTCGAGTTGGGTCTCGATGTGCCTTGTCGGCTAGCGCGGTCTCGATACACCGACTCGGCTAGCGCCTCGCCGGCACTCGACCACCCGTCTGCGGTACTCGACCACCGTCTTAACGGCAATCGATGACCGGCGCGCTAGACGTCGCCGTTGGCGTGCAGGCGCTGGTATTCGTAGATGCCGCTGGCGATTCCGACGGGCACGCCGACGACGGCGCCACCGATGATGACACCGAGGCCGCCGACGGCGCCCGCTCCGAGGACGCAACCGAGAACGGCGGCAACCGGCGAGACGGGGAACACGGGCAGCGTCGCCAGCCCGCCCGTCACGGCCCCGACGGGGCAACCGATAACCGCACCGCTGACTCCGCCGACGAAGGCACCCACGGCGGTGGCGAAGCCGAAGTTGGTCGCGACGTTGTTGATCGAACTCTGGATGTCGTCATTCTTCTGCGCCTGGGTCTTCGGCTTACCGGACTTCTCCGGCTCGTCGACGGGGTGCCAATTCGACGAGGTGGGGCTCAGGGTCGCGGGGGCCGGCGTGGTGCGGCCCTGGGCGTCGAGCGGGGTGACTCCCGTTGTCTGCGGATTGCCGAAGAGTGGATGGCCGTTGGCATCGGAGATCGCCGCCTGACCCGGGGCGGTGCGCAGGGTTCCCCACGGCGTGGTGATCTGCGCGCGACCGTCCTTCGAATCCCCGGTATAGGTCACGCCGGGGATGATGGTGGTGCTGATCATCAGCGGATTGACGGGCTGCGGATGGGGATGGTGCGCGGGAGTGGCGGCATTCGCCGACGCCGTGGCTCCGCTTACCGCAGCCCCAACGAGGACTGTCGCAGCAATTCCCTTGGTCATAATGTGACGCATGATTCATTTCTCCCTTTAGTGTGATCCCGGCAATTCTGGCAATGGCCTGATAACGACAGTGGAATCGACTAAAGGTGTATCAAGCCCATTGGCCAATAACAAATGCATAACACTGCACGTCATTGCCGATTGGGAGCAATGTCGGAATTGCGAAATATAGTCCGACGCGAATTAAGGGGCTGTTGGACAATCGTTCATCCAACAGCCCCTTAACCGGCATTACGCCATTAACTCACAGCGCGCCCTTCGACTGCAGATACTGGATCTGCTGGACGGTGCTCACGATGCCGACCGGGGTGGCGACGGCCGCGCCGCCCAGGATGGCGCCGGTGGTGCCGAAGGTGCCCAGGCCGACCGCGCAGCCCAGCACGGCGCCCGCCAGCGGGATCGGCACGGCGACCTGCATGGCCACTGCGCCGATCGGGCAACCGATCACGCCGCCGACGACGCCGCCGACCATGGCTCCCACGCCGTAGGCGAGACCGAAGTTGGTCGCCACCTTGCTGACCGATGCCTCCCGAAGGGCGATCTTGTCCGCCTCGCTCAGCGGCTTATTCGACGTGGAGTCGTCGACCTGGTTGCGGACAGCTCCCAGCTGGGGTGACCCCAGAGCCGTGGAGGTAGCCGAGACGGGCGCCCCCTTGGCCTCGGGGAGGGCCTTGATCGTCGGGTCGCCAGCGACGGTGCGCCCGCCGTTGTCGGCGAGCGAGAAGCGCCCCTGCGCCGTACGGACGACGCCCCACGGCGTCCGCAGCTCGGCGGCACCGGCCTTGGAGTCGCCGGTGTAGGTGACGCCGGGGGCGATTCCGGCGACGATCCGGTACGGGTCGACCGGGGCCTGCTTGCTGTAGACCGGGTGGGCCGGCTTCGGGTGGACCGGTGCCGCGTTGGCCATACCGGTGCCGAGTGCGAGGGCGCCGCCCGTCAACGCGGTCGCCGCGATGCCTTTTGCCAAGGTGTTCATCATCTGTGTCACTCACTTTCGCTGATCCGGCCAATGGCGTCGGAATACGGTGAAATCGGGCTGAATGTTTGATGGGCGTGGCGCCGTTGCCACCAAACCCGACTGTGCGGCCATGTAGCGCCTACCTGGGGTGGTAGGCCCTGGTCAGGGCCGTCGCGAATAGGTTTATCAATCCGTGATCACCAAGGCAAATAAGGGAATCCTTGGATCAATCCGGCGCCCGGAATATCAATTGTTCCGGCAATGTAAACAAACGTTTCATCGACTGCCGAAGTGCGAGAATCGGTAACAACGGCGTCATTGGTGGGGCGATGAGAAACATGGATTCAACATTTTCGGCGAGTGGCCATCGCGTGAATCCGCGTAAATAAGTGACACACCTCACATTCGGTTTACCCGATGTGTGAGGTGTGTCCGGTTTCGACGGGCTGCTGGCTCAGTGTCGCGACGGGTCGGCTGCCGCGCCGTCGGACCCGACGATTTCGCCCTCGATCGCCTGTGCCGGATCGAAGGGCAGTTGCCCGCTCAGCACCTGCTCGGCGCGGGATCGGTCGATGGTCTGTGTCCACGTCCCGACGAGTAGGGTGCCGACGGCGTTGCCGGAGAAGTTCGTCAGCGCCCGGGCCTCGGACATGAATCTGTCGACGCCGACGACGATGGCGACGCCGTCGAGCAGATCCGGCCGGTGTACCTGCAGTCCGCCGGCTAGCGTGGCCAAGCCCGCTCCGGTGACCCCCGCCGCGCCCTTCGAGGCGATCATCATGAACAGCAGCAGGCTGATCTGTTGACCGAAGCTCATGGGGTGACCGGTGGCGTCGGCGATGAACAGCGACGCCATCGTCAGATAGATCGCCGTCCCGTCGAGGTTGAACGAGTAACCGGTGGGGACGACGATGCCCACCGTTGACGTGTTGACGCCCAGGTGCTCCATCTTCGCGATGAGCGAGGGGAGTGCGGGTTCCGACGACGAGGTCGCGAAGATCAGCAGGTATTCGCGGGCCAGGTACCGGATGAGACGGAACACCGACAGTCCGGTGACCAGTCGCAGCAGCAGCCCGAGAACCACGACGACGAACAGGATGCAGGTCGCGTAGAAGGCGAGTACGAAGACGAAGAGTTCGCGCACCGCGGACCAGCCCGTCTGGGCGACGACGCCGGCGATCGCGCCGAACGCGCCGATGGGGGCGGTCCACAACACCATGTAGAGTACCTTGAACACGAGTTTCTGGAAGGTGCCGACGGCCCGCAGGATCGGCTCCCCGTCCGATCCCAGCGCCTGGATCGCGAAGCCGACGAGAAGGGCGACGAATAGTGCCTGCAGGATCTGACCCGACGTGAGAGCCGAAAGCAGGGTGTCGGGAATGATCCCCTGCAGGAAGTCGATCGTCCCGCCCGACTCGTGGGCCTTGTTGGCGAGTTCGGCACCCTTGCTCGCGTCGGGGTGCAGGTTGAGCCCGGTTCCCGGCTTGAGGACGTTCCCGACGATCAAGCCGATGCCCAGCGCGACCGTGGACATGATCAGGAAGTACACGAACGCCAGGCCGCCGACCCGGCCCACCGTCGCCGCCTTGCGCACCGATCCGATGCCGATCACGATCGTGCAGAAGATGACCGGAGCGATCATCATCTTGATCAAGCTGACGAACATGGTGCCGAGGAAGGCGACATCCTTCCCGAAACCGGGCGCCGCCAGGCCGACGATGACGCCCGCGATCACCCCGAGTATCACCAGGATGTAGAGCCAATGCGTGCGGTCGCGCTTGCGCTTGGACGGCAGGGGATCGAGATGCTCGACGTCGGTGGCCACGGGTCTCCTCGAAGGCTCGGTCAAGAGGCGGCTAAGCCCCGGTGCGGTCGAACTGCTGGGCCCGCAAGGCCCGGGCGACACTGTCACGACCCTCGAGGACCAGTCGCCGCAGCGCGGGCGGGTGGTCGGCGCCGAGGAAGGCGTCCGCCTTGGCGAGCCCATCGTCGCTGATGTCCCAGCCAGGGTAGAGGCCGATGACGACCGTTTGGGCCACTTCGCTCGAACGTCGCGCCCAGACGTCGGCGACGGTCGCGAAATACTTCTCGGCATACGGCGCGAGCAGTGCGCCCTGACCTGGTCGGACGAAACCTTCGGTGATCGACCGGACGGTGATGTTGGCCAACGAGTCGTCGCCCATCGCGGCCTCCCACGCGGCAGCCTTGGCTTCGACGGTTGGTCGCGCGGCCTTCGCCGCCTCGGCGTTGCGGTTGCCTGCGGCGGTCGGATCGCGCTGCAGTTCGGCGTCGATCTCGGCGACGTCGACGACGCCGGCCGCGGCGAGGGCCTTCACGATGCGCCACCGCAGATCGGTGTCGACCGACAGTCCGGCGAGTCCGTGCGACGCGGGGTCGTCCCCGTCGAGCAGACCGCGCAGAACCGCGTGCTGGTCGTCGAAAGTGACGCCGGTGAGCAGGGTGTTGACGAAGGCGAGTTGGTGGTCGGAACCCGCCTCGGCGCCGCGGGCCAGCTCCAGCAGACGTGCGGCGAAGGCGGGCCACCCCGTCGACGCCGCCCACTGCGGGTCGGCGTAGGAGTCCAGTGCGGTCGTCGCCTGCAGCAGGACGCGCTGGACGACGCCGATCTCGGTTTCCGCGGCGATCCCGCGCGACACCAGGTCGACGAAGCCGCGCGCGGTCATCTCCGCCTGCCGGGTCATCTCCCAGGCGGCCGACCAGATCAGGGTGCGGGGCATCGGGTCGGCGATGTCGGCGATCCGCTCCGTGGCCACCATCAGCGACGCCGGGTCGAGGCGGACCGAGGCGTAGGTGAGGTCGTCGTCGTTGAGCAGCACGAGTTCGCCCGCCGCGGTGCCGACGAGGTCGGGGACGTCGGTCCGCTCGCCGTCGACGTCGAGCTCGACGACGCTGGTGCGCACCAGCTTGCCGTCGTCGTCGGTGGCGTAGACGCCCACTTTCATCCGGTGCACACGCGTCTCACCGGCGCCCGGCGCGGCGCCCTCCTGGACGATCGTGAAGCGGGTGAAGGTCTTGTCCCCGCCGATCTCGAAATCGGGGCGCATGACGTTGATGCCGGTGGTCTTGAGCCACTGCGCGCCCCAATCGGACAGATCGCGTCCCGACGAGCGCTCCAGCGCGGCCAGCAGGTCGTCGAAGGTGGCGTTGCCGAACTTGTGGGCCGCGAAGTAGTCGCGCAGCCCGGCCAGGAAGGGTTCGAGGCCGACGTAGGCCACCAGCTGCTTGAGCACCGAGGCGCCCTTGGCGTAGGTGATGCCGTCGAAGTTGACCTCGACGGCGGCGATGTCGGGGATGTCGGCGGCGACCGGGTGCGTCGAGGGCAGCTGGTCTTGGCGGTAGGCCCACGACTTCTCGACGTTGGCGAAAGTGGTCCAGGCGTTCTTGTACTGCGTCGCATCCGCCTGGCACAGCACGGAGGCGAAGGTGGCGAAGGACTCGTTGAGCCACAGATCGTCCCACCAGCGCATGGTCACCAGATCGCCGAACCACATGTGCGCCATTTCGTGCAGCACCGTCTCGGCGCGGCGCTCGTAGAGGTAGTTGGTGACCCGCGAGCGGAAGACGTAGTCCTCCAGGAAGGTCACCGCGCCCGCGTTCTCCATCGCGCCGGCGTTGAACTCGGGCACGAAGAGCTGGTCGTACTTGCCGAAGGCGTAGGGGACGCCGAAGTTGCGGTGGTAGAAGTCGAAGCCCTGCTTGGTCTCGGTGAACAGGCGGTCGGCGTCCATGTGCTCGGCGAGTGACGCGCGGCAGAACAGTCGCAGGTCGATGGTGCCGTGCTCGTCGGAGTAGGCGTCGGCCCAATGCGAATACGGTCCGGCGATCAGGGCGACGAGGTAGGTGCTGAGCAGGGGAGTGGTCGCGAAGACATGCGTCGCGCTGCCGTCGTCGTCGGCGGTCGTCGAAGCGGTGGCGCCGTTGGACACGACCTGCCAATCGGCCGGTGCTTTCACGGTGACGTCGAAGACGGCTTTGACGTCGGGCTGGTCGAAGCAGGCGAACATCCGCTTGGCGTCGGCGGTCTCGAACTGCGAGTACAGGTACACCGCGCCGTCGGTCGGGTCGACGAAGCGGTGCAGGCCCTCACCGGTGTTCGAGTACGCACAATCGGCGACGACGACGAGCTCGTTGTGCTCGGCCAAACCGCTCAGCGCGAGGCCGACCTCTTCGTCGTAACCGTCGACGGGGAGCGCCGCTCCGTTGAGTGTCGCGGAGATCAGTTGCGGGGCAACGAGATCGACGAAGGTCTCCGATCCGGGGCGTGCGCCGAAGGTGATCGTCGTCGTCGATCGGAAGGTCGTCTCGCCGGGCTTGCCGTTGCCGTCGGTCAGGTCCAGATCGATCCGGTAGGCCACGTCGGTCAGGACGTCTCGGCGGGCAGCTGCTTGGTCGCGCGTCAGGTTCGGCTCAGTCACGAGCTACAGCGTAACGACGTCGGTGCCTGCGCATGGGTTTCGGCCTGTGGATAACTCGCGGAGCAGGGACTCGGCCGGCCCGAGCATCATTACGGTTCACGTACCGGTGGTCGATGCCGTCCGTCGGAGTCGGCAAGCATGGGTAAATGCAGTGCATTTAATGCGAGAGCTAGGTACGTTGCGATCGGGTGAATCGAGATTCACCCGATCGCGCGGCAGCACGGAATCACCGATGCCGAGATTCGTTGCGTGGTCGAGTATCCGTTTCTCGTCGTCGGGGACTTCGAGGCACAGGTCGCCACCGACGCGTCGCTGTTTGTGGGGCGCGCCGACGAGAACGAACCACTCGTGGAGGTGCTGGGTGAGCTCGATGACGACGGCGAGACGATCGTGGTGTTTCACGCCATGTACCTCACGACTGGAACTGTGCGAACGGCAGGGATAGGGAGCTTCGTCGGTCCCGGCGACCTGGCCGGGAAGCAGCGAAAGTGATGAAATGGAACTCAAGGCGGCAGTGGAGGCAAAGCAATGGCCCGACGATCCGATGACGAGTATCAAGCCATGTCGGACGCGTTTCAAGCAGGGGAGTGGCGTCCGGTGGGTGAACCCGTCGTGGGTCCGGGAGCATTCGTGAAGCTCAAGGAAGGGCGGCCCGCGGGGCGTCGTGAGGCTGGTGGAAACACGCCTACGACTTCGGTCCGTCTACCCCAGGACATCCGCGACGCGCTGGACGCGCAGGCGGCCGAGGAACGCGTCAAACCCGCCGAGATCATTCGTCGCGCCCTCGTCGAATACCTCGAACGGCACGTGGAGGCCTCGTAGGCTCGCGTCCGCCCGCGGTGGAGTACAACGTAACCATGACCAATCGTGTTGATTTCTGGTTCGACCCGTTGTGCCCGTGGTGCTGGATCACCTCCCGCTGGATCTTGGAGGCGGAGAAGGTGCGGCCCATCGACGTCAACTTCCACATCATGAGCCTGGCCGTGCTCAACGAGGGTCGCGACATCCCCGACTCCTACCGCGAGCTGCTCAAGGATGCCTGGAAGCCGGTGCGGGTGCTGGCCGCCGCCGCTGCCCAACGCGGTGACGAGGTGCTTGCGCCGCTCTACGCGGCGATGGGCACCCGCATCCACAACGAGGGCGACAAGGACTTCGACTCGGTGATCCGCGGCGCCCTCGCCGACGTCGGCCTGCCCGCGGAACTCGCGCAGGCCGCCGATTCGACCGACTTCGACGAGGCGATCCGCACCAGTCACCACGAGGGCATGGACAAGGTCGGCGACGACGTCGGTACTCCGACCATTCACGTCAACGGCACCGCGTTCTTCGGTCCCGTGCTTTCGCGGATCCCGCGCGGCGAGGACGCCGGCACCCTGTGGGACGGGGTCGTCGCCGTCGCGTCGAATCCGCACTTCTTCGAACTCAAGCGCACGCGCACCGAAGAGCCGCAGTTCGACTGAGAGGGCCGAGCACTCGGCTCGGCGCGTCGGCTACGGGCGCGTCTGCGAGATCATCCCGTTGGGCAGATAGCCCTCGGGGACGGCCGCGGGGTGCGCCGGCTGGGGGATGAGGGTCATCGCGTTGCCCGAGCCGGCGTCGCGCTTGGCCTCGACCGGTCGGAACAGGATGGCGCCGGCACGGGTGCGGTCGCGCAGCGCCGCGGCCCGCCAGGTCAGCACGGGGTGGGTCGAGAGCGCGTTGATCAGCCAGACGAAGAAGCCGCGTTCCTGGGTGGCGCGGTCGGCGAACTGATCGAAGTCGACTGCGGAGAGCAGGTACTTGCCCGACGAGAGAGCGCCGATCACACCGGGTGAGCCGTCTGGTCGCGTGTAGTAGCCGTAGTTGTCGGCGGTGTACTCCTGCGCACGCGAGAGGGTGGTGCCGATGATCGGGATCGACATCCCGATGCTCGACGCCAGTTGGCGCCAATAGGAGACGTGACCGGCGGCGATATGGCCCACCTCGTGGCCGATGACGAAGCGCAGCGCCTCGGGACTTCGGGCCTGTCCGCCGACTTCGAACAGGTCGCTGGTGACGACGACGAAGCGGCGGTAGCCGTGGCCCGACGCGAAGGCGTTCATCGTCCCGTTGCCGTTGATCAGATAGGCGTCGGGAACGTATTCCAGCCCGTAGCGGGCCGCCGCGTCGACGACCATCTGGTACACCTCGGGGAACTGCGTCGGCGTCAACTGGACGCCGTTGACGCGGGGCTTCGCGTAGTTCATGCCACGACCGACGGCGTAGATGATCGGCAACAGCAGGACGGTGAGGAGTTTCGCGCTCACGCTGGTCGTCGCGACGGCGACCATGAAGCCCCCGTAGACCAGCACCGTGATGGCGATGACGGCCACTAGCATCGGGATCTCCCACGGATGCCGCTGCGGGCTGCCGGCGAAGCGGGCCGGAGGCAGCCAATGCGCGTCGGGCGGTAGCTGCAGCGGCTCCGGGGCCGGTCCGGCGGGGATCCCCGGGACCGAAGGGATCGGTGAAGTCATGCCGGGGGTCGTTTCTGGTTGCGCCACGACTCCAAACTATAGTGGCGCCATGCGCGTCTACCTGGGGGCCGACCATGCCGGCTTCGAATTGAAGAACCGAATCGCCGAGCACCTGCGGTCCGCCGGCCACGAAGTGGTCGACTGCGGCGCGCACGAGTACGACGCGCTCGACGACTATCCGGCGTTCTGCATCGACGCCGCGACGAAGACCGTCGCCGACCCGGGCAGCCTGGGCATCGTCCTCGGCGGCAGCGGCAACGGCGAGCAGATCGCCGCGAACAAGGTGCCCGGTGCGCGCTGCGCCCTGGCGTGGAGCACCGAAACCGCCGAACTGGCCCGCCAGCACAACAACGCGCAGCTCATCGGTATCGGCGGCCGCATGCACACCGAGGAAGAGGCGCTGGCCATCGTCGACGCCTTCTTGGCGGCGAAGTGGTCGGAGGAGCCGCGGCACCAGCGTCGCATCGACATCCTCGCCGAGTACGAGCGCACCGGCATCGCCCCCGCCGTGCCCGGTGCCTGAGGGACATACCCTTCACCGACTCGCCCGACGTCAGCAACGACTGTTCGGCGGGCATCCGGTCGCGCTGAGCAGCCCGCAGGGGCGTTTCGCCGACGAGGCGGCCGCCCTGGACGGCTGGACCTTTCACCGCGCGCAGGCGTGGGGCAAGCACCTCGTCCAGGAATACCGATCGCCGGATTCGACGCCGCGCGCGGGAGCACGGCAGCTGGTCCACATCCATCTGGGTATCTACGGCGCCTTCCGCGACCTGCCGGTTCCGCCCGGGCCGCCCGTCGGACAGGTGCGGCTGCGGATCGTCGGGCCCGATGCTGCCGTCGACCTGCGCGGTCCCAACGCGTGTGAGCTGTACACGCCCGCGGACCTCGACGATCTGATCGCCCGCCTCGGGCCCGATCCGCTGCGTGCCGACGCCGACCCGAGTCGCGCGAAAGCGGCGATCCAGCGCTCCAAACGACCCGTCGGCGCGTTGTTGATGGATCAGAAGGTCATCGCCGGCGTCGGCAACGTCTACCGCGCCGAGGTGTTGTACCGCGCGGGTATCAACCCGTACCGTCCCGGGACATCGATCTCCGACGAGGAGTTCGACGCACTCTGGACCGACCTGCTGCTCCTCATGCCGGTGGGCGTGCGCCGGGGCCAGATGCATGTGATGCGCCCCGACGACGATCACGGCGCCCCGTCGTACCGGCCCGACCGTCCGCGCACCTATGTCTATCGCCGCGCCGGTGAACCGTGCCGGATCTGCGGCACCCCCGTCGCCCATGCGGTCATGGAGGGCCGGAACCTGTTCTGGTGCCCGACGTGTCAGCCGTAGCGACCTAGCCCGCAGCGGCGTCGGCGATCACGCGGCCTTCGGTGGCTGTCCCCAACAGTAACGTTCGCCATCGGCGATGGCGCAGGTGAACGTGACGCCCGCCGCCACCTGGGTGACTCTGGAAAGCCCCGGGACCTGCGTGGGAACGTAGTATTCGCCAGCCGGCAGACCGAGTCGGCCGGTCTTGAGCACGTCGTTGCCCCAGCAGTAGGCGAGACCGTGGGCGGCAGCGCAGAAGTAGTCGTCGCCGCCCGAGACCGATGTGGGGTCGGTCAGGACGTCGACCCGGGTCGGGCTGAAGGGGCCGACGTCGTTTTGGCCGTTGCCGACCATTCCGTAGAGGCCCTGTCCCCAGCAGTAGACCGAGGTCTTGGTAACGGCGCACCAGGTCTTGCCGAACCCGGTAGCGGCCAGAGCGACGACCCCCGACGGCCCGGCGATGGTGGCCGCGTACGCGGGGAAATCGGACGGCTTCTCGATCGGGGCACCGGTAGCCGTCTGTGCCTGACAGGTGACGTTGGCCGGTCCGGTGGAGATGACGCAGGTCGACATGAGCGTGGTCAGGACTGCTGTCGAGGGCGGAAAGATATTCATCGCCGTGGCGCGATCCGAACCGGGTTTGCTCTTGTCGAATGGCGGGATGAGGGCGCCGGTGGCTCCCCAGCACTTCACGGTGCCATCGGCGACGACGGCGCACGCCCGGTAGGGCGAGGTGCTGATGCTGATGGCGTCGGTGACGGGGCCTTCGGTGTCCTTCTTGTCGTCGGAGACGTTGAGCGGGCCGGTGCCCCAGCAGGAGACCTTGCGCTTCGGCCCGCCGATCGCGCAGGAATAGTCGCTACCCACCGAGATGTCCGAGACATTGCTGTCGCTCTTCTGCCCCGCGACGAGGTGCTGGGTGGTTGGCCCGTTCTGCTTTCCGGTGCCCAGCTGATAGCGGGAGTCGTCGGTTCCCCAGCAATAGACCTTTCCGGCAGCAATGCCGCAGGCGGTGATGCCTTTCGCGTTGAGCCCGTAGTTCGCCGCGGTGGAGATCGAGGTCCACGAACCCTTTTGCACCCCGGGCGGATTGGGGATGTGCCAGGCCTCGTTCTGGATCGGGTGGTGGTCGCGGGTCGCGACAATTCCGCCGACCGTCCCGCCTGCGGCCAGCAGGATGGCGACGACGGCGGCAATGAGGTACTTCTTCCGCTTCCGCTTCGGCTTGACGGTCACGAATGTCGGGCTGGTGACACCACCGGGGAACGGGCCGTTGATGGCGGTGCCGGGGTAGGGGGTGTGCGCGGCGGGGGTGGGGAACAGGTTGGGCTGCGGCGGCCTGCTCACGGCGGGCGGTATCGGCGTGGTCATCGCCCCGGGGATCAGCGTCTGCTGAGACGGGGTGGAGATTGCGGCACCGAGCGCCGTAGCGAAGTCGGTGCAGGTGGGGTAGCGCTCGGCGGGGTTCTTGGCGAGTGCTCGGGTGAGAACGTGATCGGCCGCGGCGAGGTCGGGCCGGTGGCGCGAGATGGCGGGCGGCGGCGCGGTGGTGTGCGCGGCGAGGAGTTCACCGGTCGACCCGGTGTACGGCGTGTGGCCGGTCAGAGCCTGGAAGGCGGTGACGGCCAGCGAATACTGGTCCGAGGCGGGCGAGGCCGGTTCACCGCGGATGATCTCCGGCGCCATGTAGGGCGGGGAGCCCAAGGGAGCGAACGGCTGGGTGAGGTTCACCGGGTTGGTCGCGGTGTCCTTGACGATGCCGAAGTCGACGAGGATGGCACGGTCGAGATGGCCGGACGGGGCGCGGGTGAGAATGATGTTCGCCGGCTTCACGTCGCGGTGGATCACGCTGCGCGCGTGGGCATAGTCCAGTGCGGCAGCGACTTGGCTGATGGTCTGGGCGACCGTCGGGGCCGGCAACTGGCCGGCGGTCGCGGCCAGATCCTCGCCGGCCAGATAGTCCATCGTGTACCAGGGCACACCGTCGGTCACGCCGAACTCGTGGATGGTGACGATGCCGGGATGATGCAGATTGGCCGCGGCGCGGGCCTCGCGTCGGAAGCGTTCGTCGGCGTTGTCCATGCCGGTCTGGGCCCGGACCGTCTTCAGCGCCTCCTCGCGCTCCAAGCGCGGATGCGAGACGCGGTACACCGTGCCCATCCCGCCGGTCCCGAGGACATCGATGATCCGATAGCCCGCGAACACCTCGCCCGGTTCGAACGCCATCAGTACTGCCCCCGTAGGTCTGCCTTGTGCTGCGATGTGCGCACCTAGGAAAGGATACGAGGCGATGCCGACATCAGACCAATCAGTAGGGTTGCGGGCTCAGTCGCAGAAAGCGGCCAGAACCCGACGAACAGCGCGCTCGTCGGCCAATTCGGCTCGGGCGTCGGAGTTTGCCCGGTAGAACTCGAGGAAATCCAGCAGACGGTAGGTGCCGACGGCGAGGAGGTCGGCCGGGCAGATGACCGGCCCCGATTCCGTCCCGAACTTCACCGGCGCGAAGCGGTGACAGGGAACGAAGTCGATGCCGCGCGTCGCGAGGTGGATACCGGCGTTTCGGCCGTCGGCGACGGCCTCCACGTCGGTGATCTCGTCCCACGAGAGTTGCTGGGAGACGAGGAACCGGCGAGAGGTGACTGTCGTCGGCGAACACCTCACCTCGGGGAACCGTGCCCAGCCGAACAGGAACCAGGTTCCAACAACCACGTACCAGACGGCCAACGCCGCTCCGACTACGGGAAAGCCGAGCCGTTGCGACTCGGACGGCATGGGAAACGACAGGCGGCCGGTCCAGGTGCCGAGTGCGAATGTGGCACCGGCGATGACGGTGCAGACAATCGCAACGACGGTCAAGAGCCGCACTGCCGTCGACTGTCTGAAGACGATGCCGTCGTTGGTCACCCGGATCGACCTCGGATCGGGACGGTACTCGGGACGACGATGGCGGTGCACCTCACCGATGGGGAACCAGGCAGCGAGCCAGGCGATGGCCCCAGGGAGGTAGAAGAGCGCATACAGCCACCGCCCGTCGAGCACTGCCCGGCTACCGTGCCACAGCCAAAACGCAGCGAAGAACCACATCAAAACGTAGAGCATCCATAGGCGCGCGGTATTGGAGAGCTGGTCCCACGCACTGGTCAATTGATGCGGCCCATATCGTCGGCGATGGTGGCGCTGAGTTCGGTGAGCGCCTCGCGCGCCGCACGGCTGACCTGATCGAGGTCGACGATGGACCCCTCGGCAAGATGCTCGTCGTACGGGAGTTCGTGCACGGCCCGGCATTTGGTGAGGAAGTGCTGTGCGAGCTGGTCGGCGTCGATCCGCGACGAGCCGGCGCGCGAACTGCTGATCACCAGCACCGCGTTGGACACGAGGTGGCCGTATCCGTGGGCCTGGAGCCAGTCGAGGGTCGCGTCGGCACTGCGCGCGCCGTCGAGCGCGGGGGAGGTGACCAGGATGATCGAGTGGGCCAGGTCGAGGACCCCGCGCATCGCCGAGTGGCTCAGGCCGGTCCCGCAGTCGGTCAGAATGATGTTGTAGTAGCGCTGCAGAATCGCCATCACCTGGCGGTACTCGTCCTCGCTGAACGATTCGGCCTGAGCGGGATCGCGCTCGGAGGCGAGCACTTCGAGCCGGTTGGGTGCCTGCGACGTGTGGGCGCGGACGTCGGAGTAGCGCTGGATCGTCGTGTCGGCGATCAGGTCGCGGACGGTCGAGTTCGTCTGCAACGGGACGCGCTGTGCCAGCGTGCCGAGGTCGGGATTGGCGTCGACGGCGATCACGCGGTCGCCGCGCAGCGTGGCGAAGGTGGCGCCCAGGCCGATGGTCGTCGTCGTCTTGCCCACGCCGCCCTTCAACGAGAGGACGGCGATGCGGTAGTCGCCGCGAATCGGCTGGTTGACGCGGGCGAGCAGCTGTTCGTGGATGCTGGTCTGCCCGACGCCGCGTCGACCGAAACCGGGCAGTCCCCGCCACCTCTGTCGCATGCTCGTGCGCGTCATCGACGCCAGATTGTCGACGCCCGGAACCTGCGGACGAAGGGCCGGCGGGCGGTGCTGCACGGGTGGCGGACCGGGTGCGTACTGCCCCGGAGGCATCTGCTGCGGCATCGGCGGCATCGGTGGCCGCGGCATCGGGGGAGCAGGTTGGACGTACTGCTGCGGCGGCGGTACCGCTTGACGGACCGGGGGTGGCGGCGGCACGGACGGGGTGACCTGCGGTGCCGAGGGTGATGCCTGCGGGGTGATCGAGGCCGACGGCACCACCGCGTCGTCATTCGGTTGGTCGTCGCCGAGGGGCACCCAGCTCGGCAGGGCGGCAGACGATTCCGCCGCGGCCTGCTGTTCGTCGGCCATGAGTCCTCCCAGGTGGATACCTCCGCGACACCCGGGGAGTGCCGCTAACGCGGTGAACGCTACCAGTGGTCAGGTCGGTGCGGCCCGTTCAGTGCGGGTACGATGATCGGCGCTGTTTCCGAAACTTTCTGGGGGCTACGTTTTTCATGGCTGACGAGTACGCCGACGATGCTTTTGTGGACCCGCCCTGGCTGCAGTCGGGTGGGGGTACCCCCACTACCGCGCCACCCCCTCCGCCGCCCGTGCCGATGCTCGAACTGGACGGCGCAGTGCTCGGTGAGAACTCCCACGTCGGCCCCCTTGAGTCGGCCGAAGCCGACGAGGATCGAGCGGTAGTCCCGGCCCAACAGCGCCCGCCGGAGCCGGCCGCGCCGCAGCCGATCGTCCCTGGGCCGCCGGCGCCGGGACCGGTGCCGCAGGGATCGCCGCAGCCCGGGCCGCTGCAGGAGGCGCCGCCGAACGCGCCGGTACAGCAGATGCCGCCGCAGGGCTTCCAGCCCGCTCCCGGATTGCCGCCGCAGGGGCCGATGCCGCAAGGCGGCCCGATGCAGCAGATGCCGATGGCTGGCATGCCGATGCCGCAGGGCCCGATCCCGATGCCTCCGCAGGGCCCGGGATACTCCGAGCAGATGCCGCCGCAGGCCTACTACGGCCAACAGGTTCCGATGGCCGCGGTGCCGCCGCAGGTGGCGCACGCCATGCAGCAGCAGGGTCCGCAGTCGCACCTGGGCCTACACGAGCCGCAGCAGCGGAAACTCGCCCAGCAGGGATGGCGCAAAGCCGTCAACGCGGCGTCCGGCGGCTTGATCAAGCTCGGCGAGAGCAAGAGCCAGCAGCAGGTCAACGCCTTGGTGCAACGCGTTCGCGCACCGATCAGCGGGCAGTTCAACCTGGCCGTGCTCTCCCTCAAGGGCGGTGTCGGCAAGACGACGACGACCGTCGGCATCGGCTCGGCCTTCGCGTCCCTGCGTGGTGACCGCGTGATCGCCGTCGACGCCAATCCCGACTTGGGCACCTTGGCCAGCCGCATCCCGCGCCAGACCAATTCGACGGTGCGCACGCTGCTCAGTGCCGAGCGGACCGAGACCTATTCGGACATCCGGATGCACACGTCGCAGGCGGTGTCGCGCCTGGAGGTGCTCGCATCGGAGCGCGATCCGGTGATCTCGGAATCGTTCAGCGAGGACGAGTACCGCAAGGTCATCGACATCTTGCAGCGGCACTACAACATCATTCTCACCGACTGCGGTACCGGACTCATGCACTCGGCGATGGGCGGCGTGCTGGATGTCGCGGACTCGCTCATCATCATCAGCTCACCGGCGATCGACGGGGCCGAGAGCGCGACGGCGACGCTGGACTGGCTCAGTCTGCACGGCTACCAGCACCTGGTGCGCCAGGCCGTCGTCGTCATCTCCGCGTCGAAGCCCGGCGGTGCGCTGGTGGACCTGGACATGCTGACCCAGCACTTCCTGGGCAAGGTCCGCGCGGTGCAGATCATTCCCTACGACGAGCATCTCGCCGTCGGCAGTCACATCGACCTGGATTCGCTGAACTCGCGTACGCGCACGGCATTCCTGGAGCTGGCCGCCACGGTCGCCGATTCCTTCGGACAGCCGGCCGCGCAGAACACGTGGGGCCAGATGCCCGCCCACGCTATGCAGCAGGGCGGCTACGGGATGCCGCAGGGGGGTCCTGAGCAGCAGCCCATGCCGCAACCGGGCATCGACAGCCAGATGACGCTGCCGCCCATGCCGCCGCAGCAGCCGTAGCCCGCGCGGTGTCAGCTCTCGAGCGGTATCAGCTCACGGGCTTGCGCCAGCCGCAGTAGGTGGTGAAGGGTGCGCCCCTGCTGCGGATCCAGTTGTTGGCTCCGGGGACGGAAGCACAGTCGTCGGTGTGGTCGCCGGGGATGATCGTGATGACCCGGAACGCGTATCCCGCGCAGTCCGGCGAGGGCAGCAGCCACTTGGTGGAGTCGTCGTAGCAGTGACCGACGAGCATGTTGGCGTCGGCGCAGTAGACGCGCTCGTCGGAGAGAGCGAACTTGCCGTCCTCTTTCCCGCATTCCGCTTTGGTCTTGACGACGTTGATGACGCGGTAGGTGGCGTTGGGGGAGTCGCACGGGGCCTTCACCGCGTCGTCGGGCAGGCCCGACGCGCAGTCGCCGACGGCGAACGCCGGGATGGTCGACCCGTCGCCGCGGAAGAAGATCAGGGCGACCGCCGCGATGGCGCCGACCACCAGGACGACGGCGCCGACGCAGAGTCCGATGATGAGTCCCTTGCGTGACTTGCGCGGCCCCGCGGGCGGCGAAGGCGGCGCGCCCGGAAACCCGGGGGGAGGACCGGTCGGGGCACCGCCCGGGAATCCGGGCGGAGGGGTGCTCGGAGGTCCGAAGGGCGGCCCGGATGGCCCGCTCGGCGGGCCGAACGGGGGTCCGGAAGGTCCTGGCGTCACGGGGGGTTGGTTCACGGTGCGTCAGCCTAACCTATGCTGGTCCGCGTGACCGGTGGGTAACGCCGGATATGCCAGATCAGGGTGGGGAGGATATGGACGCGGAGAACGAGACGCCGCCACCGCAGGAGTGGATGGTGCCGACGGTGGGGCGGGCCGCGACGCGGTCGGGATCGATCGTCGTCGAGACCACCGAACAGGGACTGCCGCGGGCGATCACCATCGAGGCGTCGGAGATGGATCAGCCGGCTGCCGTGTTGGCGAAACGAATCGTCGGGCTGTGCCGGCAGGCCGCGTTGACCGCCGGGTTGCGCCGTCGGGAGCAGTTGGTGGCGGCCGGCGTCGACTCCGCGACGCTCTCCTACATGGGTCTGCCGACCGCCGACGACGTGCGGGCCGCCGAGGACGAGTCCGACGACGAGCCGCCAGAGACGTGGTTGAGGCGGGTATGAACGAGAAGAATGCGACGCCGCCGCCGTGGCCGGTGAACGAGAACGGGTTTCCCGCGGCGGTACCGCTGCCGGATTCGCCGCCACTGCCGCCGGAGCGCGCCATCACTTTCGACGATTTGCAGCAGGCCGCGACCGCTGCGCTGGATCGCATCCAGACCGCCGCGGAAGAGATGGGTGCCATCAGCATCCGGGAGTCGTCCGAAGACGGCTATGTGACCGTCGACGTGAACGGCAAGGGTGAGCTGACCGGGTTGTGGCTCGACGACGCCGCGATGGAGCAGACGGGCGCCGAGTTGGGTGCCCAGATCGTCGCTACCGCGTCTGCGGCCGTTGCGAAGGCTTTCGGTCAGGTCGGTGACGTCATCACCGCGTTCAACGAGAAGTCGGCAGAGATCGCCGGGCCGTCGTCGCCCGAGCAGTAGTTCAGCGGGGCGGCGGGCGCTTGTCGAGGGCGACGAGTGTGCCGTTCAGCGGGATGAGCGCCTGCCCCCTGGCGATCGGGCCGTCGAATCCTTGGTCGTTCCGGAGGTCTTCGATCGGTCCCTTGTCGGTCAGTCCGACGTATTGGATCGGTTGGCCGTCGCGCAGGAACAGGTAGGCGACTCCGTCGGGTCCGCCGACGGAGGGGGTGCCGGTGAAACAGATGTTCTGCTCGGGATAGGAGATTTCCATGATGTTCTGGGCGCGCCTCGCGGTGTTGGCCGCGAGGACGATCATCTGATCGAAGTCGCGTCGCCAATGGGCGTCGGCGGCAATCTCGTCGACCGAGGTCAGCCGTGACTTGTCGGCGGCTCGTCGAGCGGCCGCGGTGACGAAGGCGGGGCCCGAGCCGAGACGCTCGGGGGAGTCGACTGGGAACGTCACGTCGCACGACTTCTTCGAGTTCGGCATCGGAATGCACGCGGTGAGGGACAGCGCGGTGGTGGTGGCGCAGGCGAGCAGTGCCAGCGTGCGAGCAGTGGTCCCAGTGGTCATCGGTACGGCACACTCCATTCCGGTTCGGCCAGCAGCAGCGGTATCCCGTCAGGTCCGGCGCGGTAGGGAATCAGCTTCTGCTCCCACGTGATCCGTGCTTTGCGCTCGGTCGAGTACAGGATCGGGTGCGACCCGGTCCACGGGACGCTCTGCACGGGAGTGAGGCTGTCTTGGAAGATGTAGGTTCCGCCGTGGTTTCCCGCCGGATCGGGCGGTGAGCGGAAGTCGAATCCGTGCCAACACGGCGGCGGCGGGCTGTGCTGATCGGAGTAGGTCATCTCGTCGAGGTCCGCCTTGGTGAACCCCGCTCGCGCGCTGTAGACCACAACGTGGGTGTACCTGGGACTGGGCCAGTCGGCGGCCGCTTCGCGGGGCCAGCCGGCGGCGTCGGTGATCTGCTCTAGTGTGGTGGGGCGTCCAGCCAGCGCCGCTCTCTGCAGCGCTTGTAGAAAGGCCTCGTTTGATCCGAGGGGCGTCGGTCCGTCGGCATAGCGGAAGCTCCCCGTGCAGGGCTTCACCGCGGTGGGCGCCGATTTCCGGCCGGCCAGGTGACAGGAAGAAACGGCGACGAGCAAGGCGAGCGCGATAGGTAGCGCGGCGAACACTCGGGTGCGTTTGGGCTTCACGATTGCTCCGCTAGTTCGCCGGCATCGGGATGCCGGTGGTGCGGGGCACCCCGGTGCCCTTGCCGTCAGCGTGGGCGGCGCCGTCCGCAGTGCTGCGATGGATCTGGAGGTCGTGTCCGACGACGATGTTGTCCCCGTTGCTGATCGACGCGCGCACCTTCGTGGCGAGTTCCTCCGGCGAGGCGTTGGGGTTCTCCATCGCTATCTTGCGGCCGACCTCGTTGTTGTACAGGTCCATCGCCTCGCGGGCCGGAGCATTGCCGCCGAGGCCCTCGTGCGCGGTGCCGTACGCCTTGGCGAAGTCCGCTCCGAAACGCCTGGTCATCAGGGCGTTCCAGTAAGTGTGACGGAAAGCGTCGGAGTATCCGCTGTCAACGAGGTTCTTCCTGTTGTGCGGATCCACGTCGTGGGGGAACTGTGCCCATGCCTCGTTTTCGGCGCGTTCCTTGATCTTGTAGAAGTCGTACACCGAAGCCGCGAAAGCCGCGGGATCCCCGTGGTTGAGTGAAAGTATGATGGCAATCTCTTCCTCGGTGAGCATCTCCGGTGTTTTGTCCATGCCGATCGCCTTCAGCGCCGTCCGCAGCCAGGGGGGAGGGAAGAGGTAGGACTTCTTGCTGGCCTTGGTCTGGTACTTGCGCATGATCTCGGCCAGATCCTTATCGGACGGCAGTTTGTTGGCGCCCTCCTGAACGGCCCGACTCAGCTTCTCCATATTGGAATTGAGCTTCTCGAACCCGGTCTTGTCGATGATCTCGATCCGTGAAAGGGCAGCGGTGATTTTGGAGGTAAGGTCGTGCTCTTTGGCTTCCTTCAACGGCAGCTTGTAAACGGCCGACGGTCCCCACTTCTCGATCCATTCTTCATTCGACAGCTTCGAATAGACCTTGCCGTCGTCGTTGCACAGCAGCTGATACTCCGAATGGTCGACCTCGTCCAACGCCTCTTTGACCACCTGCGCCTCGGGCTTCAGCTGATCGAAGAGCTGGCCCGCTTGGTCGGCGATGTCTTCGATGACGTTCGCCGTGATGCGTGCATCGTCGGCGTGCATCCGGGACAGGTTGCGGGCGGCGTCCCCGGCGCTTCCGGCCCAATCGGAGCCGCTGGAATCGAACTCGACACTCGATGACCGAACGGCGGCGCGGAAGTTCTCGCCGCGCCGTTTCATTTCCGCGATCGTCTGATAGCCGCTGGCGAACGTCCACTTCGCCACCACCCGGGGTGCATAGCTACCCACCCCTAGCCCCCGATCCGGTGGCGGTTGTTGCGCTCGGTGTGCTCGTAGGCATTCGCTGACTTGGTGGCCAGGTCGCCGAAGTGCGCAATCCGCTGTGCGTGGTACTCGATTGCCTTGTCAAGCGCGATCGCCGAGTCACCCAGGCTGCGGGCCACCAGCGCCCCTCGGGCGTCGGATTCTGGGTCGTGGCCGCCGTTCAGCGGCTTCGCCTGGCCGATAGCCTTCGACGCGGACCGCGCACTCGTCGCGAGATCATGCAGGTGCGAGACGTTGACCGTGGTCGGATCCGGGGCCATCGGGGACTCCATTCGAGGTCTGGATTGTCAGGATTGCGGCGCTGGACCGAAAGCAGGCTATCACCGGGCGCCGGGTCAAACCTTGCGGTGGTACTTCAGATCGCTGACGACTTGCGTGAGGAGTCTGGTGAGTTGCTTTGCGGTGACGGGGGTGGATGACTTGGTCTTTCGGCCATAGGCGGCGTATCGACCGTCGCCGGTGATGTCACCGATGGCGACTCGTGCTCGCGAGAGGACGGTGGTGTCCTGGACGTCGAGCTCTTCGAGGATGAATTCACCGAGTAGATCCGTGGGGGCCGTCAGGAGGATGTGTCTGGCGCGATCGACCGGGTCGGGCGTGGCGTTGATCAGCACGGAGTCTGGTTCGTCGGTGCTCGTCATGTTGGGGACCGGCGGGAGACGCCCGGGTTCTCTGGGCGGTAGAGCGGAGACGAGGGCGGTGATCCAGCCGGCGAGGTCGGTACTGGTGATGCTGACGCTGCCGCCGCGGTGGGCCCAGGGGTCGCCGGGGGCGGTGGATTGGGAGGCGATGACGGCATTGCCGTCGCGGAACCCGGACGCGATCCGCACCCCGCGCTTGCGGTTGTTGAGCGGGAACGCGACAACGCTGATCCGGTGCGACGGGCGGTTGAGGGTGTCGATGGCGGCAGCCCGTGCCTCGGTCATCGTGGTCAGGAGGTGTGCTTCCGCGGCGTCGTTGACGGCGTCTCGATCGTCTGGATCAACGTCGTCGAGGTTCGCGAACAGTGGGTAAGGCAAGCGATCGAACCCATCGGCATCGCACAGGACCGCCAACTCGGTGGGGGTCAGTGTCCACACGCTCATTCGTTGATGACCGGGGGAGCGACGGGCGCCTGCTCGCCGATGATCTCTTCGGTGTTCTCCTTGGTGACCAGGTAGTCGGCGGCCTTGTGTTCTTTGCCGTCGGCATTCTTCGACGCACTGGCCCCGCGGCCCATCATCGGGTTGCCCGATCCCTTTGAGGCCGCGGCTTTCTCGGCCTGCATCGCTGCTTGCAGGCCGGTGCGCGGTGACATCGCGGCCGGACGGGTGGATTTGGCCGCGGCGCCGAGCCCGCCGGCACCGACCTTTCCGCCACCGCCGCCTTTTCCGCTGCCCGCGCCACCGGCGCCGAGTCCGGCCGGTGTCGTCTTGATCTTCTTCTTGTCGATCGGAGTACCGGGGACGACCGGGGTGCCGGACTTGTTGGCGTTGCCGTTCTTGTCTCCGTTGCCAGAGCCATTGGGTGCCGAGGGAGTATTGGCGTTGGGGGATCCCGACGACGGGTTGCCCTTCGACGGCGACGGCGTGTTCCCGGTCGGCGACTTGGGCACATTCACCCCGGCCGGTGACGGGCCCGCACCGCCGGCACCACCCGTGCCCCCGCCACCACCCGCACCGCCGGACCCACCCGCGCCACCGCTGCCACCGACGCCGGGCATTCCGCCCACCACTTCGGGGACCATCAAGTCCTCGATTTTGTGGTTGTTGACGTCGTTGACGGCCGGATTGAACATGCTCGAGACGATCTCGTTGAGACGCCGCTGCTCTTCGGCGGCTTCGTTGACCTCGTCGCTGATCGAACTATCCCCAAAGACGACATCGCCGAACCTTTGAAACTTGCTTTCGCCGCCTTTGGACGCGGCCTCGATCGCTTCCTTCGTCTTGCCGAAGCGGTCCGCGGTAGAATGCAGATGGTTCTGCATTTTGATGGCACTGTTCTTCATGGGCTCGCCCACTTGCGAGAATGTCTCCACTGAGGCGAGCATCTGGTTCGCGGCCTCCCCGGTCCACGAGTTTCCCATGATCTGCATGATTGAGTTCAAGAGATCCTGCGAGTGGGTGTAGGCCTCTTCTCCCGCGCTCCATCTATCTGCCCGCGTCGAAATCAGATCACTCTTGATCGGCGCTGCGCTGCCCTTGATGTATTTGGTATCAAGCCCTCGCGGCTCCTGTCCAACATTTCCGCCGGCGTCAATCTTCCCTTTTCTTCCCGTTGTGGTGGGATTCTTTCCGCCTTGGATGAGGTCGGCGTTTCTTTGCGAACGTTCGTCCGGATGGTCGTGACGATAGCGCCCAAAGAATCTCTCACGTAGGCTATGGGGATGTTCCTTGGACACTAAAGAACTCCTGTTAATTCGGGAGAAGGTAGGATTCGGGCGTACTGAAGATCAGCGCGGAGTGTAGATCAGTGCGGACCAGAACCGGCGATATGGCTTTGGTTGATTTGTTCTTGCGTAACGATGCACTTCGCTGCAGCCTCGAAAGCGTCTGCCATGGACTTTGCAACGTCTGCACAGTCGCTGGCTTGCTGTGCCCACTTCTTAGATTGAATGTCGTAGAATTCCTTGGCCTCGATTGACGTGCCGAATCCTCCAAATCCATCCAGCGACTTAAGGTTCGCAATCGTGCGACTTAGATCACGCATTTTAGCAATGTATTCATTACATGCGACAACAGCTTTAGAGGCGGCTGCCGAATCGAAGGTCATCTCGCCGTTGCCTGCTCGCGTCGAAAGACTGTGGAAATCGTCAGCTAAATTGCCCAGAGTCTTATGCTCACTCATAGCATGTTCCTTATTTCTTGAGGGGTGCGGTCGGGGTGAAGGGTTGAACGTGTTGCGCTGCTTGTTCCACTTTGTCGCAAGCCTGTTCCTGGGTCAGTGGATAATGCGAGCTTTCCGATACCGTGTATGAGGCTGTGCCGAATACTGTGCCGACGGAAATTGAGCAAGTATGGGGATCTCCGGGGCCGTCCCATCCTTCAACACGGTAGATGCTGGCAGGCTGACCATTTAACTTAGTGTCTTTCTTGTGAATTCTCGATTGGTTGTCGAGATGTTCTTGGTAGGTGTACACAAGGTAGTCAATGCCGAACCCCCATGTCTCGGTCGCATCGCCGCCCGGTGGTACCGGTGAGTTGTAGAGGCAGGTCAGCATGACTTGGTAGCTGGCTTTGGGGTGGGCTTCGCCGACTGCTCGGCTGCTGGGGTCGAGTCCGGCGGCGCGGAGTGCGGTGTCGGGGATGCCGGTGCAGGGGTCGGGGAGGTGTCCGGTCCAGCCGGATTCGTCGCCGCGGACGCCTTTGAGGGTGGGTGTGGGGTCGCTGGGGGTGAAGGGTGAGTGTCCGGTGGTGATGGCGATGACGGCGGCGGCGAGGCCGATGACGACGACGATCGCGGCGGTGCTCAGTCCGATGACCAGGCCTCGGCGCTTCTTCTTGGGCTGTGTCGGCGGCACCGGTGGGTACGGGTTTACCGGGTAGTTGCTGGTCGGGTAGCCGCCAGCTGAATAGACAGGGGGCGGTGGCACGGGTGGCCCGGGCGGCGGGTAGCCGGGTGGTGGTGTGCTCACGGTGTGCTCAGTTCCCCTCGTGGTCGTCGTCACGGCCAGTACCGGAGAACTTTACCGTATCGGTGGCGCCTGTCGATCGTCTCGCCGACGGCTTGCGCGGTGCTGGTTCCGCGTCGCTGTGCGGGCTCTTCGGAAGCGATGAACGTGGATCAGCATGGCGAATTTGCCGGAATCCGAACAAAACGTCCGGTTAATCGATCCTCACTTCTGTAGCGGTGTGGTGGGAATAAAAGGCTGGAATGCGTTTGCTGCCGCCAATACTTTGTCGCAGGTTTGCTGCTGTGTGAGGTGGACATTCTGGTCATCTGCGATGGTGTAGGAAACCGTTCCAAACACGGTTCCGACTACAAGAAGACACTGATGCTCACCATCCGGAGGGAACCATCCCTCGACGCGATAGAAGTTGGCGCGTTGTCCTTGTACCCGGGTCTCCCTCTTATCCACACGCGAGGTATTATCCAGGTGCTCCTGGAAGGTGTATACGAGGAAGCTGACGGTCAATGAGTATGTCCACGTGACGTCATGGTTGATACCAGGAGGTATCGGGGAGTCGTAGAAGCAGGAGACCATGACTTTGCCGTGGTCGCGCTTGCGGCTCTGAGGGTTGAAGCCGGCTTCGCGTATTGCGGCATCGGGGACGCCAGCGCAGGGATCGGGCAGGTGCCCCATCCAGCCGGAGTCTTCGCCTCGGACGCCTTCGAGGGTGGGTGTTGGGTCGCTGGGGGTGAAGGGTGAGTGTCCGGTGGTGATGGCGATTACCGTGGCTGCGAGTCCGATCACCACAACCAGTGCGGCGGTGCTCAGTCCGATGACCAGGCCTCGGCGCTTCTTCTTTGGCGGTGTCGGTGGCATCGGCGGGTACGGGTTCGTCGGGTAGTTGCTGGTCGGGTGGCCGCCGGCCTGATAGGCAGGGAGCGGTGGCACGGGTGGTCCGGGCGGCGGGTAGCCGGGTGGTGGTGTGCTCACGGTGCGGTCAGTCCCCTCGTGGTCGTCGTCACGGCCAGTTCCCGAAAACTTACCGTATCGGTCGCGTCTCTCGATCGTCTCGCCGACGGCTTGCCCGGTGCTGGTTCCGCGTCGCTGTGCGGGCTCTTCGGAAGCGATGAACGTGGATCAGCATGGCGAATTCGCCGGAATCCGAACAAAACGTCCGGCTGATCGATCCTCACTTCTGTAGCGGGGCGGTTGAAATATAGGGTTGAAAATGGGTTGCTGCAAGGACGGTTTTATCGCATGTTTGCTGCTGAGTCATTTTTGCATTGGTATCGTCATTTATCGTATAGATCGCGATTCCAAACACTGTTCCGATAGCGACCATGCATTCGTGTAGGCCTCGGGATGCCCCCCAGTTCTCGACCCGAAAGAATGTGGCTGGCTGGCCATTGATCTTTGTCCGCCGCTGGTCCACTCGCGATGAGTTCTGGAAATATTCCTGATAGGTGTCTATAAGGAAGTCGATACTGAGTGACCAAGTGTATGTGGCGTTGTACTCGATTCCGACGGGTTGAGGAGAGCTATAGTAACAACTGATTATTACCTCATTCTCACCTTTCAGGTCCCTCCATCCGCGATTCCGGGTTGTCGGGTCGAGGCCTGCGGCGCGGATAGCGTCATCGGGTACGCCGACACAGGGATCGGGGAGGTGTCCGGCCCAACCTGAGTTGTCACCGCTGCCTTTGAGTGTCGGCGTCGGATCAGACGGGGTGAAGGGGGAGTGTCCGGTGGTGATAGTGATGACGGTGGCTGCGAGTCCGATCACCACAACCAGTGCGGCGGTGCTCAGTCCGATGACCAGGCCTCGGCGCTTCTTCCTGGGCCTTGCCGACGGTACAGGCGGGTATGGGTTCGTCGGGTAGTTGCTGGTTGGGTGGCCGCCGGCTTGGTAGGCAGGGGGTGGTGGCACGGGTGTTCCGGGCGGCGGGTAGCCGGGTGGTGGTGTGCTCACGGTGCGGTTAGTTCCCCTCGTGGTCGTCGCTACGGCCAGTTCCCGGGAACTTACCGTATAGGTGGCGTCTCTCGATCGTCTCGCCGACGGCCTACCAGTGCCGGGTCCGGGTCGCGAGCGGACGGAAGTCGGACTAGCTCTCCGCGATGCGACAACGCGGCCTCATTTCGTGGGAACGCGCGGGTAGAGGACGGTAGCGACTTCGGTGGCCTTGTCGCACGGCCTATTCCCTCCTCGGGAGAGGCGATATTCGACGCTGCCGAACACTGTGCCCGTGGTGATGGTGCACGTTTGGGAATCCTCGGGATGGTTCTTGCTAGCCGTCGACCGAATCGCGCGCTGGCCGAGAATCGTCGCGGCGTGTAGCTCTGGGTCGCGGGGGTCGGAGCGCACCCGCTCATCGAGGTTCGCCGTGGAGTACGTCACGTAGACAAGCCACGTCGGCTTATCTCGTCCGAGGAAAGCGAGGAAAGCACAGACACGTTCGTCGGGCGTACCTTCGGATACCGCGTCGCGCTGGGCGTTACCGCCTAGGCGGATCAGGTCTCGTGTCGACAGCGTGGAGCACGGATCGGGAAGCTGCCCCTTCCATGGTGAGTCTTTGCTGGCCACCGTCGCCGTCGTAATCGAGTTCGACGGCAGGCTGGGGGAGTTGCGTCCGTTGATCGTTGTGGCCGAAGCAGCGACGACGGTGATGGCTACCAGTGCGAGGAGTCCGGTGCCGATACGGGCTATCCGTGCGCCAACGGCGCCGAGGGTGATGAGTGCCGGGATCATTGTGATCACGAATGGTGTGACGATCATCCAGGGATTCCACATCGCTGTTGCGTCGCTGAAGACCGATGCGACTGCGCCGACGAGGAGGAGGACGGACACTGCCAGGGCGGCGATGGCCAGGGTCCTTCTGGGTAGTAGGCGGGGTGCGCAGGCGATTGCGGTGAGCACGTAGCCGATGGCTGCGGAGACAAGCGGGAGGAAGACGACCCACGGTGTCGTGTGTGCGCTGTTGATCCCGGTCGCCCAGTGGATACCGCCGACGGCGATGAACGCGATCGAAGATGCCGTGGCTAGCAACAGTCCGACGATCGAGCTGGTGAAGCAAACGACGCGGACAATGCGATTGTCGCTGGCGCCAGTTGACTGTGGGAAGCCGTAGGGCGGAACCCGGGTAGGTCTGGGACTGGCCGCTGAGTACGGCGTGGGGGGTGGCATGGTCACGGGCGATCAATCTTCCTTCACGGGGATGTTCTCGTTGGAGACCGGAGTCAACGGCTCCCGTCGCAGTGAAGATACTCAAAGGAGTTCTTCATTTTGGTTGAGTATCGGTAGGTACAAAGGGTTGCATGGTGTTCGCCGCGTTCCAAGCTTTTTCGCATACTTGCAGTGGTGTGAGGGGGTGGTTGGTATCGTCGCCCGCATAGTAGTATGCAACCCCAAATGTCGTTCCGACCATTACTCCGCATTTGTTCCCTGGGGTATTTCTCTCTATTTCTTGTTGGAAGTAGCTGGCAGGTTGTCCGTGAAGAGTCGTTGGGCGCAGGTCGTAAATTGTGTCGGTGTGTAGTTGTTCGTCATACGGATATGTGGAAAACCAAACGTTGAGACTCCAGGTGTAGGTTGCGTCGTATTGAAGTCCCTTAGGCTGCGGCGAAAAGTACATACATCCTCGGATGCTTTTGACGTGTGATTGGACGTCGTGGCGTGCAGCGGGGTCGAGGCCGGCGGCTTTGACTGCGCTGTTGGGGATGGTGTCGCAGGGGTTGGGGAGTTTGCCGCGCCATGGGGACTGGTCGCTGGCGACGGTGGCTGTCTTGGTGGGGTCGGTGCTGCCGGGCGTGGTCTTGTTGGTGACCAGCAGGGCGATTCCGCCGCCAAGGACGATGACGGCGAGGAGTGCGGCTGCCACGATCCACCCGGTTCGTCGTCGGCGTGGGTTCGGTACATGCGGTTCGGGGTAGGCGTACCGCGCGCCGTTGGGATGGGCGCCGTAAGGCGGTCCAGGTGAAGGTGGGATGCTCACGGGGCGGACCATACCTTTCAGGACCATACCTTTCATAGGTGTCTTGTGCGACGGACGTTATCGCAGCGTCGGGCATCGACAGGCAGGTTGGCGACCTTCCAACGACGTGCCCGCCGCCGACGTCGAAGGTCTGACCTTACTGGCCGCGAGCCGTTTGAACAGGCTGCTGTTTTGGCGCGCACGCCGTGATCGCTCGATCGTCTGCGATTCGGTGTTCGACGTTGCGAATGTCGGCGTAGACGGTTGGTCCTGGGGGACTGCCGACTGAATCACAATCTATTTGTTGGAGCCGCGGCGCCTCCCGATTCGGGCGGAGCGGGGGATGGTTCCGGTGACGACGAAAAATAACGTCAAGATAGGAAGTCCCACGTAGATAATGGATGAATGTGCATCAACCACCCCTGCAGCAATCAAAACGCCCGCAGCAATCCCAGCCAGGGCGGCGGCCACTCCGCAGATAATGCGAATGAGTCCACGCGGCAAAGGCCGTTTCAAACAAGCGAGCGCGATGATGACAACAAGAGTGGCCGCGAGCGAGAGGCCGATGTATACGAAGGCGTGCTCTTTGCCGTAGCTCTGGGACCAGAGCACGAGCGCCTGGCCGAGGCAGAAGAGAAATGCCACGACAGCGCAGGTGATGGTTGCAGCCCG
Organism: Gordonia sp. X0973; assembly: GCF_013348785.1. Classification (NCBI taxonomy): domain Bacteria; kingdom Bacillati; phylum Actinomycetota; class Actinomycetes; order Mycobacteriales; family Gordoniaceae; genus Gordonia; species Gordonia sp. X0973. Next base: position 1,434,198 of record NZ_CP054691.1, read on the forward strand.
GTCTCCCCGATCGCTGTCTTGGGTGCTCATCGTGTTGCTCCGTTTCTCGTACACTGGTGCGTCACGTCGGCTTCTACTTAGTCGGGACGCCAGGGTATAGCGCGGTCGCTACCTTTACGGCCGTGTCGCAAGGTCGATGGTACCGATCGCTGACTCGGTACTCGACGGTACCGAACACAGTGCCGATAGTGATGACGCACTCGTCAGAATGCCCGGGTGTCAGCACTGACTTGATTCAGATTAGTGCGCAGTGCCGCGAATCTGGTTGATGACTTCGGTGAGATCGGCGCGACCAGCCCAGGAAATCTATTCGTCGGGGCTGCGGTGCCTCCGGATCCGAGCGGACCGAGGAATGGTACCAGCGACGACGAAAACGAACATCAACATGGGCAATCCCACATAGGTAGTCGATAACTTCGAATCAACCATGCCCGCCGCAATCAAAGCCCACGCAGCGATCCCGGCGAGGCAGGCAGCAGCTCCGCAGATGACGCGAATGGGTACGCGTGGAAATGGGTGTTTGAACCACGCTAGCACGATGATGGCGACGAAGATGGCAGCAAGTGGGAGACCGATGTAGACGAAACGGCGCTCATCGCTGTGGTTCTGAGACAAGAGCATCAGCGTCTGGCCGAGGCAGAATAGAAATCCCACCATGGCGTAGATAGCGGTTTCAATACGGTCTCCACGCTCGCTGTCTGGAGTCTTCAAGAGGCCTCTGCTTCCTTCGGGTCATCGAAACTAGTCACGCCGGTTTCACCGACCAATCGGCATCGCCGTCGAGCACCGTCGCATCGCTGAAATCGCCCGATGTTGTCGCTTTTGGCCACTTACCGTCTTCGAAGCCGTTTGCGCTGTCACCTTCGACGTTGAGGCTCGAAATGTTTGATGACTGAGTATTAATCATGTTGGTTATAGCCGCCGCAAGCCCAAGGAGTATAATGATTCCCTTCACTGAACTTGCCACGGCTGCCGCGGCCGCAGGTATCGCTCCAATCACCGTTTCCGCAGCGCCAAGTTCTGCGCCCAACTCAACAAGAAAGCTTATCGTTGCAGCCGTCACGCCGATGTAGAAAGCGATTCCGGCCCCGCCAGCTGAAGACAGTGCGGTCCGCAGACTTCCCGACATGCTCGCCACCCGCGCTGCGGCGGGCGCCTGCTTTCCGGTCGCACCTCGGTAGTTGTCCGCGGCTGATCCCTGCCATGACCCGAGGGCAAGCTTTGGGGAGGTGATGCCAGCATTCAGATTGTTGGCGCTAATCTGGATATGTCCCCAGCCGTGGGAGGCTTTGATGAAGTAGACCGGCGCCCAGCATCCCCGGAGGTACTCGAGAATCTTGTCGAGTAGCTTCTGGGCGGTCTCCAATGCCCATTTTCCGGCTGAGATGATCGCATCTGAATTGTTCAGAATGAAGCGTGCAAGAAAACTGTTTGCAGCGACGGTGAACACCACGCCGATATCCGGAATTTTGTGGCTGATCTCTTCCAGTTTATCTAGAAAGTCTTGGATCGCCTTTTCGGCATCATTCATTTGTATCTCCTCGAATTTGGGGAATGGTTGTGGTCAGCTCTGAGTGCCCTAGAGACTATGACTATCTGTGGCGCCTAGTACAAGCCGCGAATCGCGTGTTCGTTGTTGCGCTCCTCAGCTTCATAGGTTTTGCCGGCCTGGATCAGTGTGCTCGCGATAGCTGTCATCTCGTCGTGCCCTTCTCGGCACCGGGTTGAGATTCCCTTGCGAACTTTGTCGTACGGCCCCGACATTGGAAAGAATATTCCAGATTCAAGGGTAGTGAAATCCAATTCGTCAGCCTTCGTTGCGATACCTTCTACGGTTTTCGCGTGTTCGTCCCAGAGTGGACCGGCGGCCTTTAGTTCTCCGATTGCTACCCAGAGATTCTTGGGGGGTGCCATACTATTTACTCCTTCGCGTCTGGATTGTTGCCGTTTGTTGTGGCGGTGATGTATCCGAGGACTTGAGATATTAGCTCTCTCGTCGCGTCTTCGGTCTGTTGCGCTGACTCCTCAACTCGGCGTAGGGCGTCGTGAGCGAGTTCGAATGCGTAGTTTACTTCGCGGCTGAGCACTGCGGGCGACTGTCCCGTCGCCCATTCCTGATCGATTTTGAGATCGACAATTCCAAACTTTCCTACTTTGACTTTTACCGTCTTCGCACTATTGGTAACTTCCCGGGTGGAGTCTCCGACAGATGCAGCGTGACTCTGAAGGTCTTGCGACATTTCAAATATCTGCGCTATGCCGAAGGGATCTGAGGCTGGCGCGACTTCGAAGTCGTGGATACTGGTCGTCTCCGGTGGAGTCTGATGCCCGGCGGCTCGGAACTCTTCCTCGGCGCGTTCCCACGCGTTGTTGGCTGCGATCGCGATGGCTTCAATGATCGTCGCGTCGAGTCTTGTTCCACTGGTTGCCCACGAGCCGAAGATAGTCACATCTTGAGGGAGGTTGTTTCTCGCCAGAGTTACCTGCACGCTGCGCGAGCGATCTTCGGCTTGTCGCGGATGTTGAGGGTTCTTTGCCCACTGGTCTATCGTTTCGAGTTCCGCGACGGTGCCTAGCAGGTCGTTGGCGAGGTCTTCGAACTCTCGCATCATATCTTTCATGTGGTGGGTCTCATCCTTAGATTTCGTGCTGCTGAAGGGTGTCCGCCTTCGTCGACATGGTCGGGTCAGGAGCGGTTGTGGCTACCGAGCGCAGGGTCGACGATGGTGGGAGCGTACATCTTCGGTTTGTCCGAATTGGCGAGCCGGTGTGGCGTAGCTCACACTGGGCCGTGACCTGCTGGTCTTTCACGTTCAGGGGCCAACCGGGTATCGTTTGACCGAATGATGCCGGTGGGCGGCAGGCCCTCCGCGAGCGTGATTGCAGGGGGAGTACGAGGCCATGCGCCGCGGGCACTGCGTGCCGGGCGGGCGCGGGAACGCAGAGTTTGTCATTCAATGGATCCACGCAGACGAGGCGTGTGCGAAGATTGTCCGCCGTAGGGCTACTTGATGAGGGGAAAGACATTGAGCGAGCAAGTATCAGCAGAAACCGACGGCATCCGTGCTTACGGGGTCGCGACCGCAGCGATCGGTGACGTCATCACCGCAGCTAGCGGCATGAATCTGGCGGCCAACGTTGCCGTCATGGTGCCCGTTTTCGGTCTGATCGGCCAGGACTTCCTGGCATCGTTCGGCGTCGCGCAGTTCAACAACGCGGCGTCGTCGGCGCTGCTCGCGGCCGTACACAACGGCACCGCGGCCGGTGCGCTCGCCGGTGCGGAGCAGTACGACACGACCGACGCCTCCACCGCGACCGCGCTCACGTCCGCGGGCAAGGGTCTGTGACGAACGCGCCCGCGGTCGGGGCGCCTACCGGGTTGGACCTGATCGCTCACAGCCCGGTCGCTCCGCTGCTGAACGTGCCGGTGCCTGATCTGCTGAACCAGATGGGCTTGCCGCCCCTGCCACAGATGCCGCATCTTCCGCCGCTACCGGGGCTCCCGGAACTGCCGGCCATCGACGTCGAGGCACTGTTCAAGCCGCTGACCAACCTGCTCGGCGGCTTCGGTACCGGCAACCTCTCGTCGGCACCGTTCGACCCGACGCAGATTTTCAGTCAGCTTTCCTCCGCCCTGCAGACCGCGGTGACCATGGGGACCACCGCGATGCAGGCGATGCAGTCGGTGTGGAGCGGTGTCGCCTCGGTGGCCGCCGCGGGGAGCGGGGCTGCCGCCCAGGCCAACGGCGTCGCCACCGGTGCGCAGAGCAAGGGGATTTCGGCGACGACCACTTCGGCCAGCGTCGTCGTGGCCCGAAACGCGGCCCTGCTGCAGGGAGTGATCTCGAGTTTCGCCAGTGTGGTCGCCGCTATGAACGTCGCGATCTTCACACCGGTCGGCGCCGGCATTCTGATGGGAGTGGCCGCAGCGCACCTTTCGGCCGGCCTAGCGATCGTCGCCGAAGCGCGCGCCGAGTTGAGCGCGCATACCGGGGAGATGCTCGCCACCGCCGTTCCGGTCGCGATCACGGCCGTGCCGCAGGTTCTTTCGGCCGCCACGCAGGCGGTCAGCACCGCCGCCCAGGGCGCGACCCAGCTCGCGTCGACCGTCGCCAATGCCGCCAAGCCGGTCACAGACAATAAGGCGACGCTCAAGACCCGCCCGGACCTCGCGAAGCGAGGGAAGAAGGACGCTCTCAAGGGCAAAGGCGGCGCAGGCAAGGGCGGCGGCGGCAAAGGTGGCGGCGGTAAGGGCGGCGGCGGAGGTGGCGGCCTCGGTGGCATGGCGACGCCGCTGGGTGCGCGCCCCGCGGAGTCGTTGGGCTCGCCGAACGGCAAGAGTTCCAGCCGCGCGACCATCGACACCACGACGACGGTCAACGGCACCAACGTTTCCCAGTCCGGCGGCTACATGCCGATGGGCGGGGGAGCAGGGGCAGCCGGGGCCGCGGGAGCGGCCGGCGCGGGCGGTGCCTCAGCATCCTCGTCGCAAGACCGCAACCATGCGGTCTCGGCGTCGCACACCGAACTGGTCGGCGACCTGCCGATGGCCTCACCGGCCACCGTCGGGGGACCCGACTCGCTCGGCCTCAACCTCGACACCGACGATTCGACGGCCGAAGCGCCGCACCTGAGCTGACCCGGAGGACCTCATGTCGCAGAATTCACTTTCCGTCAACACCGCCGCGACCCAGAAGTCGGCGGTTCAGCTCGACGACATCGCCCAGCGCATCGAGCGGGTGATGAACCTCGCCCGCGAGACGGTGGCGGTGCAGTCCGCCGGGGCGGACAAAGTGTCGGTGACCGCTGCCAACACCTTCAACACCGTCGCCAAGACGTTCGACGAGCAGATGACCGCCGGCACCAAGGTCATGCGTGAAGTCTCGACGGCGATCACCACCCACGGCGCCTCTGTCACTCAAGTGGATGACGAGGTCGCCACGACGATCGTCTTCGTGTAAGACTTCGCACATCAGCATCACGACGAGCGCGCAGGGAGAGTGATTTGACCGGCTTCACCGGCGAAGTGTGGCAACGCATTCCGGCCGAGCAACTCGCGCGCGATCTGATGGATGGTGTCGGTCCCAAGGCCCTGTTCGAATCGGGTCTGACCTGGCTGAATATCGAAGCCGAGTTGAACGAACTCGCCGCCGACGTCGCGCATTCGATCAAGACGGTCGACGAGGGCTGGCAGGGTGACGGCGGCGAAGGCATGATCGGCGCCCTGCGGAAACTGCACACCTGGCTCGTCGAGACCGCCGACATGGCCCAGCGCAACGCCAAAGCGGCCGAGGTCCAGGCCGTGGCGACCACCGTCGCCCGGACGACCATGCCGCAGGCCTCCGAGGTCGAGCAGCTCACCGAGCTGCACACGTCGATGAAGACCATGGATTTCCCCGCCGGCAGCATGCTCGGCGGCGGAATGGCATTCGTCGAATCGTCCCTCAAGACCGTCAAGGCCCAGGCCGCGCGCGTGATGGAGACCTACGAGCAGGCCACCACCCCCGTCGCCCAGCCATGGGACCCGGTGATCGCGCCCAAACAACTCGTCAAGGTGGTCGAGGTGAAACGCCCCGACGGCACGTTGGTCTCGATGAAGGGCGGCACCGGACGGGTTCCGGTGGCGGCGCTCAACGCACTTGTCGCGACGGTGATGGCACCGGTGGCGCGCACGGCGGGCACCAGCGAGTACAACGTGCAGAAGCGGCAGGGCGTCAATCCCGTGTCGGCGAACATCGACGACGAGCTGGTCGAAAGCGCCGTCGTCGATCACGTGGACCAGGCTCAGACGCAGGCCCAGGCAACCCAGGCTCACACGCCGATGGTCGGGCCGATGAGTGCCGCACCTGCGACGTCCGTCGGCTCCGGCCACGCGGTCAGCCAGCTCAACCTGACCACCGTCGACGACGGTGAATCAGTGGCTCCGCAGGGTGAACAGGTCGCCGCACCGGCGGTCTTCGGAATGGCCGAGGGGAATCAGGCGTGAGCGTGCTGACCTCGGCGAGCCAGATCGCACTCTCCGAAGAGGAATTGACCAGCCTGTGCCGCATCCTCGGCGTCCAGGTGCTGCCCACGGTGCTCGCCGTCGACCTCGACGCGGTTGACGCCGACGAGTCCGATGCACCGGTCCGGGCCGCATTGGCCGAGCGCGGCATCCTCGATTCCGACGACGATCTCGACTACGGCCTCGCCGAGCAGCTGCGGGCGCTCGCGACGCCCGACTGGACGATCGAGTGCCGCCGCGTCGACGCCAAGCAGATGCTTCGGATCTGCCTGGTCGCCCGCGGCGACCTACGTCTGCTCGTGGTCCGCGACGACGACGGGTTCACGCTCACCCCGCAGACACTGCCGCGCGACGGCGAGCTGATCGTCGCCGCACTCACGCCGTACGTCGGAGTCGGACAGTCAGCTTCAGTCGCCGAATTCCGCTGTCTCAGCGACGATTTGGACCGCCACATGAGTACGGCACGGTCCGCGCAGGAGTACGCGGGCGTGTTTGCGGCCCTAGGGGCCGACGTGAAGCAGGCGGGTCAACTCGGTACCTTGCTCACCTCCTGTGCCGGGCAGACCGAGATCGTCGCATACCATCCCGCGTTGACTGTGCCGCGCGTCACAGCCATCATTGACACGCCCTATGGGCGGATAGTTTCCACCGCGCTCGCCGAGTTCGGTGACCCACGGCGATGGACCACCATCGCACCCGGCAGCAGGGAACGAGTGCGCGACGCGCTCGCCCGACTGCTCCACGATTTACCCGAGGGGGGCTGACATGTTGGCTCTTAGCGGGGGAAGGAAGGCGGCTTCGGCCGCACTACACACGCCGAGGCTTTCCGTTCACCGGATGCTGAGGTCACTCAGAAAGGAAAGTCGGTATGCCGTCGACTCAGATTGATATTCCGGCCATGACCAAGGCCAAGTCGGACATCTCGAACGTCCAGAACGACATGGAGGGCCTCCTCCGCCAGGTCCACGCCACCCTGGAGAGCTCCTCCGGTGTGTGGAAGGGCGACGCCCAGGTTGCCTTCGCCAAGGTCACCCAGGACTACAACGACGCCGCGCGAAAGATGAACACCGGCCTGATCGACATGGTCAGCAAGCTTTCGTCGTCGCTGAACAAGTACGGCCACCAGGAGAGCGAGACCACGCACGCGGTCACCACTGCCGGCGGCTCCCTGAACATGAACCAGTAGTCGTTCACACACTTTCGAAAGGACCCTGAGCATGACCATTCATTACAACTACGCCGGCATCGAGTCGCTCGTCGGCGACGCGCTGCGCGAGCAGAAGGCCCTCCTCGACATGGGCAACCACCTGCAGGCCATCACCGACAGCACGCAGGACGCCTGGGACGACCCGGAGTCGGCCGAGGCCTTCCGTGCCGCCCACCGCAAGTGGGTCGAGGGATCGACCCAGCTGCAGGAGGCGCTCGGCGCCGTCGTCCGGGCCGCCGGCCAGGGCAGCGACGACATGAACCACACCAACAAGAAGATCGCCCAGGTGTGGGCTCACTGAGTCTCTAGCACGGCTTCTGAGGCCGGGATCCGCATTTAACGTGCGGGTCCCGGCCTTTGTTGCAGCGCGTGTTCGCCGTTTCTGCAAGGTCAGGTTGCGTACAACGAGGTGAAGGTGCCATGAAGCTGCTGCGAATCCTGTTCCGCCCGTGGTCGCTGTGGCTGTTCTTGCTGTCGGTGCCGCTGAGCTACGTACTGTTTGTCGGGCTGTTCAGCATCGTGGTAGTTGCCAACAGTGGGGAATTGAATGACCTCGAACCGTCCCTGGTCGGCTTCTCGATCCTCTGGGTACCCGGTACCTACATCCTGATTCCCGGATGTTGGCTGGTGCTGTCGCTCATCGGGTCAGCGATTCGCCGACTATCAGGGAACGCGCCCCGCAACGACGGGGAGCCAGACAATGCAGTTGCCGGCGAGGGGGCTGTGCACGCGTCCGCGGAGCCGCTCACAGGCGGCCAGGAACTCAGATGACCCGTAGTGGCGCGTCGCCGGGCCTCACTGCGCGGCGGAAGTCTTGCGGTTCCCGAACAACTGCCGCTCCTCGTTGGTCGACACCAACCGCAGGCGCGTGCGCGAACCGGGGCTGACGACCGTCACCGTCGTCGGATCATCCGAGTCCTGGTGGAAGGCGAGGTCGACCCCGTCGGAGAGTGACATGCGCATCGCCGGGCGGCGGTGCACCCGGATGTGCGTCGCGATATTCGCGTCCTCGACGGCCTCGTCGGAATCCAGCAGGCACAGCGTGTACTGCGGCAGCGCCTGCTGGGCGGGCATACGCCAGGCCGAAACCCACATGCTGGCCGGGGCGGCAACCGCGTCGACCATCGTCCGCCACACCTCGGGGCGGTCGGTGTGAATCAGGATGCGGGCGCCGATGACGCTGGCGCGCAACACGATCTGCTGGACCAAGGTCAGCCCACCCCACACTTCGACGCGTTTCACGCGAGGCCCGAAGAGGTTCATCGCGACCGCTCGGCCCTTCTCGTCGGCGCCGACGAGCTGACCGCAGCCGCCGATGGCCAGGTGGATGGAATCGAGGTCCTCCACGGTCCCGAGCCCCTCGGCGACGGGCAGCTGTTGGCGTGCGAGGGGGAGGGTGGCGCGCAGCGCGGGCAGCTGATCGCCCTCCAGCAGGCTCAATTCCGGCGAGGGCGGCTGTGTCAACGGGCCGGTCGTTCCGTAGCGCACGAGCGTGTCGATGGAGTGGATGCCCGATCCGTTGTCGTTCTGTACCGCGGTGCGCGTGGTCACCGAGATGCCTGGGTGCGACCAGATGTTCTGCAGGGCGGCGACATCCAGGCTCGGTCCGAGTGCGTAGACGGCGCTCCGGTAACCGGCCCAGTCGACGCCGTTCCACTGTTCCGACGCGGTGCGCAGCTGCATCCCGTCCATCAGCTGGGCCGAGAGCGCGGTGATCTCGGCAGCGGTCAGCGCCGTCGCGTGGTAGGACTCCGCGGCCATCCGGTTCGCCAGTCGACGCGTCGCGGAGATCGCCGTGCGCAACGCGCCGGTCGGTCCGCCGCCGCGGGAGGCGACGGCGTCGGGACACTTCGCCGGGTTCAGGCGCATCACCAGGAAGACGTCCTGGTGGGCGACGGCCCCCAGGGTGCCGACCAGCTCGGTGTACACGCGGGCCAGGTACGGGCTGGTGCGCGTCTGCCAACCGTGGGTGATGATGTCGATCGAGGTGACCTCGATGTCGAACTGGTGCAGCGCCCGGGCGATCGTCCCGACGTTGAGCGTGCGCTCCGGACCGACCCCCGGACTCAGTCGCGTCAGCTCGCCGGGCCGGGTGGCCACCCGTAGCACCGAGAGCAGCTCGGTGCCGTCCCACCGCAGCCCGATCAGACCACCGTCGGGGGTGGGAACGTCGAACGGCGGCCGCGGGTTGGGCTCCTCGGCACGGGTGCGGCGCCAGAAGGCCAGTCGTCGTTGCAGGTGGGCGCCGAGCGTCATCCCACCGCGCGGCGTCGCGAGCAGCAGACCCAGCCCGACGCCGACGATGACCGCGACCAATGCCGTCGCCCACACCGGCAGGGAGGTGAACAGCTCGAGGACCGCGAACAATGCGACGGCGAGCAACTCGGTGACGACAATGGTCCACAACGGAACCGTCTTGTAGAGCGGTTTGGGGTGTTGCGTCAGGCTCGGCGCGTCGCCGGATGAAAATACCGTCGCCGATCCCGGGTGCGTGAGCACGGTGCCGGCCGGGGCCAATGCGGGACTTCCCGGGACCACAGGTTTGAGATCCGACGCCCGCCCACGATTTCCCCACCTCACGACGGCTGATGCTAGCAGGACGGGTGACGGTCACCGCGACGAGGCAAGTATTGTCAATGCGTTGAAGGTGTACCGCATTGGGCGGCGACGAGTCTCGGGGGAATCCGCAACGTGGCAAAACGAACTACCACGCCTCAGGTAAACGGCTACCGGTTCCTGGTGCGGCGCTTGGAGCACGCGCTCGTGCGCCGCGACGTCCGCATGATCCAGGATCCGATGGGGGCCCAGGTCAAGTCGTTGATGATCGGCCTCATCATCACGGTGCTGATCGTCGGCATCGGTCTGGTGATGTCGTTCTTCAAACCGCAGGGCTCCGTCGGCGACGCCAAGATCCTGGTGTCGAAGAACTCCGGCTCCCTGTATGCCCTCGTCGACAACAGGCTGCACCCCGTCCTGAACCTCACCTCGGCCCGCCTCGCGACGGGAAGTGCGGAATCGCCGACGTCGGTGAAGGAATCGCTGCTCGACAAGTTCCCGCGCGGATCGCTGATCGGCATCCCGGGCGCCCCGTGGTCGTTGGAGGCGAACGGCTCCGGCTCGCCCAGCCAGTGGACGGTGTGCGACAAGACGTCCAACCCCAACAACGCCGACAGTTCGACCGCGGTGGCCGTGATCGTCGGCGATGTCGCTTCGACGCCGCACCTGACGGGCAAGTCGGGCCTGCTGGTGACCGTCGGCGGCAAGGAGTACCTGATCACCGACAACAGCCGGGCCGAGATCAACACCGACGACACCGCCGTCGCCGACGCGTTGAAGCTGCAGATGGTGACCCCGCGCCCAATCTCGCGCGCCGTGCTCAACGCCATTCCGGCTGCGCGCCCGATCGTCGCACCCACCATCGCCGACGCCGGCAAGCCCAGTCGGTTCGCCCTCGGTGCGCGGACGCCCATCGGATCGATCATCGAGTCCGACGCGGTCGGCGGCAAGGAGCTGTACGCCCTTCTCCCCGACGGGGTGGAGTCGATCTCCCCGCTGGTGGCCTCGATGATCCAGGTGCGGTACCGGTCGTCGGTGGTGCAGGTCAACCCGGCCGACCTCGCATCGGTGCCGCGGGTGAAGGCGCTCGGCGTGCAGAGCTATCCCACCGAGGCGCCGCATATGGTCGACAACCCGTCGGCCCTGTGCTTCCAGTGGTCGCCGAGTGGCATCGCCTTGACGATGGGACCGGAGGTCCCGGTCCCGACCGGAACCACGATGGTGCCCGTGATCGGCCGCACCGGCGCCGGAGCGCAGGCCGACGCGGTCGCCCTGCCTCCGGGTAAGGGCTGGGCCGTCCGGACCACCGGCAACACACCGGACAGCACCCGAATGGACTCGTACTTCTTCGTCAGCGACACCGGCGTACGTTTCGCCGTGCCCGACGCCGACGTCTCGGTCCTCGGCCTGCCTGAGCCGCAACGCGCACCGTGGGCGATCGTGTCCCTGCTGCCGTCCGGGCCGATGCTCTCGCGGGAAGCCGCACTGGTCGAGCGTGTCGACATCGACACCGCTTCTCAAACGGGCAAGTAGGCGGACGCTAGAAGTCAGTGCCCTCGACGAGTTTGCGACGGTCGTGGGTCGGTCGGGTGCGCAGGAACACCAGCAGCAAGGCCAGCGCCCCGGCGAGTAGCGCCCCGCCGGTCGCGATCAGCGGCGCCTTCGACTTCGCCGGCGCCACCGTGGGCGTGGGCAGGCGGTTGGTGGCGTAGGGGTTGGCCAGGGCCGACGTCGGCGGCACCTCGTCGGCGAGCGCGGCGACCGGGTCGATGACGCCGTAGCCGATCGAGGTGTCCCGGGCGCCGGGGCCGTGCGCGGTGCGCTTGATTCGGTCCATGACCTGCCCGGCCGAGAGCGAGGGATAGCGGGAGCGGATCAGCGCCGCCAGCCCGGACACGTAGGCCGCCGAGTAGCTCGTCCCGCGGAAGGCGACGAATTTGCCCTCGGCGACCTCGCCGTTGGCCAGCTCGGCCTTCGCCGGCTTCGACGAGAGGGAGACGATGTCCGATCCGGGGGCGGCGACGGCCACCCACGGCCCCCACAGGCTGAAATCGGAGACGGAGCCGTCGGATTCCACCGAGGCGACCGCCAGCGAATAGTCCGAATACCAGGCGGGGGTGGCCACGGTCGACACCGACGCCCACGGGTCAGATGTCGACGGAGCCGGGTTCTGCGACTTGCAGCCCGTCTTGTCGCTGACGTTGCCCGCCGCGCTGACCACGACGACGTTCTGCCGGTACGCATAGGCGATCGCACGCCCCAGCTCACCGCTGCCGTTGATGCTCTCACCCGGGCTCATACACGCGACCTGCGAGATGTTGATGACCGTCGCCCGCAGTTCCACCGCCCGGACCACGGCGCGGGCCAACGTGGCGGTCGTTCCATAGCCGCTGCTCGTCTTGTTGTTGACGGACTGGTCGCCGCGGTCCTTCTCGCGATAGGACGGGCTGGACTGCCGGATCGCGATGATCGTCGCGGCGGGTGCGACCCCGGCGAAGGCGTCGCGGCTGCTCGGGTGACCGGCGATGATCCCGGCGACCGCGGTGCCATGACCGTCGCAATCGGTCGTCCCGTCGCCGCCGGACACGTAGTCGCCGCCGGGGACCACCGAGAGGCGCCGCTGCGGGGTCACGCCGGTGTCGATGACGGCCACGCGCTGACCCGCGCCGCGCGAGAACGTCCACGCCCGGGCGACCTCCATCGCGGTGAAGGGCTTGCTCGGCATGGTGAAATCCGACCCGTTACCCGCGGGCTGCGCGCACACGACGCTCTGCTGCGTCGGCTCGGCCGGTGCGACCGGCCCCGACGACGGCGGGCCTCCCGACACCTTGGGGGGCGAGATCGCCCAGGCCAGCGGTGCGGTGAAGGTGGCGGCGGCGGTGACGGCCGTCGCGGTGGTCAGCCGGAGGAACGCCTCACGCCTGCGCATCGCGGTCAGAGTCCGCGGGCGAGGCCGTAGACGCCGGCGATCCCGGCGGCCAATGGGACGCAGACGGTGATCATGACGTATTCGAGGATCTCGCCGGCCCGCCGGACGGGCGGGGTGTGCTCGCGCCGGGCGACGACGACTCCGATGTAGGCCGAGCCGGCGGCGAGCAGCAGCAGCCAGGCGAAACCGACGATCATCCACCAGCCGTTGGCGAGGATCACCATGACGCCCAGCGCGACGGCACCGGCGAGGCCGGCGCCGATCATCGACCCGGCGGCGCTCAGGTCGCGGTGCAGGCGCCCGCGGGAGGCGATCGCCGTGCTGGCCAGCAGGGCGAGGAGGATCGCCTGCCAGTGGGCGCGGCCCTCGTAGGGGAACGCGGTGATCGTCGCGGCGACCACCGCGACCGTCGCGCACCCCAGCACGAGGCCGGCGAGGTAGCTGTTGGCGGCCTTGGCGCGGATCTCCAGCGCCTGCGACTGCGGCATGGCCAGGTTGGCGATGGCCGAGACACCCGGCTCGACGTTGATCGCCGGATCCGAATCGTCGTCGGTCAGCGGTTCCCCGACGTTGGGGACGGTCGGAATCGGCAGGCGCGCCAACAGAATCGTCAGCCGCGGTCCGACGAAGGAGGCGAACATGGCGACGACCGTCATGATCGCCGCGGTCTTCACCAGGTCGTCACCCCAGAGCGTCTGCAATAGCGCCCCGAGTGCCGCCAACACGGTCCCGGAGATCAGCGCCAGGTGGGCCATCGGGCTGCCGGCCGAGACTCGCAGCGAGATGACGGCGACGATGGCCGCGAGCGCGAAGCCGAGGAAGAAGGCCAGGGCCACCCGATCCGGTCCGACCGCCAACCAGCCCGTCGCGAAGGCGGTGGTGCAGGAGGCACAGGTCATCAGGGCGCCGACGGTGACGTCGCGCAGTCGCTGCACGCTGAGGAAGGCACCCAGCAGGAAGCCGGCGGCCCCGACGGCCGCGAACGCCAGCCCCACCCAACGGTAGGGACTGGTGTGGGCGGTGAGCAGGAGGGCGACCACACCAGCGAGGGCCGCGACCGGCAGTCCGATCGCACCCATCCACCGGGCCGACCGCGTCGACCAGGAACTGAACTCGCGGGCGTTGATGCCGGCGATCGCCTCGATCACGTCGTCGTAGATGACCGGGATCTCGGTGGTGGACTCGGTGCGCAGAACCAGCAGGTCGCCGTCACGGACTCCGGCCGAGGAGAGGGAGAGGTTGTCGTCGAGCGGGCGCTGGCCGACGCGGCTGAGCGTCCACTGCTCGGTGAGGTCGAGGGGTACGTCGGCGGGCTCGTCGAATTCGTTGCGCAGCAGCAGGCGGGCCAGCTCGGGCAGCAATGCTGCCACCGATGCCTCCGACGGCACGCCGACGTCGATCTGGCGGTGTCCGCACAGCACCGAAATCCTCGTCAGCTCGGTGGCGAGCTGCTCTGCGGCCGGCGTCGCATCCGTCGACGTCGTGGCCTGAGGCGAAAGATCAGTCACCTTGGGAACCCCCTATTTCCAACCGCGGGGGATGCTACACGAGCCGTCGGCCTCGAACGTAAGGCGGAGCAGAGGATGCGCTAGCATGACCGAGGCCGGCGAATGGGCGGGTGGGGCGTTCGACGCTGAGACGACAGACTGCCGAGGTGGGGGAAGCGCAATGACCACAGACGGATTCGTCCGCCGCGCCCGTCGTAAACAACCGCGTTCGCCCGGTGGCGATCTGGCATTGCAGGCACCCCCGGAGATTCCCCGCGCCGTACCGGCCAACATTCTGCTGCGCATCCTGCCCGTCGTGATGGTGGTCGCGATGATCGGCATGATCGCGCTGTTCATCAGCGTCGGCGGCTCCGCGGCCATGCGGAACCCGATGATGATGATGTTCCCGATGATGATGCTCATGTCGATGGCCGGCATGTTCTTCGGCGGGGGCCGGGGCAACGGCAAGCGCGCGGCCGAGCTGAACGAGGAGCGCAAAGACTACCTCCGTTACCTGGGCCGGATGCGCGACGACGTCGCGACGACGACGTCGGACCAGCACGACGCGCTGGCGTGGTCGCATCCGGAACCCGAAGGACTGCTTCCGGCGATCGGCGGCGACCGCATGTGGGAGCGCCGGCCCGACGACTCCGACTTCTGCCACGTCCGCGTCGGCGTCGGCTCACAACGCCTCGCGACGCGGCTCTCCCCGCCGGACACCGGGCCGCTGGAAGACCTCGAACCGGTCTCCATGATGGCGCTGCGTCGATTCATCCGCGCCCACACCGTGACCCGTGGCATGCCGACCGCGGTGTCGTTGCGCGGATTCGCGGCCATCGGGATCGAGGGCGCCACCGACCGGGTCCACGGCCTGGTCCGGGCGATGCTGGTGCAGATCGCGACCATGCACGGTCCCGACCACGTGCGCATCGCGGTCATCTGTGCGGACCCCGACGCGGAGGCGTGGTCGTGGCTCAAGTGGGTCCCGCACGCGCTGCACCCGACCCGCACCGACGGCATCGGCGCCGCCCGGATGATGTACCGCTCACTCGGCGAATTCGACCAGGATCACCACGGCGACCTGATGGAACGCGGCCGGTGGGCGCGCAGCGCACCCCCGACGCAGGGCCGCGTGCAGTGGGTCGTCGTCCTCGCCGACGGGTATGTCGCGGGCAACGAGCCGGTCATCAGCGACGGCGGGCTCGACTCGGTCACCGTCATCGACGTCCGCGGCGCCGCCTACGAATTGACGGCGCGCAAGGGCCTGCAACTGGAGATCCGCGACACCGGGCTGCTGGCCGCTCGCACCGCGACGGATTCCGAGGAGTTCGCCGTCGCCGACAACGTCAGCGTCGGGCTCGCCGAGACCATCGCCCGCCGCATGGCGCGCTTCCGACTCGCCACCGCTGCGCAGCTGGTGAACCTGTCGACCACCGACACCGAGAACGCCGATCCCGGCCTGATGCGGCTGATCGGGGCCGGCGACGCGGCCCGGATCGATCCGTCGGTCGTGTGGAGGCCCCGCTCGGCGCGCGAACGCCTGCGGGTGCCCATCGGTATCCGTCGCGACGGCAGCCCGATGGAACTCGACATCAAGGAGGCCGCCGAATACGGCATGGGGCCGCACGGCCTGTGTATCGGCGCGACCGGTTCGGGTAAATCGGAGTTCCTGCGGACGCTGGTGCTCTCCATGGTGACGACGCATTCGCCGGACGCGCTGAACCTCGTGCTCGTCGACTTCAAGGGCGGCGCGACCTTCCTCGGACTCGACGAACTGCCGCACGTGGCCGCGGTCATCACGAACCTCGAGGAAGAACTCTCGATGGTCGACCGCATGCGCGACGCGCTGGCCGGCGAGATGAATCGCAGGCAGGAACTGCTCCGCTCGGCCGGAAACTTCGCCAACGTCGGCGACTACGAGGCGGCGCGGCGCAACGGTGCCGATCTCGACCCGCTGCCTGCGCTCTTCATCGTCGTCGACGAGTTCTCCGAATTGCTCTCGCAGAAGCCCGACTTCGCCGAGCTGTTCGTCATGATCGGTCGCCTGGGCCGTTCGCTGCACGTCCATCTGCTCCTCGCGTCGCAGCGCCTCGAAGAGGGCAAGCTGCGCGGGCTCGATTCGCACCTGTCCTACCGGATCGGCCTCAAGACCTTCTCGGCCGCCGAGTCGCGCGCGGTGCTGGGCGTCCCCGACGCCTATCACCTGCCGAGCCAGCCCGGTTCGGCCTTCCTCAAGTCCGACGCCGACGACCCGGTGCGGTTCAACGCCTCCTACGTGTCGGGGCCATATATCCCCGGCGTCGTCGAGGCCGGTGGCGACGACGGCGGGCGGGCGTCGCTGGGCGGCGGCTCGCTGAAGCTGTTCACGGCCTCCCCGGTGGAGGCGGACGCGGTCCCGGAACCGACCGAGACCCCGGCCATCACGCGCGCCAGCAGCTCGACCGAGCCGTTGATCCGCGACGGTCGCACGGTCACCCTGCTGGACATGGTCGTCAGCCGACTCGTCGGCCACGGGCGCCCGGCACACGAGGTGTGGCTGCCGCCGCTCGACGAGTCGCCGGCCGTGAACTCGTTGTTCCCCGGTGACGACTGGCGCTCGAGTGCCTTTGCCCGCGGCTCGCTCGTCGTGCCGATCGGTATCGAGGACCGGCCCTACGACCAGCGTCGCGACGTACTCACCGTCGACGTCTCCGGTGCCGCGGGCCATGTCGCGGTCGTCGGCGGACCGCAGTCGGGCAAGTCGACGACGGTCCGAACCTTCATCCTGTCCACCGCGGCGACGCATACCCCGGCCGAGGCGCAGTTCTACTGCCTCGACTTCGGTGGTGGCACGCTGACCGGCCTGGCCGGGCTCGCACACGTGGGATCGGTCGCCACCCGAATGGAGGACGATCGCGTCCGCCGCACCGTGGCGGAGGTCGTCACGTTGCTGCGACAGCGCGAGGCGCGGTTCCGCGATCTGGGAATCGAATCCATCCGCGACTTCCGTCGTCGCAAAGCCCTCGCCTTGGCCGCCGATTCCGACGACCCGATCCTCGAGGACGAATTCGGCGACGTCTTCCTCGTCGTCGACGGCTGGGGAGTGGTCCGCAGCGAGTTCGAGGCCCTCGAGGAACAGTTGACCGCGGTGGCCGGCCAGGGGTTGTCCTACGGCATCCACTTGGTGCTGACCGCGTCGCGCTGGATGGAGATTCGGCCCGCCGTCAAGGATCTGCTCGGCACCCGGCTGGAGCTGCGACTGGGCGATCCGGGGGATTCGGAGTTCGACCGCAAGGTCGCGCATCTGGTGCCGTCCGGCCGACCGGGACGCGGGTTGACGCCGGACAACCTACACATGCTCGTCGGCCTGCCCCGGCTCGACGGCGAGACCGACCCCAACACCCTGCAGGACGGGGTCGCCGACGCGATTACGCAGATCGCCGCCTTCTACGGGGACCTGGCGGCACCTGCGGTCCGCATGCTGCCCGAACGGGTCGATCGGGACGAACTCTCCGCACGCGCGTGGCAGATGCACGAGAAGAACCCCACGAGCGTCGCGCTCGGCATCAACGAGTCCGAACTCGCGCCGGTCGTCATCGACTTCTTGGCGCAACCGCACGTGTTGGCGTTCGGCGATACCGAGTCCGGCAAGACGGCGCTGCTGCGGACGATCTTGCGCGGCCTGGTGGAGAACTCCACCCCGTCGCAGACCAAGATCGTCCTCATCGACTATCGGCGGACCCTGCTCGGCGAGGTCGAGGGCAACCACCTCGCCGGGTACGCCTCCCAAGCGTCGACGACTCAAACGTTGATGACGGATCTGGCGGCGGTGCTCGACAGCCGCCAACCCGGTGCCGACATCACGCCGAAAGAACTGCGCGACCGCAGCTGGTGGGAGGGCCCGGAGTTCTACGTCGTGATCGACGACTACGACATGGTGGCCCTCGCCTCGGGCAACCCGATCCTGCCCATCGTCGACTACCTGGCCCAGGCGCGCGACGTCGGGCTGCACGTGATCCTCGTTCGGCGCTCGGGCGGCGCGTCACGAGCGCTCTACGACCCGGTCATCACGCGACTGCGCGACGTCTCCGCCGAGGGTCTGGTGATGAGCGGCAACAAGGACGAGGGCGTGCTCCTCGGCACCACCAAGTGCTGTCCGCGTCCGCCGGGGCAGGCGATGATGGTGTCGCGCACCCAGGGCGAGGGACTGGTTCAGATCGCCTGGACGCCACCGCGCGAGATCTAGCCCCCGCGGGGCTCGCGGGACGGCGCGGACTACACCGGGAGCCGCAGGCCGCCCAGGACGGTGCTCAGTGCGGCCCGCATGTCGTCGGCGGTGACCGTCGTCAGATCGTCGGTGGACAGTTCGCTGACGTCGACGTCACCCGAGCTGAGCCGAAACTCGCGCTCTTCTTCGGCGCTCTCGATGACGTTGCGGATGAATCGGCCGTTGCCGGCGAGATCGATCAACCGCCGCGGGCGCCCGGACTGGTCGACCGACGTCTGGTCGAACAGGGGACCGCAGGCCTGCTCCAGGGTGGTGATCGCCTCCGGGGTCAGATGGGAGTCACGCTTCTCGGCGAGGACTTCGCCGATCTGGGCGAGCTCGGTCGGCGCGTAGGACTCGAAGGAGAGGCGTCGGGAGAAGCGCGACGAGAGGCCGTCGTTCGCCGCGAGGAATCGGTCGATCTCACCGTCGTAGCCCGCGATGATGACGATGATGCGGTCGCGCTCGTCCTCCATGCGGGCCAGCAGGGTGTCCACCGCCTCCCGGCCGAAGGCGTCGCCGCCGGACAGCCCGTCCTGGATGAGCGTGTACGCCTCGTCGATGAAGAGGACGCCGTCGAGCGCCGAGTCGATGAGCGCCGAGGTCTTGGGTGCGGTGGAACCCAGGTGCTGTCCGACGAAGTCGCGGCGGCTGGCCTCCACGACCTTGTCGGTCTTGATGAGGCCCAGGCCGCAATAGATCTTGGCGACGACCCGCGCGATCGTCGTCTTACCCGTTCCGGGCGGGCCGGTGAAGATGAGGTGCTGGCTGCGCGCGTTGGTGGCCAACCCCTTTTCGGCGCGCACCTGGGCCATCGTCGCGGCGGACTTGAGTTTGGCCACCTGGGTCTTGACCGCCTGCAGCCCGATCTGGCTGTCGAGTTCGGCCTGTGCCTCGTCGAGCAGTGCGGCTTGTTCTGTCGCCGGGCCGGCGGCCGCATCGGAGGGCACCGATTCCGGGTCCCACCGATCGGTGCGGCGGTCGATGTCGGCCGGATCGGTGACGATCAATCGTCGACGCGGGTCTTGCAGGGCGAGGGCATTGGCCTCGAAGCCGGGGTCGCGGGAGTAGATCTCCTCGAAGATGGCCCGTGCCTCGGACTCCTTGTCCTCGGCGCGCAGCACGAGGCCGTGGACGTGGCGGGCCATCGTCGCGGCGGCGGGGATGGGGCCCGCCTCCGCCAGTTCGAGGCGGCGCAGTGCCTCGCCGTTCAAGCCGGTGCGCGCGCACGCGATGCCGACCATCGTGTCGGCACCGGCCCGCATGTACTCGTCGCTCCACTCGGCGGAGCCGTTGAGCGCCTTCATCACGTCGGGCCAGCGTTGCGTCGCGAAATGCAGGACGCCGCGGACGTAGTTGGTGATGGGCGTGCTCTCGGCGCTGTCGAGGACTTCTTCGGCGGCCGAGTAGTCCTGGTCGGCGACCAGGGAGGCCGCGTATGCGGCCTCGACGTCGGTCCGCGTCAGGATGGGGTAGTCGAGGTAGGAGCCGGTGGCGAACCGGGCGTCGACGGCGGTGGGCGCGAGACCGTTGCGCCGGAACTCCAGGTGGAAGTTGGACCGCGACCGGTAGAGGTTGAAGATCACCGCGCTGTCGCGGTCACCGCAGGCGATCCGCCCGAGCCACGCGTCGCACATGTCCGGCTCGAACTCGCTGGCGCGCTGGAATGCCAACCGCGCCTGCTGACGGTCGACGACGGCCTCCTGGCCGTCGAGCGGCACCCCCAACGACAGGACTCCGACATCGAACAACTGACGAGTCTGCCGCAGGTCGGCCACTGTGCCCCCAAGAAGATCTGAATTCGTGTGCGTGGACACCGAAAGTTTACGTGAGGCGCGCAAAGCACTGAGCCGGGCCTTGCATCTGCAAGGCCCGGCTCAGTGTGCGATTACGTGCTCAGTCGCGCGGCGTGCGCCAGTTGCCGCCGCCGACGGTGCCGCGAACGACGATCGGGGTGCCGCGCGGGATGTTGTCGAACACCCACTTGCCGTTGGCCTCGCTGATGTTGATGCAGCCGTGGCTCGCGTTGCTGCGACCCTGCTGGGCGACCGACCACGGAGCGGCGTGGATGAAGATGCCGTCCCACGACATGCGGGTCGCGAAGTCGACCGGGGTCTTGTAACCCTCCGGGCTGTTCACCGCGACGCCATACGTGGACGAGTCCATGATGATCATCCGGTGCTTCTCTTTGGTGTAGTACGTCCCGTTGGGCGTCGGGTGCTTGTTGGTGCCCATCGAGATCGGCATCTGGCGGTTGTAGGTGCCGTTGTGCCACCAGAAGATCGTGTGCGTGTTGTCGTCGGCCAGCGCCACCCAGCCGGTGCGGCTCGCGACGGCGGGCATCGCGGGCACGCCGGGAGCCTGGTTGACCTGAGGCTTGGGCTTGTTCGGCTTCGGCTTCGGCGGCGCCGGGACTCCGGGGATCTCGACCGGGGGGAGACCCGGGATGATCGTGATCGGAGCGGCGTTGGCCGCGGCCGGCAGGGCGATGCCCATGGCCAGAGCGCCGGCGACGGCGGCAACCACGGCCTTGGCAGCGGTGCGCCGAGCATGCTCGGTGGTGCTAAGCATTCTCAAAAGTCCTTCACATTCTCGGATTCAACATGTGCGGACTCAAAGTCCACTCAGCTTTCTCATCGTCAATCGTTGCATAATTGTTTCACATCGGCCACACGCTGAGCCGCTTCCACAGGGGATTGGCAGGATGGCGCGCAGCCCTGACCGGTGGTTTCGCGGAAGAGCCGACGGGGCTGTGACATTTTCCACTGATCGTCGGCGGGTGCGCCGCGCCCCTAGATTTCGACGCGTGCCCGCGACACTGTACAGTCGGTCATCGCAGCGGCGATTGCGGCGACCCCGCGATGCTGCCTGCACGCGGGTGTAGCTCAATGGTAGAGCCCTAGTCTTCCAAACTAGCTACGCGGGTTCGATTCCCGTCACCCGCTCTGCGGCGAGCCCCGCTCGACGGCGAGCCTGCGGGATGTGGCGCAGCTTGGTAGCGCATCCGCTTTGGGAGCGGAGGGTCGCAGGTTCAAATCCTGTCATCCCGACAACGACACCACCGACAGACGTATATAAGGAGAACGCGCGTGAAGAGCAGCGTCGAGCAATTGACCCCGACCCGGGTGAAGCTGAACGTCGAGATTCCGTTCGAGGAACTCTCGAAGGAGTTCGACGGCGCTTACGCGGCGCTGGCCCAGCAGGTCCGGATTCCCGGCTTCCGCCCGGGTAAGGCGCCGGCGAAGCTGATCGAGGCCCGCGTCGGTCGTGACGCGGTGCTCGCCCAGGTCGTCAACGACGCCCTGCCCGCCAAGTACTCCGAGGCCGTCGAGCAGGCCGACCTCAAGGTCATCAGCAACCCCGACATCGAGTTGGGCGAACTGGTCGACGGCCAGCCGGTCACCTTCACCGCCGAGGTCGACGTCCGCCCCGAGATCACCCTGCCCGACTACTCCAAGCTCGCCGTCACGGTCGACGCCCTCAAAGAGGACGACGAGGCCGTCGCCGAGCAGCTCGAGGGCCTGCGTGAGCGCTTCGGCACCCTCAAGGCGGTGGAGCGCGGCGCGCAGAACGGCGACCACGTCACCCTCGACCTCGAGGCCACCGTCGACGGCAAGCCCGTCCCGGACGCCACCACCGAAGGCCTCTCGCACGAGGTCGGCTCCGGCCAGCTGATCGACGGGCTCGACGAGGCCGTCGTCGGGCTCAAGGCCGGCGAGCAGGCCGAGTTCACCACCAAGCTGGTCGCCGGCGAATTCGCCGACTCGGACGCCACCGTCACCGTGAAGGTGAGTTCGGTCAAGGAGCGCGAGCTGCCCGAACTCGACGACGAGTTCGCCCAGATGGCCAGCGAGTTCGACACCATCGACGAACTGCGGGAATCGGCGCGCGAGCGCGTCGCGCAGTCCAAGAAGATGGAGCAGGCCAACGCCATCCGCGACAAGGTCCTCGACGAGCTGCTCGAGAAGACCGACTTCCCGCTGCCGGAGAAGGTCGTCGACGAAGAGGTCGACGGCCAGCTCGAGCAGGTGCTGCACAGCATCGGCCACGACGAGGAGATGCTCGGCCGCCTCTTGGAGGCCCAGGGCACCACGCGCGAGGACTTCGAGAAGGACGCGCGCGAAGGCGCGGAGCGGTCCGTCCGCACGCAGCTGCTGCTCGACGCCATCGCCGACGAGAAGGGCACCGAGGTCAGCCAGGAAGAGCTGACCCAGCAGATCATCTTCTCCGCGCAGCGCTACGGCATGGCCCCGCAGGAGTTCGTCAACCAGCTCCAGCAGGCCAACCAGATCGGTGCGGTCTACGCCGACGCCCGGCGCGGCAAGGCGCTGGCCTCGGTGGTCAACCAGGTCACCGTCACCGACGACAAGGGTGCCGCCGTCGACACCGAGGAGTTCTTCGGCGAGCCGGCCGCTCCGGCCGAGGATGCCGTCGACGCCTGACGACACGTCTTTACCGCAAACGGTCGGGCCGGGGAGCATTCCCCGGCCCGACCGTTTCGCTTGCGGCGATCATCGTTTAGCTGTGAGCGAATCGGCGTGTTACGGGGATGGGTTGGGCGCGTCGATTGGTTAGTGTCGGTTACAAGCCAGAGCGCGAGATCGAAACCGACCGCGAGAAGATCCGAAGGTAGGAACCCGTGAGCAATTCCCCGATCCACATGCCGCCCGCGATGTCGTCGGGCGTCGCCGGCCTGACGCTGAACGACTCGGTGTACGAACGGCTGCTGCGCGAGCGCATCATCTTCCTCGGGACCCAGGTCGATGACGACATCGCCAACCGGCTGTGCGCGCAGATCCTGCTGCTCACCGCCGAGGCGCCGGACAAGGACATCCAGTTCTACATCAACTCACCGGGCGGATCGGTCACCGCGGGCATGGCGATCTTCGACACCATGCAGCTCTCGCCGTGTGACATCTCCACCTACGCGATGGGCATGGCCGCGTCGATGGGGCAGTTCCTGCTCACCGCGGGCACCAAGGGCAAGCGTTTCGCCCTGCCGCACGCGCGGATCATGATGCACCAACCGTCTGCCGGAATCGGCGGTACCGCGGCCGACATCGCGATCCAGGCCGAGCAGTTCGCGCTCACCAAGAAAGAGATGAACAAGCTCAACGCCGAGCACACCGGCCAGAAGCTGGCGAAGATCGAGGCCGACTCCGACCGCGACAAGTGGTTCCGCGCCGACGAGGCCAAGGACTATGGCCTCGTCGACCACGTCGTCACCTCCCTCTAGCCACCGCCACCACCGACTTCGAAAGAGCAACATGAGCAACGACGCGAATCTGACCGCCGCTCCGGGCGCCGGCGTGCCGGCCTCGGCGCAGGCCCTGCGCGACATGCAGGCCCGCTACATCCTGCCGAGCTTCATCGAGCAGACCCCCACCGGGCACCGCCAGTACGACCCGTACGCCAAGCTGTTCGAGGAGCGCATCGTCTTCGTCGGCACCCCGATCGACCAGACCGTGGCCAACGACGTGATGGCGCAGCTGCTGGTCCTGGAGAGCCAGGACCCCGACCGCGACATCACGATGTACATCAACTCGCCCGGCGGCAGCGTGCCCGACATGCTGGCCATCTACGACACGATGCAGTACGTCCACTGCGACATCATGACCGTCTGCCTCGGCGAGGCGGCGTCGGCGGCGGCGATCCTGTTGGCCGGCGGCACCCCGGGCAAGCGCGCCGCGCTGCCCAACGCCACCATCCTGATCCACCAGCCGCGCACGGGTGGCGCGTACCAGGGCCAGGTGTCCGACCTGGAGATCCAGGCCGCCGAGATCGAGCGCATCCGCAACAGGCTCGACGAGATCCTGGCCGGTCACACCGGTCAGACGCCGGCGAAGATCCGTGAGGACACCGACCGCGACAACATCCTGACCGCCGACCAGGCGAAGGACTACGGGATCATCGACGAGGTCTTCGGCTACCGCAAGAAGTCGCTGAAGAAGTAGTCGCGCCAACCGGCGACATTCGCGCTAAGTAACGCGACGTTGCCCGCGGACGCGGGTACCGTCTCCAGTACCGGGTTGTGAGCAGGAAGTAGGTAAAGATAGATGGCGCGAATCGGAGACGGTGGCGACCTGCTGAAATGCTCCTTCTGTGGAAAGAGTCAGAAGCAGGTCAAGAAACTCATCGCCGGGCCAGGGGTGTACATCTGCGACGAGTGCATCGACCTGTGCAACGAGATCATCGAGGAAGAGCTCGCCGAGAACAGCGACGTCAAACTCGACGAACTCCCCAAGCCGGTGGAGATCCGCGACTTCCTGGACAACTACGTCATCGGGCAGGACAACGCCAAGCGCACCCTGGCCGTCGCCGTGTACAACCACTACAAGCGGATCCAGGCGGGGGAGAAGAAGGACGCCAAGACCGGCGAGACCGTCGAACTCGCCAAGTCGAACATCCTGATGCTCGGCCCGACCGGCTGCGGTAAGACCTACCTGGCGCAGACGCTGGCCAAGATGCTCAACGTGCCGTTCGCGATCGCCGACGCCACCGCTCTCACCGAGGCCGGCTACGTCGGCGAGGACGTCGAGAACATCCTGCTCAAGCTGATCCAGGCCGCCGACTACGACGTGAAGCGCGCCGAGACCGGCATCATCTACATCGACGAGGTCGACAAGATCGCCCGCAAGAGCGAGAACCCGTCGATCACGCGCGACGTGTCGGGCGAGGGCGTGCAGCAGGCGCTGCTGAAGATCCTCGAGGGGACGCAGGCCTCGGTGCCGCCCCAGGGCGGGCGCAAGCACCCGCACCAGGAGTTCATCCAGATCGACACGACGAATGTGCTGTTCATCGTGGCCGGCGCCTTCGCCGGGCTGGAGAAGATCGTGTCCGACCGCGTCGGCAAGCGCGGCATCGGCTTCGGCAACGAGGTCAGCACCAAGGACGAGGTCGACACCACCGACCACTTCGCCGAGGTCATGCCGGAGGATTTGATCAAATTCGGACTGATTCCCGAGTTCATCGGCCGGTTGCCGATCGTCGCTTCGGTGACCAACCTCGACAAGGACTCGTTGGTCAACATCCTGGCCGAGCCGAAGAACGCCCTGGTCAAGCAGTACACCAAGCTGTTCGAGATGGACAACGTCGAGCTGGAGTTCGCCGACGACGCGCTCGAGGCGATTGCCGATCAGGCCATCCACCGGGGAACCGGTGCCCGTGGCCTGCGCGCGATCATGGAGGAAGTCCTGCTCCCGGTCATGTACGACATCCCCAGCCGTGACGACGTCGAGAAGGTCGTCGTCACCGGGGAGACCGTGCGCGACAACGTCCTGCCCACGGTCGTGCCGCGCAAAAAGCACCGCGCCGAGCCGCGCGACAAGAGCGCCTAGCCCGCAGGAGGAACCCCGGTCAGCTCGTCGTGTGAACGCCGGCGGCCCGCAGCTTGGCCAGGGCGTCGTCGGGAAACAACGCACCCGGGTAGACCGAGCGGCAGATGGTCAGGCGACTCGTACCGCGCAGGGTGATCGTCGCGACGTCGGCGTAGCGCGCGACTGTCTTGATCGTGCGGTAGTCGATCCGTCGGAAATCCACGCCATCCAGGGCGAGGTCGAGGTGGTGGGTATCGAACCTCGCGGCGTAGGTATACGCGGCGAGGTCACACCCCTGGCCGAGCTGGGCCAGGTACTGCCGGTGGCGGCTCTTTCTGGAGAGGAAGAGCAACAGCGCGGTCACCGCGGCAATCAAGACGAACACGACGGGGATCGCCGCGAAGTAGATCCAGCGCCAATCCTGCGGTGCGCTCATCGCGGCGACGCTGAGGTTGGCCGAGAACACCACGGCCCACAATGCCGCGACGCCATAGGTGTTCCCCACCATGGCAGCCAGATCCTTGACGTGCGTCGCCATCGCGTCGAGTTGTTCCGGGCTCACGGTGACGACCGCGTCCGGCTCGTCGATGACCGGAAAGGCACATGCGGAAGTCGAGGTGGACTCGGGTTGCATGCGGTGAATAGTACAAACTGCACCCGTGCGCGGCTTCATCGTGGTCATCCCTAGAATTGACGTCGTGACTACCCCCGAAGCGACCAGCTCGCTGCCCGCTGCCTGGAATCCCGCCGACTTCGAAGAGGCGCTGTACCAGGGGTGGGTAGACGCCGGGTATTTCACCGCCGATGCGAACAGCGAGAAGCCGCCGTTCTCCATCGTCATCCCGCCGCCCAACGTCAACGGGTCGCTGCACATGGGGCACGCCTACGAGCACGTCCTGATGGACACGCTGAGCCGCCGTCGCCGCATGCAGGGCTACGAGGTGCTGTGGCTACCCGGGATGGATCACGCCGCGATCGCCATGCAGACGATGGTCGAGCGGAAGCTGGCCGACGAGGGCAAGACCCGCGACGACCTGGGCCGCGAGGCGTTCATCGACCGGGTCTGGCAGGAGAAGGCCAACATCTCCGGCAGCATTGCCGACCAGATGCGTCGGCTCGGTGACAGCGTCGACTGGTCGCGCGAGCGTTTCACGATGGACGAGGGCCTGTCGCGCGCCGTCCACACCATCTTCAAACAGCTCTTCGACGACGGGCTGATCTACCAGGCCGAGCGCCTGGTCAACTGGTCGCCCACGCTGCAGACCGCGGTCAGCGACATCGAGGTCAAATACGAAGACGTCGACGGCGAGCTGGTCTCCTTCCGCTACGGCTCGATGAACGACGACGAGCCGTATATCGTTGTCGCGACCACACGCCTGGAGACGATGCTGGGTGACACCGCGATCGCCGTGCACCCCGACGACGAGCGGTACGCGAAACTTGTCGGCACCGAACTCGAGCACCCGTTCCTGGACCGCCGTATCCCGGTGATCGCCGACGATTACGTCGACCCCGAGTTCGGTTCCGGCGCGGTGAAGATCACCCCGGCCCACGACCCGAACGACTTCGCCATCGGACAGCGCCACGACCTGCCGATGCCGACCATCCTCGACGAGCAGGCCCGGGTCGTCGACACCGGCACGCGCTTCGACGGGCTGGACCGGTTCGAGGCCCGCAAGGCCGTCTGCGAGGCGTTGCGCGAGCAGGGGCGCATCGTCAAAGAGGTGCGTCCGTACAACCACAGCGTCGGCCATTCCGAGCGCACCGGCGAGCCGATCGAGCCGCGCCTGTCCATGCAGTGGTGGGTGGCGGTCGAGTCGCTGGCCAAACGCGCCGGTGACGCGGTCCGCGACGGCGAGACGACCATCCACCCGCAGTCGATGGAGCCGCGCTGGTTCGGCTGGGTCGACGATATGCACGACTGGTGCATCTCGCGCCAACTCTGGTGGGGCCACCGCATCCCGATCTGGTACGGGCCCGACGGCGAGGTCGTCTGCCCGGCGCCGGGGGAGGAGCCGCCCGCCGGCTACAGCCAGGAGACCGACGTCCTCGACACCTGGTTCTCCTCCGGACTATGGCCGTTCTCGACGATGGGCTGGCCCGACGACACCGCCGATCTGCGCAAGTTCTATCCGACGTCGGTGCTGGTCACCGGTTACGACATCCTCTTCTTCTGGGTCGCGCGGATGATGATGTTCGGCACCTACGTCGGCGCCAAGGACACCGCGGGTCTCGCCCAGCGCGACGCCACGGTGCCCTTCACCGACCTCTTCCTGCACGGCCTGGTGCGCGACGAGCACGGTCGGAAGATGAGTAAGTCGCGGGGCAACGGCATCGACCCGCTGGACTGGGTGGAGCGCTTCGGCGCCGACGCGCTGCGCTTCACCCTGGCGCGCGGCGCCAACCCGGGCAGCGACATCTCCGTCGGCGAAGACCACGCGCAGAGTTCGCGCAACTTCGCCACGAAGCTGTTCAACGCCACCAAGTTCGCCCTCATGAACAATGCGACGTGCGACGGGGAACTCCCGCCGCGCGAGGCGCTGACCGCCGCGGACCGGTGGATTCTGGGCCGCCTCGACGAGGTGCTCGCCGTCGTCGACGAGGGGTTCGAATCCTTCGAATTCTCCCGGGCGTGCGAGGCGCTCTACCACTTCGCCTGGGACGAGGTGTGTGACTGGTATCTGGAGCTGGCCAAGGTCCAGCTGTCCGACGAGGCGCTCGCGGCGTCGACGGCCCGCGTCCTCGGCGCGGTGCTCGACCCGCTGCTGCGCGCGCTGTCACCGGTGATGCCGTTCGTCACCGAGACCCTCTGGAAGGCGTTGACCGGCGGTGAGTCCGTCGTCGTGGCGCCGTGGCCGCAGCCGAGCGGCGCCGCGCGCGACGAGGCCGCTGCGACGACCATCGACGACCTGCAGAAACTGATCACCGAGGTGCGACGTTTCCGCAGCGACCAGGGCCTGCGCCCCGGACAGCGCGTCGCGGCGAAACTGACCGGACTCGACGAGGCCGGGCTGGCCGACCAGCGCCACTTCCTCGATTCGCTCGCGCGACTGGACCCGGCCGAGGAGGGCTTCACCGCGACCGCATCCATCGAGGTGCGGCTCAGCGGGGCAACCGTCCTCGTCGACCTCGACACCTCCGGCACCGTCGACGTCGAGGCGGAGAAGCGCCGCGTCGCCAAAGACCTCGCCGTCGCGGAGAAGGAGATGGCCTCCACCACGGCCAAGCTCGGCAACGAGCAGTTCCTGGCCAAGGCCCCCGACGAGGTCGTCGCGAAGATCCGGGCCCGCCAAGAGGTCGCCCGCGAGGAGATCGCCCGCCTCGGCGCGAAGCTCGCGGCGCTGGGCGGCTCGTGAGCGATCCGCAACCGGGGACCGCTCCGGCACAGCCGGTGGACCCGGCCGACCTCGCCGAACTCGCCGAGGTCGAGGCCGAGCTGGATACACGCTGGCCGGAGACCAAGATCGAGCCGTCGTTAACCCGGATCACCGCGCTCATGGACCTGCTCGGGTCGCCGCAGAACGCGTACCCGTCCATCCACATCGCCGGCACCAACGGCAAGACGTCGGTGACGCGCATGATCGACGCGCTCCTCACGGCCATGCACCGCCGCACCGGCCGCATCACCAGCCCGCACCTGCAATTGGCCACCGAGCGGATCTCGGTCGACAACGCTCCGATCAGTCCGCGCGCCTACGTCGACGCCTACCGTGAACTCGAACCGTTCATCACCATGGTCGACGACTCGTCGACGGCCGAAGGCGGCCCGCGGATGAGCAAATTCGAGGTTCTCACCGCGATGGCCTACGCCGTTTTCGCCGAGGCGCCGGTCGACGTCGCCGTCGTCGAGACCGGGATGGGTGGCCGCTGGGACGCGACGAACGTCATCGCCTCGCAGGTCGCCGTGATCACCCCGATCGCCATGGACCACGCCGACTACCTCGGCGACACGCTCGCGGCGATCGCGGGGGAGAAGGCGGGGATCATCTCCGGCGCAGACCCGGAAGCGCTGATTCCCCTCGACCCGGTCACCATCCTCGCTGCGCAGGCACCCGAGGTGGCCGAAGTGCTGCTGCGGGCCACCGTCGACGCCGGGACCGTCGTCGCCCGCCAGGACTCGGAGTTCACCGTCTTGGAGGCCCGCACCGCGGTGGGCGGGCAGCTACTGGAGCTCCAGGGCCTGGGCGGGGTGTACTCGGAGATCTTCCTGCCCTTACACGGTGCGCACCAGGCGGCGAACGCGTCGCTGGCACTCGCCGCCGTCGAAGCATTCTTCGGCGCCGGCCCGGACCGTCAGCTCGATGTCGACGCGGTGCGCGCAGGCTTCGCCTCGGTCACCAATCCAGGCAGGCTCGAACGCGTGCGCAGCGCCCCGACGGTATACCTCGACGCGGCGCACAATCCGCACGGCGCCCAGGCGCTGGCCACCGCGCTGGCCGACGAATTCGACTTCCAACGGCTGATCGGCGTCGTCTCCGTACTCGGCGACAAGGACGTCGTCGGCCTGCTCGAGGCGCTGGAACCGGTGCTCGACAAGATCGTCCTCACCAACAACGGTTCCCCGCGCGCACTCGACACCGCCGCGCTCGCCGACGCCGCCGAACCGATCTTCGGCGAAGACCGCATCGTCGTCGCGCCATTCCTGCCCGACGCCGTCGAGCAGGCCATCGCGTTGGCCGAAGAAGACGAGGGGGCACCCCTATCGGGAACCGGTGTGGTCGTCACCGGCTCGGTGGTCACGGCTGGCGCGGCGCGATCGCTGTTCGGAAAGGAACCGGCATGACCGACGAGCATCCCGAGTTCACCCCGCCGACCACCGACCCCTGGAAGGGGTTGCGCGGCATCACCTCGGGCCTGCTGATCCTGCAGGCCATCGTCGTCGGCTTGGCGTTCCCCGTGGTCGCCAAGATCGGCAACGGGCTGACGTGGTTCTCCGTCGGCTATCTGAGTGTGCTGATCGTGGCGCTCGTGCTCGCCTGCGGCGTGCAGAGTCGCCCCTGGGCGCTGTGGCTCGACTGCGGGCTGACCCTGCTGACCATTGTCGGCGGGATCATCCACTGGTCGATCGCCGTCATCGGGCTCATCTTCGCCTGCGTGTGGGCCTACGTCCTCTACATCAAGCGCGACGTCGCCGAACGCGAGGCACGCGGACAACTCCCCGGCCAGGAGCGCATCGACGGCTAGCCGCCCAAGCGGTCGAGTACCAGGTCGAGCTTCGTGTCGATGGTCTCGACCTTGGTCTCGATCCCGTCGAACCGGCTCTCGATCCCGTCGAACCGGCTCTCGATCCCGTCGAACCGGCTCTCGAGACCGTCGAATCGGGTTTCGAGGTTGTCGAACCGGGTCTCTAAGCCATCGATCCGCCCGGTGAGCCGGGTGTCGAGTTCGTCGATCCGCCCGGTGAGCCGCACATCGAGGTCGTCGATCTTGCGATCGAGGCCTTCCAACAGGACGGTGTGTTGGTTGAGCAGCGCGGTGTGCTGACCGAGAGTGACCGTGTGGTCGGCGAGGATCTCGTAGATCGCACTGATGTCGTTGTCGTGCTGCCTGAACTTTCGTTCCACTTCGGTGGCGTCCATGGTCGAAGAGTACGCCGGGACGAGGGGCGTCGGAATCGTCGAACGGCAGGTTGTGGATAACTCGGCGGAGGCCGATTCCGTGCTGTGGAATACGGTCGTTTACGATTCCAGCGTGACCGAACGCACCCTGGTACTCATCAAGCCCGACGGCGTGGCCCGCGGCCTCGTCGGAGAAGTGATCCGCCGTATCGAGAGCAAGGGCCTGTCCCTCGTCGCGATG
Source organism: Gordonia sp. X0973 (assembly GCF_013348785.1). Taxonomy (NCBI): domain Bacteria; kingdom Bacillati; phylum Actinomycetota; class Actinomycetes; order Mycobacteriales; family Gordoniaceae; genus Gordonia; species Gordonia sp. X0973. The sequence goes on from NZ_CP054691.1 coordinate 1,465,742, forward strand.
GATTTGCGGACCGCGACGCGCGACGTGGCCTCGGGTCACTATGCCGAGCACGCCGACAAGCCGTTCTTCGGTGACCTGCTCGAATTCATCACCTCCGGGCCGCTCGTCGCCGCCGTCGTCGAGGGTCCCCGTGCGATCGCGGCATGGCGACAGATCGCCGGTGGCACCGACCCGGTGGAGAAGGCCACGCCCGGCACCATCCGCGGTGACTTCGCCCTGGAAACCCAGACCAACCTGGTCCACGGCTCCGACTCGCCGGAGTCCGCCGCGCGCGAAATCGCCCTCTGGTTCCCCGGTTTCGCCGCCGTCTGATCGACCCGCCGCGCGCCGATCGGCGCGTGAATTCTCCCTAACCGACCGGGGTGTGGGATAATGGTCGAGTTGTGCCCGACACATTCGTCTCGGTGCCCACAACACCCGGTGACGGTCCACCGCCCGCGGGAAGAATGCGACTTCTCCGCGAGCAGGCCCTCCCCACGATGCGAATCTCCGTCAGCGGAGAATCCAGCGCGGCGTCGAGGTTCGTGAACCAGGCTCACCACGAGGGGCGTTTGCGCGTTCTGACCGGGCATCCCCGGGCGCTCGCGGAACCACCCCGAAAGACCAGCTCACGCGGTCGCCGCCGGTCACACGGCGCGACCCACAACCGCATACCGAATGAGCCCCCGAGTGGCCGCGTTGATGTCCGACGCGCCCGGGGGTGCAAGGAGAATACGTGACCGAGAACGGGTCGCCGGCTGACGCGAACGCGTCGAGCCCGACAACAGAACTTCCCGACAAGATGCGCGTGCACGCCCTCGCCCGATTGCTGGGCGCCACGAGCCGCGAGGTGCTCGACCACCTCGAGGCGCTCGGATCAGAGATCCGCAGCGCTTCCGCCACTATCGAGCGGGGGATCGCCGAACGCGTCGTCGAACGCGTAGGCGGGCTGCCGACCGGTGAGGTCGCCGGATCTGCCGAGTCGCAGACCGAGGCCCAGGCGGGCGGCAACAGCTTGTTCTCCGCCGCGGCGGAGATCACCGACGCCCCCATCGCGGCACCGGTAGCACCTGCCGCGGTCAACCCCCTGTTCCTGCCGCCGCAGCAACCCGAGCCGTCCGTGGTGCCGTCCCGCAAGCGGGCCGAAGCCCCGGTAGAGGCCGAAGACGGCGCCGCAACGGACGAGGCCGCGAGTGACGACGAGGTCGTCGAAAACGAGGACGACTCCCAGCAGGACTCCGACGACCAGCCGAACCGGGCCCGACGGCGACGTCGGGGCCGCCGCGGCCGCGGTCGGGGACGCGGAGACAACGGCGACGCCCAGGGCGGCGACGATGCCGAGGGCGACGAGCAGACCGAGGACGGCGGCACGGCCGATCAATCGGCAGCCGACGCGGAGAAGGGCACGGCGAAGCCCGCCTCGGAGGCCGACGACTCCGAAGCTTCCGACACCGACGGGTCGGACGCCGACGAGTCCGATGACGAGGACGGCACCGGCGCGACCTCCAAGCGCCGTCGACGCCGCCGCCGTCGCAAGACGGGCGGGGAGGGTGCCGACGAAGGCTCGCCGGATGATCCGCCGAACACCGTCGTGCACGAACGGGAGCCGCGCAGCAAGCGGGTCCGTGACGAGGTGCAGGGCATCTCCGGTTCGACGCGTCTCGAGGCCAAGCGGCAGCGCCGGCGCGACGGGCGCGACGCCGGCCGTCGTCGCCCACCGATCTTGAGCGAGTCCGAGTTCCTGGCGCGTCGCGAGGCCGTCGACCGCGTGATGGTGGTGCGCGAGAAGGTGCACGCCGCCGCGGAGAAGGACCACGAGGACTACACGCAGGTCGCCGTCCTCGAAGACGGTGTGCTGGTCGAACACTTCGTGACCACGGCCAACTCGACGTCGATGGTCGGCAACATCTACCTCGGCCGCGTGCAGAACGTCCTGCCCGGCATGGAGGCGGCCTTCGTCGACATCGGCCGCGGCCGCAACGGCGTCCTCTACGCCGGCGAGGTGAACTGGGAGGCCGCCGGACTCGACGGCGGTTCCCGCAAGATCGAGCAGGCCCTCAAACCGGGCGACAACGTGCTCGTCCAGGTGTCCAAGGACCCCGTCGGGCACAAGGGTGCCCGGTTGACCACGCAGATCTCGTTGGCCGGCCGCTACCTGGTCTACGTGCCGGGCGGCTCGTCGACGGGCATCAGCCGCAAGCTCCCCGATGTCGAGCGCAAGCGTCTCAAGTCCATTCTCGGCAAGATCGTGCCCGAGGGCGCCGGCGTCATCATCCGCACCGCGTCGGAGGGGATCAGCGCCGAGGACCTCGAGGCCGACATCAAGCGCCTGGAGGCGCAGTGGACCAAGATCGAGGCCGCGACCGAGGATTCGACCAAGGGCGGTAAGGGCGGCAAGGCCAAGTCGGTGGCGCCGAAGGCCCTCTACGAGGAGCCGGACCTGCTGGTGCGCGTGGTGCGCGACCTGTTCAACGAGGACTTCAAGAAATTGGTCGTCGAGGGGCAGACTGCCTGGAGCCTGGTCGAGCGCTACATCAACGACGTGGCGCCGGATCTCATGGACCGTGTCGAGCGCTTCGAGAAGAACGGCCCCGACGCACCCGACTCCTTCGTCACCCACCGGATCGACGAGCAGCTCGCGAAGGCGCTCGACCGCAAGGTCTGGCTGCCGTCGGGCGGCACGCTCATCATCGAGCACACCGAGGCGATGACGGTCATCGACGTCAACACCGGCAAGTTCACCGGTTCGGGCGGCAACCTCGAGGAGACGGTCACCCGCAACAACCTGGAAGCGGCCGAGGAGATCGTGCGGCAGGTGCGTCTGCGCGACCTGGGCGGCATGATCATCGTCGACTTCATCGACATGGTGCTCGAATCGAACCGCGACCTCGTGCTGCGGCGTCTCACCGAGGCCCTCGCGCGTGACCGGACCCGCCACCAGGTGTCCGAGGTGACGTCGTTGGGCCTGGTCCAGATGACGCGCAAGCGGTTGGGCACGGGTCTGCTCGAGGCCTTCTCGACCACCTGCACCAACTGCGCCGGCCGTGGGGTCATCGTGCATGCCGACCCCGTCGAGGTGCGTTCCTCCGACGACGCCGGCCGCGACGGCGGCGGGTCGAAGCGCTCGCGCCGCAAGAAGGGGAAGTCCGAGGGTGGCGCGCCCGACGCGGGCAAGTCGCCGACGCACAACCCCGCCGAGCACCCGCTGTTCCGCGCGATGCACGCCCACATCCACGAGCACGACGACGAAGCCGTCGATCACATCGACGTCGACGAGGCCGACGAAGTGATCGGTGTCGACGCCGCCGACGCCGTCGACACCCTGGATGCTGTGGAGGCGGAGGCCGTCGTCGCCACCGAGCCGGATACTGCCGAGCCGGAGGCCGTGGAGCCCGAGCCCGCGGTAGCCGAGTCCGTCGTCGAAGAGGTTCTCGTCGAAACGGTGGTCGTCGAGGCGGAGCCGGAGCCGGCCCCCGCCCCGAAGGCGCGCCATCGTCGGGTCCGGCGTGCGCCGGTGTCGACCGGATCGGGCACGACGATCGTGATCGGTGCCGACAACCATGAGACGCCGCCGACCCAGACCACGACCACGGCCGGGCCGACGTCGGCCGCAGCAGAATCGGAGGCGGTGGCCGTCGTCAGGCGTCCGCGCCGACGAGCCGCCAGCCGACCGTCGGGGGCGCCCCAGCACGAGGCGTGAGCGCGCTCACGTCGGGGAGCGGCCCGTCGGTTTGACCGGCGGCGAGTCGCTCCCGTAACCTTGGAAAGTCGCCTACCTGCAGCGCAAACGCAGGCAGGCATTTTATTTGTGACAACGAAGATTGAGGGAATACCCGATGGCTACGTACGCGATCGTCAAGACCGGCGGTAAGCAGTACAAGGTCGCCGAAGGCGACGTGGTGAAGGTCGAGAAGCTCGACGGCGAGCCCGGCAGCACCGTGAAGCTCCCGGTCGCGCTGGTCGTCGACGGTGCGAAGTTGACCACCGAGGCGGACAAGCTTGCCAAGGTCTCGGTCGCCGCCGAGGTCGTCGAGCACGTCAAGGGCCCGAAGATCCGCATCCACAAGTTCAAGAACAAGACCGGCTACCACAAGCGCCAGGGCCACCGTCAGCAGCTGACGGTGCTCAAGGTCACCGGAATCAAGTAGAGGAGCACCTCAGATGGCACACAAGAAGGGCGCATCGAGCTCCCGTAACGGTCGCGATTCCAACGCCCAGCGCCTCGGCGTGAAGCGCTTCGGCGGCCAGAAGGTCAACGCCGGCGAGATCCTCGTCCGCCAGCGCGGCACCCATTTCCACCCCGGCGTGAACGTCGGCCGTGGTGGCGACGACACCCTGTTCGCCCTGGCGGCGGGTGCGGTCGAGTTCGGCAGCAAGCGCGGCCGCAAGACCGTGAACATCGTTCCGGATACCGCTTCGGTCTGATCCGGGGCGCATAAGCTCTCAAGCAGGGCGGGCGGGGATCACCGAGATCCCCAGGCCCGCCCTGTTTGTATTTCACCGCAGTTCTGATCAGGAGGGACCGATGTCGCGCTTCGTCGACCGGGTGGCGATCCACGTGACCGCCGGAAACGGCGGCCACGGGTGTTCGTCGGTGCACCGGGAGAAGTTCAAGCCGCTCGGCGGGCCCGACGGCGGCAACGGCGGCCGCGGCGGCGACGTGCGGCTCGTGGTCGACCCGCAGGTCCACACGCTGCTCGATTTCCACTTCCGGCCGCATGCCAGCGGCGGCAACGGCAAACCGGGGATGGGTGACAACCGCAACGGCGCCAACGGCGACGACCTGGAACTCGCCGTGCCGGACGGCACCGTCATCCTCGACCGGAACGGGAAGATCCTGGCCGACATGGTCGGTGCGGGCACCACCTTCGTCGCGGCCCAGGGTGGCCGGGGCGGGCTGGGCAATGCCGCGCTGGCCTCCAAGGCGCGCAAGGCGCCCGGTTTCGCGCTGCTCGGCGAGCCCGGTCAGGAGCGGGAACTCGTCCTCGAACTGAAGTCGGTGGCCGACGTCGGTCTGCTCGGCTTCCCGTCGGCGGGCAAGTCGTCGCTGGTGTCGGTGCTCTCGGCGGCCAAGCCGAAGATCGCCGACTACCCGTTCACCACCCTGGCGCCCAACCTGGGCGTGGTGCAGACCGCCCCCGGAAAGGCGGGGGATCGGTCGAGCAGCATCGACGCCTTCACCATCGCCGACGTCCCCGGCCTGATTCCCGGGGCCTCGGAGGGGCGCGGCCTGGGATTGGACTTCCTGCGCCACATCGAGCGCTGTGCGCTGCTGGCCCACGTCGTGGACTGTGCGACCCTCGAACCGGGACGCGATCCGGTGTCCGACATCGAGGCACTCGAAGCCGAACTCGCCGCGTATCAGCCGGCCCTCGACGACGACCACGGCCTCGGCGACCTCGCCAAGCGCCCGCGCATCGTCATCCTCAACAAGACCGACATCCCCGAGGCCGCCGAACTCGCCGACATCGTCGAGAAGGACCTGGAGAAGTTCGGCTGGCCGATCTACCGGGTCTCCGCGGTCAGTCGTGAGGGATTGCGCGAACTCGCATTCGCGCTGGCCAAGATGGTGCACGAATACCGCGACGCCCAACCGGAGCAGGTGGCCAAGCGCACGGTGATCCGGCCCAAGGCCGTCGACGCGGCCGAGTTCACCGTCGAGCCCGATCCCGAGGTGCCCGGTGGATTCATCGTGCGCGGTGAACGTCCGGAGCGATGGATCCGGCAGACCCAGTTCGACAACGACGAGGCCGTCGGCTACCTCGCCGACCGGTTGAGCCGCCTCGGCGTCGAGGACGAGCTGAACCGACTGGGCGCCGAGCCCGGTGCGCCGGTGACGGTCGGCGACGTCTCCTTCGATTGGGAGCCCACCGCCCCGAGCGGCGACGACGTGCCCATCACCGGACGCGGCACCGACATCCGGCTGGATCGCAGTGACCGCATCGGCGCCACCGACCGCAAAGCCGCACGCAAGTTGCGCCGCGAGCACCACGACGAATGGGACCACCTCGACACCCTCGACGGCGGCGACGAGGAGGACGGCGACCGGGGGGACGGGCGGTGAATGCCCCCGCGCTGACCTCGCCGACCCGCGAGGCGGTGGCCACCGCGCGCAGCGTCGTAGTCAAGATCGGCTCGGCCGCCATCACCGACCTCGGCGAAGGGCTCGACGTCGACCGGCTGGATCGGCTTGCCGACGCGCTCGAACACCGCATGCGGTCGGGTACCGACGTCATCATCGTTTCGTCGGGGGCCATCGGCGCCGGCCTGGCTCCGCTGCGGCTGCGCAAACGCCCGGCCGACCTGGCCACCAAGCAGGCCGCGGCCAGCGTCGGTCAGTTGGCCTTGGCGCACGCGTGGGGTACCTCCTTCGGCCGCTACGACCGCGTCGTCGGCCAAGTCCTGCTCACCGCGCACGACATCTCGCGGCGCTCCCACCACGCCAACGCGCAACGCACCCTGGACCGGTTGCGCGCACTCGGCGCGGTGGCCGTCGTCAACGAGAACGACGCCGTCGCCACCAACGAGATCCGCTTCGGCGACAACGACAGGCTGGCGGCGCTCGTCGCGCACCTGGCCGGCGCGGAGGCGCTGATCCTGTTGTCCGACATCGACGGGCTGTACGACGGCGACCCGCGCAAGGCCACCCCCGGGCATCCGGTGCGGTTCATCCCCGAGGTCGCTGGGCCGGCGGATCTCGACGGCGTGATCACGGGTGCCGGCGGCTCCCTCGGCACCGGCGGGATGGCGTCGAAGCTGGCCGCCGCACGGCTGGCCGCCGACGGCGGCGTCCCGGTGCTGCTGGCCGCCGCCGACGACGCGGACACCGCGCTGCGCGACGCGTCGGTGGGGACGGCGTTCGCGCCACGCGCGGAGCGGATGTCGGCGCGACGGTTCTGGGTGCGGCACGCCGCGGAGACCCACGGCCGGCTCATCCTCGACGACGGCGCCGTCGCCGCGGTCGCCCGTCGGCGCTCGCTCCTCTCGGCCGGAGTGGTCGAGGTGCACGGCGCATTCGACGCCGGTGACGTCGTCGAACTCGTCGACCAGCGCGGAGAGGTCTGCGCGCGGGGCGTGGTGGGATACGGCACCGACGAGGTGACGCGCATGATCGGGCTCTCGACCGCGGATCTGCCCGCGGATCTGCGCGGCCCGGTGGTCCACGCCGATGACCTGGCGCTGCTGTAGATGACCGGGATGCGCTGAATGCCCAGGATCATCGCCGGGGACTATCGCGGCCGACGGCTCGTCGTCGAGTCCGACGCCACGCGTCCCACGTCGGACCGGGTGCGCGAAGCGCTGTTCGCCGCGCTCGACGCACGGGTCGACCTCACCGGCATGACGGTGCTCGACCTCTTCGCCGGTACCGGGGCACTCGGCCTGGAGGCGCTGTCGCGCGGTGCGGCGTCGGCGGTATTCGTCGACGAGGACAGGCGGGCCGTCGAGGGGCTGCGCGCCAATATCGCGGCGTGCGCGGCGGGGGAGCGGTCGACGGTGGCGCGCCAGGATGCCGCGAGCTTCCTGCGCGGTACGCCGGGACGGTTCGACATGGTGTTCTGCGATCCGCCGTACGGCCTGCCCGACGACGACCTCGCGACGATCCTGTGCCTGGTGGCGCCCGTGCTCGGCGACGGCTACCTGGTCCTCGAACGCGCCAAGCGTTGCGCTGCGACCCGATGGCCGGACGGGTTGGAGCCGGTACTGGAGAAGGTCTACGGCGATACCCGCACCGAGTGGGCGCAGGTCGCGACGCCGGGGCAGCCATGACGACGCCCCTCGACCCCGACGTTCTGCTGCCGTCGCCCGTCCTGGCGCGGTGGACCGACCGGGTCGACGCGGCCGCCGGCGCCGAGTGCGCCAACCTCTTCGCCGCCGCAATGCGCCGGACGTTGGCGCGCACGCTGCACCCGCTCGACGACGGGACCGTCTTCGTCATCACCGGTGACATCCCGGCGATGTGGTTGCGCGACGCCGCCACACAGATGCGCCCCTATGTGCGCCTGCTCGCGCTCGACGACGATCCGCGCCTGGGCGCACTGACCGAGGTGATCGGCGCGGTGGTGCGCCGACAGTTCGCCTATGTCGCCCACGATCCGTACGCGAATGCGTTCAACGCCGCCCCTAACGGCAACTGCCACGAGCCTCGCGACCTCGGCGACGACCCGTGGTTGTGGGAGCGCAAATACGAGATCGACTCGCTCTGCTTCCCGTTCCAACTCGCCGAGCAACTGGCCGAAGCGACCGGTACCGCCGACCATTTCGACGATGCCTTCCACGCGGCCGCCGTGGCCGCGATCGACACGCTGAGCGTCGAACTCGACCACGAGGGCTCCTCGTCGTATCGCTTCGTCCGCCCCGACACCGTCGCGCAGGACACGTTGCCGCGCGACGGACTCGGTTCGCCGGTGGCGGTGACGGGTATGACCTGGTCGGGATTCCGCCCGTCGGACGACGCCTGCACCTACGGCTATTTGGTACCGGCGAATCTGATGGCCGCTCATACGCTCGACGGGATCGCCGCGCGCCTGCGCGGAAGCGACGACGGGCTGGCGGCGCGGGCCGGGGAATTGGCCGCTGGCCTGCGCGACGGGGTGGCGCAGCACGGCCGCGTCGTGCATCTGCGCCACGGCGAGATCTGGGCCTACGAGGTCGACGGTCTGGGATCGGCCCTTCTCGCCGACGACGCGAACATGCCGAGCCTGCTCTCGTTGCCACTGGTCGCGGGGATCGCGGCCGACGATCCGCGCTATGTGCGCACCCGGCGGTTCGTCCTCTCCGGCGACAACCCGTACTTCTACCGCGGCCGGGTCGCCGCCGGACCGGGGAGCCCCCACACCCCGGTCGACCACGTGTGGCCGATCGCGCTGGCCGTCGCCGGGCTGACCTCGCCCGACCCGGCTGAGTCGATGCGATTGCTGCAGTTGATCGCGGAGACGACCGCGGACACCGAGTACGTCCACGAGAGCTTCCACGTCGACGATCCGACGCGCTACACCCGCGAGTGGTTCAGCTGGGCCGACTCGATGTTCTGCGAGTTGGCGCTGCACGTCTGTGCCCCGTGACCGGCGCACGGTAGGTTCGTGCCCATGAGCATCGCATTGTGCCCGGGTTCCTTCGATCCGTTCACTCTCGGCCACCGCTTCGTCGTCGAGCGGGCCGCCGCCCGCTTCGACGAGGTGGTCGTCACCGTCGTCGTCAATCCGAATAAGCAGGGGATGTTCACCGTCGACGAACGGATCGACCTGATCTCGTCGACATGCGCCGATCTGCCGAATGTGCGCGTGGACCGCTGGCGCGGCCTGCTGGTGGATTACATGCGCAACGAGGGCATCACGACGATGGTCAAGGGACTGCGATCCACCGTCGACTTCGAATACGAGGTGCCGATGGCACAGATGAACCGAGAGCTCGCCGACGTCGAGACGCTCTTCCTGTGGGGAGATCCGAAGTTCGCGCACGTGTCCAGTTCACTGGTGAAGGAGGTGGCGAAGCTCGGCGGCGACGTGGAGCCGTTCCTGCCGCCCGACGTCTTTGCCGCCGTGATGCGGAAGGTCAATGGCGAACTGAGCGTGTAGCCCCTGCACGGACGACACGACACGCCGACCTGGAAGCCTCCCCAATCACACCAGTAACATTCGGCACAATGGCCTCATAAGTCACTATGAGACAGGGGTGTTGCTGTGTACCGCGTATTCGAAGCCCTCGATGAACTGGTCGCCATCGTCGAAGAGGCGCGCGCCGTGCCGATGACCGCGGGCTGCATGGTTCCGCGCGGGGACGTGCTCGAACTCCTCGACGACATCAAAGACTCCATCCCGGGCGAACTCGACGATGCCCAAGACGTGCTCGACCAGCGGGATTCGCTCGTCGGCTCCGCGCGTCAGAACGCCGACTCGATGGTCGCCACCGCCCGCGCCGACGCCGACGCGATGCTCGCCGGGGCCAAGGCCGAGGCCGACCGCATCCTCGCCGATGCGCGCGCGGTCGCCGATCGCACGGCCGAGGAGGCGTCCAACCACAGCCGCACCCTGATCGAGGACGCGACCGAGGAGGCCCACCGCCTCACCACCAGCGCCGCGCGCGAACACGAGTCGCTGACCGGTCGCGCCCGCTCGGAGGCCGGTCGGATCATCGAGAACGCCAACGCGCACTACCAGCGCTCGGTGGCCGACGGTATCGCCGAGCAGCAGCGCCTCGTCGCCGAGACCGAGGTCGTCGCCGCGGCCAAGTCGGAGGCGCAGCGCATCATCGACGCCGCCCACGCGGAGGCCGATCGACTGCGCGGCGACTGCGACATCTACGTCGACACCAAGCTCGCCGATTTCGAGGAGATCCTCACCGGAACGCTGCGCTCGGTGGGTCGCGGTCGCCAGCAGCTGCGGACCGGCGCCGGCACGCACGACTACGTCGAGTACCCGCGTGCGGTCGACGACGCCGACCGGGAGCCTCCGGTCGCGGTATAAGCCGCCCGTGGGGCGTATCGTGTCGGTGTGGCTCAAGCAGTTGACGCACCTTTTGTCCTCGATGTCCGATCATTGGGGCGCCGTCCCGGCAGCATGATCGAGTGTCACCGGACGGTGGCCAGCCCGATCCGTATCGGCACCGAAATGGTCGCCATCGAACCGGGGACCGAGATGGATCTGGACCTACGTCTGGAGGCGGTTTCCGAAGGCGTCCTGGTCACCGGTACCGCGTGCGGCGAGACCGAGGGACAGTGCGTTCGATGCCTGGAACCCCTGGAGGACACGGTCACCGTCTTCCTTACCGAACTGTTCGCCTACCCCGACAGCGAGACCGACAAGACGACCTCCGACGAGGAGGTCCACCGCATTTCCGACGACCAGATCGACCTCGAGCAGACGCTCATCGACGCCGTCGGCCTGGAGCTGCCGATGTCGCCGTTGTGCCGTGAGGACTGCCCGGGGTTGTGTCCGGACTGCGGGGTCGCGCTCGCCGTCGCCGAGCCGGGGCATGGGCACGAGAAGATCGACCCGCGCTGGGCCGGATTGACCGGCAAGCTCGACGAGATGCGCCAGCCCGAGCAGGGCAACGGCTGATCGGGTATGGCTGCATCGGACCGCGACCCCGCGGCACTGCTCTCGTCGCTCGGCATCACCGTCGACGACGATCTGCTGACCCTGGCGCTGACGCACCGCTCCTACGCCTATGAGAACGGCGGTTTGCCGACGAACGAGCGGCTGGAGTTCCTCGGCGACTCGGTGCTCGGCGTCGTCGTCACCGAGAAGCTGTATCGCGACTACCCGGACCGCCCGGAGGGGGAGCTGGCCAAGATCCGCGCCAGCGTCGTCAACGGGCAGGCCCTGGCGCGTCTGGCGCGCACCTTGGGGCCGGGCGGACTCGGTCGGCACCTGTACCTCGGCCGTGGCGAGGAGATGACCGGCGGCCGCGACAAGGACAGCATCTTGGCCGACGGGATGGAGGCGCTGCTCGGCGCGGTGTACCTGGAGCACGGGTTCGAACCCGCGAAGAAGGTGATCCTCAAGCTGTTCAGCGACGCGGTTGCCGATGCCGGGCGGCTCGGAGCCGGGCTGGACTGGAAGACCTCGCTGCAGGAGCTGTCCGCGGCGCGCTCGCTTGGCCCGCCGTCGTACTCCATCACCTCCACCGGTCCAGACCACGACAAGGAGTTCACCGCGACGGCCATCGTCGGCGGGGAGGAACTCGGCAGCGGAGTCGGGCGCTCCAAGAAGGAGGCCGAGCAGGTCGCCGCCGAGGAGGCGTGGAAGGTGCTCGACGCGAGGCAGGAGGGTGCCTGAGCTTCCCGAAGTCGAGACGGTTCGGCTCGGCGTAGAGAAGCACGTCATCGGTGCGACGTTCACCGGTGTCCAGGTACACCACGACCGGGCCGTCCGACGCCAGGTCGGGGGAGCGGCCGCACTCGTCGGTCGGCTGCGCGGGACGACCGCGGTCGCGGCCCGGCGACGCGGCAAATACCTGTGGCTCGAACTCGCGGATCCTTCGGGCGTCGTCGACGAGGCGCTGGTCATCCACCTCGGTATGAGCGGGCAGCTGCGGATCGTCGACGAGGACAAGCCGGCGGGGGAGACCAAGCACCTGCGCATCCGCTCCGAGCTGATCGGGGCCGACGGCGGCCCGAGTGAGTTCTGGTTCGTCGACCAGCGGACCTTCGGCGGCTGGCAGGTCGACGACCTGGTGCCCGATCTCCATTCGCTGGGACGGTCGGTGCCGTCGATCATTGCTCATATCGCGCCGGACCCGTTCGACGAGGCTTACGACGCGGAGAGAGTCGCGGGGGTTATGCGCCGCAAGCACACCGAGGTCAAACGTGCGCTGCTCGACCAGTCGCTGGTCTCGGGCATCGGCAACATCTACGCCGACGAGGCGCTCTGGCGGGCGCGCCTGCGCGGCACGAGGCTCACCGATTCGATCTCGAAGGTCAAGCTGGTGGAACTGCTCGGTCACGCGCGGGCCGTGATGGACGAGGCGCTGGCCGTGGGTGGTAGCTCGTTCGACGAACTGTATGTGAACGTCAACGGCGAGTCGGGGTATTTTTCCCGATCTCTTGACGTTTATGGCCGGGCTGGGGCGCCGTGCAATCGGTGTGGAGCACCGATTGCACGCGAGCAGTTCATGAATCGCTCCAGTCACTTTTGCCCGCGTTGTCAGCGGAGTTCATCGACGCCAGGCGTCTGATGGTCGAGGTGTTCCGCTCCTATCGGGCGCTCGTGTGCGTGGACAAGATGTTAGGCGGCCATCTTCGCACCCTTGGCGCGGTTGCAACGCCAGCACAGCGTCTGAAGGTTCTCGGGCTCGCTGAGGCCTCCCTTGGACACCGGCACGATGTGATCAACTTCGAGGAGCAGGTTCGGCTCGACGGCGACCGAGACGCCGCATGCGGGGTTCTGACAGGTATGGTCATCACGATCCTTGATCCAGCCGCGTAAGCGGGCGGTCATCAGCGCCCGCTGACCGGCGGCCGACTTCGACCAGCGAATCTTCTGCGCGAGTGTTTCCGAGAGAGCGTCGAGGGTCGGGGTATTCAGGTCGATATTCACCGTCTGGCCGCTGTTGCCACCGGCGGAGACGTACTGGAACTTGTAGTTCGGATAGGGCACCGTTATCGGCGAGAGGTGCACGCCGACGAAGATCCAGAACTCGTCCGCGTACCGCTGGAGGATGAACGCGGGCGGGTTGATCATTGCTGCAATTTCTGCCTCGCGGCGCTGCACGTTGGCGACGGCCTCTTCTAGTCGCGAGATGTCCTCGGCCACCCGCTGCACGTCGGCCAGCGTCTCTTGGTTCGCTTTGATCTCAAAGTACTTCATCAGGTACTTGATCGGATCCATGCTCGCGTTGCGCACCACCTGCAGCGACGCGTTATGGACGTGCGGCGCGTACTCGGCCACGTTGCGGTTGCGCTGATAGTTCCAGCTCGAAGTGTTCTCGAACGTCGCGAGGTGAGCGTACTGCCCGGTGGAGGACGTGCCCAGCTCGAAGGCACCCCGTCCGCGAATCTCCGCGACGTAGTTCACGACCTCGTTGTGCTCGGCAACGACGGAGGCAATCTGAGCGCGGAGCCCTTGGAACTCTTCACTGTTGAAGTACTTGTTCTTCCGGTGCTTCCAGATGATCGGATTCGCGATCAGCACCCCGGCGAGGACGAGAATGAACAGGATCGGATGGATCGAGCCGAAAAGGAGTGGCAACGTAATGACTAACGTGATGAAGAGCCACTTGGGCATCCGTGTTTCTCCTAAGTAGAGCTATGTTTTCGTCCGTGACGTCTGCTCCCAGAATATAGAGCACCTCCGACAAAGTTGGGGTGTCATCGTCCGCTGATCTGGTGCACTCCGGTGCGGGGCCGGTCTGCTGGCGGACTCTGGCCGTGAGGGCCCCTCGGGCGCGCTAGGGGCGATGCGACGTGCGTCGATCATCTGATCAGCTTCATACGGGCGCTGCGGACCAGGTTCGTCTTGGTTTGCCGTGGGTCGCGGATCTCGTGCTCGCCAAGCCGGACCAGGTAGCCCGGCGGAGCTACCTGCTCTCGACGTGGCTGATCGAAGTTCGGCCGGCGGCGACTGACGCGGCACCACTCGCCACCTGGCAGCGGGTTGTCGACGCTCTGGTCGTCGCAGGCGACTCGCAGCTGGCGCCCTACTCGGAGTAGCCCGGCACACTCCGCCGCGCGGTACGGCAGCCACCCCGCGAGAACGCACGCCGGTTCCACATGTTTGTCCGTCGTGCTCTGTCGATTGAGCTAGTCCGCGTTTTCGGCCATGGTCGGACAAACGTGGGCATCAATGTCAGATGGTGCTCAAGTCCGGCTACTTCGCCCGCTCCTTGAATGCCTACGGTCGTGAAGGCCGGCCCTGCTACCGCTGCGGCTCGACCATGCGACGCGAGTCATTCATGAATCGCAGCTCGTTCTATTGTCCAAGTTGTCAGCGACCGCCGAGACGGCTGGCGGAGCCCGCTTGGTAGCGGGTCGGTCAGGACGAGCGGCCAATCTCGCCCACCTCGTTGATGAACAGCATGAACCGCGCGTTACTTCGAACGCTTTGAATGAGCAGCCACCCCCAGAGATTCCCCAGCCCGGGCAGCCACCGGAGAATGGTCTCCTTCCGTCGCGCACCATCGGGGCGATGGTCGACCTCGACCAGGTAGGGGTTGATCCAGCGGACCTTTGCCCCGCGCGCGATCTCGCGCTGCACCGCCGCGGCCATCGCCCGGGTGCGTTCCTGTTCTGACCAACCCTGTCGCCGGTCGCCGGTCCAGGCATGTCCGTCCCACCACGAGTACCAGCCCGGTTCTCCCGAGCGGCTCGAATACCATCCCGCCGCAGCCGTTTTCGTCACCGTTTCCCCTGCGTTGTCGCCGCCCGCTGACCCTCGGTGCGATTGCCCACGTCGATGGTCGCGGTGCGCACCATGCCTCTTCGACGCTCGTTCGTCGTTTTCGATGACGACGCTAGGGTCCGGTTCTCTCCTTGGCAATGGGTAGAACTCTCCGTCCAGAGCGCGAACGGTACGGTGCGGTTTCGACATCGTCAGCCACCTGGTCTTCTACGTTGAGAGCGCAGAGGGCGTCGATGTGGTCAGAATCCTGCACCAGCGCATGGATCCGACGCGGCACCTCTGATTGCCTCGACCCGAGACACTCGAGGAATGCCGCCGGACCCGGCACGTGTTGAATAGGACCATGACCGAACTCTGGGTACAGCGCACCGGATCACGCCGCTACGTCGGCAACAGCTCACGCGGGGCTACCGTGCAGATCGGCTCCGAAGACGTCGAGGGCGTCTTCACTCCGGGCGAGCTGCTGAAGATCGCGCTGGCCGCATGCACGGGCATGGCGTCGGACATCACCCTGGCCCGCCGCCTCGGCGACGACTACGACGCGACCGTGCGGGTCAGTGGCGACGCCGACCGGGAGTCGGAGACCTACCCGCAGCTCAACGAGGTACTCGAGCTGGACGTGTCCGAACTGGGCGACCCCGAGGCGGTGAAGCGGCTGCTCGTCGTCGCCGAGCGCGCGGTCGACCGGTCGTGCACCGTCGGGCGCACGCTCAAGGCGGGCACCCGAGTATCGCTGACCATCGAGACGGATTAGGCCGATGGCCGACGACGCCGACGTGACCGGGCCGCAGCGGCTGAGCGCCTTTGTGCACGGCCACGTCCAGGGCGTCGGTTTCCGCTGGTCAACCCGGGTGCGGGCCCTCGAACTGGGCCTCGTCGGCTACGCGATGAACCTCGCCGACGGACGCGTCCACGTCGTCGCCGAAGGACCGCGCGCCAAGCTCGACGACATGCTCGGCTACCTGCGCGGACCCGATGCCCCCGGGCGCGTCGACACCGTCGTCGAACGATTCGAGGAACCACGCGGAGACTTGCGCGGATTCGTCGAGCGTTGAGTGGGTAGTCTGTACGGTCGTGCATCTGAAATCCCTCACCCTTAAGGGTTTTAAATCGTTCGCGTCGGCGACGACGCTGCGATTCGAGCCCGGGATCACCTGTGTGGTGGGCCCCAACGGGTCGGGGAAGAGCAACGTCGTCGACGCGCTCACCTGGGTGATGGGCGAGCAGGGCGCCAAGGCGCTGCGCGGCGGCAAGATGGAAGACGTCATCTTCGCGGGCACCTCCGGCCGCCCGCCGTTGGGTCGGGCCGAGGTCACCCTGACGATCGACAACTCCGACGGCGCGCTCCCGATCGACTACTCCGAGGTCTCCATCACGCGGCGCATGTTCCGCGACGGTGCGGGCGAATACGAGATCAACGGCGAATCCTGTCGCCTCATGGATGTGCAGGAACTGCTCAGCGACTCCGGTATCGGTCGCGAGATGCACGTCATCGTCGGGCAGGGGCGCCTCGCCGCGATCCTCGAATCGCGACCGGAGGACCGTCGGGCGTTCATCGAAGAGGCCGCCGGCGTCCTCAAGCACCGCAAGCGCAAAGAGAAGGCCGTCCGCAAGCTCGAGTCCATGCAGGCCAACCTCGCCCGGCTCACGGACTTGACCGGGGAACTCCGCCGCCAGCTCAAACCACTCGGACGCCAGGCCGAGGTCGCACGGCGCGCCGCCACCGTGCAGGCCGACCTGCGCGACGCCCGGCTGCGCCTGGCCGCCGACGACCTGGTGGTCCGGCGCGCGGAGATGGCCGAGCAATCCCAACTCGAGGACACCATCCGACGCCAGCAGGCCGAGGTCTCCACCGCGCTGGACGCCGCGACCACCGAGTTGACCGCCCACGAGGCACAACTCGCCGAGATCGAACCCGCCGCCGCGGCCGCGGGGCAGGGCTGGTTCCGACTGTCCGCTCTTGCCGAGCGGGTCGACGCCACGATCCGCGTCGCGCAGGAGCGCAGCAAGCACCTGGCGACCCCGACGACCGTCGCAACCGGACCCGACCCCGACGAGCTGGACGCGCAGGCCGCCCGCGCCGCCGAGCAGGAGGCCGAGCTGGCCGCGCAGGTGCAGCAGGCGTCCGCCGCTCTCGACGAGGTGAAGGGACGCCTGGCGCAGGCCGAGGAGCACGCCACCGCGGTCGAACGCGCACACGCCGCCGCCGTCGCGGCCGTCGCCGACCGTCGCGAAGGGCTGGCCCGCCTGGAGGGCGAGGTCGCCAATCTGACCACCCGCGCCGATTCGGTCGACGCGGAGACCGCGCGGCTGACGTCGGCCATCGACGCCGCCGCGCAGCGCGCCGCGAAGGCGCAGACCGAGATGGACACCGTCTCGGCATCGGTCGCCGAGATGGAGTCGGCCGAGCAGGGCCTCGACGAACACCACGAACGCTGCACGGCCGCGGCTACCGCGGCCGACGAGCGGGTCGAATCGCTGCGGGCCTCGGAACGCGAGGCGGAGCAGAAGATCGCCTCGCTGACCGCCCGCATCGAAGCGCTGGCCGTCGGCCTCGAGCGCAACGACGGCGGCGCATGGTTGTTGGAACAGGCCGCCGACGGGTTGCTGGCCCCGGTATCGGATCTGCTGACCGTCCAGACCGGCTACGAGACCGCGGTGGCCGGTGCGCTCGGTTCGAGCGTCGACGCCATCGCGACGGTGGACGCACTGGCCGCGGCGAAAGCACTCGAGGCGCTCAAGACCGGCGACGGTGGTCGTGCCGCACTGCTCGTCGGCGGGCTGCGGGCACTGCCCGAGCCCGGCGGGGCGAGTCTGCCAACCGGTGCTCGCTGGGCGCGCTCGGTCGTCACCTGCCCATCGTCGATCCGGGGAGCCATCGACACCCTGCTGGCCGACGTCGTCGTGCTGGGCACCGACGTCGACGACGCGACGGCGGTGGCGAGCCGACTCGTCAGCGCGCATCCCCAGCTGACCGTCGTCACCGCCGACGGAGATCGAGTCGGCGCGGCCTCCGTCGAGGGCGGATCGGCTCGCCGGACCTCCAGCCTGGAGGTGCAGTCGGCGATCGACGCGGCCACCGCTGAACTCGCCCTGGCCAGCCGCAATGCAGAAGAACTCGGCGCGGCGCTGGCCGGCGCGCTGACCGAGCAGGCCGACCGTCGGGAGGCGGCCGAAGAGGCGCTCGCCGCGCTGCACGAATCGGATTCGTCGCTCGGAGCGGCCTACGAACAACTCGCCCGACTGGGCCAGGACATCCGCGCCGCACAGGACGAGGCGGACCGGCTCACCCGCCAGCGTCAACTGGCCGAGGACGGTCATGCCGAGACGGTGGAGAAGCTGGCGGCCCTGACCGAGCGCCTGCGCCTGGCCCGCGAGGAACCCAGCGACGGGGACGGCAACCCCGCCGGTCTCGTCGACGACGGGCGGCGCGAGGAGGCGAGCGCCGCCGTCGCGCAGGCCCGCACCGCCGAGGTGGAGGCCCGCCTGGCCCTGCGCACGGCCGAGGAACGCTCGGCCTCGGCGCGCGGCCGCGCCGAGGGGCTGCGCCGCTCTGCGCGCCAGGAGCGCGAGGCCAGGGAACGGGCCCGCCGGGCGGATGCCACTCGTCGCCACGCGGCGACGGTCGCCGCCGCCGTGGCCGATTCGGGTGCCAAGGTCGCCGCCCGCCTCGCCGAATCCGTGGCGCAGGCCCAGGCGGCGCGCGATCACCTGAGCCAGGTCCGCGCCACCCACACCGAGACCGTCGCCGAACTCAAGACGCGGGCGAGTGCGTTGACCGCCCAGCTCGACGGGCTGCGCGACGCCGTCCACCGCGACGAGGTCGCCAAGGCGCAGGCGGCGATGCGCATCGAACAGCTCGAGGAACAGATCGCCGAGCAGTTCGCGATCACCCCGGAAGACCTCATCAACGAGTACGGGCCGGACGTGCCGATGCCGCCCTCGGCCCTGGAGATCGCCGAGTACGAGGAGGCGAAGGCGCGCGGCGAACTCGTCGTCGCACCCGCGCCCATGCCCTACGACCGTGCCACCCAGGAGCGTCGCGCGAAGCAGGCGCAGAAGGACCTGAACACCCTCGGCAAGGTGAACCCCCTTGCCCTTGAGGAGTTCGCCGCGCTGGAGGAGCGCTACAACTTTCTCTCCGCCCAGCTCGAAGACGTGAAGGGGGCGCGCGCCGACCTGCTGCAGGTCGTCGAGGACGTGGACGCCCGCATCCTCGAGGTCTTCACGGAGGCCTACGCCGACGTCGAGCGCGAGTTCGCCGAGGTCTTCGGCAAGTTGTTCCCCGGCGGCGAGGGGCGCCTCGTCCTCACCGACCCCGCGGACATGCTGACCACCGGCGTGGAGGTGGAGGCCCGCCCGCCGGGCAAGAAGGTCAAGCGCCTCTCGCTGCTGTCCGGTGGGGAGAAGTCGCTGACCGCGGTGGCGATGCTCGTCGCCATCTTCCGCGCCCGGCCGTCGCCGTTCTACGTCATGGACGAGGTCGAGGCAGCCCTGGACGACACGAACCTGCAGCGCCTGATCGGGTTGTTCGAGCAGCTGCGCGAACGGTCGCAGCTCATCGTCATCACGCACCAGAAGCCGACGATGGAGGTCGCCGACGCCCTCTACGGTGTGAGTATGCGCGGCGATGGGATCACCCAGGTCATCTCGCAGCGCCTGCGCGGGCAAGACCTTGTCAACGCCAACTAGGGCCGACGCCGACTAGCGTCACCGCCAACCAGGGAGAACAGTGGAAACACCGGTCATCATCGGGATCGTCGTCGCGGTCGTGCTGGTCCTCGCGATCATCGCCTTGGGCCTGGTGCTGGCGCGGCGTCGTCGCGTCTCGCTGGGCTCGGCCGAACGCGAACGCGCCGTCGAATCCGCCCGCAAGGGCGGCTACCAGACGCAATCCGGCTTCGACTTCGGGCAGGGCGGCGATACCGCGGTCCTGGAGAAGGAGCCGCTCGGGTCGAGTACCGCCGAGGCGCCAGCCGAGGAGAAATATCGAGAGCCCGAGCCCCAGCCCGAACTCGCGCCCGAGCCCGAACTCGACGAGATCGCCCCGACGGCGGGCCGACTCGGGCGGTTGCGCGGTCGCCTGGCGCGGTCGCAGGGCGCGTTGGGCAAGAGCGTGCTCGGTCTCCTCGGCGGCGGCGACCTCGACGAGTCCTCCTGGGAGGAGGTCGAGGACACCCTGCTGATGGCCGACGTCGGGACGACCGCGACGATGGCGATCACCGGAAAGCTCCGAACCGAATTGGCCGCGAAGAGCATTCGCAACGGCGACGAGGCGCGTGCGCTGCTGAAGCGTGTGCTCACCGATCAGCTGCGCCCCGAGCTGGACCGGTCGGTCAAGGCGTTGCCCCACGACGGGCGGCCCGCGGTGGTCCTCGTCGTCGGCGTCAACGGCACCGGGAAGACGACGACGACCGGCAAGCTGGCCCGCGTCCTGGTGGCCGACGGTCGCCGGGTGCTGCTCGGCGCGGCCGACACGTTCCGCGCCGCCGCGGGCGATCAGCTCCAGACGTGGGGGGAGCGCGTCGGTGCCGATACCGTGCGCGGCAAAGAGGGGGCGGACCCGGCGTCGGTCGCCTTCGACGCCGTGACCACCGGAATCGACAGCGGAGTCGACGTCGTCATCGTCGACACCGCCGGGCGGTTGCACACCAAGACCGGCCTGATGGACGAGCTGGACAAGGTCAAGCGCGTCGTCGAGAAGAAGGCCGACGTCGACGAGGTGCTGCTCGTCCTGGATGCGACGATCGGACAGAACGGCCTGGCCCAGGCCCGGGTGTTCGCCAACGTCGTCGACATCACCGGCGTGGTCCTGACCAAACTCGACGGCACCGCCAAGGGTGGCATCGTGTTCGCCGTCCAGGAGGAGCTCGACGTCCCGGTCAAGCTCGTCGGACTGGGGGAGGGTGCCGACGACCTGGCCCCCTTCGACCCGGAGGCCTTCGTCGACGCGTTGCTGTAGACGCCGCGTGGCCCTTCGGTCGCTTGACCTTCACACTGTGTGAAGGGTTGTGCTGGAGGTCGAAGGAGGTGGTTTCGATGACCACGACCACGACGACCGCCGCGGCGTTGACGGCAACCGATCCCTCGACGCGCCTGCGCGCCGCCCTGATGGCCGGCCGTGCCGCCGATCCCGAACTCGCCGGTGCACTGATCGCCCGATGCGCGGTGGAACCCGACTTCTTCGTCCGCGACATGCTGACCTGGGCCGTGTGCCGGCTACCGGTCGGCATCGTTGTGCCCATGCTGACGGCCCAACTCGACTCGTCGGTTCCGCAGGCCAGGGCGCAGGCCCTGCACACGCTGTCGAAGATCGGTGACTCTTCGGCGTGGCCCCGGGTCCGCGAGCTGATCGCCGACACCGATGACGATGTCGCCCGCAGCGCGTGGCGGGCCGCGGTCGTCGTGGTGCCCGAGGGCGCCGAAGGCGAGTTGGCCGAGCAACTGGCCGGACAGCTCGGGCGCGGCGACCTCGACGTGCACCGCAGCCTCAGCCGGGCCTTGGCCGGGTTGGGGGAGGCCGCGCAGGAGGTGCTGAGCGTCGCATCGACGAGCGCGGACCACGGTGTCCGCGAGCATGCCGAGGCCACCGAGCGGCTGCGGCGGGATCCGGACAGCGGCTTCGCCCCGTCGGTGGAGATGGCCAAGCGGATCGCGTCTTTGGGCAGCGCCGGGCAGGGGTGAGCGCGATGCGGATCGGGGAGGTGGCACGACACTCGGGGGTGAGTGCCCGGATGCTGCGCCACTACGACGACCTCGGACTGGTGGTGCCGAGCGAGCGCACGTCGGCCGGATACCGCGAATACTCGGTCGACGATGTGCGCCGACTCCTCCACGTCGAATGCCTGCGGACGCTGGGGTTGTCGTTGAGCGAGGTCCGCCGGGCACTCGACGAACCGACCTTCGATCCGGCGTCGGTGTGGGCCGACCTCCTCGCGCACACCCGGGCCCGCATCGACGAGCAGCAGCGACTCCTCCACCGGCTCGAACAGGTCGGGGCGGGTGCTCCGGAGAACTGGGAGGACGTGGTCGACGTCGTCGGACTGCTGCACGACCTGGCCTCGGACTCGGGTTCGCGGCGCCAACGAGCCGCACTCGCCCGCCGCGAGGGCACCGACTTGCCGGTCGAGACACTGGTGGAGGCCCTGTTCTCCGAGGCCGACCCCAACGTCGCCGGCGCGCTGCGGTGGGCGGTCGCCCGGGCCGGCGAGGAGGCGCTGGCGGCCCTGGCCGGCGGGCTGGCGTCGACGGACGCGCAGGTGAGGCGGCGAGCGTTGGCCGCGGTCACGGAGATCGACGCGGACCGGGCCACCGAGCTTCTCCGCGGTGCGCTCGCCGATACCGACCTCTCGATACGGGACCGGGCGTCGGTGGAACTCGGTCGACGCGGGGAGCCGGCGGCCGTCGAGCATCTGGTGGGCATGATCGTCGCCGGGCGAAACGATGTCGAGGCGGCGGAGACGTTGGGGAGCCTGACCGGCGCCGCCGTGCCTTCGCGGGTCATCGCCTCGGCGCTGTGGACGGCCTTCGAGGGGACGGTCGAGCCCGCGCAACGGCTGCGCTTGATCCAGGCGCTCGCCGAGATTCCCGGACCGGAGGCGTCTGGTCTTCTCACACGGGTGGCCGCGGAAGACGAGCCGGTCCTCGCGGCGACGGCGGCCTCGATTCTGCGTCTTAACGCGCCCGAAACACGATCCCGGCGGGCGTTCACACGAGCGAAACCCGATGGGGACAGACGCTGAAACAGCGGCCTAGCAATCTTGCTCTCAACACCGGAGCACCCAGGTGTGGTTAAAGCAAGGAGGACGGCCCGTGGTGGGACAAACCGTAATGGCATTGCCGGACAACGTGTTCGGCGCCGCAGACACAGGCAACACGTCGTGGATGCTGATCAGCGCGTCACTCGTGCTGCTGATGACCCCGGCGCTCGCATTTTTCTACGGCGGACTTTCCCGAGGGAAATCCGTGCTGAACATGATGATGATGTCGTTCGGCTCGATCGGGGTCGTCGGCATCATCTATGTGCTCTGGGGATTCTCCGAATCCTTCGGCAGCACGATCACCGGCAAGAAGGACATCGCCGGGATCTTCTCCAATCCGTTCAGCCTGTTCGGCTCGGACCAGCTGACGGAGACCAAGAAGGTCGGTGACGCCACCCACGTGGTGCTCAACGCACCCGGCGGCTCGATCCCGGCACTGGTCTTCCTGGCCTTCCAGCTGACGTTCGCCGTCATCGCCGTGGCGTTGATCAGCGGCGCGCTCGCCGAGCGCGTCTCCTTCGGGACCTGGCTGGTGTTCTCCGGCGTCTGGGCCACCCTGGTGTACTTCCCGCTGTCGCACATGGTCTGGGGCGGCGGCCTGCTCTCGGCCTCGCCGGACGGCCTCGCGGCCAAGATGTTCGGCAAGAACGAAGCCGGTGACGCCGCGTCGGTGGCGCCGATCGACTTCGCCGGCGGCACCGTGGTCCACATCAACGCCGGTATGGCGGCCCTGGTGGTCGTCCTGATCATCGGCGCCCGTCGCGGCTTCGGGAAGGTCGCGTACCGGCCCCACAACATCCCGTTCGTGATGCTCGGCGCCGCACTCCTGTGGTTCGGCTGGTTCGGCTTCAACGCCGGTTCGGAACTGGCGGCCGACGGCAGCGCCGGCCTCGTCTGGGTCAACACCACCGTCGCCACCGCCGCCGCGATGATCGGCTGGCTCGCCGTGGAATGGATCCGCGACCGTCACCCCACGAGCGTCGGTGCCGCCTCGGGCATCGTCGCGGGCCTGGTCGCCATCACGCCCGCCTGTGCCGCGCTAACCCCGATCGGTTCGATCGCGCTCGGTGCGGTGGCCGGCATCCTCTCGGCCCTGGCGATCTCGCTGAAGACCAAGCTGGGCTACGACGACTCGCTCGACGTCGTGGGCGTCCACCTCGTCTCGGGCCTCTGGGGAACCATCGGCATCGGACTGCTCGCCAAGGAGACGGGTCTGTTCTACGGACACGACCTCAAGCAGTTGGCGGTGCAGACTGTGATCGCGCTCGTGGCGCTGGTGTTCACCGGGGTGTTGACTGCGATCATCGTCTTCGTACTGAAGCCGCTCGGGTGGCGGATCAGCGAGGAAGACGAGATGAACGGAATCGACGAGGCGGCACACGCCGAAACCGCTTACGACTTGGCGTGAGCACCGGAACTAGGCTGAACACCGGACCGAGAGGGACAGAGAACAGATGAAACTGATCACCGCAATCGTGAAACCGTTCACGTTGGAGGACATCAAGGCGGGCCTGGAACAGTCCGGGATCGTCGGGATGACCGTAAGTGAAGTGCAGGGCTACGGTCGGCAGAAGGGCCACACCGAGGTCTATCGAGGCGCGGAGTACTCCGTCGACTTCGTGCCCAAGGTGCGTATCGAGGTCGTCGTCGACGATTCGATCGTCGACTCCGTGGTCGACACGATCGTCAACGCCGCCCGGACCGGCAAGATCGGCGACGGCAAGGTGTGGGTGTCGCCGGTGGACTCGGTCGTGCGGGTCCGTACCGGGGAACGCGGACCGGAGGCGCTCTAGCCCGACCCGGGCCCGAGCGAGATGCGACCGATGAGTGTGGATCCGACCACCAACAAGGCCGCCGATCTCGCCCGGGCCCGAGCCGCGCTGATCGGCTCTCCGGCGCTGGCGCCGGAAAAGCGCCCGGTGCCCGACGCGGCGACGCTGCGCCGGGCACTGGGCGATCTCTTCGAACTGTGGCTGTCCGGCCAGGCGCGCGACGCCGGTGTCACCGGTGGCAGCGGGTTCGCCCTACTCGCCGTCGGCGGGCTGGCGCGCGGCGAGATGCTGCCGTATTCCGATCTCGACCTGGTCCTGCTGCACGACGGCGACCAGCCGGAGAAGGTCCAGGCCATCGCCGACGAGCTGTGGTACCCGATCTGGGATGCCAATATCGGCCTGGACCACAGCGTGCGGACCGTGCCGGAGGCGCTGCGGGTCGCGGGCGAGGATCTCTCCGCCGCCCTCGGCCTGCTCGACGCGCGGCACATCGCCGGCGACGAGGATCTCTCCGATCTACTCATCGGAGAGATCCGGCAGCAATGGCGACGCGACGCACCGCGCCGGTTGCCGCAGCTCGTCGAGCACGCCCAACAACGTTGGGTGCGGGCCGGGGAGGTGGCGCACCGCAGCGAACCCGACGTGAAGAACGGTCGGGGCGGCCTGCGCGACGTCCAGCTCCTCAACGCCCTCGCGCTCGCGCACCTGACCGACGGGCTGCGCCTGGCCGCCGAAGACGCCCCGGGCGGCGGCCTGGGCACCGCCTATCGGCGCCTGTTGGACGTACGCACCGAACTGCACCGGGTCGCCGGTCGCGGTCGGGAGCAGCTGCGCGCGCAGGACGCCGACGAGATCGCCGCGGCCCTGCACCTGGGCGACCGGTTCGCACTGTCGCGGTTGATCTCCGACGAGGCGCGCACCATCAGCTTCGCCGTCGAGGTCGGGTTGCGCACGGCGCGCGGGGCCGTCCCGCGGCGCAGCCGCTCGATGCGGGGGCTCCTCCCGGTGCGCCGACCGCTCGACGAGGGAGTCGTCGAGCACGGCGGGGAAGTGGTGCTGGCACGCGACGCGATTCCCAGCCACGACCCGGGCCTGGTGTTGCGGGCCGCGAACGCGTCGGCGCGCACCGGAATGCCCATCTCCACGTCGACCCTGCATCGCCTCGCCGACTACGCGCCGGAGATCCGCGGAACCTGGAGCGGCTCGGTCCGCGACAGCCTGCTCGACCTGCTGGCCACCGGCCCGGCGCTGCTGGAACCCGTCGAAGCCCTGGACCGGATGGGGCTGTGGGGTCGGCTGTTCCCGGAATGGGATTTCGTCCGCGACCTCCCGCCGCGCGACGCGATGCACGCGTGGACCGTCGACCGGCACCTGCTGGAGGCGGTCGCGCACGCCGCGCCGCTGACCACGCGGGTCTCGCGACCGGACCTACTGCTGCTCGGCGCACTCGTCCACGACATCGGCAAGGGGCGGGGCGGCGACCACAGCGAGATCGGCGCGCGGATGGCCGGCGTCATCGGGACGCGGATGGGCCTGTGGCCGGACGACGTCGACATCCTCGCCGACGTGGTGACGCATCACCTGCTGCTGGCGCAGACCATCGCGCGACGCGACGTCGACGCACCCGAGACCGCCGCCTACGTCGCGGGAAAGATCGGTCACAGCGCGGTCCTGCTCGAAATCCTCGGTGCCCTGGCCGAGGCCGACGCCAAGGCGACCGGTCCGGGGGTGTGGAGCGATTGGAAGGAGACGCTGACCGGCCGGCTCGTCGCGAACACCGCGGAGCTGATCGGCGGGGGAGTCGTCGAACCACCCGCGCCGTTGACCGAGGCCGCACTCGCCCGGTATCAGGCCGACGACGTGGTCGTCGAGATCACGCCGACCGATCAGGACCACCGCTTCGACGTGACGATGAGCGCGCCCGACGAGTCCGGCGTGCTGGCGAAGATGGCCGGGGTCCTGGCGATCTCGGATCTGCGCGTGCTGCGCGCGGTGGTCCGGTCCGAGGCGGGCAAGGCGATCAACACCTTCACCGTCGCGCCCTTCTACGGCGATCCGCCGGAGGCGGGCCTGCTGCGGCAGCGGTTGCGCGGTGCGCTGGCCGGGACCATCGACGTGCCGCAGCGCCTGGCGCAGATGCGGTCGGTGCCCGAACCACGCGCCCCCCGCGACGGAGTTCCCGGCCAGGCCGTCCTCGCACCCCCGGTCGTGCGGTGGGTCCACGACGATGTCGCGACGCTCGAGGTGCGCGCCACCGATCGCCCCGGCCTGCTGTCCGCGGTGTCGGCGGTCATCGAGCGCAACGGCGGCTCGATCCGATGGGCGGCGGTCACGACGATGGGCGGCACGGTCGTCGACACCTTCGCCTTGAGCTGGGAGGCGCCGGTCGACCAGCGGCGGAGGCTGATCATCGCCGAACAGGTCCGCGCGGCCTGTCTGGAGACCTGAGACCCCGGCCGGGGCCGCCCGGCAGTCGCCGGGCGGCGGCGCGGATGTGGAACACTGGACGCCATGTTCGACTCCCTGTCTGACCGGTTGACCGGTGCCCTCAAAGACCTGCGCGGCAAGGGGCGTCTCACCGATGCCGACGTCGACGCGACCGCCCGCGAGATCCGTCTCGCACTGCTCGAAGCCGACGTCGCGCTGCCCGTGGTGCGGACGTTCATCGACCGCGTCAAGACGCGCGCGAAGGGCGCCGAGGTATCCGGCGCGCTCAACCCGGCGCAACAGGTCGTCAAGATCGTCAACGAGGAACTCGTCGGGATCCTCGGCGGCGAGACCCGACGGCTGACCTTCGCCAAGAATCCGCCGACCGTCGTCATGCTCGCCGGCCTGCAGGGCGCCGGTAAGACGACCTTGGCCGGAAAGCTGGCCTCCTGGTTGGAAAAGCAGGGCCACACCCCGTTGTTGGTCGCCTGTGACCTGCAACGGCCCGGTGCCGTCAACCAGCTTCAGGTCGTCGGCGAACGCGCCGGGGTGCCGGTGTTCGCACCCCACCCGGGCACCAGCGTGGGCGGTTCCGGGGAGATGGGCGTCTCGGCCGGTGACCCGGTCGAGGTGGCGCGCGGCGGCGTCGAGCACGCGCGGGCCAACCACTATGACACCGTCATCATCGACACCGCGGGCCGCCTCGGCGTCGACGACGAGCTGATGGCGCAGGCCGCCGACGTGCGGGCCGCCACCGATCCCGACGAAGTCCTCTTCGTCGTCGACGCGATGATCGGTCAGGACGCGGTGACCACCGCCCAGGCCTTCGCCGAGGGAGTCGGATTCACCGGCGTCGTGCTCACCAAGCTCGACGGCGACGCCCGCGGCGGTGCCGCGCTGAGCGTCCGCGAGGTCACCGGGCAGCCCATCCTCTTCGCGTCGACCGGTGAGAAGCTCGAAGACTTCGACGTCTTCCACCCCGACCGCATGGCCAGCCGGATCCTCGGCATGGGCGACGTGCTGTCGCTCATCGAGCAGGCCGAGGAGCACTGGGACGCCCAGCAGGCCGAGGAGGCCGCCAGCAAGATCATGGGCGGCGAGCTGACGCTGGAGGACTTCCTGCAGCAGATGCTGATGATCCGCAAGATGGGGCCGATCGGGAACCTGCTGGGGATGCTCCCTGGCGCCGGGCAGATGAAGGATGCGCTGGCGCAGGTCGACGATTCACAGCTCGACCGGGTGCAGGCGATCATCCGCGGCATGACCCCCGCCGAGCGCGCCGACCCGAAGATCATCAACGGCTCGCGCCGGCTGCGCATCGCCAACGGGTCGGGGGTGTCGGTGTCGGAGGTCAACCAGCTGGTCGACCGATTCTTCGAGGCCCGCAAGCAGATGGCCGCGATGAGCCGCATGGGCATGCCCGGCGGCGGGCGCAAGAACACGCGCAAGAAGGGCGGCAAGAAGGGGAAGAAGGGCCGCGGTCGCGGTCCGACGGCTCCGAAGGCGCGCGGCGGCTTCCCCGGCATGCCGCCCGGTGCGTTCCCCGGCATGCCGGGCGGGATGCCGGATCTCTCCTCGATGCCCCCCGGCCTCGACGAGCTGCCCCCCGGCCTGGCCGATTTCGACTTCTCCCAGTTCGACCAGAACGGCCGGAAGAAGTAGCAGGCCGTGGCGACCGGGGCACTGCACGTCGGCGGCCGGGATGCGTTGTCGGGTGACCGCATCGACCGCTGGATCGTCGACGGCGAGTTCCGCACCGAGCGCGTAGCCGACGCGACCACGGTCGCCGACGACGCCTGGCTGCTGCCCGGCCTCGTCGACGCGCACAACCACGTCGGGATAGCCCCCGGCCTCGGAGTGACCATCGAGCAGGCCCGGGCGTTCGCCTATGCCGACGTCGCCGCCGGCACGACGCTGATCCGCGAGGTCGGCTCGCCCGTCGACACCCATCCGCTCGACGACGATCCGCGCTGCCCACGGTTCATCCGCGCGGGCAAGCACATCGCCCGCCCCATGCGGTACCTGCGCGACTACGGCGTCGAGCTCGACGATCCCGACGACCTGGCCGCGGAGGTGACGCGTCAGGCGGCGGCGGGGGACGGCTGGGTCAAGCTGGTGGGCGACTGGATCGACCGCGACGCCGGCGACCTCGCCCCGCTCTGGACGCGTGCACAGCTGGACGCCGCGGTCGAGGCGGCGCACACGGCCGGGGCGACCATCACCGCGCACGTCTTCGGCTCCGATGCCCTGCCGGACCTGATCGGGGCGGGGGTCGACTGCATCGAGCACGGCACCGGGCTGACACCCGACCTGATCGACGAGATGGTCCGGCGCGACATCGCGCTGGTGCCGACGATGATCCAGATCGAGAACTTCCCCGGTATCGCCGACGGCGCGGACCGGTTTCCGACCTACCAGGCGAATATGCGCGGGTTGTACGCGCGGGCCGGTACGGTCATGGCTGCAGCACGGGAGGCGGGAGTCCGGATCTTCGCCGGGACCGATGCCGGCGGATTCGTCGGGCACGGGCGGATCGTCGACGAGGTCGAGGCGCTCGCTGCGATGGGGATGCCGGTCACCGATGCCCTCGACGCGGCCAGTGCAGGGGCTCGACGGTGGTTGGGTGCGGGTGTCTTCGACGACGGGGACCGCGCCGACGTGCTCATCCTCGACGCGGACCCCCGCGCGGACCTGTCCACACTGCGGCGCCCGCGAGAGATCATCTGCGGCGGGGTACCGGTCGGCTCGCCGTAGCCGGGCTTCCACCCGCACTTTTCGCCTCTTCCCGCCGAAACTTCGTCGGGAAGAACCGATTTCTGCGGGAGGAACTGCTGTGGCAGAATGGACCCTCGGTTCGCCGGACCCGGTTACGCACCGACCGGCGGTCACACCGAATCAATCGCAAAACCGGGCTCGCGCACAACGTGCGGGTCGCTGAATTGCGCAGTGACCAATCGAGGGAACATGTCTGTCAAGATCAAGCTCGCCCGTCTGGGCAAAATCCGCCAGCCGCAGTACCGCATCGTCGTCGCCGACTCGCGCACGCGCCGCAACGGCCGCGTCATCGAGACCATCGGCAAGTACCACCCCAAGCAGGAGCCGTCGCTGATCGAGGTCGACTCGGAGCGTGCGCAGTACTGGCTGGGCGTCGGCGCGCAGCCGACCGAGCCGGTGGCCGCCATCCTGAAGATCACCGGTGACTGGCAGAAGTTCAAGGGCCTGCCGGGCGCGGAGGGCACCCTGAAGGTCGCCGAGCCGAAGCCGAGCAAGCAGGATCTGTTCAACGCCGCGCTCGCCGCCGCCGACAACGAGCCCGCCGTCGAGGCCACCACGCCGAAGAAGAAGGCCGCCGCCAAGAAGAAGGCCGAGAAGGCCGAGGAAGCTGCGGAGGCCGCCGACAAGGCTGAGGCGTCGGAGGCTCCGGAGACCGCCGAGCCCGAGACCGAGGCCGTCAAGGAAGACCTGGCCGCCGACGGTGAGACCGTCGCGGAAGCCGTCGCCGAGGGCGAGGCCAAGGCTGACGAGGCCAAGGCCTAATGAGTGCCGTCGTCGCCGACGCCGTCGAGCACTTGGTGCGCGGCATCGTCGCCAATCCCGATGACGTCCGCGTCGAGCTGCTCTCGGGCGGCCGCGGTGGTCGTCTGATCGAGGTTCACGTGAACCCCGAGGATCTCGGCAAGGTCATCGGGCGCAACGGTCGCACCGCGACCGCGCTGCGCACCCTGGTCTCCGGTATCGGGGGCCGTGGCCTGCGCGTCGACATCGTCGACACCGATCGCTGACCGGTAGACCGTTCGACGTGGATCTCGTCATCGGCCGGGTGGCCAAGGCCCACGGTGTCCGCGGCGAACTCGTCGTCGACGTCCGCACCGACGATCCCGGTAAGCGGTTCGCGCCGGGCACCACGGTGCGCGGCATCCTGCCGCGGGCCAAGGGTGCCAAGCGGTCCGGCGAGAAGGAATTCACCATCGCAGCCGCCCGGAATCATTCCGGGCGGCTGTTGGTGTCCCTGGCGGGCGTCGGTGACCGCACCGCCGCCGACGAGCTGCGCGGCGTGCTGTTCGTGATCGACGCCGCCGACGTCGATTCCGGCGACGATCCCGACGAGTTCTACGACCACGAGCTGGTCGGCCTGCCGGTCCGCACCGTCGCGGGGGAAGCCGTGGGGGAGGTGCGCGACGTCATCCACCTGCCGTCGTCGGATCTGCTGGCGGTGACCGCCGCCGACGACGGCAGGGAGATCCTGATCCCGTTCGTGAGCGAGATCGTCCCGACGGTGTCGCGTTCGGACGGCATCTTCGTCGATCCGCCCGACGGTCTGTTGGAGGGCTGATCCGGTGCGCCTGAGTGTCGTGACGATCTTCCCCGAGTACGTGGCCCCGCTGCGCGAGGCGCTGCTGGGGAAGGCGATCGAGCGGGGAATCGTCTCGCTCGACGTCCACGACCTGCGGGACTGGGCGCATGACGTGCACCGCAGCGTCGACGATTCCCCCTACGGCGGCGGACCGGGCATGGTCATGAAACCGCAGGTGTGGGGCGAGGCGCTCGACGAGGTCTGCGGAACCGAGTCGAATCTGGACGACGGCCCGATCCTCGTCGTCCCGACACCGGCCGGCATCCCATTCACCCAGGAAACCGCACAGCGGTGGAGCGCCGAACGCCACCTGGTATTCGCCTGCGGTCGATACGAGGGGATCGACCAGCGCGTCGTCGACGACGCCGCTCGCCGGATGCGCGTCGAAGAGGTGTCGATCGGCGACTTCGTCCTCATCGGCGGCGAGGTCGCCGTGATGGCGATGGTCGAGGCGACGACACGGCTCATCGACGGGGTCTTGGGCAATCCGGCCTCCCACCAGGAGGATTCCTTCTCCGACGGGCTGCTCGAGGGTCCCAGCTACACCCGACCGGTGTCGTGGCGCGGCCTCGACGTCCCCGAGGTGCTGCTCTCCGGCGACCACGCGAAAGTGGCCGCGTGGCGCCACGAGCAGGCACTGCGGCGCACCGCCCAGCGCCGTCCGGATCTGCTCGACCGCCCCGATTTGGCGCAGGACGACCAGTCCTGACACAATAGAGCGGTTGCCACGCGGCAGGTCGCGGCCTCGCGCCGTCCCCGCGTCGACACCAAATGCTCGGAGCATGAACCGGTCGATCCAGCGCGCTGGGCGCCAGGTTCCTCTACTCACGCACCCGCCCAGATTGGACAACCGATATGAACACCCTGGACTTCCTCGACAAGCAGTCCCTCCGCGACGACCTGCCCGACTTCGGCCCCGGCGACACCCTTGACGTCCACGTCAAGGTCATCGAGGGTTCCAAGGAGCGCGTCCAGGTCTTCAAGGGCGTCGTGATCCGTCGCCAGGGTGGCGGTGTGCGTGAGACCTTCACCGTCCGCAAGGTGTCCTTCGGCGTCGGCGTGGAGCGCACCTTCCCGGTGCACAGCCCGAACATCGCCAAGATCGACGTGGTCACCCGCGGTGACGTCCGTCGCGCCAAGCTGTACTACCTGCGCGACCTGCGCGGCAAGGCCGCCAAGATCAAGGAAAAGCGCTGATCCGCGCTTGACCCCAAGCATCGAGAACCCCGGAGCCCAGCGGCTCCGGGGTTCTTCGCATGTGCGACGTTGCGCCGTGCCGATCCGGCGCCACCGGAATCCGACCGCTAAGCTGTTGATTCGTGTCTGACGATAACGACGAGAACATCGAGAACGGCGCTGGGCGCCGGCCCTGGTCGTCCAAGGCCGACCAGCCCAAGGGGGAGAAGTCGTCCTCGTTCCTGCGCGAGCTGGCGATCATCGTCGGCGTCGTGCTCCTGGTCAGCTGGGTCGGGCAGACATTCCTGTTCCGCCAGTACGTGGTGCCGTCGCAGTCGATGGAGTCCACGCTGATCGGCGGCCCGGCAGCAGATGGGAAGCCGCGCACGAACGACCGGATCGTCATCGACAAGCTGTCCTACCGGTTCGGCGAGCCGCAGCCCGGTGACGTCGTCGTGTTCAAGGCGCCGACCGATTCCTGGAATCCCGACGGCCCGCCCCGCGACGGGAGCACGCTGCGCGGCAAGTTCGTCAACCTCCTCTCCTGGTTCGGCTATGCGCCGCCCAACGAGTACAGCCTGGTCAAACGCGTCATCGCCACGGGCGGTCAGACCGTCGAATGTCATAACGCCGACGGCGGGTTCAAGGTCGACGGCAAGCTGATCCACGAGCCGTACATCAACCAGGCCATCCAGCCGCCGGGTCACGAACCCTGCTACGACCGGGAATTCGACGCCATCACCGTGCCCAAGGGCAACGTGTGGGTGATGGGCGACAACCGCTCCATGTCAGCCGACTCGCGCTACCACACCGAGGACAAGTACCACGGGACGGTTCCGCTGTCCGACGTCCGCGGCAAGGTGCGGTTCATCATGTGGCCGTTCTCGCGCATGGGCGGCGTCGGAGCGGTGAACCCGCAGAAGTAGGCCTCCCGGTGTCGGCATCTCTGCGTTGGCCGCCGCGCCCGCCGGTGCGGCGGGCGGCGTCGCTGCGCACCTACGAGTTCGCGCTCCACAACAGCGGGTTGGGACCGGTCGCCGGGGTCGACGAAGCCGGGCGCGGGGCCTGCGCCGGGCCGCTCGTCGTGGCCGCCTGTGTGTTGCGGCCCAATCAGCTGCGCTCATTGGCCGATCTCAACGACTCGAAGAAGGTCGCCCCGGCCGCTCGTCGCCGGCTCTACGGCGCGGTGCGAAAGTATGCGCTCGCCCATTCCGTCGTCGTGATAGAGGCAGAGGAGATCGATCGGATCGGCATCCACGTCGCCAATATCGAAGGGATGCGGCGGGCGGTCGCCGCGCTGCGGCCGTCGCCCGGCTACGTCCTCTCCGACGGATTCGTCGTGCCCGGACTCCCCGTCCCGTCGCTGCCGATTATCGCCGGCGATGCCAATGCCGCCTGTATCGCGGCGGCCAGCATCTTGGCGAAGGTCACCCGCGACGACATCATGGCGGGACTCGACGAGCAGCATCCCGGTTACGAGTTCACGGTGCACAAGGGCTACTCGACGCAGCTGCACATGTCGCGGTTGGCCGAACTGGGACCGTCGCCGCAACACCGCATGTCCTATCGCAACGTCGCGGCGCACGCGGTGCGCGATACCCTGAACCCATGAGTGCCGAGGATCTCGAGAAGTACGAAGCCGAGATGGAGCTTTCCCTGTACCGCGAGTACAAGGACATCGTCGGCCAATTCACCTACGCGGTGGAGACTGATCGGCGGTTCTACCTGGCCAACGGCGTCGAGCTGGCGCCCCGCAACGCCGACGGCGAGGTCTATTTCGAGCTGCGCCTCACCGACGCCTGGGTGTGGGATCTCTACCGGCCGGCGCGATTCGTCAAGCAGGTCCGCGTGGTCACCTTCAAGGACGTGAACATCGAGGAACTCGAGCAGCCGGAGCTGCGGCTCCCCGAGTAGTCGACCGCGAACCCTGGCCCCGACGGGCGTCCGGGGGTAGCGTTGGCGCAACGGCAATGGATCCTGCCGAGGCAATCGCCTGAACCGCCACCCGGCTGATGGTTCCTCTCGCGACACGTCGTGGAGGAGTGCCCTGGTGGCCGCTGATCCGAGTACCCCTGACCCCGCGCGGTCCGCGGACGGCATCTCGGTGCTGTTCGCCCGGTCCGGAATCGAATCCGGCGCCGCCGAGCCCGCCTGCTTCGCCGACCTCAACCTGACGGCGGTGGTCGACGCCGTCGTCGGAGAGGGTGACGAGCACCGGTTGCGTCCGCTGTTCCACCAGCCGGTCGACGCGCCGACCGTGGCACTGCGCCACGAGGTGTTCCGCGACCTCGACGAGAGCGAAGAGCTCCGGGGCGCCGTGGACCGATTCCATGCCGCCATGACGCGGGTGCGGGAGTTCCGCGGGCTCGCGGCGAAGGTCGACAACCGGCTGGAACGGATGGGGTGGCACCTGCGCGCGTGCCGGAGCTACACCGAGGCGGTCGACGAGTTCGCCACGGCGATGGTCGGGGCCGCGCCGCGGTCGACGTGGCTGCGAGCCCTCACGGACTACCTGGAGAAGCTGGTGGCGGGGGAGGCCTTCGTGGGCCTGCGGCTCTCGCAGAACCGGGTGACCGCGGTGCTGGGCACGATCCGGTACTGCGTATTCCTGAAGAAGGACACCGTCAGCGTCCGCCACTACGCCGGCGAGCCCACCTACTCCGCCGACACGGCGACCGTCATGGCCGCCTTCACCTCGGGATCGCCACCGGCCCGGTTCGCGTATGGGGCGCGACCGGAGTTGAACCACGTCGAATCGCAGATACTCGACCGTGTCGGGCAGATCTTCCCCGACGAATTCGAGCAGCTCGGCCGCTTCGTCACCGCGACCGCCGCCTTCGTCGACGCGGGGTTGGAACGGGTCGATCGCGAATTGCACTTCTACACCGGGTATCGGGCGTTCACCGCGTCGATCGCGACGACCGGGCTGTGCTTCTGCCTTCCGACGATCGTCACCGACGCGGAGATCCCGACCTGGGCCGACGGCGCTTTCGACCTCGCCCTGGCACTGGCCCGGGTCGACGACAAGGCCGGCGGTCCCGTCGTCTGCAACGGCTTCCGACTGGATGCGCCCGAACGCGCGATCGTCGTGTCCGGGCCCAACCAGGGCGGTAAGACCACGTTTGCGCGGATGTTCGGCCAACTCCACCACCTCGCGTCGCTGGGGGTTCCGGTGCCCGGCACCGGGGCACAGCTGATCGACGCCGATCACGTGTACACCCACTTCGAGCGGGAGGAGGACGCGACCAGCGACCACGGCAAGCTGGCCGACGAGCTGATCCGCATCCACGACGTGCTCGAACGGGTGACCCCGCGCAGCGTCGTCGTCATGAACGAGAGCTTCACGTCGACCTCGCTGCACGATGCCCGCCAACTCGGGCGGGCGATCCTGTCGCGACTCATCGACGACGGCATCCTGTGCCTCTACGTCACCTTCGTCGAGGAACTGTCGCGGCTCTCGCCGGTCACCGTCAGCATGGTCGGCTCCGTCGACCCGGCCGACCCCGCCCGCCGCACCTTCCGCGTCACCCGCCGACCCGCCGATGGCCGGGCCTACGCACGGGCGATCGCCGAGAAATACTCGCTGACCTACGACGACGTGAAGCGGCGGGTGCGGTCATGAAGGTCCGGCTGCTGTATCCCGACCGCGATGCGGACTTCACCCGTACCACCGACCGGGAGTCCGAGCACATCGTCGCCGACCTCGGCATGGGTGGTCTCATCACCACCATCGCGGCCGGCGACCCGTACGTCGCCGACGTCATGACGGTGTCGTTGTTCGACCTGCTCACCGACGTCGAGGCCATTCGCTACCGGCAATCGGCCCTGGCCGATGCGGTGAAGAACGCCGACACCGTCGTCGAGCTGTACCGCCTGTCCGGGTCGGCGATCGACGATTTGCGCAAACACATCTTCTACTCGCTCGGGCGGCTCTCCCCGGAGCAGTACATGAACCGTTCGCTGTCGGTGGTCGACTCCCTCAGCGTGCGACTGCGGGAACTGGCCGAACTCGTCGGGCGGGTCCGACGGGATTTCGCGTCGCGGCCGTTCGGCGACTTCTTCGACGAGTGTGCGCGGTTGCTGACCCCGCAGCGACTCGACGAGGTGGCCCGACACCTGCGGGAGGTCTCCTTCGACCACGGTGCACTGCTGAGCGTTCGCCTGGGCGAGGGCGTCCGCGGCACCGACTACACGATGGTCAAACCCGCCCAGCACGGTCTGCTGGACCGCGTATTCGCCGAGCGCGGCCTGAGCTTTCAGATCGCGCCGCGCGACGTGACCGGCGCGAAGATCGTCGGCGAGCTGCGCGGCCGCGGAGTCCGCGAGGTCGCGGGGACCCTCGCCGACGCCGCCGACACGATGGAGCGGTTCTTCCGGGCGCTGCACTGGGAGGCGGCGTTCTACATCGGCGCCGCACGGCTCTTCGAGCTGCTGGAATCCGCGCACGGACGCGTGTGCCTGCCCGTTCCCGTTCCGCTCGCGGAACCGGTCTTCGCCGTCGAGGACCTCTACGACCCCGCGCTCGCGCTGCACCTGGGACGCGACGTCGTGCCGAGCGGCATCGACGCCGGTACCGGGCGGCTCGTCGTCGTGACCGGTGCCAACCAGGGCGGCAAGTCGACCTTCCTGCGCGCGGTCGGCCAGGCCCAGCTGATGATGCAGGCGGGGCTGCCGGTGGCCGCCTCGGGTATGCGCGCACAGGTGCGCTCGGCGCTGTTCACCCACTTCAAGCGCGAAGAGGACCGCGAGATGGTGAGCGGCAAGCTCGACGAGGAGATGGCCAGGATGAGCCGGATCATCGACGCGATGCCGCCGTCGGCGCGGGGATCCTCGATCTTCCTGTTCAACGAGTCCTTCGCGTCGACGAACGAGGGCGAGGGCGCCCAGATCGCCGAGGGGATCGTCGGCGCCCTGCTGGAGTCGGGGCATCGGGTGTTCTTCGTGACGCATATGTACGAGCTGGCCCGTCGCCTCTACGAGCAGGCGTCGCCGGCCGACCGCGCGTCGTGCTTCCTGCGCCCGCAGCGCCGCGACGACGGGACGCGGACCTTCCGCGTCGTCCCGGCGGAACCCGAGCCGACCAGCTACGGGCAGGACCTGTACCGACAGATTTTCGGAGCCGTCACCACGTCGGCGCCGACCAAAGGAGGATGACGCAGTGACCACCATCTACTTGTCCCGACACGGGGAGACCGCGCTCAACGCCGACGGCCGGCTGCGGGGATTGGCCGACCCGGATCTCGACGACACCGGTCGGGGACAGGCCGCGGCCCTGGGTAGGGCACTGGCCGACAGCGGAGCCGGATTCGTCGTGTCGAGCCCGTTGGCGCGCGCCAGACAGACCGCCGCCGCGATCGCCGCGCCGCTGGGCGTGACCGCGGAAGTCGACGAGGGTTTCAACGACCGCGATTACGGCGAGTGGACCGGGCAGGTCAAGGCCGAGGTGGTCGCCCGGTTCGGATCGGTCGACGCGGCGCCGGGCGTCGAACCCAGACGCGACGTCCTCGCGCGGGCCCGCCCGACCCTGGAGCGGTGGGCCGACCGCGGCGAACAGGCGGGGTGCCCGGTCGTCGTGGTCACCCACGACGCCGTGATCCGACCGCTCCTCGTTGAATTCGGCGTCGCCGAGGATCGGCTCGACGTGCGGACCGCGTCGTATCAGATCCTCGACCGCGTCGACGGCGAATGGACCGTGCGGGAGCTGGACATTCTTCCCGACGCGCGGGACTAATCCACAGTTCGCCACCGTCCACAGGGGACGGCGGCGAACGGGATTCACCGGGCCGGGGCGTCGTCGGCCGCGCGCACCATGAGCGCATGGCGGACACACGGCGACAACTCGGCGCGGTCGGCGAGACCATCGCCGCCGACTATCTGACGACGCTCGGCTGGCGGGTGTGCGCCCGCAACTGGCGCAACCGGTACGGCGAGCTCGACATCGTCGCGCGCGAGCCGAATCCGTCCGGCGTCGCGGACACCCTGGTGATCGTCGAGGTGAAGACGCGGCTCAACGGCGCGGTCTACGACGACCCGGTGGCGGCGGTGACCGATGCGAAGCTGGCGCGGATGGTGCGCCTGGCCTGGATGTGGATCGACGAGCGGCGGGAGGCCGGCGACCTGCCGTATTTCGAGGCGTTGCGGTTCGACGCGATCTCCGTCCGGATGGACGGCGAGAGCGGGGCGCCGACGCTGCGCCACCACCGCGGACTGGTCGACTGATGGCGTTGGGTCGCGCCCACTCCGTCGGGCTGAACGCCTTCGCCGCGCGGGTCGTCGAGGTCCAGGCCAACACGAGCCGCGGGACCCCGGGCTTCTTCATCACCGGCTTGGCCGATACCGCGCTTCGGGAAGCACGCGACCGGGTACGGCCCGCCATCGTCAACACCGGCGGCAAATTCCCCGAATTGAAGGTCGTGGTCGCCCTCGCCCCGGCCGACATGCCGAAATCCGGTCCGGCCTACGACCTGGCGATGGCGGTGGGGATCCTCCTGACGGGCGAGGAGGTATCCGACGAGAAGGTGCCGTCGACGGTCTTCCTCGGCGAACTCGGCCTCGACGGGGCGATCCGCCCGGTGCGCGGGGTGCTGCCCTGTCTGCTCGAGGCCCGTCGGGCGGGGTTCGCCCGGGCGGTCGTGCCGATGGCCAACGCCGCCGAGGCGGGACTGGTATCCGACGTGGAGATCCACGGCGCGACCAACCTCGGGGAGGTGTGCCGGTGGCTCAACGGCGAGACGGTGCTGGACGCGGCGGTGCCGCCGTCGTGCGATCCGCCCTCGTCGGCGCCCGACCTGGCCGACGTCGTCGGGCAGGCTCCGGCCCGTCGGGCGCTGGAGATCGCGGCGGCCGGCATGCACCACGTGCTGATGACCGGGCCGCCCGGAATCGGCAAGACGATGTTGGCGCGCCGATTGCCCGGGATCCTGCCCTCCCTGGATGCGGAGGCGTCGTTGGAGGTGACGGCACTGCACTCGATCGCCGGGGTCCTGCCGTCGTCGCGACCGCTCATCGTCGAGCCGCCGTTCATCGCGCCACATCACTCGGTATCGGTGACCGCGCTCCTCGGCGGCGGTATCGGGATCGCCGGTCCGGGTGCGGTGTCGCTGGCACACCGTGGCGTCCTCTTCCTCGACGAGTGCGCCGAGATGGGGGCGAAGGCGCTCGACGCCCTGCGGCAGCCGTTGGAGGAGGGGGAGGTGCGGGTGTCGCGTCGGGACGGGGTCGCCACCTACCCGGCGCGCATCCAGCTGGTGTTGGCGGCCAACCCGTGCCCGTGCGCCCCCGCGCATGATGTCGACTGCGTGTGCTCGGTGGTGACGCGGCGCCGCTATCTGGGGAAGCTGTCCGGTCCGTTGATGGACCGGATCGACATCCGGGTCCGGATGAACCCGCCCGGAAACGCCGCCCTGCTCACCGAGTCGGGTGAGTCGAGCGCGACCGTGCGGGCCCGAGTCGTTGCCGCGCGGGAGGCCGCGGTGGCGCGGTGGGCGAGGCACGGATGGCGCACCAACGTCGAGGTCCCCGGATCGGCGCTGCGCGGGGAGTTCCGGCTCGCCGCCGACGCACTGCGGCCGGTCGAACTGTTCCTGCGCGACGGCCGGGTGACCGCCCGGGGCGCCGATCGCGCTCTGCGATTGGCGTGGAGCATGGCCGACCTGCGCGGTGCACAGTCGCCCGACCAGGACGACGTGGCGCAGGCGCTGCTGTACCGCGATCGAGGGGGATCCGTATGAGCGCCGATGAGGAGAAGGCGCGGGCGTGGGCGTATCTCGCACGGGTGGCCGAGCCGCCGCATACCGGAATGCGCGAGCTGGTCGAGGCGGTCGGGCCGTGCGAGGCGGCGGCCGCGATCCGCGCCCGTCGGGTACCCGCGGGATTCGACGGGGTGCTCGGCGCCACGGCCGCGCGGTCCGCCGTCGATACGACGGGTGACCTGGATCGGGCCGCGGCGGTGGGCGCGCGGTTGATCACCCCCGACGACGAGGAGTGGCCGGGTTGGCAGCTGTGGGGTTTGCGCGGCGCGGACACCGCCGAACGCGGCGGCCCGCCGTTGGTGCTCTGGGTGCGGGGCGGGCGGAGCCTTGCCGCGGAGGTGGGCAAGAGCATCGGCGTCGTCGGGTCGCGCAGCTCGACCTCCTACGGCGAATACGTCACCGGGCAGCTGGTCGGCGGAATCGTCGACGTCGGTTGGTCGGTGGTCTCGGGCGGGGCATTCGGCATCGACGGAGTCGCGCACCGGGCGTGCCTGGGCAGCGGGGGCAGCACGGTCGCCGTCCTGGCCTGCGGGATCGATGTCGACTATCCCGCGTCGCACGCGTCGTTGTTCGCCGCGGTCGCGCGGGACGGGTTGATCGTCAGCGAATACCCGCCGGGGACGACCGCCGCCCGGCACCGGTTCCTGACGCGCAACCGTCTCGTCGCGGCACTGTCGTCCGCGGTGGTGGTCGTCGAGGCCGGTCGGCGCAGCGGCGCGGCCAACACGGCGGCGTGGGCGCGCAAACTGGGACGACCCCTCGGTGCCGTTCCCGGTCCGGTGACCTCGGCGATGTCGGTCGGCTGCAACCGGATGATCGCCGACGAGCAGGCCGCCCTGATCGTCGACTCGCAGTCCTTGATCTCGTTGGCAGCGCCCGACGGCGCGGGTGGTCCCACCGATGGTCCGGCCCGTCGGATCGATGCGTTGACCGGTGACCGC
Organism: Gordonia sp. X0973; assembly: GCF_013348785.1. Lineage (NCBI taxonomy): Bacteria > Bacillati > Actinomycetota > Actinomycetes > Mycobacteriales > Gordoniaceae > Gordonia > Gordonia sp. X0973. Next base: position 1,506,739 of record NZ_CP054691.1, read on the forward strand.
CAACGGGTCTACGAGGCCCTACCCGGCCGTGGGTCGATCACCGTCGACGAGATCGCCGTAAGCGCCGGTGTGGGTGCAAGCGCAGTGATGGCGGCCTTGGCGATGCTCGAGGTGGACGGCTATGTCACGGCGGTGGGAGACGGGTGGGCAATCGTGCGGGACTGACCGTCGTCGTGCTCACGAGTGGGGTGGGACCGGGCGCCGACCGCCGACGATGAGCGCGATGTCCTTCGCCGGCAGTGTGATCGGGGTGCCCGAGCCGAGGTGGATATCGGCGTCTTCGGCGACCAGGGAGATTCCGTCCAGGTCGACGCCGAAATAGGCGAGTTGGCGCTTGTCGGGCTGGCCGATGGCCAGGGCGATGCGGTCTGCGGGCGCTGACGGCAGCCCGAGCGGCTCGGTGATGTCGAGGCCGTGCAGGACGTCGTGGGCAAGGGCGCCGGCTTGGCCGCCGCGCGGTGGCTTCCACGGATGTTCGATGTTGGCGCGCATCGAATCGAGCAACTCGGCGTCGGACACTCGGGCGGTGTCCTTGCGCGCCTGGCGATCGGCATAGCGGTTGAAGTTCCCCCGGGCGGCAAGGATGCCGGCGATCACCCGTGGCCCGGAGATGCGGTAGGCCATCGTGATGTGCGCGACGACTTCGCGGACCCGCCACCCCTCGCAAAGCGAGGACTCGGCCCACTGCGCGGGCGTCAGCCCGGCGAGTAGATCGGCCAGGCGGCGGCGTTCGGCAAAGGTCTCGCGGCGGAGGTCTTCTTCGGTGGGGGACACGGGGTTGCCTTTCCGACGCGGTGGCTCGGGTCGACCGAATGGGTAGGACCGCAGCGTATCCCGGACGGCGCAACCGGCACACCGGCGCGGCCGGCACGGCAGTAGATTCGTGAGATGGACGAGAAGCCGCGGACGAGGCGAAAAGCGCTCACCAGGCGTCGCATCGACACGCGCGAGCGGTTACTCGACGCCGCGATGGGGGTCTTCGTCGCGAAGGGGTTCGGGCGGACCCGGATCGACGACGTCTGCCAGGCGGCCGGCTACACCAAGGGTGCGTTCTACTCGAACTTCACCAGCCTCGAGGAGTTGTTCTTCGCGCTCTACGACCGACAGTCCGAGGTCGGCGCCACCGCGGTCCTCGCGGCCGTCGATCCGGCGTCCGCCGCCGCGGCGGATTCGACCCCGGCCGTGGTCGCGGTCGTCGAGGAGTGGGCGATGACGGTGCCCCTTGATCGCGACTGGTTGTTGATCAATACCGATTTCGTCTCCTACGCCGCGCGGTTTCCCGAGGTGGCGGCCGATTTGGCCGATCACCGCCGGCGTCTGCGGGCCGAGGTCATCGAGGCGTTGACCGCCTTCGTCGCCGCGTCGGGCATCGAGCTGCCGGCTTCGCTGCCGACCCCGGCGGACCTCGCGCGAGCCGTGGTCACGGTCTATGACGGGGTGATCTACCAGTTGTTGCTCGACATGAGCGAGGCGCAGGTGCGCCAACACCTGGTCGCGATCCTCACGGCGGTGGTGTCCTGAGCACGAATCCCACCAGTTTGATACCTTTTGGTATCGAATCCGAACCGAGGGAGCATGCGCGATGAGACGACTGTTGGTGGGAGCGGCGACGATCGTCGTTGTGGGAGCGTCAGGACTCGTATCCGGGACCGGGAACGCCGCGCCCGTGGAGCACGGCCGTGGAACGTTGGTCACCAAGACGCTGACGAATGCGGCGGGCACCCGCGCCTATCAGGTGTATACCCCGAAGGGGCTGGCGCCCGGGCGTCCGCTCATCGCGTGGGTTCACGGCACGAGCAAGGTGCGCAACGGGGATCCGATGGGGCTGCGGCCGTCGAATACGCTGCTAGCCGAGGCCGATCGACTCGGCTTCAGCGTCGTGGCGCCGATCCAGTCGCTGCGCGCCAACGGCGCGGGAATGTGGCAGTTCTTCGAACCCGCCGGTCTGACCCGCGGCCAGGGCGAGGTCTCGATCCTCGCCGACATCCTGCGCAGAGCCGTCCGTGATCAGCGCGCCGACCCGACCCGCGTCTTCGCGATCGGTCACTCGGCCGGGGGTGGGGCGGTCCACATGCTCGGCGCCCTGTACTCGGATGTCGTCGCGGCGATCGGCGTCTCGGCGGGGTTCCCGTTCGTCGGCGATCCGACGGGGACGGCATTGCGCAACGCCAGGCAGGGTCGGCCGGTCCCGACCTTCCTCGTCCACGGCGACCGCGACGACGTCGCGCCCCCCGTGATCGGTGCCGTCGAGCTCTCCGCGGTGCTCGCCGCGAACGGCCTCGGCGGTGCCCGCCCGCGCGGTGTCGTCACCGTGCCGGCGAGAGGTCTGGACCGCTATCCCGCGCGGATCAGCAGGTTCGGTTCGGGACGTAGTGAGGTGGAACTCGCCGAGGTCATCGGTGCCGGGCATCCCACCGGTCCGGGCGGGGTGACCCTCGACGGTCCGCGACTGGACCGTCGGCTGATCGAGTTCCTGCTGGCGCATCGCCTCCGGTAGCGCACCGCACCGGCACTTAGGTAAACCTGAGTAGGCTGGTGCGCAGCGACTTTCGAGGAGGGTGCATGGCCAAGCGGCTGAACACGATGCAGGTACTGCGGACCGAACGGATCGGACGGCACTTCGTGCGGGTCTACCTGGGTGGCGACGGTTTCGACGACTTCACCCCGGTACGCGGACGCGACGACGTGACGGCCGATTGGGACACCGACATGTACGTCAAGATCGCGTTCATGCCCGACGGGTCGGAGTTGCCCGCAGAACTGGACCCGGCAGCGTTGCGCGGTGGGTCGGGGGAGCCGGGCACACCCGTGCTGCGCACTTACACGGTCCGTCGCTACGACCCCGCCGCCCGCGAACTGGCGATCGACTTCGTCGTCCACGGCGACGAGGGGCTGGCCGGTCCGTGGGCGGCCCGCGCCCAACCGGGGGAGACGGTGCGATTTCTCGGCCCGGGCAGTGGCTACCGACCCCGTGCCGACGCGCCGTGGCACCTGTTCGCCTGCGACGAGGCCGGGCTCCCGGCCGTCGCCGCGGCGCTGGAGGCGCTGCCGACCGACGCCAAGGGGCAGGCATTCATCGAGGTCGCCGGACCCGAGGACGAGCTCGAGCTGACGGTTCCCGAGGGCGTCGCGGTCTCCTGGATCCACCGCGGCGGCGATGCGGGTGAGGTCGGCGACGACGTCGCAGGCGACAACTCCCCGTTGATCGAGGCGGTCCGCTCGGCGCCGTGGTGGGACGGCGAACCACAGGTGTTCATCCACGGCGAGGCGCAGGCGGTCATGCACAACCTGCGTGGCTACATCCGGAAGACGCGCGGCGTCGGCGCGGGCAACGCGTCGATCTCCGGCTACTGGCGGCGTGGTCGCACCGAAGAGGGATTCCGGCAGTGGAAAGCCGATCTGCGCAAGGCGGAGGAATCGGCGACAGCGTAATTCGGCGACTTTTCGGACATAGAAAACGCACAGTCGTGCCTGGGTTTGGACCTAGCTGCGCTCCGTAGCTTCGTTGGTGCGGGGGCAACCGTCCCACAGTTCACTACGCAAGGAGTAGACACATGTCGAAGCCCAAGAAGGCCAAGCACAAGACCGCCCTGTTCGTCCCCTTCCAGGTGAAGAAGCAGGAGAAGAAGGCCCCGAAGAAGAAGTCCAAGTAAGGATTTCCTCCAGCCTTCGACGCCCCCGGCCAGTGGTCGGGGGCGTCGTGCTGTCACGACTGTGGCCGTCCCGAGTGCGTAACGGTCCGGTCGCAACCGGGCGCGGCGGATTGCCCCGGGCGACGGGGCGGCGTGGACTGGACCGATGAGCGATCCTCGTGTCGTCGACGACTTCGCGACCCACCTGCGCCTGGAGAAGGCCCGCAGTGAGCACACCGTGCGCGCCTACACCGGCGACGTGCGGGCGCTCATCGCCTTCGCCGGGGCGCGCGGTGTCGCCGTCGCCGATATCGACCTCGCGCTGCTGCGGGCCTGGCTTGCCGAACAGACCCGGCGCGGAATCGCCCGCACGACGATCGCCCGCCAGGTGTCGTCCGCGAAGACGTTCGGCGCGTGGGCCGCGCGAGAGGGAATCCTCACCCCCGATCCGACGGTGCGCCTGCAGGCGCCCAAGGCCCACCGAGTCCTCCCACACGTCCTGTCGCAGGAACAGGCGGAGGCCGCGACGGCCGCACCGGTCGGTACCGGAGACCAGGCCGTCGGTGAGGACCCGTCGCCGGTGCAACTGCGCGACCGCCTGATCCTCGAACTCCTCTATGCCAGCGGCATCCGCGTCGGGGAGTTGTGCGGCCTCGATCTCGGCGACGTCGACGATGCGCGGCAGGTCCTGCGGGTCATCGGCAAGGGAAACAAGCAGCGCAGCGTCCCGTTCGGGAACCCGGCGGCCCGGGCGCTGCACGACTGGCTCCGGCACGGGCGACCGGCGATCGCGACCGCGGCGTCGGGCGATGCATTGCTGCTCGGGGCCCGCGGCGGGCGTCTCGATCAGAGGATGGCGCGCACCGTCGTCACCAAGGCGGTCGAGGCGGTCGGGGGTCCGGCGATGGGCCCGCACGGCCTGCGCCACTCGGCGGCAACGCACCTACTGGAGGGGGGTGCGGATCTGCGCGTCGTGCAGGAACTCCTCGGTCACTCGTCGCTGGCGACGACCCAGCTCTACACCCACGTCAGCGTCGAACGACTCCGCGCCGTGCATGCCCAGGCCCACCCGCGCGCGTAGCCTGGTCGGCGTGAATACGCGCACCTCTGCTCCCGTCGCCGTCGCCATCCTCGCCGCCGTCGCCCCGCTGGTGGTCGCCGCACCGGCGCAGGCCGTCCCGTCGGTGAGCCCGCAGGCAGCCGCCGACGGCCTCGTCGACGTGCGGACCGCGGTACCCGACGCTATCATCGACATGCGATACGCGACGACCGACAACTTCACCCACGTCCGCCTGTATCCGGCGAACGCCCGCTGCCTCGTCCACAACTCCATGGCATCCGGGCTCGCCGCGGCCGGCGGGCAACTGCGCGGCAAGGGACTACGCCTGGTGTTCTGGGACTGCTACCGTCCGCATTCGGCGCAGGTCAAGATGTGGGAAGTCGTTCCCAACGCCGCCTGGGTGGCCAAGCCGGGCAACATGGCGACCAGCCACGAGTCGGGCCGTTCGGTCGACGTCACCCTCGCCCAGCGAGACGGTCGCCGCTTGGACATGGGCACCGGATTCGACGACTTCACCGCCGCGTCCCATGCCGACGCGCAGGGCATCGGCAAGGCCGCGCAGCAGAACCGCGCGACCTTGCGCCGCGCCATGGAGTCCGGCGGCCTGTCGCCGTACCAGGGGGAGTGGTGGCACTTCGACGGCCCCGGGTCGAAGACCCCGCGCCCCCACCTGCGCGCCCCGGTCAACTGACCGGGTAGAGCCGGACCCGCAGACCTCCGACGAGGCCCAACGGGTTGCGGTAGCCCGCGTCGTGGCCGGATCCGGTCCGAGCGCCCCAATGCAGGCAGATCGCCACCGGACATCCCTCGTGGCCCTCGCGCACGACGCCGACGACGTCTCCGCGTCGTACCGAATCCCCGACGGCGACCTTGGCCTCGACGGGCTCGTAAGTCGTCCACAACGTCGGCGAGTGCCGGATCGCGACGACCGGTTTGCCGCCGACCCTGCCGGCGAAGGTAACCGTCCCGTCGCCGGCGGCGAGCACGGGTTGGCCCACCGCCGCTGCCAAGTCGACCCCGCGGTGCCCGGACTGCCACCGTTGGGCGGGCGGGTCGTAGGCGGTTACCAGGCGCGGCCGGGGTTGCAGCGGCCAGCCGTAGCGTCCGGCGGCGTGCGCTTGGGCCGGAAGGAGAAGGGCGACGACGAGAAGGATCGGGATGCTCCGCATATGGAGTTGGACGCAGCGCGGCGCCGACCGGTTCCGTCTGATAGCCAATTTGGTACCCGCGACCTGCACCGTTAGACTTGATGACGCACTTCATCCCGGCTCGCGCCGGATGACGTGACTTCGCATGCTCGCTACCGATCTTCGCAGGTCGGCGCGGCGCGGGCAGTCCCGAGCACTCGGGTTCCGCCGCCGTGGCAAGCATCAGGATCTCCCGCCAAACCGGTCGGGCGATGACAACTGCAACAAGAAGGAGTCTCGACGATGGCTGTCGTGACCATGAAGCAGCTGCTGGACAGCGGCGCACATTTCGGGCACCAGACCCGCCGGTGGAACCCGAAGATGAAGCGATTCATCTTCACCGACCGCAACGGCATCTACATCATCGATCTGCAGCAGACGCTGACCTACATCGATCGTGCCTACGAGTTCGTCAAGGAGACCGTTGCCCACGGCGGCACCGTGCTCTTCGTCGGCACCAAGAAGCAGGCCCAGGAATCGATCGCCGAAGAGGCGACCCGCGTCGGCATGCCCTACGTGAACCAGCGCTGGCTCGGCGGCATGCTGACCAACTTCTCGACCGTCCACAAGCGTCTGCAGCGCCTCAAGGAACTTGAGACGATGGAGCAGACCGGCGGCTTCGAGGGACGCACCAAGAAGGAAATCTTGATGCTGACCCGCGAGAAGAACAAGCTGGAGCGCACGCTCGGCGGTATCCGCGACATGGCCAAGGTGCCCTCGGCCATCTGGGTCGTCGACACCAACAAGGAGCACATCGCCGTCGGTGAGGCGCGCAAGCTCAACATCCCGGTCATCGCGATCCTGGACACCAATTGCGACCCCGACCTCGTCGACTACCCGATCCCGGGCAACGACGACGCCATCCGCAGCGCCGCCCTGCTGACCCGCGTGGTCGCCTCGGCCGTCGCCGAGGGCGTGCAGGCCCGGGCCGGCCAGACCGGTGGGGACGACAAGCCGGAGGCCGGCGCGGGCGAGCCGCTCGCCGAGTGGGAGCAGGAGCTGCTCAACGAGGCCACCGCGTCGACCGACACCCCGGCGCAGGCCGCGAAGGACGAGGCCAAGGCCGTCGAGGCGCCCGCCGCCGAGTAGTCGGTCCCACACCAACCAGCAACCACTCATAAGGAGGCTCGCCACACATGGCGAACTACACTGCAGCCGACGTCAAGCGGCTCCGCGAGCTCACCGGCTCGGGCATGCTCGATTGCAAGAACGCCCTCGCGAACAACGACGGCGACTTCGACAAGGCCGTCGAGGAACTGCGCATCAAGGGTGCCAAGGACGTCGGTAAGCGGGCGGAGCGCTCGACTGCCGAGGGCCTCGTCGCCGCTCGTGACGGCGCGATGATCGAACTCAACAGCGAGACCGACTTCGTCGCCAAGAACGACGAGTTCCAGGCGCTCGCCGACCAGGTGCTCGAGGCCGCGCTGGCCGCCAAGACCAGCGATGCCGAAGAGCTCAAGGCCGCCAAGCTGGGCGACGGCACCGTGGCCGACGCGATCGCCGCCCTCTCGGCCAAGATCGGCGAGAAGCTCGAACTGCGCCGCGTCGTCTTCTACGACGGCCCGGTGGCGACCTACCTGCACAAGCGCGCGTCGGACCTGCCCCCGGGCGTCGGCGTGCTCGTGTCCTACGACGGTGACGGCGAAGCGGCGGCCGAGGCCGCCCGCAACGCCGCGCAGCAGGTGGCGGCGCTGAAGGCGACCTACGCATCCGAGGCCGACGTCCCCGAGGACGTCAAGGCCAGCGAGCGTCGTATCGCCGAGGAGACGGCCAAGGAAGAGGGCAAGCCCGAGGCTGCTCTCCCGAAGATCGTCGAGGGTCGCCTGAAGGGCTTCCTGAAGGACGCGGTTCTGGTGAACCAGCCGTTCGTGAAGGACTCGAAGAAGACCGTCGGTGCGGTTCTCTCCGAAGCCGGCGCCACGGTGAAGGCCTTCACCCGCTTCGAGGTCGGCCAGTCCTAGCCTGCCGGCCGAACACCGCGGACAACGCAGACGGGCCCCGTTTCCCGACCGGACAGGTCGGGGGCGGGGCCCGTCCATGTTGCCCCTAAGATAAGACGAGTGCGCGCCGCCGGTCGGGCGGGGCAGCGGGGTCCATTCACATCGCACGAGCGAGGAGTCACATGGCGGAATCGGGAGACAGCACAGCTCGGCACGGTTACAAGCGGGTCCTGCTGAAGCTCGGCGGCGAGATGTTCGGCGGCGGCGAGGTCGGACTCGATCCCGACGTCGTGGCCGCGGTGGCCGACCAGATTGCCGAGGTCGTCAAAGACGGCGCCCAGATCGCCGTCGTCATCGGCGGTGGCAACTTCTTCCGCGGGGCGGAATTGCAGCAGCGCGGGCTCGACCGTGCGCGCTCGGACTACATGGGCATGCTCGGCACGGTGATGAACTGTCTGGCGCTGCAGGATTTCCTGGAGAAGCGCGGCGTCACCACCCGCGTGCAGACCGCCATCACCATGGGGCAGGTCGCCGAGCCCTACCTCCCGCTGCGTGCCGTGCGCCACCTGGAGAAGGGGCGCGTGGTGATCTTCGGAGCCGGCATGGGTATGCCGTATTTCTCGACCGACACGACCGCCGCGCAGCGCGCGCTGGAGATCAAGGCCGAGGTCGTGTTGATGGCCAAGGCCGTCGACGGTGTGTACACCGCCGATCCCCGGGAGGATCCCGACGCGACCATGTTCAGCGAGATCACCCATCGTGAGGTTCTCGAGAAGGAACTGAAGGTCGCCGACGCCACCGCCTTCAGTCTGTGTATGGACAACAAGATGCCGATGTTGGTGTTCAATCTGTTGACGGAGGGGAACATTGCGCGCGCCATCGCCGGCGAGCGCATCGGCACCCTCGTCACGACCTAGGAGAACGTGGAAACCGATGATTGACGAAGCGCTGCTCGACGCCGAGGAGAAGATGGAGAAGGCCGTCTCCCGGGCCAAGGACGACATGGGGTCGATCCGGACCGGGCGGGCCAACCCGTCGATGTTCAACCGCGTCGTCATCGACTACTACGGGTCGCCGACGCCGGTCACCCAGGTCGCCAGCATCACGACGCCGGAGGCCCGCCTCGTCGTCATCAAGCCGTACGAACAGTCGTCGCTCGGTGACATCGAGACCGCGATCCGTAACTCCGATCTGGGCGTGAACCCGACCAACGACGGCAACCTCATCCGCGTCTCGATTCCGCAGCTGACCGAGGATCGTCGCAAAGAACTCGTCAAGCAGGCCAAGGCCAAGGGCGAGGACGCCAAGGTTTCCATCCGCAACGTGCGCCGCAAGGCGGTCGACGAGTTGAAGCGGATCCAGAAGGACGGCGAAGCCGGCGAGGACGAGGTCGTGCGCGCCGAGAAGGACCTCGACAAGACCACCGCGGGCTACGTCGCCCAGGTCGACGAGTTGGTCAAGCACAAGGAAGGCGAGTTGCTCGAAGTCTGAGCAGGAGCCCCGATGAGCACAACTCCCGCCGTCCCCGCCGACGACCAGAAGCCCTCGAAGGCCGGGCGCAACCTGCCCGCCGCCATCGGCGTCGGCACCTGTCTGGGCGGCCTTGTCATTGCCGTCCTCTTGCTGGCGCCCAAGTGGTGGTACCTGGTGGTCGGCGTCGCCATGGTGGTGGCCGCATGGGAGGTCGTCAAGCGGCTGCGCGAGGGCGGTTTCGACGTCCCGGTGATCCCCATCCTGGTCGGCACCGCCGCGATCATCGCCTCGTCGTGGTTCGCGAAGGGCGACCCGGCGGCCGTCCTCGTCGCACTGGTCGCGACGGTGCTCGTCACGATGGTGTGGCGACTGCTGAGCCAGGGCCTGTCGGCCGCACCCGTCGGCTATCTCAAAGACCTGGCCGCATCGGTGCTGGTGCTGGTGTGGATTCCGGTGCTCGCATCCTTCGGCGCCGCGATGGTCCTGGCCGACCACGGCCCGCAGCGCGTATTCACGCTGATGATCGTCGTCGTCTGTTCCGACGTCGGCGGCTACGTTGCCGGGGTGCTCTTCGGCCGCCACCCGATGGTGCGGGCGATCAGTCCGAAGAAGTCCTGGGAGGGGATGGGCGGTTCGCTCACCTTCGGCGTCGTCGGCGCCGTTTGCTGCGTGGTGTTCCTGCTCGACAACAAGTGGTGGATCGGCGTGATCCTGGGCGTCGTGCTGGTGATCTGCGCGACCTTGGGCGACCTCGTCGAGTCGCAGGTCAAGCGCGACCTGGAGATCAAGGACATGGGCACCCTGCTGCCCGGCCATGGCGGGATCATGGACCGCCTCGATTCGCTGCTGCCCTCGTCCTTCATCGTTTGGGCGGTTCTCTCGGCGTTGCTCTAGGCCCCGGAACGCGTGAGCGGAGTCGACGCGCGCGGATGCGCGGACGGCGGCTACCGCGCGGGTCGACTCCTGCTTCAGCGGGAGACCGCTATTCCGCGGCCGTCACCAGCGGGCTGCCCAGCGGCAACTTGTCGATTCCGGCCCACCGCAGCCAATACGAGGCGACGAAGTACAGGCCGCCGACCGCCGCGAGGATCAACAGCCACCCGGCGATGTGCTGGAGCGCGTTGGGCGCCCCGTCGGGCGAGGTGAAGAAGTTCACGACGAGGAGCCACAGCGCGATGTTGAGTACGAGCAGCAGAACGGCGAAGAACTTCGGCAACACCACGCTCAGCAGGAGCCACAGGGTGAGGATGATCGTCCACGTCAGCAGGAAGCAGCCGTAGACCTTGAGCGTTTCGGCCGGCGCGAGCTTCCACCACCCGTGCGCCGCGCCGAGGGACAGTAGCGCGAAGGAGATCAGGAACGGGCCGAAGGTCGAGAAGAACAGGCCGATGACGTGCGATCCGTTGATCGTGCCGATTATCCCGACGATCATCATCGCCAGGCCGATCAACAGTTCGGCCGGCAGGAATCCGTTTGCCGCACTCGCCGGGGCTATTCCGGCGAACTGGAGGCCGAGCATCAGGGCGGCCACCGTGAACAGTGTGACGCCGGCGCCTTCGGGCTCCGGCACGATCGCGGCTACGGCATTCGAGGGTTCTGACATTGTGTGCTCCACATCAATCATTCGAGAGCGCGACAGTTTTCGAAGCGCGCTCCCTATGCGCCGTGGACACCCCTGAGACTTGTCGCGCCCGCCGGTCGCATGTGGCGACCGGCGGACGGAGCGTAACACTATATAAAATGCGCGGTATGGGATTCTCGCGACGAGTCGTGCGTGGACTTTCGCCGGGCTCGGTGGTCAGTCCGGCACGACGACGGCCCGCTGCGGGCCGGAGTGCTCCCAGGCCCGTGCGACCTGTGACAGCGGGAATTGCCGGTAGGGCACGTGGATCGTGCCGTCGGCGACATGTCCGATGAACTCGGCGATGCCCTCGAACAGCACCGCGGTGTCGACGCTGCCCAACCCGCTGCCGCTCAGGGTGTACTGCCTGCTGCGCAGCAGTGCGCCGGGAACGCAGGCGTCGGCGCCGGCCATCGCGCCGACCTCGATATGGGCCACCGCGGCACCCTCCGCCAGCGGGGCCAGGGCGACGAAGGTCCGCTCCGCGACCGGTCCCCACAGGAAGTCGATGACGGTCGTCGGCGGTTGCCCGTCGAAGGCGTCGCGGATCGCGTCGGAGTCGGCGTCGGAACCGGTGAGCGCCACGGCGCGGAACCTGTCCCCGTGGGTACCCGTCAACTGATCGAGCACCTCGGTGTTGCGTCCGACGCCGACGACGAGCGTCGCGCCCATCGTCAGTGCCGCCGCCACGGCGATCTGGCCGGCCATGCCGGTGACACCCAGGACCAGCACGGCGCCCAGGCCGCCGGCGTCGGCGAGGGCGTCGCTTTGCTTGCGCAGCGGCAACCAGGAGGCCAGGCCGGGATTGCACCCGGCGGCCACCGCGAGGGGATCGGTCCCGTCGGGGAGGGGGATGGCGAATGCGGAGGCGACGGGGATGCGCTGCGCCATCGTGCCGTAGGGGATCGACTGCGTCGCGGTGTAGATCAGCCGCCCGTCGTCGGTCCGGGCCACCGCGTCGAGGCCGGGAATGAGCGGCCAGGTGTTCGACGAACTGTAGTGCCGGCCCGAGGCGCGCGACCGCACGACGTTGTGGATTCCCGCGGCGACCAGTTCGACGATGCGCTGCCCGTCACCGGCCGTCGGATCGGCGAAGTCGGTGTAGACGGGCGGTTGGTCGGGCCCGGTGATGACTGCTGCCTTCATGATTCCTCCGTTATTTAACAATGTTAAGGACTATGACCAGGTTCCTCTAACAGTGTTAAGCTGTCAAGGTGGCGGCGAAACTCAGCGTGAAAACCATCGTCGACGAGGCGTTCGCCCTACTCGACGAGGCCGGGATCGACGGATTGACCCTGCGGGCGCTGGCCGACCGGCTCGGTGTGAAGGCCCCGGCCCTGTACTGGCACGTGCCGTCGAAACAGGCGCTGCTCGACGAGATGGGCACCGAGGTGGCCCGTCGCATATCCGAGCGCTCGATGTCGCAGCCCTTCGGCGAATCCTTTGCCGCCGCGCTGAGCCGCTACGCGGCGACCGTGCGCGAGGAGTACCTCGCCCACCGCGACGGCGCGCGTACCTTCGCCGGCACCAGGCTGCGCGACCCGGAGCTGTTGCGCAGGCAGGAGATCGGTCTGGCGTACTGGACCGAGCGTGGGATCCCATTGGAACGGATCGTCGACGCCTACGACGTCGTCACGGCCTTCGTCGTCGGATTCGTCATCGAGGAGCAGGACCGTCAGGACGCCCAGCGCTACTCACTCGCCGACCGGGACAAGGAGGTCGGTGCCGAGAACGCGCTGGCGGTCGCGGCCGGACACCACGGCTTCCGGCCCGCCCAACAACGCTTCGACGATCAGCTCTCGTTCGTCGTGGCCGGATTGTCCTGAGCCGGTTCGGGCACGTGGTGAGTGGCCCGTCGCGCCGGACCTGGAGGCGGTCCGCATCCCGCGTGATTCCGCGCTCGGTGGAACTCGTGTTCGGGACTACGGTGGCCCGAGCGCGTTGGATCGTTGGTCAACCCCGGTATTTGCGGGAGTAGAACCAGTAGCCGACACCGAAAATGGTTGGGGGACTTGGTGTTGCTGGGCTCGAAGCCCGTCGAGTAGCCTCTTGCTGTGCCTGACCGCCAGGTAGTCAAGATGACATCGGAAGAGTTGTTCACAACGGCTCAGGAGAATAATGGTCACCTATAGACAGCTCTTCGATGCCAAACCCGCGCTGTGGGAAGCTGCCGCTGACGATGCCCTCGCAGTAGCCAAACAAGCGACTCGCACGGCCGACAATATTCACTTCAATGGCGCGAAGCCGCTCGCTGACAACTGGCCCGATCAAACGGGTGCACAAGCGAGGTCGGCGCTGGTCCGATGTGCGGACAGGATGGTTGATACCGGGATCCTCGCCCGTGGCGGCGCTGTGGCACTCGACACACTCGAAGACGCCGTGCGTACTGCCCAGGACTCCCTGAAAGCTGCTGTTTCCTTCGCGCTTTCGCGGGGGCTGACCGTGGGGGAGGACGGCAGTGTGACGGTTCCCGACGATATGCCTGATGATGAGATCGACCAGGCAAAGCGGGCTGCGGACCAAGCACGAGAACTGATCAGAGATGCCGTTGAGGCAGCAACTCAAGCCGATCAGTCTTGCGTGGACGCACTTAATGCCTGCACCGTCGATCCAGATTCGATTTCGACGCCTGATGCGCAGAAACGTCAGGCCAAAGCAGTTGAGGCCGCGCTCAAGTCGATTCGTAACCTGCTTCCGGATGGACAATCCCCCGAAAACGTTGCGCGATGGTGGGCAGGTCTGACCGACGAGCAGCGCAAGATGTTTGAACGTGCCGTCCCAGTCGAGCTGCACGATCTGCCAGGTATTCCGGGCGACGTAAAGCACAGGTTGGAGGACACCGGGCGGGGCTACAACCCGGTCGAAACGGTGCGATGGGCGAAGCAGAACGCACACAATGAGAAGATCGATGTCTTTTCTGTCAACTGTGCCAACTTCGCGTCCAACGCCCTCCACGCCGGAGGCCTCAAGTACAAGCTCGATGCGTGGCGGGGCACCTCGGACAGCCGCAACTGGGGCCGACGATACGAAGACCAGATTCCTCAGCCCGGCGCTACGCACACACGGTCGTGGTTCAACTCGGACGCCCAGCGCGAGTTCTTCCTCCATAACGACGGAACTGAAGTACCTATTGGTGAAGCCAGGCCAGGCGATGTCGTTTACTTCAACTACTCCCATCCGACCGGTGACGATGTCAGTCATCACACCGCTGTCGTGACGGCTGTGCTGCCCGACGGGCAAGTGCTCTACACGCAACACACTCCCGGCGCGGTTGACCAAAGTCTCCAGGACAGGCTTCCTATGATCTCCCAGGGTGAAGGACAGCAGACACCAGTTATCGTCCGCCCCAAGGAGTCGTGGTGAAGCCGAAAGAACGGGCTGCGTCGGCATTGATCCGATGGACGGGTTGGTTCGGTGGGCTGTGTTTGTCGTGCGCGATTATCGCCTTGGTCGTGTTGAACCGACTTCAGGCCAACTGGCTCAGCGACGTCGCGCACCGTCGCTGTTATGACCTGCCGCCACTGCCGCCCGCGGAGTTGTTCGCGCTTGGCGCCGCCGCGCTGGCAGCGGTGGCGGTGATAAGCCTCATGGTGTGGTGCGCATCCATAGGGGCCAGTGGTGCGGGATGGAAGGTGGCGGTCGCGACCATCCTCGTCGTCGTGGCCGTGGTGACATGCCTTTGGGCGCTGTTGATCAGTGGCACGTCGTCGTCCAACCCGCGTGACGGTGTTGACGGCAGCGGCGCGCCGTGTCGGTCGTACTACTAGAACAGACTGCCCGTCAGAGGCGAGGGAATGAAGAAATGACCGATCGAATCGAAATACGTCCCACCGAGGTAAAGAATGCGGGTGGGACCGTGAATACCGAGGCGAGTGAGGCTCGTGGTGCTCTGGCGGGGCTGTTCGACTCCGCTGAGCCGGCCGCGGCGGGTAACCCGGGGTTCGCCGCCGGACCGAAGTTGGTCGCCTTCAATACGTTGATGAAGGGCGAGATCAGCAGCACCATTGATGACCTGTCGGCAACCGCTGACGCGATTGTCGCCTCCGTCGAGGCAATCGAGCAGACTGACGGCCAAACAGCCGAAGGGATCAGCCGGATAGCCAGTGCGCTCAACGGCCTGGGGAAGGCGCCCCTGCCCGGACAGTAACGCGCAGTTATCGGTGGCGGGAGCGACCGTGGGACAATCGAACCCATGACCTCGTTGCCGCTGGTGTTCGACGCGCCCAAGCGCGGCAAGCCGCCGACCCATTTCGCCGACCTCTCGCCGGAGGAAGCGGTGGCCGCGGTCGAGAAGCTCGGGCTGCCCAAGTTCCGCGCCAAGCAGCTGGCCAACCAGTACTACGCCCGCTTCAACGCCGACGTCGCGGAGATGACCGACCTGCCGGCCGGTGTCCGCGCCGATGTGGGGGAGCAGTTGTTCCCGTCGTTGATGACGCCGATCCGGGCCATCGACACCGACGACCACACCACCCGCAAGACCCTGTGGCGCCTGCACGACGGGACCCTGTTGGAGAGCGTTTTGATGCGCTACACCGACCGGAACACGCTGTGTATCTCGTCGCAGGCGGGTTGCGGGATGGCCTGCCCGTTCTGCGCCACCGGCCAGGGCGGGTTGGACCGGAACCTGTCGACCGCCGAGATCGTCGACCAGGTCCGTTCGGCGGCCCGCACGCTGCGCGACGGCGAGTTCGGCGAGGCCGGGCGACTGTCGAACGTGGTATTCATGGGGATGGGCGAACCCTTGGCGAACTACAAGCGGGTGGTGGACGCGGTCCGCAAGATCACTTCGCCCGCGCCGCACGGCCTGGGCATCTCGGCCCGATCGGTGACGGTCTCCACCGTCGGGCTCGCCCCGTCGATCCGACGGCTCGCCGACGAGGGACTATCGGTCACGCTGGCGGTATCGCTGCACACCCCCGACGACGAGCTGCGCGACACCCTCGTGCCGGTGAACAACCGCTGGTCGGTGGAGGAGGTGCTCGCCGCGGCGCGGTACTACGCCGACACCACGGGACGACGGGTCTCGATCGAGTACGCGCTGATCCGTGACGTCAACGACCAGCCGTGGCGCGCGGACATGCTGGGCGCGAAGCTGCGCGACGCGCTCGGCCAACTGGTCCACGTGAATCTGATCCCGCTCAACCCGACGCCCGGGTCGGAGTGGGATGCGAGCCCGAAACCGGTCGAGCGGGAGTTCGTCGCACGGGTGCGCACGCAGGGCGTGTCCTGCACGGTGCGGGATACGCGGGGTCAGGAGATCGCCGCGGCCTGCGGTCAGCTGGCCGCCGAGGACCGCTGACGCGAGTCGGGGTGGGGGTCGGTCAGGCCGACTTGCTGCGGCGCGGCCAGAGGGTGTTGCGCAGCAGCAGGAACGCGACGACGACGGCGATTACGACGAGGTAGATGTCCTCGACCTTGCCCTGGTGGTTGCCGATCGTCATGCCCAGCAGGCCGATGACGACGATCCAACCGGCGATGCCCGCCGACTTGCGGCCGAAGCCGCTCCAGCCGAAGCGCGCCGACGGGACGTCGGCCGGCTCGCGGACCCAACCGGTGTCCACGGGTGCGTGATCGACCTCGGTGCTAGCCACTTGACGACTCCTTCGACGGTGCGGGTGCGTAGGCAGACATCATAACCGCCGGGCAGGGGCGCCGGGTGGACGGGGGAGAGCCGGCGGGGCGGCGTCATGGGGAAGAATGGCGATGTGACCACACGCGTACTGCTTCTCGGGTCGACCGGATCGATCGGCACCCAGGCCCTGGAGGTCATCGCCGAACACCCGGACCGTTTCACCGTGGTCGGCCTCGGCGCGGGCGGCGGCAACCCTGCGACGTTGATCACACAGGCCCGCACATTCGGCATCGCGCCGTCGGCGGTCGCCGTGGCCGACGACCGGGTGGCCGAAGAGGTGTCCGACGCGTTGGGCGGACCGGTACACCACGGCCCCGATGCGATGGTCGCCCTGGTCGGCGCCGTGCCCGCGGACATCGTCCTCAACGCGGTCGTCGGCGCGCGGGGCCTCGCCCCGAGCCTCGCGGTGCTGGAGACCGGTGCCCGGCTGGCGTTGGCGAACAAGGAATCCCTCGTCGCCGGCGGGTCGCTCGTGATGGAGGCCGCCGCGCCCGGCCAGATCGTCCCGGTCGACTCGGAGCACTCCGCCATCGCCCAGTGCCTGCGCGGCGGCAGCGCCGGCGAGGTCGACCGACTCGTCCTCACCGCATCCGGCGGCCCGTTCCGCGGGTGGTCCGCCGAGCAGTTGCGCGACGTCACGCCCGAGCAGGCGGGCAAGCATCCGACCTGGTCAATGGGGCCGATGATCACCCTGAATTCGGCAACGCTGGTCAACAAGGCGCTCGAGGTGATCGAGGCCCACCTCCTCTTCGACGTCCCGTACGACCGCATCGACGTCACTGTGCACCCGCAGTCGATCGTGCACTCGATGGTCACCTTCGTCGACGGGGCGACGATCGCGAAGGCCTCGCCGCCGTCGATGAAGCTGCCGATCGCCCTGGCACTCGGCTGGCCCGATCGGGTCCCCGGTTCGTCGCACGCGTGCGACTTCTCGACCGCGTCGGCGTGGACCTTCGAACCCGTCGACGACGAGGTGTTCCCGGCCATCGCCGTGGCGCGCGAGGCCGGCCGGGCCGGGGGGAGCCTCACCGCCGTGTACAACGCCGCCAACGAGGTCGCCGCCCAGGCCTTTCTCGACGGCGGGCTGCGCTTCGACCGCATCGTGCCCACCATCGCCGAGGTCCTCTCCGCCGCCGACGAATGGCGGGCCCGGCCGGGTAGTGTGGACGACGTATTCGCCGCTGATCGGTGGGCGCGCGCCCGGGCGGCCGAGATGGTGAGAGCAACGGAGTTGAACCAGTGAGCTTTGCCCTCGGGGTCGTGGGATTCGCGATCGCATTGGTGCTGTCGGTGGCCTGGCACGAGTGCGGCCACATGTGGGCGGCACAGGCCACCGGGATGAAGGTCCGTCGATTCTTCGTCGGATTCGGCCCCAAGCTGTGGTCCACCACCCGCGGGGAGACCGAATACGGCTTCAAGGCGATCCCCGCCGGCGGCTTCTGCGACATCGCCGGGATGACGCCCTACGACGAGTTGACTCCCGACGAGGAGTCGCGCGCGATGTACAAGCAGAAGCCGTGGAAACGCGTGGTGGTGCTGCTCGCCGGCCCGCTGCAGAACTTCATCCTCGGCTTCGTGCTCATCGTCGTGCTCGCCGTCGGATGGGGGCTTCCGGACCTGCATCCGGCCCCGACGCCGGCCGTCGTCGCGTCGACCTTCTGCGTCGCTCCGCAACTCGACGAGAAGGGGGAGAACGCCGCACCGTGTGCCGGTGTCGGCCCCGCGGCCGAGGCCGGATTGCGCGCCGGGGACAAGATCGTCGCGGTCAACGGCACCCCGGTCACCAAGGCCGCCGAGGTCAGCCCGGTGCTGGCCAAGGCCACCGGTCCGGTCGCGATGGACGTCGAGCGCAACGGCCAGATCCTGCACCTGTCGGTCACCCCGACCCCGGTGACCATCAGCGGCCCGGGACCCAACGGGACCACGACCACCGAGCACCGCAAGATGGTCGGCCTGAAATACCCGCTGCCGCCCGCGCCGGTGAAGCACAACCTGCTCTCGGCCATCCCGGCGTCCGTGGCGTTCACCGGCGACATGTTCTCGGCGACCTGGGACGCACTGCTGTCGCTGCCGACCAAGATCGGCGCCCTGTGGACCGCGGTCACCGGCGGTGAGCGGTCGGTGGATACCCCGATCAGCGTCTACGGGGCCTCCGTCATCGGCGGCGAGGCCGTCGAGCACGGGGTGTGGGAGTTGTGGCTCGGCCTGCTCATCAGCATCAACTTCTTCCTCGGCCTGTTCAACCTGGTCCCGTTGTTGCCGCTCGACGGCGGACACATCGCCGTGGTGGCGTGGGAGAAGGTCCGCGACGCGCTGCGCCGCCTGCGGGGCAAGTCACCCGCCGGTCCGGTCGACTACATGAAGCTCATGCCCGTCACCTATGCCGTCGTGGCCGTGATGGGCGTGTTCATGGTGTTGACCGTGACCGCCGACATCATCAATCCGATCAAGCTGTTCTGAGGAACGCCATGACCAGCCCCAGTTCCCCCCTCGCCATCGGCCTCGGCATGCCGGCGGGTCCGCCGCCCACGCTCGCCCCGCGACGCAAGACGCGCCAGATCCACGTCGGAAAGGTCGGGGTCGGCAGCGACTTCCCGATCTCGGTGCAGTCGATGACGACCACCAAGACGCATGACGTGAACGCGACGCTGCAGCAGATCGCGCAGCTCACCGCCTCCGGATGCGACATGGTCCGGGTCGCCTGCCCGCGCCAGGAGGATGCCGACGCGCTGCCGGAGATCGCCCGTAAAGCCAACATCCCGGTGATCGCCGACATCCATTTCCAGCCGAAGTACATTTTCGCCGCGATCGACGCCGGATGCGCCGCGGTCCGCGTCAACCCGGGAAACATCAAGGAGTTCGACGGCCGGGTCAAGGAGGTCGCGCAGGCGGCGTCGGCGGCCGGTATCCCGATCCGCATCGGCGTCAACGCCGGTTCGCTCGACAAGCGCATGATGGAGAAATACGGCAAGGCGACGCCGGAAGCGCTCGTCGAGTCGGCGCTGTGGGAGGCGTCGCTGTTCGAGGAGCACGGCTTCGGCGACATCAAGATCTCGGTCAAGCACAACGACCCGGTGATCATGGTCGAGGCCTACCGCCAGCTCGCCGCCCAGTGCGACTACCCGCTGCACCTCGGCGTCACCGAGGCCGGCCCGGCGTTCCAGGGCACGATCAAGTCCGCCGTCGCGTTCGGCGCCCTGCTCTCGGAGGGGATCGGCGACACCATCCGCGTCTCGCTCTCGGCGCCCCCGGCCGAGGAGATCAAGGTCGGCGACGCCATCCTGCAGTCGCTGAACCTGCGCCCGCGCAAGCTGGAGATCGTCTCCTGCCCGTCGTGCGGTAGGGCCCAGGTCGACGTCTACAAGCTCGCCGAGGAGGTCACCGCCGGCCTCGACGGCATGGAGGTGCCGCTGCGCGTCGCCGTCATGGGCTGCGTCGTCAACGGACCGGGGGAGGCGCGCGAGGCCGACCTCGGTGTCGCCTCCGGCAACGGCAAGGGGCAGATCTTCGTCAAGGGCGAGGTGGTCAAGACCGTTCCCGAGTCGCAGATCGTCGAGACGTTAATCGAGGAAGCGCTGCGGATCGCCGAGGAATCGGGCGACACTGGACAGGGCGCACCCGTCGTCACCGTCAGCTGATGCGGTAGCGCGCGGAGCGCCTCCACCCGGAAGCCGCCAGTGCAAGGGAGTCCGGCCATGTTGACCAGGCAACGCCGATCGCTGCAGAGCAGCGACGCGCTCGCGGTGGCGCGGGCGTTGGCCGCCGACCCGGTGTCGTCATGCATGGTCGCCGCCCGGGTCGAGGCCTTCGGGATCGAACCGCGCTGGCTCGGCGGACAGCTGTGGTCAGCCGACGACCCGGAGTATTCGCTGTGCTACTCGGGTGCGAACCTCGTGCCGGTCGTCGGGGACGAGGCCGATCTCGACTACTTCGCCGAAACCGCGCTGGCGGGTCCGCGCGAATGCTCGTCGCTCGTCGGTCCGGCACATCTCGCCCTGGGCCTCTGGGAACGGCTGGAGCCGACGTGGGGTCCGGCGCGCGAAGTGCGCGCGGTCCAGCAGCTGATGGCCCTGCCGGGCGATCCGCAGATCGAGGCCGACCCGGAGGTCCGGCTGGTCACCCGCGCCGACCTCGACCTGTACTTCCCGGCCGCGGTCGAGATGTTCACCGCCGAGATCGGACTCGACCCCCGCGCACCTGATGGCGGCCGCCTCTATCGCAACCGCTTGGCCGGGCTCATCGACGCGGGCCGCGTCTTCGCCCGGTTCGACGGCGATCGAGTGGTGTTCAAGGCCGAGATCGGCGCGATGTCGCACGCGGTCGGTCAGATCCAAGGCGTGTGGGTGGATCCCCGATTCCGGTCGGTCGGAGTCGGCAAGGCCGGAACCGCGGCCGTCGCGTCGGCGATCCGCGCACACGGCCGGACCCCGAGCCTCTACGTGAACGACTTCAACACGACCGCCCGAGCCGCCTATGCGGCGGTCGGTTTCGAACAGGTCGGCACATTCGCGACCGTGCTCATCGACTGAGCCGACCCCGCGCGACTACGCCGAGGCCGCCACGGCATCGCGATAGGCCTGGGGCAGTTCGTCGTCGGCCAACTCGCGAATCTCCATCGGTCCGCCCGTGTACGAGTCCTCGCCGATGATGTACAGGTTCTCGTCGTAGGGCCAGAAGATGACGTTGCGCATCTGGAGCAGGTAGTTCTTCTCGGGATCGGCGAACGCCGCCGCCATCGGGTTCTCGGCGAGGAAGGCGCCCGGCTGGATCATCGTGAGCACGCCCTCGATCACAATGCAGTCGTCGTCGACGAGCATGCGCTGGCAGTCGAACTCAAGGATGTGCGCGTTGGACTCGACCAGGTGCGAGTAGTACCCGCGGACACCGTCGAGGCCCTTCGGCCCGACGTCGCCGGACAGCTCCCAGAAGTGGTAGTCGGTCGCCGGTCCCAGCGTGCCCATCAGACCCTCGAGGTTTCCCTGGTGTTCGTGGTGGGCGTGTTCGAGCATCCGCTCGAGCATGGTGCGGTGACGCTCGTTGGTCGTCGCCTCCAAGCGGGTGCGAATGAACTCGCAGAGTGATTCCTGATTGATGTTCACCACGGCGTGGCTCCTCTCATTGTCCGGCCGGGGCTGCGGCCGGGGGTTGTTGGGCCGCGTCGGTCGCGGCCGGAATTAGATGGGTGCGGTCGTGGGCGTCGAACTCCTCGGCGAGCGCGGCGATCCGCTGCGCGTCGAGGAGTTGATAGGCGCCGTCCTGCCATTCGTAGACCGGGTCGTCGGTGTGCCACGCGCGCCGGCGCAGCGCGCCCTTGTCGAGCTTGCGGGTGGCGGTGAGGGGAAAGCGCTCGGTGACGCGGATCAACTGGGGCCACCACTTGGTGCCGATGTCGGGCTGCGCGTCGAGGAAGCGGGCGAAGTCGTCGACGTCGAAGGCTTCGCCGCTCACCGGCTCGACGGCGACCATGACGCGGTCGCCCGTGCGGGGGTCGGGTACGGCGTAGGCGGTGGCGCCCCGGATGGCCGGATAGCGCGCGACGATGCGTTCCAGCGGGGCGGTGGAGAAGTTCTCCGAGTCGACCCGGATCCAGTCGTTGGTCCGCCCGGCGAACCAGTACACGCCGTCCTCGTCGACATAGGCGAGGTCGCCGGACCAGTAGTCCCCGCCGCGGATCTTCTCGGCGGTGGCCTCCGGATTGTTGTAGTAGCCCTCGAATCGCAGGGCGCCGCCGCGCGCGACGATCTCGCCGATCGCCTCGGTCGGATTGACCAGGACGCCGTGCTCGTCGAACCGGGCCGGCGGGCACGGCTGCTGTTCGTCGTTGAGGACCTCCATGCCCAGCATCGGATTCGGCTTGCCGAGTGCGCCGAGCGGCGTCGTCTCGTCGCGGACGATGACGCAGACCCCCTCCGAGGAGCCGTACGACTCGATGATGGGGGCGCCGTAGCGCCGCACGAACTCCTCGCGGTCGCGGGGGGAGGCCTCGGTGCCCCAGCCGAAGCGCAGGTTGTTGTCGGCCTCGTCGGGGGACTCGGGCTGGGCGAGGATGTAGGCCAGGGAGCGGCCGACGTAGTTGAAGAAGGTGGCGCCGAAGCGCTGGATGTCGGTGCGGAACGCCGACGCGGAGAAGCGCGAGCGGATCGCGTAGGTGCCGCCGGCGTACAGGATCGGCGCCCAGGCGCTCATCAGGGCGTTGCCGTGGAACAGGGGCATCGCGTTGTACGCGACGTCGTCGGCGGTGGCGTTGTGGATGTTGATGCTGCCGATGGCCGCGAGCCGCGCCGAGCTGCACTTGACCGCCTTGGGCGCACCGGTCGAACCGGAGGTGAACAGCAGCAACAAGGTGTGGTTCTGCGCGGTGGTGTCGGTCCAGTCCCGGGGCCGCGAATCCGAGCAGCGGCCGAGGAGGTGCTGGTAGGCGGTGTCGGCCACGTGCAGCGTGTCGACGTCGGCGGCGAAGTCCGCGGCCAACTCGCGGTAGGACTCGCCGACGATGACGGTCTGGCAGTCGGTGCGCAGGATGTCGTTGCGCAGCTCGGCTCCGCGCCGCGTCGGGTTGATGCCGACGATGGTCGCGCCGCACAGGGCGGCGCCGCCGATGAGGAACAGGTACTCCGGGTCGTTGTCCATGAGTACGCCGACGTGCCAGGGGCCTTCGGCACGGATCGCGCTCAGTGCGGCCGCACGGATCGCGCACTGTTCGACGAACTCCTGCCAGGTCCACGAGCCGTCCGCGTTGACGAGCGCGGTGCCGGGATCGGCGGCGCGCGCGTGCAACAGGTCGGCGGCGGTCAATTGCGCGGGCTGTGGCGCATCCGACATTGCTCCTCCAGGGTGAGCCAAGTTACATTATGTGGTGACACGGAACGTAATGGATCTACGGCGGTCTGTCAACGGGCGGTCTGGAAGAATGTGATCCGGCGGGGAGAATCTCGAGGCGGAGGGAGACAGGGTGACGACAGAAAGCCTCACGGCCACGGGTCGGCCGCGCGACAACCGGATCGACGAGGCCGTACTCGAGGCCGCACGGGCGCTGCTGGCCGAGGTCGGCTACGCGGACCTGACGCTGACGGCCGTGGCCGCACGGGCGCAGACCTCCGTTCCGGCACTTCGCCGCCGGTGGCCGAGCAAGGCCCACCTCGTCCACCAGGCCGTCTTCCCCGACGACCTCGCCGTGCCCCCGCGAGACCCGGACGCCGGACTCGCCGACGAGGTCGAGACGGTCGTCGGCAATTGCGTCGCGCTGTTCTCCGATCGGGCGATGAGCCGGGCGATCACCGGGCTGCTGAGCGACCTGGTGGCCGACGACGAACTCCAACGCGAATTGACCGCCCGATTGCGCGACGTCGTGTGGAGCGACCTCGAGGAGCGATTCACCCGCGCCGCGCTGCGCGACGGCGTGGCGATCGTGGTCGACCCGTCGATCATCGTCGAGACCGCCTTCGGCGCGGCCCTGATGACCGTGGTGCTGCGCGGCTCCGACGCCCTCGACGACCAGTGGCGGGCGACCATGTCGGCGACCTTGCTCGCCGGTCTGCGGGCGGTCGGGTCGACCTAATCCCGTCCCGGGGCCGATCACCGGGCGCCGCGGGACGGATACGTTCGACGCTTCCGCGTGGCGTCCCAAGAATCACATGCGTCACATTTAGTATCGGCATTGATGATCTCTTCGAAGGCAAAGACCCGGATGGTTGCGATCGCGGTCGCCGCCCTGGTGGGCGTGTCGCTCTCGGCATGCGGCTCGGCCGAGGACAGCCCGCGCAAAGCCGTCGACCGCTTCCTGGCGTCGCTCTCGGCCCACGACGCGAAGGGGGCGGGTGCCCAGACCACCGATCCCACCGCCGCGTCGAAGGCGATCGCCGACCTCTGGGACGGTTTGGAGGGCGCCTCCCTCGACGTCACGACGGGGAAGGTGCGCCTCTCCGTCGACAACGCGCTGGCCGACGTCACCTACAAGTGGCAGCTGCCGGGCAAGCGCGAATGGAGCTACACCGCCCAGGTCGCGGCCAGTCGCGGCGACGCCGGCTGGTCGGTCCGGTGGATGCCGACCGACCTGCACCCCGAGCTGGGGGCCGACCAGCGGCTGCGGTTCCGCGTCATCGAGGCGCCGCGGGCGGAGGTGAACGAGGCCGACGGTTCCCGCGTGATGGCCAACGGCACCGTCGTCGGCGTCAGCTTCGACCCCAAGGCGGCCCGCGCGGCCGGTGCCGAGCCGGCCCAGTCGGTGGCGGCGGCGGTCGCCGCGCTGCACCGCTTCGACCCCAAGCTCGACACCCAGAAGATCCTGGAGACCGCGACGGCCTCGGGTAACCCGTACTCGCTGATCCGGTTGAGTCATCAGGACTTCGACCAGCTTCGGGACCGTCTCGCCATCCCGGGGGTCGTGGCCACCGATCAGGCCGAACTGCTTCCGACCAACCCCGGATTCGCCCCCGCACTGCTCACCCAGGTCCGCAAGGTGGTCGGCGACGAGACCGTCGGCGCCCCGGGGTGGCGCGTCGACATCGTCAACCCCAACGGTCTGACCGCCGGCGTCCTCACCGATCATTCGCCGACGCCGGCGCCGGCCGTCACGCTGACCATGTCGCGCACCGTGCAGGCCGCAGCACAGCGCGCGGTCAACGCCACCGACCGCTTCAAGATCGCCATGGTGGTCATCCAGCCCTCGACGGGGAACATCCTCGCCGTCGCCCAGAACGGCCGGGCCGACGCCGACGGCCTGATCGCGACCAACGGCCTCTTCCCACCCGGCTCGACCTTCAAGATGGTGACCGCCGCCGCGGCGATCCGGAACAACATCGCGCACCCGACGTCGATCGTGCCGTGCCCCGGCGAGATCCAGATCGGGCCGCGCGTGATCCCGAACTACGACAAATTCGCCCTCGGCGACATCCCGCTGCTCGGCGCCTTCGCGCAGTCCTGCAACACGACCTTCGCCGAACTCGCCAGCCGCATGGGCCCGTCGGCCCTGGCCAACCAGGCCGCGGCGATGGGACTGGGGGCGACCTACGACATCCCCGGGCTGGCCAATGTCTCCGGATCGGTCCCGATCGCCCCGGAACTCGTGTCTCGCAGCGAGGACGGGTTCGGCCAGGGCAAGGTGCTGGTGTCCCCGTTCGGGCTGGCGCTGGTCGCGGCGACGGTCGCCCACGGCTCACCGCCGGTGCCCAAGTTCATCCTGGGCCGCGAGACCAAGGTGTCCGGACCCCGTCCCACCGTCGACCCCAAGATCTACGACGAACTCAAGCCGATGATGCGGGCGGTGGTCACCGAGGGCACCGGCACCGTGGTCAGCGGAAACGGGCCGATCTTCGCGAAGACCGGTGAGGCCGAGTTCGCCGGCGGCTCGCACGCCTGGTTCGCCGGCTACCGCGGCGACCTGGCATTCGCCACACTGATCGTCGGGGGTGGCGATTCGACGCATGCCGTCGGCGTCACCCGGGATTTCTTCAACTCGCTCCCGTCCGACTACGCGCTGGGGCCGCGACCCTGACTCGGGGGCGCGGCGCCGCCGCTACAGTGGACGCCATGCCAGTCCGTGCCCCTCTCGCCCCCGGCGTCGTCTCCCCGCGCCGCGCCGTGCCCGATCACATCGTCCGCCCCGAGTACGTTGGCCGGACGACGGCCAAGGAGGGCGCCGAGCCGTGGGTGCAGACCCCCGACATCATCGAACGGGTCCGGGTCGCCGGGAAGATCGCCGCCAACGCGCTGGCCGTGGCCGGTGCGGCGGTCGAGCCGGGGGTCACCACCGACGAGCTCGACGGGATCGTGCACGACTACCTCGTCGCCCATGACGCCTATCCGTCGACCCTCGGCTACAAGGGCTATCCGAAGTCGTGCTGCACGTCGGTCAACGAGGTCATCTGCCACGGGATCCCCGATTCGACGGTGGTCGCCGACGGCGACATCGTCAACATCGACGTCACCGCCTACATCGACGGCGCACACGGCGACACCAACGCGACCTTCCTCGCCGGCGACGTCGCGCCGGAGGCCGCCGATTTGGTGGAGCGCACCCGCATCGCCACCGAGCGGGCGATCAAGGCGGTCAAACCCGGTCGGGAACTGAACGTCGTCGGCCGGGTCATCGAAGCCTATGCCAGCCGATTCGGCTACAACGTGGTCCGCGACTTCACCGGCCACGGAATCGGGGAGACCTTCCACAACGGGCTCGTGGTGCTGCACTACGACCAGCCGAACGTCGAGACCGTGATCGAGCCGGGCATGGTGTTCACCATCGAGCCGATGATCAACCTCGGCGGGCTGCCGTACGAGATCTGGGATGACGGGTGGACCGTCGTGACCAAGGACCGCAAGTGGACGGCGCAGTTCGAGCACACCCTCGTCGTCACCGACGAGGGCGCGGAGATCCTGACCCTGCCCGACGACGACCCGTTCACCGCCTGATCCGATGCGCGGCGCGCTGCTGATCGGCGGCACCACGAGCGACGCGGGCAAGTCCATGGTCGTCGCCGGGCTGTGTCGACTGCTGGCCCGGGAGGGTGTCGCGGTGGCGCCGTTCAAGGCGCAGAACATGTCCAACAACTCCGTCGCCACGCTCGACGGCGGCGAGATCGGTCGGGCGCAGGCCGCCCAGGCCCGCGCCGCGGGCCTGGAACCCTCGGTCCGCTTCAACCCGGTACTGCTCAAGCCCGGCTCCGACCGCCAATCGCACGTCGTGGTGCGGGGCCGCGAGTCGGGAGTGGTGGGGGCGGCCGATTACGCCTCGTGGCGCGAACGGCTGCGCGGCGTGGTGCTCGACGATTTGGAATCGCTGCGCGCCGAGTTCGACGTGGTGCTCGTGGAGGGCGCCGGATCGATCGCCGAGGTCAACCTGCGCGGCTCCGACATCGCCAACCTGGGCCTGGCGTCGGCCGCCGGACTGCCCGTCGTCGTGGTCAGCGACATCGACCGCGGCGGCTCGCTCGCGCACCTGTTCGGCACGACGGCGATCCTCGACCCCGCCGACCAGCGGTTGGTCCGCGGCCACCTGGTCAACAAGTTCCGCGGCGATCCGGCCCTGCTGGCACCCGGACTCGCGCGGCTCGCCGAACTCACCGGCCGCCCGACCCTCGGCACGATCCCGTTCGAGCCGCGCCTCTGGCTCGACGCGGAGGACTCCCTGGCGTCGCCGGTCGGCGCGCGCCTCGGTCCGCCCGGGCCGGCACCCGCGGACGCGTTGAACGTCGCCGCGATCCGCCTGCCGCGCGTCTCCAACACCACCGACGTCGAGGCGCTGGCGGCCGAACCGGGGGTGCAGGTGCGGTGGGTGGCCGACCCCGCGAGCGTCGCCGACGCCGATTTCGTCGTCGTGCCCGGTACGCGGGCCACCGTCGACGATCTCGACTGGTTGCGCGAGCGGGGGATCGCCGATGTGCTGGTCCGCCGCGCGGCGGCCCGACAGCCGATACTGGCCGTGTGCGGTGGGTTCCAGCTGCTCGGCACGAGGATCGTCGACGAGGTGGAATCTGGCCGCGGCACCGTTGACGGGCTGGGCATCTTCGATCAGACCGTCGTGTTCGCGTCGGAGAAGACGGTGCGGCGCAGCGTGGGGTCGGCCTGGGGGCACCGCGCCGCCGGCTACGAGATCCACCACGGGACGGTCGCCGAGAGCACCGAGCATCCGTGGCTGAGCGCCGACGACGGAACCCCGGAGGGAGCCGAGCGGGAAACACTCTGGGGTACGCACTGGCATGGGCTGCTGGAGAACGACGGGCTGCGCCGCGACCTGCTCGGCCGGGTCGGGGCGGCCCGCGGCAAGCCGTTCACGGCGGGGACGGTCGCCTTCGAGGAGGTGCGCGCCCAGCAGCTCGACGTCATCGCCGATCTGCTCGCCGCACATGTCGATCGCGCGGCGTTGACCGCCATCGTCGAGGGCCGTGACGCGACGCCCCCGGTGATCACCCATTCGCTGGCTTGAGTTCACCTCGCGCGGATAGCGTGGGGCGATGACGATCACGAAGAGTCAAGTCACCGTCGACGACCTCACCTTCGACGTGGCCGTCGGCGGACCCGAGGACGGGCCGACGGTCCTGCTGCTGCACGGCTTCCCACACAACAGCGCGAGCTACGACGGCGTCGTGCCGATCCTCAACGACGCCGGTCTGCGCACCATCACCGTCGACCAGCGCGGTTACAGCCCGGGGGCGCGCCCCGAGGGCGTGCAGGCCTATCGCATCCCCAATCTCGTCGCCGACGTGATCGGCGTCCTCGACGCGCTGGGTGTGGCGCGCTGCCTGTTGGTCGCTCACGACTGGGGCGCCATCGTCGGATGGCAGCTCGCGGCCCGTCATCCCGAGCGGTTCACCGGATACGTCGCGGTCAGCACGGGACATGCGGGTGCCATCAGCGAGGCACTCGAGCACAGCGAGGACCAGCGCAAGAAGTCGTCGTACATCAAGTTCTTTATCGAGGAGGGCTCGGAGGAGAAACTCCTGGCCCGCAACGCCGTGCTGTTGCGGCGGACCTGCCCGCGCGACGCGATCGGACCGCTGCAGGAGCCGGGAGCGTTGACCGCGGCGCTGAATTGGTACCGGGCCAACTTCACCGGCGACATCGCCGCCAACACCGCGTGCGGGCGGATCACGATTCCCACGACGATGGTGTGGAGCGACGGCGACGAGGCGCTGGGCCGCGAGCAGGCCGAGCGCACCGGCGGTTTCGTCGACGCCGACTACCGATACGTCGAGCTGACCGGCGTCGACCACTGGGTGCCGGAGAAGGCGCCGGAACGGTTGGCCGAGCTGATCATCGAACGGGCCGAGACCGCCTAGCGGCGGCCGGGCTCAGCTCGGCGCGACCGTCTTCTTCGGCGGAGTCGCGGCGGCCGCTTTCTTCGCCGCGGCCTTCGCCGTCGGCGCGCGCAGCCCGCTCGTCAGCCACGCCTCGACCTCGGCGTAGGCCTGTTCACGCACGGCAGGCAGGGACAGGAACACGTCGTGGCGCGCGCCGGGGACGGGAACCGAGGTCAGCCGTCCGCCCAGGCATCCGGCCCATTTCGCCATATGCGACACGTCGAGAACGGCGTCGGCCCGGTCGGTCTTCGACGAATACTGCTTGGCGAAGTACGACTTGTCCGAGCGCAGCACCAGCGACGGAACGGCCACGTCGAGCCCGGTCTGCAGGAGCGCGTGCCCGTTGCGGATCGCGCGAATCCACCCGAAGGTCACCGGGAAGCCGCCGAGCGGTTTGAAGTCGAGGTTGTACTTCCACTCGCCGTGGCGGCTCTCGTGGATGCTGTCGCCATAGGCGGGGGAGAGGTCCTGCGGCAGCACCGTCAGACCGCGGGTGATGCCCACGCCGCGGATGAGCGCGGTGACCGCCGGGGTCCGCAGCGCGGCCCGGCCCTGGAGGTCGAGCCACGGGCTGTTGAGGATCAGCCCGCCGATGAGGCTGTGGCGGGTGGGATCGAGGCGGCGGAGCCGGTCGACCCAGAGCGGAACGATCAGACCGCCCGTCGAATGGGCGCCGACGATGATCTTGGGATCGTCCTCGCCGCCGCCGATACCGACCTCCTCGGCGATCACGTCGACCGCGAGTCCCAGCTCCACGTCGTAGTGGGAGAGATCGGAGACGTAGTGGGCGGTCTGTCCGTCACGTCGGGAACGCCCGCATTTGCGCAGGTCTATCGCGTAGAAGTGGTAGCCCTGCGCGACGAAGAAGTCGGCGAGCGGCTCGTGGAAGAAGTAGTCGGTGAACCCGTGGACGTAGAGCACCGCGCCCTTGGCGGCCCGTGGCCGCTTCGGGGCGCGCACCAGGGTGGCCGCGATCGGCGTCTCGCCGTCGGGGTCGGTGCCCAACTCGAAGACCCGCGAGAAGTAGCCCGGGAGTTCGGAATCGGGCTGCCAGTCCAGTGTTTGCGTCACGGTTGCCGATCGTAACCCGCTGCGGCCGACTTGTCGTTCCGCCCACAATCTCGTCGACCGGTCGCAACGGCCGACCGGCAATGGGGAACAATGACTGCATTACCGCGAAGATTGGAGTTCACGTGTCGGTATCGGTGGTCAAGACGGACGTCGTTTTGGTGGGGGCGGGCATCATGAGTGCCACGCTCGGCGCGCTCCTGCGACAGCTCGAACCCACCTGGGACATCACGCTGTTCGAGAAGCTCGACGCGGCCGCCGCGGAGAGCTCGGACCCGTGGAACAACGCCGGCACGGGTCACTCCGCGCTGTGCGAACTCAACTACACCCCCCGCGATGCCGACGGCGACGTCAACATCGACAAGGCGCTCTCCATCAACGAGCAGTTCCAGGTGTCCCGGCAGTTCTGGGCGCACGCGGTGGACAACGGGGTGCTGACCAACCCCAGCGAGTTCATCAACCCGATCCCGCACGTGAGCTTCACCCACGGCCCGGCCGGCGTCGACTACCTGCGCACCCGCTACGACCGGCTGTCGCGCCAGACCCTGTTCGAGGGCATGGAGTTCATCACCGACCCCGGCGAGTTCGCGCAGCGCCTGCCGTTGATGGCCAAGGGCCGCGACTACACCGACCCGGTCGCACTCAACTGGTTCGAAGACGGCACCGACGTCGACTTCGGCGCGCTGACCCAGCAGCTGGTCAACTACGTCGGCCAGCATGCCGACGTGTTCTTCGGGCACACCGTCACCAACCTGTCCAAGCAGCGCGACGGCAGCTGGCTGGTCAGCGTCCGCAACAACCACACCGGCGAGAAGCGCAAGATCAACGCGCAGTTCGTGTTCGTCGGCGCGGGCGGCGGCGCGCTGCACCTGCTGCAGCGGTCCGGGATCAAGGAGGCCAAGGGCTTCGGCGGATTCCCAGTCAGCGGCGAGTTCCTGCGCTGCACCAACCCCGAGCTCATCGCCGAGCACGCCGCCAAGGTATACGGCCAGGCCGCCGTCGGCGCGCCGCCCATGTCGGTGCCGCACCTGGACACCCGCGTCATCAACCACCAGCCCGGCCTGCTCTTCGGCCCGTATGCCGGTTGGTCGCCCAAATTCCTCAAGAACGGCAGCATCACCGACCTGCCCTTCTCGGTCCGCCCGGGCAACCTGCTGCCGATGATGTCGATCGCGCCGAAGGAGTTCGGCCTGCTCAAGTACCTGATCAGCGAACTCGCGGCCAGCCCCGCCGACCGGATCAACACGCTGCGCGACTTCGTCCCCGAGGCGCTCGGCTCCGACTGGGAGACGATCACCGCCGGCCAGCGCGTGCAGGTCATCCGCGGCACGGGCGTCAAGGGCGCCCTCGAATTCGGTACCGCCGTCGTCGCCGCGGGCGACGGCAGCATCGCCGGCCTGCTCGGTGCGTCGCCGGGTGCGTCGACCGCGGTTCCGGCGATGCTCGACGTGCTGCGCCAGTGCTACGGCGACCGCTTCGAATCGGAGTGGACGCCCAAGCTCACCGAGATGATCCCCTCCTTCGGCAAGTCGCTCAACGACAATCCCGCCCTGTTCAAGCAGGTGTGGGACTGGACGTCGGCGAGCTTGCAGCTGACGAAGGCCGCGGCGGGCGCCTAGGACTCCGGTGTCGACCACGGGCGAGGTTCTGCGGTACCCGTTCAGCGCCGTCGTCGGCCAGGATCGGCTCAAGCTGGCGCTGATCCTGTCGGCGATCGCCCCCGGCATCGGCGGGGTCCTGATCCGCGGCGAGAAGGGCACCGCCAAGACGACGGCCGTGCGCGGCCTCGGGCCGTTGTTGCCCGCGGGCGCCGACGGCCGGCCCGCACGGGTCGTCGAACTCCCGATCGGCGCCACCGAGGACCGGGTGATCGGTTCGCTCGACCTGGCCCGCGCGCTGCGCGACGGCGAGGCCGTCTTCACCCCCGGTCTGCTGGCGCGGGCGGACGGCGGGGTGCTCTACATCGACGAGGTCAACCTGCTCGCCGACCATCTCGTCGACGTCCTGTTGGACGCCGCGGCATCGGGTCGGGTCACCATCGAACGCGACGGGGTGTCGCACACCCAGGACGCGGAGTTCGTGCTCGTCGGGACCATGAACCCGGAAGAGGGGGAGTTGCGCCCCCAATTGCTCGACCGGTTCGGGCTGGCCGTCGACGTGGTCGCGCCCTCCGACGTCGAGGAGCGGGTGGCCGTCGTGCAGCGGCGGATGGCATTCGATGCCGATCCCGCATCCTTCATCGCCGCCCATGCCGCCGCCCAGGCGGCACTCGCCGCACAGATCGCCGCCGCCCGGGAACGCGTCCACCGGGTGGGGATCGCACCGGCCCAACTGCGCCGCATCGCGGGGATCTGCGCACATCTGCAGGTCGACGGACTGCGCGGTGACCTCGTCGTCGCCCGCGCCGCGGCGGCCCATGCTGCGTGGCGCGGGGCCGACGAGGTCGACCAGACCGACATCGCCGTCGCCGTCGAACTCGCCCTCCCGCATCGTCGGCGGCGCGACCCGTTCGACACCGGCGGGCTCGGCGAACAGGAGTTGTCCGACGCGATGGCGGCCGGTGACGAGGCGGCCGGCGAACCCGAGCCCGACCCGGACCCGGACGGCGGGCCGGACGGAGGAGGTTCGGGTGACGGCGACGCCCCGGACATCCCCGACGGCGACACCGACGGCGACACCGACGGCGGCGACACCTCCGGTGACGGGGCCGGCGACGATTCGCGCCGGTTCGGAACAGCACCGTCGCGACAGGGCCCGTCGACGCGCCTGCGGGCGATGACGGTGACCGGCATCGGCGACGGGGACCCCGGCCGGCGCTCGCGTTCGCGCACCGTGCGCGGGCACACGACGCGGGCCGTCGACTTCGAGGCCGGGTCCGCGGTCCACCTGTTCGGCACGACGCTGGCCGCCGCGCAGCGCACCGTCGGCAGCGGCACCGCCTGGCGCGCGGCCGGACGCAGCCCGGTGCGCGTCGAGGATTTGCGCGGCGCCCAGCGCGAGGGGACCGAGGGCAACCTAGTCGTCTTCGTCCTCGATCTCTCCGGCTCCATGACCGCGCGCGATCGACTGCGGGCCCTCACCGAGGCGTGTGTGGCCCTGCTGCGCGACTCGTACACCCGGCGCGACCGGGTGGCGGTCGTGGTGGCGCGCGGCTCGGGCGCGCGGGTCGTCGTCCCGCCGACGCGATCGGTCGATCTCGCGGTCGCCCGACTGAGCGATCTACGGGTCGGCGGCCGCACGCCGCTCGCCGAAGGCCTCGACGAGGCGCGCTCACTGATCGCCAACGCCCGGATCCGCGAGCCCCGGCGGCGCCCGCTGCTCGCCGTGCTCACCGATGGCCGCGCGACATCCGGTCCGCGTGCCGTCGCCCGGGCGCAGGCGGCCGCGCGGGCGGTGCGGCG
Source organism: Gordonia sp. X0973 (assembly GCF_013348785.1). Lineage (NCBI taxonomy): Bacteria > Bacillati > Actinomycetota > Actinomycetes > Mycobacteriales > Gordoniaceae > Gordonia > Gordonia sp. X0973. Next base: position 1,540,547 of record NZ_CP054691.1, read on the forward strand.
CGACGGCATCGACGCGGTCGTCATCGACTGCGAACAGGGCATGATCCGGCTGGGGCTGGCGGCGGAACTGGCCCACCGCCTGGGCGGTCGGCACGTGCCGATGACCGAGCTGTCCGGGACCTCGATCCGCGACGCGCTCGGTGTGCGGAACACGCCCGCCGACCGCGTGGCGTAGCGTCTGCAGACATGCCCAAAGGAGTGCCGGTCAGCGTCCCCGACGACGGTCTGACCACCCGCCAGCGCCGCAACGCGCCCGTCCTCGGCGTCCACACCGGCGACGGCAAGGGAAAGTCCACTGCGGCCTTCGGCATGGCGATGCGCGCGTGGAACGCCGGACTGAACGTCGCCGTCTTCCAGTTCGTGAAGAGCGCCAAATGGCGCGTCGGGGAGGAGGCCGCGCTGACAGCCCTCGGCGACGTCCACGAGGCCACCGGTGCCGGTGGCCCGGTCTCCTGGTTCAAGATGGGCAGCGGATGGTCGTGGCTGCGAGCCAACTCTGCCGACGCCGACGACCACGCGGCCGCCGCGCGGGAAGGCTGGGCCGAGATCGCGCGCCGCCTGCAAGCGCAGGAACACGACTTCTACGTCCTCGACGAATTCACCTACCCGCTGGACTGGGGATGGCTCGACGTGTCCGAGGTGGTTCACACCTTGCGCGAGCGGCCCGGCCGACAGCACGTCATCGTCACCGGCCGCCGGGCGCCACAGGAATTGATCGACGCCGCCGACCTCGTCACCGAGATGGTGAAGGTCAAGCATCCGATGGACGCCGGGCGCAAGGGGCAAAAGGGGATCGAGTGGTAGCTCGCTCCGGTCCCGGCGCCGGGACCCCCGCGGTGGTGATCGCGGCGCCCGCCTCGGGGACCGGCAAGACGACCGTCACCACCGGCCTGATCGGTGCGCTGCGGGCGGCCGGGCGCACCGTCGCGCCGTTCAAGGTCGGACCCGACTACATCGACCCCGGCTATCACGCGCTGGCCGCGGGGCGACCCGGGCGCAACCTCGACCCGAACCTGGTCGGCCCCGACCTGGTTCCCGAATTGTTCGCACACGGGTCCCGCGGAGCCGACATCGCCGTCGTCGAAGGTGTGATGGGTTTGTTCGACGGCCGGATCACGCCGGGCCAGCCCAGTGGCGGCACCGGCTCCACCGCCCACGTGGCGAAGCTGCTCGGGGCGCCGGTGATCCTCGTCGTCGACGTCGCCGGGCACAGCCAGTCGCTCGCGGCGCTGCTCCACGGGTTCGCCGCCTTCGACACCGGCATCCGGCTGGCCGGGGTCATCCTCAACCGCGTCGGATCGCCGCGGCACGAAGAGGTCGTGCGGGCGGCCGCGGAGTCGGTCGGGCTGTCCGTCGTGGGGGTGCTGCGCCGCGACGACGCGCTGGCCGTGCCCTCGCGGCACCTGGGCCTCATCCCCGCCGCCGAACGCTCACCGCAGGCGCGCGCGGCGGTCGACGCGATGGCCGCCCTCGTCGCCGATTCGGTGGACCTGGCAGCGGTCGAGGCGATCGCACAGGATGCGGGCGAGTCTCCCGGACCGGCGTGGTCGGCGGCCGACGCGGTCGGGGAACCGGTGCCGGGCAGTCCCGTCGTCGCCGTCGCCGCGGGACGGGCCTTCACCTTCGGCTACCCCGAGCACGCCGAGCTGCTGACCGCGGCCGGGGCCCGCGTCGTCGAGTTCGACCCGCTCACCGATCCGCTCCCCGCGCAGACGGCGGCCCTGGTCCTGGGCGGCGGCTTCCCGGAGGAACACGCCGACGAGCTGAGCGCCAATCGGCCGCTGCGCGAGGCGGTGCGTTCCCATGTCGCGGCCGGCCGGCCGGTACACGCCGAGTGCGCCGGGTACCTCTACCTCACCTCCGGGGTCGCGCGAAACGGCCGACCCGGCCCCGAACTGGCCGGGGCGCTGCCCGCATCGGGGAGCTTCGCCGACCGACTCACCCTGGGGTATCGCGACGGCGTCGCGGTGACCGATTCGGTTCTCTACCGCGCGGGCGAACGGGTCACCGGTCACGAGTTCCACCGCGCCACCGTGCCCTCCTCCGCGACGCCGGCCTGGGGATGGCGCGCCGACGGGACATGCGTCGACGGACACGTGCACGCGGGGGTGCACGCCTCCTTCCTCCACGTGCATCCGGCGGCGGTACCGGCCGCGATCAAGAGGTTCGTCGCGGCGGCGGCTCGCGCGACGCCCCGGGAAAGGGTGTATCGATGACCGACGAACCGGACGACCCGCGGACCGCGCTCGACGATCTGCACACCACCCTCAACACCTTGGCGCGGCACAGCTTGGGGCCGGAGAAGGCGCGCGACCTGCTGGAATCGGTGCTGGTCGTCAGTCAGGGACTGGACCTGGACCAGGCGCTGCAACGCATCGCCGACGTCGCCGCGCGCGTCCTCGACGCCCGCTACGCCGCGCTGGGCGTCCGCGCCGCCGATGGCGGCCTGCGCGCCTTCGTGCACACCGGCATCTCGCCGGAGGTGCGCGCCACGATGGGCTCGTTGCCGCGCGGCCGAGGGGTGCTGGGGGTGTTGATCAACGACCCGAAAGTCCTGCGGATACCGGACCTGTCGAAGCATCCGGCATCGGTCGGGTTCCCGCCCAACCACCCGCCGATGCGCAGCTTCCTGGGCGCCCCGATCCTGATCCGCGGGGAGGTGTTCGGGAGCATCTACCTGACGGAGAAGCGGACGGCGCCGGCCTTCTCCGCGGTCGACGAGGCGCTGATCGGTGTGCTCGCCGTCGCCGCCGGTATCGCCGTCGACAACGCGCGGGGCTTCGAGCGCGCCCGCATCCGGCACACCTGGATGGAGCTCATCGCCCGCCGCGGGGCGGAGCCGCTGGCGGGCATCAGCCTGGTGGCCAACCTCAACAGCATGTGCGCCGACGTCGCCGAGCTGACCGGCGCCCGCGCCGTGTACGTGTATCAGACCGAGGATTCCGCGGCCACGCTGCGGGCGAACTGGGGCTGGCCGGGACCGGTGGACGCGGTGCGATTCGGCGAGGCGATCACCGAGAGCGCCCAGCTGCGGGTGGTGGCCGACGACGAGATGCCGGGTTGGGGCGACCCGCAGGGCGGCTGGTTGACCCTGGTCCCGCTGGTCCGCGGACCGTGGGTCTACGGGGCGATCGTGATCCATCAGGACACCAAGCCGGATTGGGAGGCCGAGGAGCGCTCCGGGCTGGCCGGGGTCGCCGAGATCGCCTCGCTGGCCATCGCCTATGCCGAGCGGCGCGAGATGGGCCGCCGCCTCGAAGTGCTCGAAGACCGGCACCGCATCGCGCGCGACCTGCACGACCACGTCATCCAGCGGCTGTTCGCGATGGGCCTCTCGCTCCAGGCGCTCGCCGCGCAGGGCAAACCGGGGGACACGGCCGACGCGAGCGACCGCCTGGCCCAGGTGCTCAGCGACCTCGACGGGACGATCGCACAGATCCGCACCTCGATCTTCGACCTGCAGACCGGCGACTCGTCGCGGTCGCCGACGTTGCGCCGGCGTGTGTTGGCGGTCGTCGGGCAGGTCTCCGGACATGCCGAGGTCACGCCGATGGTGCGGTTCGACGGTCCGGTGGACACCGTCGTCGTCCCCGAGTTGGCGAGCCACGTCGACGCGGTGGTGCGCGAGGGCGTGAGCAACGCGCTGCGACACTCCGGCGCGGATCGGATCGAGGTGCGCGTCGTCGCCGAGCCGCGCGCCGGGGAGCTGATCGTCGAGGTCACCGACGACGGGCGCGGGATCAGCCCCGGGGTGCGCCGCAGCGGCCTGGAGAACCTGCGCATGCGCGCCCAGGAGTGGGAGGGCGAGTTCACCGTCGGGCCCGGACTCAACGGGCGCGGCACCCGGTTGTTGTGGCAGGTCCCGCTCGTCGAGCAGAAACGCGACTAGCGAGGGTTTACGGGACGGGCACCGCGGGGGCGGGAACGCTCACCGGACCGGGCACGGCGAGGGGCTCGATGTCGCCGATCGTGTGGATGCTCGAATGCCAACCCGGTTGATAGCGGTTTCCCCGCACGTCGACCCCCGGCGTCTGCAGCTCGCAGGTGATCGCCGTGATGGGGAAACCGGCCTTCAACTCGTTACACAGATTCCGGTTCACCGTCTCCCAGAACGGATTGCTGGCGAAATCGCCGTTGGTGAGGCGGTCGATGACGACCTCGCGCAGATGGAGGTAGTTGGGGAGTTCGGACTCGGCCAGATCGTCGTTGTAGCGGTAGCGGGCGAAGAAGTTGAGTTCGTGGCCGTGCTGGTTGGGACTCTGCAGGGAATTGATCTGGAACATGAACTCGCGCTTGGCGGCGTGGTCGGTACCGCCGGCCGTCGCCCGTCCGATCAGGACGCCGGCCGCCAGCGCGACGGCTAGCCCCGTGATCACGGCAAGGGTGCGGAACGATCGGCCGGGCGGGCGGATCGCAACGGTCGTCTCGGTCATTTGCCCGCCTGCGACGCCTTGGTGGCGAGGACGGCCACCTGGGTGCGGCTGGACAGGTCGAGCTTGGCCAGGATGCGGGTCACGTTGTTCTTGATGGTCTTCTCGGCCAGATGCATGCGCTTGGCGATGATCCGATTGGTGAGGCCCTCGCCGATCAAGTCGACGATCTCGCGCTCGCGCTCGGTCAACTTGCCGAACGGGTCGGTGGGAGTGGCCGAACGCCCGCGCAGGCGCTCCATCAGGGCGGCGGTGCTGCGCTGGTCGAGCAGGTTGCCGCCGCCGGCGACCGTGTGCACAGCGGCCACCAGGTTCTGCCCGAGGATCTGCTTCAGCACGAAGCCGGAGGCGCCGGCCATCACCGCGGCCAACAGGGCGTCGTCGTCGGCATAGCTGGTGAGCATGAGGCAGTGCGTGTCCGGGCAGGCCGAACGCACGTCGCGGCACAGCTCGACACCGCTGCCGTCGGGCAAGCGCACGTCGAGGATGGCGACGTCGGGCGGATTGGCGGTGATGCCGACGAGTGCCTCGGCGACGTTGGCCGCCTCGCCGATGACCTCCAGGTCGTCGGCGGTTCCCAAGAGGTCGCGCAGGCCACGGCGGACCAACTCGTGGTCATCGACGATGAAGACGCGCACGGGTGCATCGGACATATCTAGAAGGTACCCGGTGATGGCGCTTTACCTGCACCGACGAGCCGCCTCGGGCCCGCGCCGCGGACGTGGGTCCCCGTCGCGCCGGGACAGATGTCGTGGGGCGATCAGGACTTTGGACTCATGCGCCGGCCCCCGCTCGTCGGCAGTCTCAAGACTATGACCGCAACCGATGTGATCTCGCTGACCGAAAAAATGGAGGGCAAGGATCTCCTCGCGGAACTCGAGCCCGTCGCCGCGCGCGAGGTGGACCGCCACATGAAGGTGGCCGTCGACTGGATGCCGCACGACTACGTGCCGTGGGACGAGGGCCGCAACTTCGCCTTCCTCGGCGGCGAGGATTGGGACCCGGGACAGTCGGAGCTGTCGGAGACCGCCAAGGCGGCGATGATCACCAATCTGCTCACCGAGGACAACCTGCCGTCGTATCACCGGGTGATCGCCGAGAACTTCTCCCTCGACGACGCCTGGGGCTTCTGGGTGGGCCGGTGGACCGCCGAGGAAGCGCGCCACTCCATCGTCATGCGCGACTACCTGGTCGTCACCCGCGGCGTCGATCCCGTCGAGTTGGAGAACACCCGGCTGGTCCACATGACGCACGGCTACGACCCGATCGACCACGCCCGCGAGGTACACAAGCTCGAGCCGGCGTTCCACCAGCACACCGCCCTGGAGATGCTGCTCTCGGTCACCTACGTCAGTTTCCAGGAGTTGGCGACGCGCGTGAGCCACCGCAACACCGGCAAGGCGTGCGGGGATCCGATCGCCGATCGGCTGCTGCAGCGCGTCGCGGCCGACGAGCACCTGCACATGACCTTCTACCGCAACATCGTGTCCGCGGCGCTCGACGTGGTGCCCGACTTGGCGATGGCCGCGATCTACTCGATCGTCTCCAACTTCGCCATGCCGGGGGCGACGATGCCCAACTTCCGCCGCAACGCGGTGCTGATCGCCCGCGACGGCATCTACGACCTGCCGCAGCACCGCACCGAGGTCCTCGAACCGGTGTTGAAGAAGTGGCGGATCTTCACCCGCGACGACTTCGGCCCGACCGGCCAGTACTACCGCGACGAGCTCGCCAAGTTCCTCGCCGAACTCGACGTGAAGGTCGACAAATTCGAGGCGTCGCGCGAGCGCGCCCTGGAGCGGTTGCAGGCGAAGGCCGATCGCGACCGGGCCCGGGCGCGGTCATGACGATCACCGGATTCGACACGGCCATCACGATGGCCGAGGCGGCCGCCTGCGAGAACCCGACCTGGTGGAACGAGGTGCGCAACCACGACGCCGACGCGGGCTACGCCAGCTCGGTACTGCTCGCCGAGTTCATCCGCAGCTACGCCCACCAGATGGGCGTGCCGGTCAGCGATGTGTGGACGCGGATCCGCGCGACGGGCGAACTGCCGATCTGAGGCCGCCGGTAGGCTGTTCGCCTATGGCAGCCGACGACCCCGGTGCGGGGCACTACCTCGCGGGACTGAACCTTTCCGGGCGCAAAGTCGTCGTGGTCGGGGGCGGGTCCGTCGCCCAGCGCAGGTTGCCGAACCTCCTCGCCGCGGGCGCCGAGGTCGTCGTCATCGCCGTCGACCCGACGCCGGCGGTCGAGGCCAATCCGCGCGTGCGGGTGGACCGCCGCGCATACACCGACGGCGATCTCGACGGCGCCTGGTATGTCCTGGCCTGCACCGACGACCCCGCAGTCAACGCTGCGGTCGTCGACGAGGCGACGCGGCGGCATATCTTCTGCGTCCGCGCCGACGACGCCCGGCTGGGCACCGCGGTGACCCCGGCCAGCAGTCGCGCCGACGGGTTGACGCTGGGCGTCCTGGCCTCGGGCGACCACCGCCGTTCCGCGGCCGTGCGCGACCGCCTCAGCGCGGTCCTGGCCGGCGGCACCCCGGGGGCCGACCCGGTGCCCGCGCAGTCGCACGCACCGGGGGTCGCGCTGGTGGGCGGGGGACCGGGGGCACCGGATCTCATCACCGTGCGCGGCCGCGAACTGCTGCGGCGGGCCGACGTCGTCGTCGCCGATCGCTTGGCGCCCGCCGAACTCCTCGCCGAACTCGGTCCCGACGTCGAGGTCGTCGACGCGGCCAAGGTGCCCTACGGGCGCGCGATGCGGCAGGAGGCCATCAACACCGTTCTGGTCGACCGGGCGAAGGCCGGGAAGTTCGTCGTCCGCCTCAAGGGTGGGGACCCCTACGTCTACGGCCGGGGCTTCGAGGAGTTGCAGGCATGCGTCGACGCGGGTGTCCCGGTGACCGTCGTGCCCGGTGTGACGAGCGCGATCTCCGCGCCCGCGCTGGGGGGCATCCCGGTGACGCACCGCGGGGTGACCCACGAGGTGGTCATCGTGTCCGGGCACGTGCGCCCCGACCACCCGGATTCGCTCACCGACTGGTCGGCCCTGGCCCGGCTGCGCGGCACGATCGTGTTGATGATGGCGGTCGAGCGCATCGACGCCTTCGCCGACGCCCTGCTCGCCGGCGGACGCGACCCGCAGACGCCGGTCGCGATGATCGAGAACGCATCGCTGCCCACCCAGCGCGTGCTGAGTTCCGACCTCGCGCATGCCGCCGCGGCGGCCGCGCGGGACGGATTGGCTCCGCCGGCGATCGTGGTCATCGGGGAGGTCGCGGGGTTCGTCGACGGCCGGTGACCCGGTGCCGACCGCGCTGCGGAGATGCCGCGCAGGCTGGGCGCGCCCTAGATGAGGCGCAGAATGCCGATGACCACCAGCAGGACGGCGACGAGGTAACCGGCTGCGCGGACCACCAGGTCCTTGTGGGCGCGGGCGGTTTCGAAACCACGCCCGACGAGGGAGTTGGGCGTGCGGCGGACCAGGCCGAGCAGTAGCGCGGCGAGGATCGGCAGGCTGAGGGCCACGGTCGCGTACAGGAACAGCCCGCAATACCGCTGGGCGGGCGGGATGTCGCTGGCGGAGAGCACGGCCAATCCGGCGAAGAACGGCACCGACGTCGCCGACTGGATCGCGCCCAGGATCAGTCCGACGAGCACCGTCAACGGGGACGGGGACCGCAGCGGTTCGAGTATCCGGTTGATCAGCGCAGACGAATCGCCGCCGCGCAGGGTCAGGAGCGCAGTGAGGACACCGGTGAGGATCAGCAGGATGCCGAACACGGCGGAGTCGACGATGTGCTTGACGAATTCGCCGAGGCCGTCGAAGGCGAGCAGCACCACCAGCGCCAGGAGTAGCACGCCCAGCCAGTCGCCGAGGATCAGCAGACTCGCGATGGGGACGTAGCGCCCCTTGGCCGCCATCATGGCGAGGGCGACGAGAACGCCGATGAGCAGGACGTTCACCGCATCGACGAACGCGTAGGCCAGGGCATGGAGCATTGCTTGTCGCTCTCCGATCGTGGTCCTGGTCGCGGGCGTCTACCCGGCCAGAGTCTAACGGGCCGGACCGTTTGCGCCAGCATCGGCGATTGGGGCCTGTGACGGCCGCCACTTCCGTGCGGCGGCGCCGGCGGAGGTGTGGGCGCCTAGTCGGTGAGGACCACGACTGTCGTCGGATCGGCGATCTCGACGCGCTGACCGGCGTCGGAGAGGACCGCGGTGACCCCGTCGACGTCGACGACCCGACGCCGGGTGCGCACCAGCTCGCGCGCCACGAGTCCCTTGCAATGCTTGTTGAAGTGGCTGACGACCGATCGCGAACCGTCCGGCTTCTCGGTCATCACGGTGACGGTCACCGCGCCGGGCACACGGCCCAGGTTCTGGTAGGCGCCCGAGCGCAGGTCGACGACGAACTCGTCGAGGCCGGCGAAGACGTCGCGGAGCACCGGCTTCCACGTGGTGGTCAGTGTCGGCTCACCCGGCAGCTTCGACCCGGCGGAGAGTCGATAGGCGGGGATCGGGTCGGCGGCGCCCAGCGGGCCGAACAGCGCAGACCCCACGAGGATCCGGTCGAGGGCCTTGGTCTTCGTCGGTTTCGTCATGCCCGGGTAGTCCAACGCGTCGTAGAGGACCCCGGTGTAGCGCTCGACCGCCGGTCGCGTCGGCGCCTCCCACAGCTCGGCGTTGCGGTCGACCTCCGCGATCGCGGTGGCACCCAGACCGAGGGCCGCGCGACTGGCGTCGAGATCGGCCGACAGCGCGACGAGCGCGTCGACGAGGTGGCGCCGCGTCGCGGTGGCTTCGGGAAACGACAGCGAGCCCAGGTTCAGCGGGGCACCGGCGCCGCCGTCCGATTTGGTTTCCGATGGGGGCAGGATCACGCGCACCCCAGCACCCTAGTCAACGCCGCCGATCACTAAGCTGGTGCCTCGTGATCACCCGAATGTCGACGCTGTTCCTGCGCACCCTGCGAGACGATCCCGCCGATGCGGAAGTCCCGTCGCACAAGCTGCTGGTGCGCGCCGGCTACATCCGCCGCGCCGCCCCCGGCGTCTACGAGTGGCTGCCGCTGGGCCTGCGCGTCTTCCGCAACATCGAGAACGTGGTGCGGCAGGAGATGAACGCCATCGGCGCACAGGAGATCCTGTTGCCCGCGCTGCTGCCCCGCGAACCGTACGAGAAGACGGGCCGCTGGAGCGAGTATGGCTCGGCCTTGTTCCGCCTGCAGGACCGCAAGGGCGCCGACATGATGCTCGGACCCACGCACGAGGAGATCTTCACCCAGCTCGTGAAGGGCGAGTTCAGCTCGTACAAGGACCTGCCGGTCACGCTGTACCAGATCCAGACCAAGTATCGCGACGAGGAGCGCCCGCGTGCCGGCCTGTTGCGCGGCCGCGAGTTCACGATGAAGGACTCCTACTCCTTCGACCTCGACGACGCCGGGTTGCAGAAGTCCTACGAGGCGCATCGCTCCGCCTACCAGCGCATCTTCGACCGGCTGATGATCACCTACGTCATCTGCGCGGCGACCTCCGGCGCCATGGGCGGCAGCGCCTCCGAGGAATTCCTCGCCGAATGCGAGGTCGGCGAGGACACCTTCGTCCGCAGCACCGAGTCCGGCTACGCGGCCAACGTCGAGGCCGTGCTCACCCCGGTCCCGGAAGACCTGCCGACCGACGGGCTGCCCCGGCCCGCCGTCCACGACACCGGTGACACGCCGACCATCGACACCCTCGTCGACTGGGCCAACGGTGCATTGGACGGCACCTTCACCGCCGCCGACACCCTCAAGAACGTGCTGGTGAAGATCCGTAAGCCCGGCGAGGACTGGCAGATCACCGGCATCGGCGTTCCCGGCGACCGCGAGGTCGACATGAAACGCCTTGAGGCGGCGGTCGAACCGGCCGAGGTCGAGTTGCTCGGCGACGCCGATTTCGCCGCCAACCCCGCGCTGGTGCGCGGCTACATCGGCCCCAAGGGTGTGCAGGCCGCGGGCGGGACCTACCTGGTCGACCCGCGCGTCGTCACCGGCACCCGCTGGATCACCGGTGCCGACGAGCAGGGCAAGCACGTCGTCGACCTCGTCGCCGGTCGCGACTTCACCCCCGACGGCGTCATCGAGGCCGCCGAGGTCCGCGACGGCGATCCCTCGCCGGACGGCAAGGGAGTCCTGCAGTCGGCCCGCGGGATCGAGATCGGCCACATCTTCCAGCTCGGCCGCAAGTACACCGACGCCTTCGAGTTCGACGTCCTCGGCGAGAACGGCAAGCCGGTGCGGGTCACCATGGGCTCCTATGGCGTGGGCGTCTCGCGTTTGGTCGCGGTCATCGCCGAGCAGATGCACGACGAGAAGGGGCTGCGCTGGCCGCGCGAGGTCGCGCCGTTCGAATGCCATGTCGTGATCGCCAACAAGGACGAGGCGGCCGTCGCGGGCGCCCAGGCGCTCGTCGCCGAACTCGACGCCGCCGGGGTCGACGTGCTCTTCGACGACCGCAAGGCCTCACCCGGAGTGAAGTTCAAGGATGCCGAACTACTCGGTGTGCCGACGGTCGTCGTGGTGGGCCGCGGGTTCGCCGACGGGAAGGTCGAGATCCGCGACCGCCTGACCGGCGAGACCTCCGAGATCCCGGTCGCCGACGCCGTGGCCGTCATCACCGCGGCCGTGCGCGGCTGATCGGGTAGTCGAAGCGCGACCCGCCTATTTGATCCGCGGGTCGCCGGGCATCGCGATCACCGTCGGGTCGATCCCGGCGACGCCGCGCCAATAGACCGCGCGCACCGCTGATTCGGCGAGGCTCTCCGCCCCGAACCGGCGCAGCGCGTCGGTATCGGCCTGCTCCACCACCGATCGGTAGGCCACCTGGGTCTCGACCTCGGCCTCGACCGCGGCGCGTCCGGCCGAGCGGACGTCGGTCACCTTCACCGGCAGGCGATAGCCGGGCGCGGGATTGGGTACCGGGGTGCCGGTCTTGGTGAGGTCTTCGGCCAGCGCGCGTCGGCGCACGCGGTGGGCAGCGATGTCCACGGCGAGGCGGCTGCGGACGTCGTTGCGCGTGAAGGCCGTCAGCACGCCGTAGGTGAAGATGGCGGCGTCCTCCGCCTTGAGCGCCGCGGTGAGCGCATCGGCGACTGTCATGGCAGCAACCCCTTCAAGCTGGTGACGGCGGCCGATACCGATGCGGTCAGCCCGGCCTGGAAGCCGCTCGTGCCGATCGCCACCTGCTGTGCGGCGGCCGCGTCGGCGGACAGCGAGGACTTGAACGCATCGAGTCCGGCCGCCGCCGGGGCCGCGGGTGAGGGCGGCGGGGCAGACGACCCGGGAGCGGCGCTCGGCGTCGCCGAGGCGGACGGGTCGACGATGGCATGCCCCGAGGACGGGTGCAGACGCAGGATCTCCTCGCGCAGCAGCTTGGCGTGCTCGTCGCGGATCGTGGCGATCTGTCCGAGTGCCGTCGCCTGTTTGGGCTCGGTGGTGGCGAGGAGTCGCGCCGCCGCCGCGGAGGCGACGGCAGCCGAGGCCAGCGGGACGAGCCGATCCGCCAGGGTCTGCTCCGGGGACGGGCCGCGACTGCAGGCGGACAGGGCGAGGGCGCCGAGGGGGAGTGCGACGGTGGCGGTGGCGGCACCGCGCAGCACCGTCCGGCGAGACAGGGAGGTCACGTCGGACATGATGCCATCGCCTACACTCCTGTGGTGCGCGCCGGGGGATCCCGCGCGTGTGATCAGCGAAAACCGTGAGGCAGGTGAGTGACCGTGGCACCGGACACCAGTGGGGTGAGCGCCCTGGTCGAACCCGTCGTGACCGGTGCCGGGTTCGACGTCGACGAGGTGTCGGTCGTGCGCAAGCCCGGCTACGGCGTCAGCGCGATCACGGTCGTCGTCGACGGTGATGACGGCGTCGGCCTCGACGAACTCACCGCGCTCACGCGATCGCTCACCGCCGTCTTCGACGAGCAGCCGTGGGCGCAGGACTACGCACTCGACGTGACGTCGCGCGGCGTGGACCGCCCGCTCACCCAACCCCGGCACTGGAAGCGCAACCACGGTCGTCGCGTCGAGGTCGCGCTGCACCCGGCCGCGGGTGGAAAGAGCGAGAAGTTCCTCGGCCGAATCGGTAATCTCGGCGACGGGACCGTGGCGCTCGTCGTCAACCACAAGGGGCGGCTCGCCGTGCGCGAGGTGGCGCTGTCCGACGTCGAGTCGGCCGTGGTCGTCGTCGAATTCGGCGAACCGAGTCCGGCGGAGCTGAAGCTGTGCGACGGCGGGGAGGCCTGATCGGGCAAAGCCGGCGCCGCCCGTCGCACAACTGAACATCGAACAACTGAACATCGCACCGATAACTGAAGAATGCACAAGTGAATAGGAGTCACCGCGCCATGAACATCGATATCGCCGCCCTGCGCATGATCGAGGCCGACAAGGGCATCCCCACCGACACCGTCATCACCGCCATCGAGACCGCGTTGCTGACCGCCTACCGGCACACCGACGGATTCGCGCCGCACGCGCGGATCGACGTCAACCGCAAGTCCGGCGAGGTGCGCGTCATGGCGCAGGAGGTGGACGAGAACGGCACGGTGCTCAGCGAGTGGGACGACACGCCCGAGGGATTCGGCCGGATCGCCGCCACCACCGCGCGCCAGGTGATCCTGCAGCGGCTGCGCGACGCGGAGAACGAGCGGAACTTCGGCGAATTGGCCGCACACGAGGGTGAGATCGTCGGCGGCGTCGTGCAGCGCGACGTCCGCGCGAACGCCCGCGACCTGGTCGTCGTCGCCATCGGCAACGAGGCCGACGGCACCGAGGGCGTCATCCCGGCCGCCGAGCAGGTCCCGGGCGAGACCTACGAGCACGGCGACCGCATCAAGTGTTATGTCGTCGGCGTGGCGCGCGGCGCCCGCGGTCCGCAGATCACGCTGTCGCGCACCCATCCCAACCTGGTCCGCAAGCTGTTCGAACTCGAGGTCCCCGAGGTGGCGAACAAGTCCGTCGAAATCGTGGCGGTCGCCCGCGAGGCGGGGCACCGCTCCAAGATCGCGGTACACACGGGTGTGCCGGACCTCAACGCGAAGGGCGCGTGTATCGGCCCGATGGGGCAGCGCGTGCGCAATGTGATGAGCGAACTGGCGGGGGAGAAGATCGACATCATCGACTACTCCACCGATCCGGCGGTGTTCGTGGCCAATGCGCTCTCACCGGCGAAGGTGCTGTCGGTGACCGTCGTCGACGAGGCCAACAAGGCCGCCCGCGTCATCGTCCCCGACTACCAGCTGTCGTTGGCGATCGGCAAGGAGGGGCAGAACGCCCGGCTGGCCGCCCGGCTGACCGGATGGCGGATCGACATCCGGTCCGACGCCGATCCGGGGGCCCACGACCCGACGGCCAGCGCGGCAGTATGACATCGGTCTACTGCGCAAGCTAGACTGTGAAAGGTTGTGCGAGATCTCGCGCGGTTCCGGAGTACTGATGCACTTTCATCCGATGAGGATGTGTCTGGGCTGCCGCGGACGTGCGGATCGGGCACAACTGGTCCGAGTGGTCGCGGCAAGCGGCCCCATCGGGCCGGTGGTCGAGATCGACTACCGCAAGACCCTGCCGGGGCGCGGCGCCTGGCTGCATCCGTCCACTGACTGCTTGTCGGAGGCGGTGCGGCGCAAGGCTTTCGCTTCGGCGTTGCGGGTCGACGGGATCACCGTCGACCCAGACGGACTCGTCGCCTCGCTGGTAGCAGCGGGTGGCGGGGACCAGCCGGAAGAACAGGTAGCACAAGACATGAGCACACCGTGAAGTTCCCACGATGAGCATGTATCGGAGTTAACCGAGGTCGTAGCGGGTGCCGCTCGACCTCCAAGTGAGGAGAGCAGTGGCAGGCAAGGCCCGCGTGCACGAATTGGCCAAAGAGCTGAACGTGACGAGCAAGGAAGTGCTCGAGCGTCTCAAAGAACAAGGCGAGTTCGTCAAGTCCGCGTCGTCGACCGTCGAGGCCCCGGTGGCCCGGCGACTACGCGAATCATTCCCCAAGCCGACTGAGTCGGCAGCAACCGAAGCCCCGGCAAAGAAGGCGCCGGCGAAGAAGGCTGCGCCCAAGCCGGGCGCACCGGTGGCCGAGAAGGCCGCTCCGGCGCCCGCGGCACCGGCACCGGCCCCGGCCGCTCCCGCGCCGGCGGCTCCCGCCGCGGCAGCACCGGCCCCCGCGGCTCCGGCCGCCGCGACGCCCGCGGCCCCGGCTGAGCCCGCCGCGCCGGCAACGGCCCCCGGTGGCAACCGTCCGGGCGGTCCCAAGCCCGGTCCGCGTGCCCCGCGCGTCGGAAACAACCCGTATTCCTCTGCCCCGGCCCCCGCGCCCCGTCCGGTGGCGCCGCGTCCCGGCGCCGGTGGCGGTGCGGCTGGTCCGCGCCCCGGTGGCGCGCCGCGCCCGGGCGGCAACCGACCCAGCCCCGGCGGTATGCCGCCGCGGCCGAACCCCGGTGCGATGCCCAGCCGTTCGGCTCGTCCGGACGCCAACCGTCCCGCTGGCCGCGGTGGTCCCGGCGGCAACCGCCCGGGTGGCGGTGGCGGCGGATACCGTGGTGGCCCCGGTGGCGCACCCGCCGGTGGTCCTCCCGGTGGAGGCTTCCGCGGTCGTCCCGGTGGCGGCGGTGGCGGTGCACGTGGCCGCGGCGGTGCCGCGGGTGCGTTCGGTCGCCCCGGTGGCGCCCCCCGCAAGGGTCGCAAGTCCAAGCGTCAGAAGCGGCAAGAGTACGACTCGATGCAGGCTCCGACGGTCGGCGGCGTTCGGCTGCCGCACGGCCAGGGCCAGACGATCCGGCTCGCCCGCGGCGCATCGCTGTCCGACTTCGCCGACAAGATCGACGCCAACCCGGCAGCCCTGGTCCAGGCGCTGTTCAACCTGGGTGAGATGGTCACGGCGACCGAGTCGGTCAACGACGAGACGCTGGAACTGCTCGGCTCGGAGATGAACTACGTCGTCGAGGTCGTCAGCCCCGAGGACGAGGACCGCGAGCTGCTGCAGAGCTTCGACCTCAGCTACGGCGAGGACGAAGGCGGCGAGGACGACCTCGCCCAGCGCCCGCCGGTGGTCACCGTCATGGGTCACGTCGATCACGGCAAGACGCGCCTGCTGGACACCATCCGCAAGGAGAACGTCCGCGAGGGCGAAGCCGGCGGCATCACCCAGCACATCGGTGCGTACCAGGTCGACACCAGCCTCAACGGCGAAGACCGGCTCGTCACCTTCATCGACACCCCGGGTCACGAGGCGTTCACCGCCATGCGTGCCCGCGGCGCCAAGGCGACCGACATCGCGATCCTCGTCGTCGCCGCCGATGACGGCGTCATGCCGCAGACGGTGGAGGCCGTGAACCACGCGCAGGCGGCCGACGTGCCGATCGTCGTGGCGGTCAACAAGATCGATAAGGAAGGCGCGGACCCGAGCAAGATCCGCGGCCAGCTCACCGAGTACGGCCTGGTGCCCGAGGAATACGGCGGCGACGCCATGTTCGTCGACATCTCGGCCAAGGAGGGCACCAACATCGATGCGCTGCTGGAGGCGGTCCTGCTGACCGCGGATGCTTCGCTCGATCTGCGCGCCAACCCGGACATGGACGCCCAGGGCGTCGCGATCGAGGCACACCTCGACCGCGGCCGCGGCCCGGTCGCCACCGTCCTCATCCAGCGCGGCACCCTGCGCGTCGGCGACTCGATCGTCGCCGGCGATGCCTATGGCCGCGTGCGACGGATGGTCGACGAGCACGGCGACGACATCGACGAGGCGCTGCCGTCGCGTCCGGTGCAGGTCATCGGCTTCACGTCGGTGCCCGGCGCGGGTGACAACGTCCTGGTCGTCGACGAGGACCGGACCGCCCGTCAGATCGCGGATCGTCGCGCGGCGCGCAAGCGCAACGCGTTGGCGGCCCGCAGTCGCAAGCGGATCAGCCTCGAGGACCTGGATTCGGTGCTCAAGGAGACCAGCCAGCTCAACTTGATTCTCAAGGGTGACAACTCGGGCACCGTGGAGGCGCTCGAAGAGGCGCTCATGGGCATCGAGATCGACGACGAGGTGTCGTTGCGGGTCATCGACCGCGGTGTCGGTGGTGTCACCGAGACCAACGTCGACCTTGCTGCCGCGTCGGACGCGATCATCATCGGGTTCAATGTTCGCGCCGAGGGCAAGGCGACCGAGCGGGCCAACCGCGAGGGCGTCGACATCCGGTACTACTCGATCATCTACCAGGCGATCGACGAGATCGAGAGCGCGCTCAAGGGCATGCTCAAGCCGGTCTACGAAGAGGTCGAGTTGGGCCGCGCCGAGATCCGCGCGATCTTCAAGTCGTCCAAGGTCGGCAACATCGCCGGTTGCATGGTCAGCTCTGGTCTGATCAAGCGCAACGCCAAGGCGCGCCTGCTCCGCGACAACGTGGTGATCGCCGAGAACCTGACGGTGTCGTCGCTGCGCCGCGAGAAGGACGATGTCACCGAGGTCCGCGAGGGCTTCGAGTGTGGTCTGACCGTGACGTACTCCGACATCAAGGTCGACGACGTCATCGAGAGCTACGAGTTGCAGGAGAAGCCGCGCGACTAGGGTTTCCCGACTCGTGCGACTTCAAGTGAGAAGGGCGGTTCTCCCATGGTGGACCAGGCTCGGGCGGCTCGGCTGGCCAAGCGGATTTCATCGATCGTCGCCGCGGCGATCGGCTCGGGTGAGATCAAGGACCCGCGGTTGCACTACGTGACGATCACCGACGCGCGCGTGTCGGGCGACCTGCACGACGCGACGCTGTTCTACACCGTGATGGGGCAGACGCTCGACGTCGAGCCCGACTACGAGGGTGCGGCGGCGGCGCTGGCGAAGGCGACCGGGCATCTGCGCTCGCTGGTCGGTGCCGGTACCGGGGTTCGGTTCACGCCGACGCTCGCCTTCCAGCTCGACACGGTGCCCGACGCCGCACGCCACATGGAGGAGCTCGTCGCCAAGGCGCGCGCCAACGACGAGATGGTCGCGCGCCGGGCGGCGGAGGCCACACCGGCCGGTGACGCCGATCCATATCGGGACGACGAGTCGGAGCGGTGACGGCGGCCTCGGCAGCCGACGTCGCTTCCGCGTTGCGCGGGGCCGACGCGGTGACGATCCTCTGCCACGTCCGGCCCGATCCCGACACGCTCGGCAGCGGCTTGGCCCTCGGGCAGGCACTGGTCGGACTCGGAATGGCGGTCGAGGTCGCCTATCCGGGCGATCTGCCGTTGCCGTCGGCGATGAAGGCGCTGCCGGGCAGTGAGCTGCTCGTCCGCCCGGATGCGGTGGTCGGGCATCCGGTGGCCGTGTCGGTCGACGCGGCGACCCTCGGCCGCCTCGAGGACCTCGGCGAGGTGTTCGGCGCGGCGCGCGAGCGCATCGTCGTCGACCACCACGTCTCCAACACGGGGTTCGGCACCCTGGATTTCATCGATCCGTCGTCGGACTGCACGGCGTCGCTGGTCCTGGAGATCATCGACGAACTCGGGGTGACGCTCACCGAACCGATCGCCACCTGCGTGTACGCGGGCCTGATCACCGACACCGGCTCGTTCAAATGGGCGCGGCCGTCGTCCTTCGGCATCGCGGCCCGCTTGATCGAGGCCGGCGTCGACGGCGCGAAGTGGAGTCGGACGCTGCTGGACAGTCATCCCTTCACCTGGTTCGGCGTGGCGAGCGCCGTGCTGGGCGACGCGAAACTCGAGTCGGCGGCCTGCGGCGGCGCGGGACTCGTGTACGCTACCGTGCCGCACGAACTGCTCTCGTCGATGGCGTGGGACGAGTCGGAGAGCCTGATCGACCTGGTGCGGACCGCACAGGACGCGGAGGTCGCGGCCGTGTTCAAGGAATCCGAACCGGGCCGCTGGAACGTCTCGCTGCGCTCCAAGGACAAGGTCGACGTGACCACGATCGCGCGCGCCTTCGGCGGCGGTGGACACATCCGAGCCGCCGGCTACAGCATCGACGGCACCTCCGACGAGGTGGCCGCCGCGCTATTGGCGCAGGTCTAGTCGCACTGGTCTATTCGGCCAGGAGGAGTGAGACCAGCGCAACGCCTCCGGTCAGCCACGCCAGCAAGAGGCAGATGGCGGCGGGCACAATGCTCAGCTTGCCCCGCGCAGCCCAGATTAGTGCGGCGGTGATCGACGTGGCGAATAGGAACGCACTTACATCGGGGGCATATCCGAGAGCGTAGACCGCAATGGTTTGTCGAGTCGTGAGCGGCGGCCTGACGTCGTCGTCGGACGACGGCACCCAGTCCTGGAGGGCACGGCTGGCCAATAGGCCGTAGAACCACAACAGTAGGCAGGTCCAGACGTGTGCGGCCCAAACGAGCGCGGTGCCGACCCAGTTCGCGACCTTTGCCTTGGTACGTACGCGCTTCGGCTCGCGGGCCATGCTTTGTTGCGGTCCGGACATGTCCCGACAGTCTAGCCATTCGCCGAGCGAGCCCGGTTACACCGTCGTCCAGCGGCCCGACCGGTAGCGCCACCACACCGCGGCGAGTCGGGCGATCAGGAAGACCAGCAGTCCGGTCCAGATCCCGGCCAATCCCCAGCCGAAGATGTGCGACGCCCAGATCAGCGGGAGGAATGCGCCGAGGGCCGCCGCCAGCGTCGCCGTCCGCAGGAATGCCGCGTCACCCGCACCGAGCAGCACCCCGTCGAGCGCGAAGACCACTCCCGCGATCGGCAGCATCGCGATCAGGAACCACCACGGCACGGCAATCGCCGAGAGCACCGTCGGATCGCTGTTGAAGACCCGCGGGATGACTGACGAGCCGGCCGCCAAGACGATCGCGACGAGGACGGCGACGATCACCGACACGACGGTGACTCGTCGTGCGACGGCCTGTGCCCGTGCCGGTGCCGACGCTCCCAGCGCCGCCCCGACCAGCGACTGCGCCGCTATCGCCAGGGAGTCCAGGAGCAGCGAGAGGAACTCCCAGACCTGCAACGCCACCTGATGCGCGGCGACGGCGGCGACCGAGTAGCGGGCCGCGACCGCCGCGGCGGACAAGAAGCAGATCTGGAAGGAGGCGCTGCGCGCGATGAGGTCGCGCGCCATGACCAGCTGGGCACCGACGACGGCGCGGTCGGGGCGCGCCGATACCCCGGTTCGTCGTCGTTCGCGCAGCAACGCCGCGCCGAAGAGCGCGCCGGTGATCGACTGCCCGACGAGGTTGGCCCAGGCGCTGCCGACCAGGCCGAGGCGCGGGAAGGGGCCGAGGCCGTGGACCAGTCCGACGCAGAGGACGGAGGCGACGGCGAGCCCGACGACGACGTTGACGACGGGGGCGCGGGTCTCCTGCACGCCGCGCATCCACCCGTTTCCAGCCATCGACACGAGGACGAGCGGCACACCGAAGAGCGCGATGCGCAGCCACGCGGCCCCGTCGGCGGCGACCGCCGGATCGGGAACGAGTGCGCGCATCAGCCACGGCGCCGCCGCGAAGCCGACGGCGATAATCGCGCACCCGACGATCAGCGCGATCCAGGTGGCCTGCACCCCCTCGACGATCGCGCCGGCCCGGTCGCCCTCGCCGAAGCGGCGCGCCGAGCGGGCCGTGGTCCCGTAGGAGAGGAATGTCAGTTGGGTGCTGAGGATGGCCAGGACGAGGGTGCCGACCCCGAGGGCGGCGAGTTCGCGGGCACCGAGGCGTCCCACGACCGCGAGGTCGAGCAACAGATACAGCGGCGGCGCGATGAGCACGAAGAGCGCGGAGAGTGCCAGCTCGGCAATTCGTCGCATTCGCCGATCATCGCAGTCGGGTCCGCGGTCCCGACAACCGACTCGGCCAGTGGGAACGGGTTCGTTGGGCACCAGCGGTCAGCGCAGGCTATCCTTACCCGCATGATGAAGCAGATCCTTGCCGTTCTCGGCAGTGCGGCCGTCGCGACGACCGGCGTGGGGGCGGCCACCGCGACCCCGGCACCCCCGACGACCCGCGTAGTCGTCATTCCCGGCCAGACCGTGGGCACCATGCCGTTCGGTCCGATGAAACAGAACCTCGAGTCGCGTGGCTACCCGACGACGCTGCTGAACCTGCCGGGGGAGAACCTCCGCGCCGAGGCGGCCGTCGTCGCCAGGACCGTCGACGGGATCCGGCGCCAGCACCCGGGGGACAAGATCGCACTGGTCACCGAGAGCATCGGCGGCATCACCGGCCGCGTGTACCTGAAGGAGATGGGCGGAACGTCGAAGGTGGCCACCTACATCGCGATCGGTACCGCCCAGTACGGCTCGCCGGTGTCCTGCGCGCAGCCGATCGCGCGGGAGAACTGCCCCGGATCGCCCTTCCTCAAGAAGCTCAACGCCGGCGACGACACGCCCGGACCGACGAAGTACTTCTCCATCCGCAGTGCGCGCGAGTGGTCCGACGGCCGCCTCGACGGCGGTCAGTGCCGGGTGACGCCGATCCCCGCGAACGAGTCGCTGCCGGTGACCGGCATGGAGCACACCTTCGAACCCTTTGACGCCCGCGTGTGGAACGCCATCGTCTCCTCGTTGCGCGGTCACTGCGCCGGGAAGTTCGTCACCGACCCGGACGGCGTGCTGACCGCTGGGAAGTCCACCATGCCGGGGGCACCGGGCTACCACCCCGGGATGCGCTGAGCCCGGTAGCCGAGGAGGAGTGATGGCCGAGTCGGTCGACCTGGGCAGCGTCCAGGAAACCCTGCTGGTGCCGCTGTACGGTCGCGCGGTGGACGCGCGCCGACGATCGAGTGTGCTGTCCGACGCGCGGGCCGCCGAGATGGTCGACGAGATCGACCACGACTTCTCCACGTTCAGCACCCCGAACACCGTCGGCTCGGTGTGGCGGGCGGCGGTCTTCGACGGCTTCGTCCGCGACTTCCTCGCCGAGCACCCCGACGGCACCGTCGCCGACCTCGGTTGCGGGCTGTCCACCCGCTTCGACCGGGTGGACAACGGGCGGGTCACCTGGCTCGACGTCGACCTCGAGGACAGCATCGCGCTGCGCCGCAGATTCGTCGACGACGGCGACCGCTACACGATGCGCGTCGGGTCGATCTTCGACACGGACTGGTACTCCGCGATCGATGCGGGCAAGCCGGTTCTGCTGCTCAGCGAGGGCGTCCTGCTGTACTTCCACGCCGACGAGGTCGAGGAGGCGCTGCGCTCGATAGCGGCGGCGTTCCCGGGGGCGCGCTTCGCGTTCGACACCTCCGGGGCGGCGATGGTCGCCGGTCAGGACAAGACACACGCCGATGTGCCCGCCCGGTTCCACTGGGCGTGCGACGATCCGGCCGAGCTGGAGAAGTGCGGCCTGCGACTGCTCGAGTCGTACAGCTTCGCGAAGCCGCCAAAGGGGTTGGTCGCCTCGTGGCCGCTACTGCACCGGGCGGGGATCAGGCTCGTGGGACGGATGCCGGTGTCGAAGGCGTATCGGTTCAACCTGTTCGAGTGCGCGCGTCGATAGCGCGGGCGCGACGGCGGTCCGCCGACGACCGGGGCAGCGGCGCAGGCGGGCTCCCGTGGCACGATGGTCGGCATGGCAACGCTCTGGGCGATCAGCGATCTGCACGTGGCCCATCGCGGCAACGAGCACATCGTCGACGACATTCACCCGCGTGATGCCGATGACTGGCTGATCGTCGCCGGCGACGTCGCCGAGCGGACCGATGACATCGCCGAGACGCTCCGACGGTTGGCCGCCCGGTTCGCCACGGTGATCTGGGTCCCCGGGAACCACGAGCTGTACACGACCGCCAAAGACCCGCTCCAGATCCACGGCGTCGCGCGGTACGACTATCTCGTCCAGCAGGCGCGCGATCTCGGCGTCGTGACGCCAGAGGACATGTATCCGCTCTTCGATCCCGGCGACGGGCGCGAACCGGTGCGGGTCGTGCCGATGTTCCTGCTCTACGACTACACCTTCCGGCCGGAGGGCACCGCCACCGCGCTGCAGGCGCTGGCCCTGGCGCGCGAGCGCAACGTCGTCGCCACCGACGAATTCCTGCTCTCGCCGGAGCCGTTCGGAACCCGGGACGCGTGGGGACGCGCCCGGATGGCCGCCACCCGTGAACGCCTCGACGCCCTGGACCCGGCGGAGCGGACCGTGCTGATCAACCACTGGCCGCTGCGCCGCGAACCCACCGAGGTCCTCATGTACCCGGAGTTCGCGCTCTGGTGCGGCAGCGAGCAGACCGCCGATTGGCATCTGCGCTACAACGCCGCCTGCTGCGTCTACGGGCATCTGCACATCCCGCGCACGACCTACTACGACGGGGTGCGCTTCGAAGAGGTCTCCGTCGGCTATCCCCGGGAGTGGAAGCGGCGCGGCCTGCCCGATCCGCTGCTGCGCGCGATCATTCCCGACGCCACCCCCGACGACCTCGCCGAACACGGCACCCGTTTCGAACTCCCGCCCGACTACGAGGAGCGCGCCAGGCAGATGCGCCGTCGCATCGAGGAACGACAGCTTCGTCAACAGAGTCAGAAGGGACCGCAGTGACCGAGCCGGCACCGACCATCAGCACGCAGACGATGATCGCCCCGATCCTGGTCGGCGGTGTCGCCTCGGCCGAGGCCTTCGGCGACCCCGAGGGGCTGACCGCACACCCGGCCGAGGAGTCGATCATCGGCCGCGCGGTGGACAAGCGGCGCAAGGAGTTCATCACTGCGCGCAACTGCGCCCGGGTGGCGCTGGGCGAGTTGGGCATCGATCCGGTGCCCATCATGCGCGGCGAGAAGGACATGCCGCTGTGGCCAGACGGCGTCGTCGGCTCCATCACCCACACGGCCGGGTATCGGGCCGCGATCGTGGCCTACGCGATGGCCATCCGGTCGTTGGGGATCGACGCCGAGCCGCATGAACCCCTGCCCGAGGGGGTGCTGAACCTGACCAGCATCGAGGCCGAGCGCGATGTCCTCGCGACCCGCCCGGCCGGACTGCACTGGGACCGCCTGCTGTTCTGCGCCAAGGAGACCACCTACAAGGCCTGGTTCCCGCTGACCCGACGGTGGCTGGGGTTCGAGGACGCCCACATCACGTTCTCCCAGCTCGGCGAGCTCGACGGCGGGGGAGCGCACGGCACCTTCACCTCGCGCATACTCATCGATCCGGCCGCCGCCGACGGGGGCGCGCCGCTGCTCGAACTCCCGGGCCGCTGGCTGATCGCCCGCGACCTCATCACCACGACGATCGTCCTCCGATGACCGGTACCGACCCGGGGGCGGCCGAGCACGCCCACTTGGACGCCGCCGGCCTGGTCGTGATCGACAAGCCGGCCGGGATCACCAGCCACGACGTCGTCAGCCGGTGCCGCAAGGCGTTCAACACACGCCGGGTCGGCCACGCCGGGACCCTGGACCCGATGGCGACCGGCGTGCTGATCGTCGGGATCGAGCGGGCCACCAAGCTGCTCGGCCTGCTTTCGCTGACGACCAAGTCCTACACCGCGACGATCCGCCTCGGCGTCGCCACCACCAGCGACGACGCGGAGGGAGAGGTCACCAAGCGCGTGTCCGCCGACGCGGTGCGCGACGACGAGATCGCCGCCGTCATCGGCACCCTGACCGGCGACATCGAGCAGGTGCCGTCGACGGTCTCGGCGATCAAGGTCGACGGCAAGCGCGCCCACGCCCTCGCCCGTGACGGCGAGCAATTCGAGCTGGCGGCCCGGCGGGTGACGGTTTCCCGGTTCGACGTCGAGCAGATTCGGCGGACCACCGTCGAAGGAGTGGGGGTCATCGACCTCGACGTGGCGGTCGACTGCTCGTCGGGCACCTACATCCGCGCCCTGGCCCGCGATCTCGGCAGCGCTCTCGGGGTGGGCGGGCATCTCACGGCCCTGCGGCGGACCGCCGTCGGTCCGTTCACGCTGGAGCACGCGCGGCCACTCGTCGAACTCGAATCCGACCCCCGGCTCAGCCTGCATATCGACGAAGCGGCGCGCATCGCGTTCCCGCACCGTGCGATCAGCGCCGACGAGGCGGAGGGCATCAGCCAGGGACGGTGGCTGGACCCGGTGGGGATCAAGGAGGTGTACGTCGTCATCGACCCCGACGACCGGCCGATCGCGTTGATCCGCGAGAAGGGCCGACGCGCGTCGTCGGTGATGGTCGTGCGCCCGGCGACGCTGCGCTGACCGGCACAACCTAGGCTGTCCTCATGACTTCTGACGCCACCGCGGACGACCGGTCCCACGACCTGAACGTGCTGCTCGAATTGCTCGACGTGCAGCAGCGCGACGAGGACGTGTTCATCGGGCAGCATCCGGAGCAGAAGACGGCCCGCACCTTCGGCGGGCAGCTCCTCGGTCAGGGAGTGGTGGCGGCGACGAGGTCGTTGACGCGCGGCAACCCGCCGGTCCATGCGCTGCACGCCCATTTCATCCGCGGCGGCGACGTGGAAAAGCCGATGGAGTACCACATCACCCGCTTTCGCGACGGCAAGTCCTTCGCGAACCGCCAGGTCACGGCACGTCAGGACGGCGAGGACATCTTCACGATGCTCGTCTCCTACCAGGACAACACCGCCGGACTCGAGCACGCCGTCGAAAGCCCGACGGTGCCCTATCCGGAAGAACTGCCCGAACTGGGCGAGCACTTCAAGGGCTACGAGGACACCGTCTCGCTGTTCGTCAACGCCCTGCATCCCATCGACATCCGCTTCGCCAACGACCCCACCTGGAAGGCGCGCGAGGCGGGGGAGAAGCTGCTCAAGAACCGGGTCTGGATGCGGACCGACGGCACGCTGCCCGACGAGCAGATCTGGCACGTCGCCGCGATGTGTTATGCCTCGGACACGACGGTTCTCGATTCCATCATCACCACCCACGGACTCTCCTGGGGCATCGATCGCCTGTTCGCGGCGACGGTGAACCATTCGATGTGGTTCCACCGCGAGTTCCGCTTCGACGAGTGGATGCTCTACGCGACGGAGTCGCCGGTGGCGGCGGGCTCCCGCGGCATCGGATCCGGACGTTTCTTCATGCGCAACGGCACCCTGGCGACGTCGGTCGTTCAGGAGGCACTGATCAAGTACTTCCCGCCGAAGGACTGATCCGACGGTAACCTGGCGGGGTTGATTTCGGCCGCCCGGCCGGGTCGACCCTTCCCCCGCACCAAGGAGTAACCGCAGCGTGGAGCCAAACGAGCAGCAGCAGGACCCGACCGCGTCGGGTCCGATCGGGATCCCCGGATCGCCTGACGACGCGCCCGCAGCGGTGGCCCAGGCGGCCGAGGCCCCGGCGGCGCCCGCCGCACCGGGCTACGGCGGTTCCTGGATTCCCGGTCCGCCGGCGGCCCCGACCTCGCTGCCGCAACGGTGGTTGACGCCCGGACCGTATCTGCCGCGGCGCGATTGGCAGCGCAAGACCCGGACCGCGATCACCGCGATCACGGGTGTGAGCGGGGTGATGTGGCTGATCGGAGTCATCGCCCTCATCGCGATCGGCCTGGTGGTCACCTTCGTCATGCGCATCAGTCCCTTCGAGGGCAAGGGTCTCGTGATGGCGAGCTGCTCGTCGGCGTCCACCGGTGACGGCACCATCGCGGCGGGATCGCCCGTGGTCGCCTGGACCGACAAGACCGACAAGGTGCTCCACGGGACCCTGCAGGCTCTCAAGTCGGTGAAGGTCGCCGACGAGAAGGACCCGACCGTCAAGGTGAGGCGGTGCTACCTGCCGTTCACGCTGAAGGGCGTGCGCCCCGACGCGGCCGGCTACAACGTCAGGATCGGTGACGGCGCCCCGCAGTTCGTGACCACCCGCTCGCTCAAGACGGGCGCGGTGATCGCCCTCGTCCCGACGGTGCCCGGGAGTCCGGGGTGATCGCCGAGGGGAGGGACTGGGCGAATGAGCTCCAGGCCTCGGCGGTCTGGGTGTTGTGGGTCTCCGCACTCTCCTTCGCCTGCCTCGTGGTCGTCGGCGGGCTGCTCGCCGTCGGCACCCGATGGGGACGGCAGTTCTGGCGAGTCACGGGCGGGTTCTTCACCGAGCGCGAGTCGGCGCCGCTGACCTGGTTGCTGGTCGTCGTACTGCTGGTGCTGGCGATCTTCGGCGTGCGGTTGAACGTCCTGTTCACGTACCAGAGCAAAGAGATGTACGACGCGCTGCAGGCGGCGTCGGGGGTGCTGGACCACAAGAACGAGGTCCCCAACCTCCACGAGGCGATCGCTCCGGCCGAGTCGGCCTTTTGGAAGGCGTTGGGGATCTTCGGGATCCTGGCCACCATCTTCATCGTGCGCGGCGTGTTCGAGATGTGGGTCGGCGCCGCGTTCGAAGTCCGGATGCGGTCGTGGCTGACGTCGCACGTCAGTCAGGACTGGCTGGACGGGAAGGCCTTCTACCGCAACCGGTTCGTGCCGATCGAGGACAGCGACGGAGAGGTGACGGCGGGCGTCGACAACCCGGATCAGCGCATCGAGGCCGACATCACGACCCTCGTCGACTCGACTCGACAATTCGTGTTCAGCAGCGGCGGGTCGGCGACCGGCGGCGTGATCCCGGCCGTCGTCACGATCATCACGTTCACCGGGATGCTGTGGGGGCTGTCGGGGCCGATGGTCCTCTTCGGGTACACGTTGTCGCACGCGATGGTCTTCCTGCTGATGGCCTTCATCCTCGTCGTCACGGTGGTGGCCTTCTCGCTCGGCCGCCCCTTGATCCGGTTGAACTTCCTGCGCGACCGCCTGACGGCAAACTTCCGTTTCGCCTTGGTGCGAGTGCGGGAGAACGCGGAGAACATCGCGCTCTACTCCGGCGAGCAGGTGGAACAGCGCCACCTGATGAGTCGGTTCCGCTTGGTGATCGCCAACTACTGGCGGATCACCTATCGGCAGTTGATGTTCTCCGGCTGGAACTGGGGTAGCAGCCAGGCCTCGGTCGTGCTGCCGTGGATGGTGCAGGCCGGCCGATTCTTCACCGGCCAGATATCCCTGGGCCAGTTGTCGCAGACGGCCGGCGCCTTCGGGAACCTGAGTGATTCGCTCTCGTTCTTCCGGCTCATGTACGACGACTTCACCAATTTCCGCGCCTCCCTCATCCGTCTCGACGGACTGGGCGAGGCCGACGAGAAGGCGCGGGAGCTGCCCACGATCGACACCGCCGACGGCGAGGGCATCGGCCTGCGGGACGTCACCATCACCAAGCCCGACGGCGGCGTCCTCGTCGACGATTTGGACCTGTCCCTGGTGCCCGGCGATGCGCTCGTCGTCAAGGGGCGTTCCGGCAGCGGTAAGACGACGTTGTTCCGCGGTCTGTCCGGGCTCTGGCCGTATGCCGACGGGCAGTTCATCCGGCCGGGCGGCGAGGACACGCTGTTCATCTCGCAGGTGCCCTATCTCCCGCTGGCCGATCTGCGGTCGGTGCTCACCTATCCGGCCCCGGCGTCAGACTTCTCCGACGCGGAGCTGCGCGAATCCCTCGTCGACGTGTCGCTTCCACATCTCGTCGACCGACTCGACGAGGACGAGTATTGGGCCAAGGTGCTCTCGCCAGGCGAGCAGCAGCGCGTGGCCTTTGCCCGGATCCTCCTGTCGAAACCCAAGGCCGTCTTCCTCGACGAGGCTACCTCCGCGGTCGACGAGGGGTTGGAGTTCGCGCTGTACAGCCTGATCCGGACCCGGCTGCCGCAGACGATCGTCGTCTCGATCAGCCACCGCAGCACCACCGAGCAGCATCACACCAAGATGCTCGAACTCCTCGGCGACGGGCCGTGGGAGCTGACCGACGTTCCGGTGCACGCGTAGATTCGGTTGACCGACGACCCCTTGTGGGTCGAATGGGATGGGTCCTACCGTGGCTTCATGACTACTCGAAACCCCATGTCAGGGCACCTTTCCTCACTCGGTGCGCGAACGGTCGCCGCGGTCTTCGCGATTCTCGTCGGGCTGGTGGGCGCAGCGCTTCCGGCGGCTTCTGCCGCTCCGACCATCAGCCCGCAATCGGCTGCCGGGCGGGCGATCGTCGCCACCGGTGCGGCCGACGCCACCGCGACCGTCCACAAGCCGGTCCGCCTCGGTGGCGCGACCATCCGGGCGGATGGGATCTGGGCCTTTATGACCGCGAAGATGCAGGCCCCCGACGGCGGCAGGTTCTCCTATGTCGGCACTCCCGACGCCGAGGCCGCCGCCCACGGCGGGAAGTCGAATACCTACGACGGTCTTTTCCGCCAGACCACCCGGGGCTGGACCCGGATCGACAGCGCCGTCGGCCCGACTGACGTCGCGTGGGAGGGTTGGGCGGCCAAATACGGTGCGCCCGAGTCGATCTTCCACTGAGCTCGACGCCGTACTTTACGAACTCTTTACCTTTCTCGGCGAAACCCCGGACTCGGCCGTCCAATCCGCTTACGGTTGCAACAAACTCACCGTTCGAACACTAGGGGTTGGTCATGGCCGACGAGCTGATCACGTTTCCACACGCATCCGGGAAAGCGGTTTCCACGTTGCCGGAGGGTTTCCAAGAGACCATCCAGCTGGCCCCGGATCGGGTTGCGCTGCGCACGGTCGGCGGCGGCGTCGAGATCACCTGGCGCCAATACGGTGACCGGGTCCGGGCCATCGCCGGCGGGCTCGCGGCACTGGGCGTCAAGCCGGGCGACACCGTCGCGATCATGATGACCAACCGGCCCGAGTTCCACCTGGCGGACACCGCCGCCCTGCACCTCGGAGCCGTGCCGTTCTCGATCTACAACACCAGCTCACCCGAGCAGATCGAGTACCTGTTCGGCAACGCGGGCAATTCGGTGGTCGTCACCGAATCCGTGTTTCTCCCGCTGCTGGCGGCGGCCAAGACCGGCGTGACCAGCATCATCAGCGTCGACGGCGGGGAGGGAGCGATTCCGTTGGCGAAGGTGGAGTCGACGCCGGCGCCCGATGGATTCGACTTCGACGCGTCCTGGCGGGCGGTCACCCCGGCCGACCTCGCAACGCTGATCTACACGTCGGGCACGACGGGTCCGCCCAAGGGCGTCGAGATCACGCACCGCAACATGATCGCCGAATTGCTGGCGCTCAGCGACATCGTGGAGGCGGGCCTCGATGACCGCCTGCTCTCCTACCTACCGGCAGCCCACATCGCCGACCGGGTCTCCACGCACGCGACGAACATGGTTCGCGGGGCGCAGATCACCAGCGAACCCGATCCGCGGGCGATCGCCACGGCACTGCCCGACGCGCGGCCCACCTTCTTCTTCGGCGTCCCGCGCGTCTGGCAGAAACTCAAGGCCGGTATCGAGGCGAAGCTCGCCGAGGCCACCGGGGTGAAGGCAAAGCTTGCCGGGTGGGCGCTGGGCGTCGGCGACGAGGTCGCCGGTCTGCGCCTGGAGGGGAAATCCCCGTCGGGTCTACTCGGAATCCAGCACCGGCTGGCCGACAAGCTCGTGCTGTCGACGGTCCGCGAGGGAATCGGCATGGACGCGATCGACATCGCCTACTCCGGTGCCGCATCCATTCCGCCTGAGGTGCTGCGCTTCTTCCTCGCCCTGGGCATCCCGGTGTTGGAGGTGTGGGGGATGTCGGAGTCGACCGGCGCCACCACGTTGACCTCGCCGGACAACCTGGCGATCGGCACCGTCGGCCGTCCCGTCCGCGGCGTCGAGTGCAAGCTCGGCGACGACGGCGAACTGTTCGTCCGCGGCCCGGTGATCATGGCCGGATACCGCAACCAACCGGAGAAGACCGCCGAGACGATCGACGCCGACGGATGGCTTGCGACGGGCGACGTCGCGCAGATCGGCGCCGATGGCAACGTCAAAATCGTGGACCGCAAGAAGGAACTCATCATCAACGAGTCGGGCAAGAACCTCGCCCCGACCAATATCGAGAACGCGGTGAAGGCGGCCTCGCCGCTCGTGGGGCAGGTCGTCGCCCTCGGCGACGGGAAGCCCTACGTCACCGCCCTCGTCGTCCTCGATCCCGACATGGCCGCGGTCAAGGCGCATCAGCACGGTCTCGACGAAACGGATTTGGCGGCGATCTCCGCTCATCCCGAGGTCGTCGCCGAGGTGCGGGCGGCGGTGGAGAAGGGAAACGCGAAACTGTCGCGGGTCGAACAGGTCAAACGTTTCGTCGTCGTCGACACGCCGTGGGAGCCGGGTGGTGAGGAGCTGACGCCGACGATGAAGTTGCGTCGCAATCCGATCAACGCGAAGTACGCCGACGAGATCGTCGCCCTCTACTCCGATCCGGCGGGCGCCGGGGTGGTCGATCTGCGCTAGTCATCGCGAGCGCACCGGGGCGCCCAGGATCTGAGACGCCCGGTAGAGGTGCCCCTCGACGGTGCGGACGGACAAGACGAGTTGTTCGGCGATCTCCTTGTTCGACAGGCCGCTGCGGGCGAGAAGGACGACCGCGCGCTGCCGCGCCGATAAGCCGTCGGCGACTTCTGCCGCGACCACAGTGGGTGTGCGGATGCCGAATTCGGCGGTGAGGCGCTCCAGGTGCTGCTCGGAGGAGAGTCGCGCACCACGATGGCCCTGCTCACCGTGTGTCATAACGGCCTGACCGAGGGCGTCGACGGCGTCGCCGATCAATCCGGCGTCCAAATAGGCGGCCGCCACGGCGTCGAGTTCCGCACCATCGGCCGCTGCCACCGCCCGTGCGTGCCTGGCGGCAACCGCAGTGAGCGGAACTTCGGGAAGTGCCTGTGCCAGCTCGGCCAGCCGCTCGGCGCAGTCCGGTGAACCGAACCGCACCGCTGTCCGCAGTGCGTGTGCCTCGTGTGCGAGACGCGCGTCCGACGACGCCTGCTCGGCGACGCGTCGTGCGATGGCGATTGCGTTCTGTGTGGATGCCGCGGTGGCAGCCGACCACGCGTCGAGGAGGTCGCGACGAGGCGCCTGGAATTCGAAGGCCGCATGTGGGTTCTCGCGCAGTCGGGCCGTCAGCGAGGTGAGTGTCTCCGCATCGCCGGCGAGGGCTGCGGCGTGGGCGCGCTCCAGGCAGAACGGTAGCCACAGGAACGGGGGTGCTCCGATGGCGTCGAACCCGCCCAAGCAGACGTCGAGGAGGCGGGTCGCAGTGTGGACATCGCCGCGCGCAGCGGCGACCAGCCCCCGGCAGCCGGCTATCCAGATCATCGGCATGCCCGGTGCGCGGCCAATGAGGTCGTCCAGGGCGAGTACCGCGGCCTCGGCGGCGCCCGGATCGCCGACTAAGCACTCCGAGTAGGCGTGCAAGTGGGTCAGCGCGGTGCGGTGGTGGGCCGCGGCAGGGGAGTCGGCGGCGCGGTAGCCGGTTGCGGCCGCGCGTCGCATATCGCCGACCCGACCGAGGTCGGCGTAGGCGAGGACTCCGGCCCAGCAGCGGAGCATGTCGTCCAGCGGCGAGTCGAAGTCCGTGGATTGGTCCTCGTCGAGCACGGCGGCCGCTTGCCGCGACTGTCCCGCGAGCGCGTAGACCTGAGTTCGGATGGTCCCGGCGACCCTGGCCGGCACCCCATCGTCGATGACACGATTCGCCGCTTTGGGATCGCTCCTGGTCCACACGTGATTCGAGGCGCGGATCAGTGCGATCTCGCCTCGGAGACCGAGGGCTGGGATATCGGAGAATGCGCTCGCGAGCGTCGTTTCGGCGGCCTCCCCTTGGCCGAGGAGCGATAGTGCATAGCCGGACACCACCCGGGCCATCGTCGTTTCGGGGCCGGGCGGCACCGCCGCGGTCAGTTCGAGTGCGAGCGGGAAGTCCATTCCGCCCAAAGCTGCTTGCGCACCGGCCAGGAGTAGCCGGCCCCGGCCGGGGAAGTCGTCTGCGTCGAGCGCGAGCAGCCCCTGTTGCAGCGCAGTCGCGTGGCCGCCGATCTCACTGCGGTCGAGAGTCCGGGCGATCTCGCCGCGCAGCCGGTCGAGGCGGACGGCCGCCGAGGTGCGGCGGACCTCGCCGTACACCGGATGTGCAAGGCGCAACACCTGGACCGTGCCCTCCAGCATCGCGGAGACGAAGCCGCGCCGCTCGGCCTGCTCGATCGCGGTGAATCCGGTCAGCTCGGCCACCAACTTGGTCGGCAGCGGTTCTGCGACGGCTAGCACGTCGATAACGTCAACCACCGCGGGATCGCTGCCGTCGAACTGTGCGGCGATGGCGGAACTGAGGCTGGGCGGCAGGCGCAGATCGGTCGCAGTCCATTCGTCGTTCGTGAGCAGCAGGGATCCGTCGTCACGGCCTTGCTCGACGAGTGCCCGCAGGTAGAGCGGATTGCCGAGACTGCGTTCCCACAGCGTCGCATGTAACTGGTCGGAGACCGGGGCACCCAGGACGCCGTCGACTAGTTCGGCGGTCTCGGTGGCGGTGAGCGGCGACAGTTCGATGGTCTGCACCGCTGGCGAACCGATCAGGTCGACGACGGTAGCGGGCACGGGGTCGTCGGAGCGCAGGGTCATCACCACGCTGACCGAGCCCTCTTGGATCAACGTGGCGACGACGAATAGGGACATGTCGTCGAGCCTGGGAAGGTCGTCGATGACGATGAGCGAGTGCGAGGGCGCGCTCAGGGTGGCGACGAGGTTGCTGACGCGCTGCAGGTGGTCGACCAGTGAGGTGTCGACCCACGCGCTGAAGGCGCCGAGCGGGATCCGCTGGCCGACGGCGGTGCCGTTGACCCAGAACGTGGTGTGGTCGAGGCCGCTGATCGCCTCCCGGGCCAGTCGTGATTTTCCGACGCCGCTGGTGCCCCGGACGGCCACCGGGCGCCGCTGCGGTCCCCGTATCGCGCGTCGGATCTCTGCGCGCTCCTTCGACCGCCCGACCAGCGGCCACTGTCCCGGTATCGCCTGCACCCCCGAGACCCCCGTCTACCCGGCTCGCAGCACGGCGGCGTTCCCGTCGTGATCGCCGGTGGTGAAGGGCGTGTTCGGGCCACCCGCGTTGCGGAGCGGCACCGTCGCGTCGAGTTGGTAGACCCCGGTAGCGGTCAACGCCTGCGCGAGTTCGTCGCGGGCGCGGTTGAACGAGGAGTACACGTGCTGCGGCGGCACGTGGTCGTAGTCGACGTTCTCGCGGCTGAGCGCCCCGATGAACACCCAACCGGTGTCACCGCGGAACGGACCGAAGATACGGCCGTGGTTGTTGTCCATCTCGAACGGCCGGGTGGAGAAGGCATGGTCCTTCTGCTCCGGCAACTGGCTCTCGAGCCGACCGCCGATGACTCCCCGGTAGCCCGACGAGTGGCCGGTGCGCGGCGGGTATCCGGCCGCGGTCATGGCGTCGACCAGGCGCGCCTTAGCGCCAGCGGCATCGGGTGCGCCGGCGTCGACGAAGATCGTGTTGATCGGCTCCCGGAACGGCTTGCCGTTCAACGACATCCCGAGCCAGGCGGCGATCTGGCCGTCGGGGGCGATCATCCACTGGCCGATCGCCGGCAGACCCGGTACCGGCACAGTCGCCATCGCCGCGGGCGAGACCGTCGGCGCCGGCGCGGCGACCGATGATGCGGCGGCGGACGCGCCCGACACCGTGGGCCGGTCGTTGACCGTCGTGCATCCGGTGCCGAGAAGGGCGGCACAGGCCGCGGTGGCGAGGAGGTGGAGAACGCGTCGGGACATGGCGGTGATGGTAGCGGTACCCGTGGTCGTGGCGAGGGGATTGTCGGGCGGCGGCTGTCGCCGATCAGGGGTTCGTGTCCGACAAGCAGTAGCCGATCGACGACGGTTCGGTGAAGGCCCACTTCATCGTGTCGCCGGTGCAGACCACGTCGGCCTCGGCGCGCTCGACGAGCTTGCTCACGACCGTCGATGCCGCGGCCGGGGTTCCGCATTCGACCTTCCGGAAGTCGGTCAGCTTTCCACTCGGCAGCGGGATCTGATAGCAGGACGAGACCGCCAGATTGGGGGTGAGACAGACCTTGTCCCCGTCGCCGTCGAAGTCCAGCGACGGTCCCTCGAAGAGGTAGGCACTCGAATCGCGGGTGCAGTCACCGCTCCGGCCGACGATGCTCGCCGCGTAGAAGGTGAGCTTTGCGTCGGTGTCGCAGGTGCTCTTACGTGCGTCGATCAACCCGGTGCCGACGGTCAGGCAATCGCCGACGGCGACGTCGGAGGCCGTGGTGATCGGCGCTCCACTGGTCGAGAGCCGGCATCCCGCCAGCGCGGCGAAGGCGGCGAGGGAGGCCGCCGCCAGCGCCGCGCTGCGGACGAGTGGACCGCGTTGCCGGGCCGTCACGCCACCACTTCCTTGAGGCAGTAGCCGATCGAGGTGGGCCGGGAGAACTTCCACTTGGTCTGTTCCTCGGTGCACGAGATGTCCTCCGCGCCACGGGATTCGAGGGTCGCGACCACGGTCTTGTCGGCGGCGGGTGCGTCGCAGTGAACCTTGCGGTAGTCCACGAGATTCCCGCCCGTCGTCGGGATCTGGTAGCAGTTGGCGGCGACGAAGTTCGGTGTGATGCATAGCTTCTCGTCGGCCTTGCGGAACGTGATGTAGGCGCTGTTGCTGCCACTGCACGAGCCGTCGGCGCCGACCGTCTCCGCCGCGTAGAAGGTGAGCTTCTCCGCGTTGTCGCAGTTGCTGGTGCTGGCGTCGATCCGCCCCGGGCCCGAGCTGCCGTCGATGGTCAGGCAGTCGCCGGCCGCCACGTCAGACGCCTTCGCAATGGGGGTGGAGCCCAGCGAAAAGGTGCAGGCCGACGTGAAGACGGCGAGTCCGGCGCAGGCGGTGACGGCGGTGATGCGGGCGGATCGGGCCCGGGCGGTGGTGACGGTCATGGCGACTCCTTCGGTGTGTTGGTGTGACACCGAAAGGTTGTCGCCGCCCCCTTGGAGGGGACTTGGAACCCGCTTGACTACGCGTACGCGGGCACGAACCTGAGGCGGGCGCGCTGCTGGCGAGCGGCGTCGCGGAAGTTCTTCATTGCGCGCGGCATGTGGAATCCGTTGGTCACGATGACGGCACCGTCGGCGCCCATCGCCTTCAGCATCCGCACGGTGAAGGCCGCGTTTTGCACCGTGCTCGTCGACTTGCCCTCGTTCACCATCTGCCACGGTCCGATCCCGCGCTGGATCAGGCCCACGTTCATGAACTGGGCCTCGGAGACGGGGAGCCACCATGTGTCGCCGCCGGAGACGATGATCCGGTTGAACGGGTGCGTGCGGCCCAGCCGCGCGGCGACGCTGAGCCGGCGGTTGAGGATGTCCGGAGTCTGGCCGAACGTGCCCATCTTGGCGCCGAGGACGACGATGTAGCGCCCGCCCGGGTTCTGGTAGAGGAAGGTTCCGGCGGGTCCGAAGATGTCCGCGCCCGAGCTGCCGAAGTCGGCGCTGCCGGAACTTCCCGCGGCCGTGTGGGGCGCGGGTCCGATCGGTGCGGCGTCGGCCGGCGCCACGGCTCCGGTCAGGGCGATACCGGCGGAGAGCAGGGCGGTGG
Source organism: Gordonia sp. X0973 (assembly GCF_013348785.1). Classification (NCBI taxonomy): domain Bacteria; kingdom Bacillati; phylum Actinomycetota; class Actinomycetes; order Mycobacteriales; family Gordoniaceae; genus Gordonia; species Gordonia sp. X0973. The sequence continues at coordinate 1,576,325 of NZ_CP054691.1, forward strand.
AGACGACGAGTCGCAGGCGCATGGGTGCGAGTCAACCACGATCGGCCCGTCCATGCGAAACCACCTCACCCTTCTCGACACCCCTCCGTTGTTCGATCGAGACCGGGGGATCGGGGACTCAGCCGAAGGTGAAGGAGTAGATGCTCAGTCCGGGGGAGACGGCGATACCGACCACGCCGTCGTGCGAGTCGGGGTGGGAGGCGACCGTGCGGATGTCGGGCGGGCCGGAGACGGGGATCGTGCGGGTCCTGCCGTCGTCGTCGGTGGTCAGGGTGCCCGAGCCGCCCACGTTGAGATAGACCTCGCGCGCCCGGTAGTTGAGGATGATGCGCGCGCCGTCGCCGGCGGTGAGTGATTCGTCGCCGACGGTCCAGGTCCCGCTCAACCGAAACGTGTTGGGCGCGGGTGCCCCGGCGTCGGCGAAGGTCCGCGTTCCCGCGGTGTATTCACCCGAGCCGCCGTAGTTCTGCTGTTTGGCCGCGCCGAGATAGGACTCCGGGGTGCGTTGCCGGTCTGTCGGCGTGTTGTCGGGCAGCCCCGCGGGTGGGGGTAGCACGACGCCGGGGTTGGCGGCGGTCAGCAGGTCGCGGATGTAGCCCTCGGTGCGGTCGTAGGCGCCTTCACCGAGGCTGACGTGGCGGATCGTGCCGGTGGCGTCGACGAGGTAGTCAGCCGGCCAGGCGACGTTCTGATAGGCCTTCCACGTCCCGTAGTCGTTGTCGACGGCGATCGGGAAGGTGAGTCCGAGCTTCGCCGCCCCGGCGGCGATGTTGCCGGTGTCGTGTTCGAAGGCGTACTCCGGCGTGTGTACCCCGACGACGCGCAGACCCGACTGCTCGTAGCGCTTCCACCATGCCTGGACGTGGGGGAGGGCCCGCTGGCAGTTGATGCACGAGTACGCCCAGAAGTCGACCAGCACGACCTTCCCGCGCTGGTCGGCCATCCGGATGGGGCTCCCACCCAGCCAGGTGTTGATACCCGTGAATTCGGGGGCGCGACCGCAGTCGGCAAGCCCCTCGGAGCTGCCGTTGAACGCGGCCTCCTGACAGGTGCGCAGCGATCCGGTCCCCGCGGCCGACGGCACCCGAACCTTCGCCTGTAGGGGATCGGCGATAGAACGGGTGTAGTCCGGTACGTGTCGTTGGATGACGCTGGGCAGGTCGAAGGTGAGGGCGACGGCCAGAGCGATGATCAGCGCCCCGGCGGCACCGCGGAGGAGCCGTTGGTGGCGTTGGAAGCCGCGTACCCGGGCGGTGATCCGCTCGCCGGCGAGGGCGACGGCGAGCAGGGGGATGGCGACGCCCACGGCGAATGCGACCGTCAGCAGGACGGTCTCGGTTCCGATCGTCCCCGTGGCGCCGGCCACCGCGATGGCGGCCAGCACCGGTCCGGCGCACGGCACGAAGACCGCGCCCAGCGCGAGGCCCAGGACGAATCCGCCCAGCAGGCCGGCACCCTTCGTCGATACCTGCCGCTGCGGGATCTTCGCGAAAAGGCGATCCAGGAACTGCTCGACCTGTGGGACGAGCATCGCGACGCCGACGAGGACGAGGGCGACCAGCCCGATCCAGCGCAGCAGCGAGGACGGCAGGTGCAAGGCCGCCAGCAGCAAGGTCCCGAAGAGGGTGATGAGGGCAAAGCTCACCGTCAAGCCCGCGACGATGGCCACCGGACGCCAGCGGCTCGCTCGGCTCTTCGCCGTGTTCGCCGCGCCCTCGGTATCGGCGGGGGTGTCGGCGGAGCGCGCCGCGGCGCTGCCGACGAGCACCACCGGGAGCACCGGGAGCACGCATGGCGACACCCCGGCCAAGAGGCCGCCGACGAACCCGACCAGCAGCAGGGTCAGGTTGTTCATGTCACCAGGTGGTGCCGTTCATACCCGGGATCACGCAGCGCCCGGTGCGGTCGACGCGGCCGACCAGCATCAGGTCGTAGCCGGTACACGACGAGTTGATCGGCGCACACGTCCCGATGGTGGTGACCACCTTGTTCGCTCCGCAGGAGGAGCCCGTCGGCGGTGCGGCGTTGGCGACCGACGCGCTCAGCCCGCCGATCCCGGTGATGAGTACCGCCGTCGCAGCGGTGGTTGCCGCAAGGCGGCCGATAGTGGGGAAGTGGGCCATCGCGGGCCTCCTAGGTGAGTGGTCTCGAACCCCCGTTTCACCAGGCTACGCGCCACGTGATTGACATCACAACCAATTCGGTCGTTCCTGCTAGGCGGCCTCGATGATCATGGCGACCGACATGCCGCTGCCCGCGCAGATGGAGACGAGTGCCCGGCCCGATCCCTTCTCGGCGAGGAGCTTCGACACCGTCGCGACGATCCGCCCGCCGGTTGCGCCGAACGGGTGGCCGGTGGCCAGCGACCCGCCGACGACGTTCAACCGCGAACGGTCGATCGAGCCCAGCGGTTCCGGTCGCGCCAGGAGGTCGCGGCAGAAGGCAGGGTCCTCCCAGGCAGCCAGTGTCGAGAGGACCTGGGAGGCGAAGGCCTCGTGGATCTCGTAGAAGTCGAAATCCTGCAGGGCCAGTCCATTGCGACGGAGCAACTCGTTGACCGCGTACACCGGCGCCATCAAGACGCCTTGGGTCTTGGGATCGCCGTCGACGTAATCGACGCCCCAGCTCTGCGCGTCGACGATGCGCGCCAGCGGTTTCAGGTCGTGCGCGGCCGCCCATTCCGCGTTGCCGAGCAGCACCGCCGACGCCCCGTCGGTGAGGGTGGTGGAGTTGGCGGCGGTCATCGTGCCGTCGCGGCCGCCGAAGCAGGGCTTGAGTTGCGCCAACCGTTCCGGCGTGATGTCGCGGCGCAGGTTGTCGTCCTCTGCGAGTCCCGCGAACGGCGTGACCAGGTCGGCGAGGAAGCCGCGGTCGTAGGCGGCGGCGAGGTTGCGGTGGGAGGCGAGTGCGATCTCGTCCTGTTCGGCGCGGCCGATGCCCCAGGCCTCGCCGGTAATGGCCTGCGCGGCACCGGGCGTGAGCTTGGTGCGACGCTCGCCGGGGCTGGGGATGTCGAAGTCGAGGGAGAACGGAATGCGTGCGGCCTGCTTGGCGCGATCGAGTGTCGAGCGCGACGCGTTGATGCGCACCAGCCGGTCGCGCAGTCGCGGGCCGAAGCCGATGGGCGGGTCCGACGTGGTGTCCGCGCCGCAGGCGACGCCGGATTCGATCTGCCCGCAGGCGATCTTGTTGGCGATGTGGACCACGGTCTGACCGCCGGTCGCGCACTGCTGCTGCATGTCGACGGTGGGGGTGGACCGCGACAGGGCCGTGTCCAGCAGTGCCTCGCGGGTGAGGCTGTGGTCGCGTGCCAGTTTCACCACCGCGCCGCCGGCCACCTCGCCCAGGTGTGCACCGGCCAGGTCGAAGCGCTGGACCAATCCGGTCAACGCGGCGGTCAGCATCGATTGGTTGGTCTCCGACAGATAGGCCCCGTTGGACCGGGCGAAGGGGATCCGATTACCGCCCAAGACGTAGACGGGGGTCAACTCACGAGTTGTCATGGCGCACAACCGTACTCGACGCGCAGACGACGTTGCCATTGGGCAATGGTAAGGATGCCTGGGGGCTCGCTACCGTGCGATCTCGCTGAACCGTGGTCGGCGCGGAGGGCGACGGGGATCGGCGAGCGCCGGATCGGAACCGAGCGTCCCGTCCGGGGCGATGTGGCCGAACATCTCCTCGATGACCGCGACGATATGCGGGTCCTCCACCCGATACAGCTGACGGCGGCCGTCCCGGCGTGCCGCAACCACCCCGGCGGCGCGCAGCTTGGCCAGTTGCTGACTCGCGGCGGGGACGTTGGCACCCGTCAGCTCGGCGAGGGTCGTGACGTCGTACTCGTTCGAGGCGAGCAGCCACACCAGATGGAGGCGGCCGGGGACCGACAACAGGTCGAAGGTGGCCGCGGCGGCATCGAGCTGTTCCGGGGTGATTCGCGCGTGGGGGATCTCGGGCATCGTGTTCACAACCCTGCCGGATGTTGTTCATTTGCGCAACTGATTGAATGAGCCTAACCTGGCGGGGTCAGAGGCGGGCGCGGTTCCACCGCCCCCCCGGAGCACGGCAACAGGAGGTGAGCGTCATGGGTTCCGACGAACCTCGTAGTCCCCACTGCGACGACTCGCCGCGCATCGTTGCGCCGACGTCGTCGTCCGTCGCCGCGCACCCCTGACCAACCTTCGCAGGTGGTGCGCCGAGTCCCTGCTCGCCACGCCTGAAGAGGTTGATCGATGACCACCACCCGCCCCTTTGTCTCGAATGACGCCGCGCTGCGCTCGGGTTCGCGCACCTGGGTCGATCTGCTCGTCGTAGCGGCCGTCGTCGTGTTGTTCTGGCTCGCGATCTGGGTTTCGCGCGGCGCGACCGCTCCGTTCGACGGTCGGACGGCAGCGGCGTCGGTCTCGACCGATCCGGCCAACCTTCCGTACTACGCCCTGCGGTCGCTGGCCCGCATGTTCGTCGCGCTCATCGCGTCGACGGTGTTCACCTTCGTCTACGCGACGGCCGCCGCTCGCCTGCGTCGGGCGGAGAAGGTGCTGCTCCCGGTCCTCGACGTGCTGCAATCGGTTCCGGTACTGGCCTTCCTCTCGGTGACGATGACCATGTGGCTGACGCTTTTCCCGCATTCGATGCTCGGCGTGGAATGTGCGTCGATCTTCGCCATCTTCACCAGCCAGGCGTGGAACATGACCTTTGCGTTCTACCAGTCGTTGATCACCCAGCCGCGGGATCTCGACGAGGCGGCGCGGCTGCTGCGGCTCACCAAATGGCAACGGTTCTGGAAGCTGGACGTGCCCGGAGGAATGATCCCGCTCGTCTGGAACGGGATGATGAGTTTCGGTGGCGGCTGGTTCTTCCTCGTCGCCTCCGAGGTCATCAGCGTCAACAACCACACCTACGCGCTGCCCGGCATCGGCTCCTACGTTGCGGCGGCGACCGAGCAACAGCAAATCGGCCGGATCCTGCTGGCGATCGGGGTCATGGTGATCATGGTCGTCGGGGTCAACGTGGCGTTCTGGCGCCCGCTGACCGCGTGGGCTGAGCGGTTCCGGGCCGAGGAGACCAGCGCCGCCGAGACCCAGCGCAGCGTCGTGCTGGACTTGCTGCGCCGCTCCAGCCTGCCGTCGCTCGTCGGTCGCGTCCTGAGTCCCGTCGGGCGACTGCTGGACACCGTCACCCGGCCGTTCGGCCTGGCCGACCGTCCCCTCCAGGTCAGCCGCGTCCGTATGCGGGCCGGCGACCTCGTGTTCGCCCTTGTCGTGGCCGCCGCCGTCGGGTTCGGCCTGTGGCACATGCTCGACTACATCAACCACCGGACCGGCCTCGGTGAGTTCGGTGACGCCTTTGTCCTCGGCCTGGCCACATTGGCCCGAGTGGTGATCCTGCTGGTGGTCGCCACCGTGGTGTGGGTGCCGATCGGCGTGTGGATCGGGATGAACCCGAAGGTCACCCGGTACGCGCAGCCGCTCGTGCAGGTGCTGGCGAGTTTCCCGGCGAACTTCCTGTTCCCCTTCGTCACCCTGGCGTTGATCTGGAGCGGCATCAGTCTCAACGTCGGCGGAATCCTGCTCATGGCGCTGGGGGCGCAGTGGTACATCCTGTTCAACGTCATCGCCGGTGCCTCCGCGATCCCCGGCGACCTGAGGGAGGCGTCGACGAGCCTGCGACTGAGCCGCTGGTTGCGCTGGCGGAAGTTGATCGGCCCTGCCATCTTCTCCGCCTGGGTGACCGGCGCGATCACCGCGGCCGGCGGCGCGTGGAACGCGTCCATCGTCGCGGAGATCGTCTCCTACGGACACACGACGCTGACCGCGACCGGTCTGGGTGCGTATATCGCCGAGTCCACCAAGGACGGCAACTTCGCCCGCACGCTGGTCGGGGTGACTGTCATGACCGTCTACGTCGTCGGATTCAACCGTCTGCTCTGGCGACGCCTGTACGTCCTCGCCGAGAAGCGCTACTCGCTCACGTAATCACCGCCCACTCTGACCCCCGAAGGGAGGTGCCGCCATGGCCACCAACGCAATCGACAACCCGACCCCCATCGTCGAGGTCGACCACGTCTCCAAGTCCTTTCCGTCCGCCGACGGCTCCACCATGTCCGTCCTCGACGACGTGTCGCTGACGCTGCACGACGGCGAGATCGTCGCCCTGCTCGGCAAGTCGGGTTCGGGGAAGTCCACCCTGTTGCGGACGATTGCCGGGCTCATCGGTCCGACGACCGGCCAGGTCCGCTACCGCGGGGAGGTGCTCAACGGCGCCAACCCGGGCGTGGCAATGGTCTTCCAATCGTTCGCGTTGATGCCTTGGCTCACCGTTCAGGACAACGTCGAACTCGGGCTGGAGGCACGCGGCGTGCCCGCCGAGGAGCGTCGTCGGGAGGCATTGGCGGCGATCGACCGCATCGGACTCGACGGGTTCGAGACGGCCTATCCGAAGGAGCTGTCCGGCGGGATGCGCCAGCGCGTCGGGTTCGCCCGGGCGCTGGTCCTGCAGCCCGACGCGCTGCTGATGGACGAGCCGTTCTCCGCATTGGACGTGCTGACCGCGGAGAACCTGCGCAACGAGCTGATCACCCTGTGGTCCCAGCCGGGCTTCCCGACGAAATGCGTCTGCATCGTCACGCACAACATCGAGGAAGCAGTGCTGCTCGCGGACCGGGTCCTGGTGCTCGGGTCCAACCCCGGTCATATCAAGGCGGAGGTGCCGATCCTCCTGCCGCGCCCCCGTGATCGGCGGTCGCCGACGTTCGAGGCAGTCGTCGACGAGCTGTATGGAATCCTGACCGAGCGCGAAGAGGCCGCGGGTGCCCGCGTCAGCGGCCCCGGCCCGTTGACCCATCCGCTGGCCGATGCCAGCGTCGGCGGTTTGGCCGGCCTCATCGAGATCGTGTACTCGCACAACGGTCAGACCGACCTGCCCGATCTCGCCGACCAGCTCGTCTTCGACGTCGACGATCTGCTGCCGCTGGTCGATGCCGCGCAGATGCTGGGGCTGCTCGACATCGACGGGGCCCAGGCCTTCCTCACCCGGGCGGGTCGCGATTGGTACCTGGCCGACATCCAGAGCAGCAAGGAGATCTTCGCCGGTCTGGCGGTCGAGCGGGCGCCGCTGGTCCGCACCATCGTGAAAGCACTGGAAAACAGCGAGGACGGCAGTCTCTACGACGCCTTCTTCCGCGACCTCCTGCGCACCGGCTACAACGCGGACGACGCCGAGAAGCAACTGGACATCGCCATCGACTGGGGTCGCTACGGCGAGTTGTACGACTACGACGCGGATACCGGCGAACTTGTGCTGGGGGAGGTCGCGGCTTCGATTTCGTCGGCCATGAGGGGCAACGGTGACCTGGACAGCTGAATCGAGCAGCGGTATGAAGCGACGAGCTACCACCGAAGGCTCACTCAACGAGCGATGGGCGGCGTCAAGCGGACTTCGTTCGGCCGATCACACGGTGCCGCGCTGACCTGGGGCCCCGACGTATTTGGCGGGTAGGTGGCGGATCGCACGCAGACTCGAGGCGTCTACTTCCCATTCGCGCTGTTCGGTGGTGCCCTCGGTGAGACTCGAACTTTAAACGCGCCTCGCCGCTACCTCGGGAGATCGACGTAACCGACTGGTGGGCAGCGATATTCGGATTACGTTGGATCAACTCGGATCAACACCTATCAACCGAACATGTAGCCAAAGTTTAGCCACTCGATCACCCGTTCTACCTGCACAAACGAACTGACCCCGTCGAGGTGTTCTCGACGGGGTCGGTTTACGTCAGAAATGTCCGACGTGGAGGCTAACCTACTTCGCATGACGACTGCCCAAAGCCCTGATGACGCCCAGCGAGAGCAGATTCGCGAGGGTCTGACTCAACTGGCAACGGGAGTCGTGACTGCCATGCAGTCACGACGTCCGAACAAACCCCGACGCGACAACAGCTCGATGTCGTTGTGGTTGCTGGGCTTGATCCCCATCGGGATGGCGTGCCTGCAATTGGCAATTGTTTCACGTGGCGACGCCGAGACGCTGCGGTCGCTGACCGAGAATCTGAACGTGACGGCACTGGTTCTCGCGACTGCGTTGCCGCTCTTGAGCACAGCGCTGACCTGGGTGTTCTTACTGATAATCCTCATGGCGATTGCACCTAGGGGCCAGAACCGGCCCAAACTGACGACTTTAGTTGTCTGGTTCGTCGTAATCTGTGTAATCGACTTCTTTGCAATGTCGTTGCGTTACATGCTTTTCAACGCCGTCATATTCGGCGTCTTGCTCGTCTTCATGGTTGGGGTTGTCCAACTGGCAACAAGGTTGCCAGCGCCTTGGGGCGAGCGGGTCGGCGCGATTGCTCAGAAGGTCTCGAAAGCTCTCGGAATTTCACTGCTCGTCGCTCCGCTCATTGTCTGGCTCGGATTCCTCGGGGTGTGGCTCCCCCAAGAGCGCCTAACTGTCGGCGAGACACAACTAGCGCCGGTCTACGTGCTGTCTTCCGATGTGCGATGGACAAAATACATGGACGCTGACCATAAAGTCCACCTCGTTCCGACGCAATCGATCACGCAACGCCAGATGTTGGGTACGCCGCAGTCGACTTGGAGCAAGACGCCGTTTGCGCTGATTCGCGGGAACGATGCGCCGAAGCCGCCTAACCCGCCGGTCCCACCGGCGGTAACAACGACAGTCATTCAGCCACCACCAGCACCCACTCCACAGCCCGCCCCAACCGGCTGACCGACAAACGAACCGACCCCGTCGAGACACCTCGACGGGGTCGGTTCGCGTTCGGCGTCAGCTCTGAGGGAGTAAATCGAAATGAGTACTACTGACCTACACAAGCAGACCCGGGAGCGGCGTCGGCGAGAGGCTGCGGCCGAGCTTGGTCTCGCCGTCGACGGCGAGCCGCTACCGCCGAGAGCGTCACTCGACCGGGCACGCGACGCGGCCGACGTTGTCGACGGATACCGCGACCCGACCGAGATCGCCTCGACTCTCGCAGCGCGCCGAGGAACGGCAGCGCAGCTCCGACGGTGAGCCGGTCACGGCGGTGTTCCCTCGGGTCACGCCGCACGATCTGCGCCACACCGCCGCGTCGCTCGCGGTGTCGGCGGGTGCGAACAAGGCGGTGCAGAAGATGCTGGGCCACACCTCGGCGATGACGCTGGACACTTACGCCGACCTGTTCGACAAGGATGCCGAGGCGGTCGCCGACGCCCACGATCAGCGCCTCGGTGGGCTCGTGTTCGCGCCGAATGTAGTCAAAGTGCAGCCAATCGTGGTGCGCGAGGCGCGGTAGTTGAGCGAGATAATCGCCTGACCAGCAACGATATTCGCTGGTCATATGGTGCCCTCGGTGAGACTCGAACTCACACTGGACGGGTTTTGAATCCGTTGCCTCTGCCAATTGGGCTACGAGGGCGTGGGATCCGAGTTTAGTAGATGATTCCCGCAGGGTGCCAACCGCTCCCGGTAGTGTCATCACCTAGCACCGCAGCCGAGGGAGAGGACACACGTGGCCGACGACGATCGCCCGCCGGGCCGGGTTCTGGTCGCCGAGGATGACTCGCTGATCCGGATGGACCTGGTGGAGATGCTGCGCGAAGAGGGTTACGAGGTCGTCGGGGAGGCGCCCAACGGGCAGGTCGCCGTCGACCTCACCGAGAGCCTTTCGCCCGACTTGGTGATCATGGATATCAAGATGCCGGTGCGCGACGGGATCGACGCGGCCACCGAGATCGCCGCGAAGCGCCTGGCCCCGGTCGTCATGCTCACCGCGTTCAGCCAGCGCGACTTCATCGAGAAGGCCCGCGACGCGGGCGCGATGGCCTACCTCGTCAAACCCTTCTCCAAGGCCGACCTGACGCCCGCGATCGAGGTCGCGGTCAGTCGCTATCGGGAGCTGCAGGCGCTGGAGGCCGAGGTCGAATCGGTCCAGGAGACCCTTGAGGCCCGCAAGCTGATCGACCGCGCCAAGGGGTTGCTGATGAGTCAGCACGCGATGACCGAGCCGGAGGCGTTCGCGTGGATCCAACGCGCGGCGATGGATCGGCGCACCACGATGAAGCAGGTGGCCGAGGTTGTCATCGAGAACGTCCAGTCGTAGCGGAGGACGCATGGGTATTCGGCGGGTGTCGGCGGCCATCGGCGCAACGATCGTCAGCGCGGGGCTCGTCGCCGGGTGCGCGTCGTCGGAGGAACCGGCCACCCCGTCGGCGTATCAGTCCGGCGCCCCCTCGCCGGGTGCGCTCGCGGCACCGGTTACCTCGGCGGAGAAGACCCTCGACTTGACGATCACGGCACGCGGCCAGATCAACCTCGAGGGCCACCGCTTCGACGCCCCCGCGCCGACCGATCCGGCGAACCCCGCCGGCGCCGGCAACGCCAAGTGTCGGCGACTGACGATCGCGGTCACCGGCGACCTCTCGTCGAACGACGGTGTCGCCGGCGCGGCGATCGCCAACGGCGCGCAGCTGGCCGTCGACCAGCACAACGCGGCGAACCGCGACTGCCCGCTCGTGCTCGCCCGCGTCGACTCCAAGGGCAACACCGTCACCGCCGCGGCACAGGCACGCAAACTCGTCGCGGACAAGGACGTCATCGGCGTCGTCGGGCCGCTCACCTCGGCGGACGCGCTGGCCGCCGTTCCGATTCTGAACGAGGCGGGGATCCCCGTGCTGAGTCCGTCGGCGACCGCCCCCACGCTCACCGATCGGCACTGGAAGTCCTTCTTCCGCGGCGTCAACAACGACGACGTCCAGGGCGAGGCGATCGCCGGGTACCTGACCGGAACCGCCGGTTGGAAGAAAGCGTGCGTCATCGCCGACGAGACCGACGGCGGCGCCGGGCTGGCGCGCGCGGTCACCCAGGGCCTCGGACCGGTGGCCGACGCGTCCTGCAGTTCGAGCCTGCGACGCGGTGCCACCGACTTCGGTCCGAAACTCGACAGCATCACCAAGGCGGGTGCCGACGGGGTGTTCTTCGCCGGCTCGGCCGCCGACGCCGGACCGTTCGCGGCGGCATTGCGCCGCGCGGCGCCCGCGGTACGCATCGCCGCGGGCAGCGAGGCCAACAACGCGCGGTTCGTCGACCTGGCCGGAGATGCAGCATCCGGCGCGAACCTGTCCTGCTCCTGCGCGCCCGACGCCGACCCCTTCACCGCGGCCTACACCGCCAAGTTCGGTGCGCCGCCCGCCCGGTACTCGCTGGAGGCCTACGACCTCGCGACCATCCTGATCCGCGGGATCGCCGCGAAGAAGCAGAACCGCGAGCAGCTGCGCGGCTACGTCGCCACGTACTCGGGAAACGGACTGTCGCGCCGCTACCAATGGGCGCCGACCGGCGATCTCATCGGCAACTCGGTGTGGCTCTACCGGGTCGTCGAGAAGCACTAATCTCGTCACAGAACCGATCACGAGGGGATCGCATGGGCTACATCGTCGACTTCACCGACGTCTCCACCGTCGGGCTCGAGTCTTCGCCGGTCGCGGAGGCGCTGGCCGGACTGCGCGCGAACGAGGCACGCTACCTCAAGAACAAGTACGACCACGATCTCGACCTCGATCCCGCCGACGAGGCGTCGGCGACGATCGCCTGGATCGACGGTGTTCTCGGTGAGCGCGACATCGCGATTGCCTCACCCGCCTTGGAGGCCTCGGCCTTCGAGGTCGAGGGCATCCGGATGGCGTACGTCTTCTATCGGAGCGGCTTGTCGATCAACGTGATGTACACCGTCGACGACCCGAAGAAGCGCGCCGTCGGCTTCAAGCTTTCGGAGGGGATGGACGTGCCCGCCGAACTCGCCGACAAGTTCAAATTCGCCCGGCAGCGCTCCAAGTTGGCGGGGACGATCCGCGGCTCCTACTTCACCATCAAGGAAGAACATCCCTGGTGACCGGTCGGGGTTCGCCCGGCGTCGATGACCCTCGGCCGGCCGTCGGTGCCCACCACTAGACTTGCGCACTGTGAGCCCAGCGCAGAAGACCGCACCGAAGAATGCCGCCGCGACCACCGGCGACGACCGACCGTTGCTCATGCTCCTCGACGGGCACTCGCTGGCCTATCGGGCGTTCTTCGCGCTGCCCGCGGAGAACTTCAAGACCGCGGGCGGGCAGACCACCAACGCCGTCTACGGCTTCACGTCGATGCTGATCAACCTGCTGCGCGACGAGGAGCCGACGCATATCGCCGCCGCCTTCGACGTGTCGCGGCAGACGTTCCGCTCGGAGCGGTACCCGGAGTACAAGGCGCAGCGCGACAAGTCTCCCGACGAGTTCCGCGGGCAGGTCGATCTCACCAAAGAAGTCCTCGGCGCCCTGTCCATCCCGGTGTTCGCGGTGGAGAACTACGAGGCGGACGACGTCATCGCGACGTTGACCACCCAGGCCCGCGCGAAGGACTACCGGGTCCTGGTCGTGACGGGTGACCGGGACGCGTTGCAGCTCGTCGACCCGGACACCACCGTCCTCTACCCGAAGCGCGGCGTCTCCGAATTGACCCGGTTCACACCGGAGGAGGTGGAGGCCAAATACGGCCTCACGCCGCAGCAGTACCCGGACTACGCGGCACTGCGCGGCGACCCGTCGGACAACCTGCCCGGCATCCCGGGCGTCGGAGAGAAGACCGCCGCGAAGTGGATCCGCGAATACGGCACATTGGCCGGCCTGGTCGACCACGTCGACGAGGTGCGCGGCAAAGTCGGTGACGCCCTGCGAACCCACCTCTCCTCGGTCCTGACGAATCGGGAGCTGACCGAGCTGGTGCGCGACGTCGACCTGCCGCTCGGCCCCGACGACCTCGCGCTGGCCGGCTGGGATCGCGAGCAGATCCACAAGTTGTTCGACGACCTCGAGTTCCGCGTGCTGCGCGACCGCCTCTTCTCCACCCTGTCCTCGCCGGAACCCGAGGCCGAATCCGGCTTCGACGTCGACGGGGAGGTCCTTGCGCCCGGCGGAGTACGCGCCTGGCTGGACGCGCACGCGCGCACCGGGCGCAGCGGCGTCATGGTCAGCGGTCCGCAGCGGGTCGTCGACTCCGACGTCGACGCCGTGGCGATCGCCGCCGCCGACGAGGCGTGCGCCTTCGTCGATCCGACGACGCTGACCCCCGACGACGAGGAGGCGCTCGGCGACTGGTTCGCCGACCCGTCCGCGGACAAGGCCCTCCACGAGGCGAAATGGGCCTTCCACGCGCTGCGCGGGCGCGGTTGGAAGCTGGCCGGGGTCAGCAGCGACACCGCGCTGGCCGCCTACCTCGCGCGGCCGGGGCAGCGGAGCTTCAACCTCGACGACCTCGCCGTGCGCTACCTGCGCCGCGAACTGCGCGTCGACACGACCGCGCCCGACGACGGCCAGCTCTCGCTGCTCGACGGCGACGACGAGAACGACGCGAAGCGCGCCGACGAACTGATGCTGTCCGCCCGCGCGGTCGCCGAACTCGCGACGGCCTTCGACGAGGAGTTGGAGCGCCTGTCTGTGCGTGACCTGCTCGCCGACGTGGAGCTGCCGCTGCTATTCGTCCTCGCCGACCTCGAGGCCACCGGTATCAGCGTCGACACCGACTACCTCTCGACCCTCGAGGAGGGGTTCGCCGAGCGGGTCCGCGCCGCCGCGGACGCCGCCTACGACGTGATCGGCGAGCAGGTGAACCTCGGCTCGCCCAAGCAGTTGCAGACCATCCTCTTCGACAAGCTCGAGATGCCGAAGACGAAGAAGACCAAGACCGGCTACACGACCGACGCCGACGCGCTGCAGAGCCTCTACGAGAAGACCGGACATCCCTTCCTCGAACACCTCCTGGACCACCGCGACGCCACGCGGCTGAAGGTCACCGTCGAGGGGTTGCTCAAGTCGGTGGCACCCGACGGCCGCATCCACACTACGTTCAACCAGACCGTCGCGGCCACCGGGCGACTCTCGTCGACCGACCCCAACCTGCAGAACATCCCGGTGCGCACCCCGGCCGGACGGCAGATCCGCAACGGGTTCATCGTCACCGAGGACATGGCAGGCGGCACCGACTTCGACTGCCTGATGACCGCCGACTACAGCCAGATCGAGATGCGGATCATGGCCCACCTGTCCGAGGACGAGGGGCTGATCGAGGCCTTCAACACCGGCGAGGACCTGCACAACTTCGTCGGGGCGCGCGCATTCGGCGTGCCGATCGACGGGGTGACAGCGGAGATGCGTCATCGGGTGAAGGCAATGTCGTACGGGTTGGCCTACGGGCTGTCCGCCTTCGGTCTGGCCGCGCAGCTGGGGATCTCCCGCGACGAGGCCAAGGAGCAGATGGAGGCGTACTTCGCGCGGTTCGGCGGGGTGCGCGACTACCTGCACAACGTCGTCGACGTGGCGAGGCGCAACGAGTACACGGCCACCGTGTACGGCCGGCGCCGCTACCTGCCCGACCTCAACAGCGACAACTGGCAGCGGCGTCAGGCCGCCGAGCGGATGGCTCTCAACGCCCCCATCCAGGGCAGCGCCGCCGACATCATCAAGGTCGCGATGATCAACGTGCACCGGCGCCTGGGTGCCGACGGGCTGCGCAGCCGCATGCTGCTGCAGGTCCACGACGAGCTGGTGCTCGAGGTGGCGCACGGGGAGCGGGAGGCCGTGGAGGCGCTGGTGCGCGAGGAGATGGGCGGGGCGATCAGCCTGTCGGTGCCGCTGGACGTGTCGATCGGCTACGGCCGCTCCTGGGACGACGCGGCGCACTGATGACCACCCGTCGAGTCGTCGGGATCGCCGCGGCGGCGGTGCTCATGTTCGTCGGCGGGTGTACCAACGACGAGTCTGCGCTGGACACCAAGCCGATCACCGTGCCGGTCTCGGTGCAACCGGACATCGCCGCACTCGTCCCGTCTTCGATCCGCGATGGCGGAGTGCTGATCGTCGGGACGAATGTGCCGTATCAGCCGAACGAGTTCAAGAACCGCAACGGCGAGATCATCGGCTACGACATCGACGTGACCCGCGCCCTGGCCCAGGTACTCGGCCTGCGGGTGCGCTTCGTCGAATCCGAGTTCGCCAAGATCATCCCGGCCATCCAGGCGGGCACCTTCCACATGGGGATCTCGGCGTTCACCGACACCGTCGAACGGCAGAAGCAAGTCGATTTCGTCGACTACTTCACCGCCGGCATCCGATGGGCGCGCCGCACCGGCACCGACATCACACCGGAAACCGCATGCGGCCACCGCGTCTCGGTGAAGGCGGCGACGGTGCAGTTCACCGAAGAGGTACCCGCGAAGTCGGCGGCCTGCGTCAAGCGCGGCGAGAAGCCGATCCGCATGGTGAAGTTCGAGAACCAGGACGCGACGGTCAACGCGGTGCTGCTGGGGCAGGCCGACGCGCTGTCGGCCGACTCCCCGGTCACCGAGTACGCGGTGAAGAAGACCGACGGGCAATTGGAGACGGTCGGGCCGACCTTCGACTCGGCGCCCTACGGAATGCCCGTCGCCAAGGGCTCGGCGCTGGGTCCCGCGCTGCGCGACGCCCTGCAGTACCTCATCGATCACGGCTACTACGGGAGGATCTCCCACCATTGGGGTGTCGCTGCTGGAATGATTCACACGTCGGTGATCAACGGCGCGAAGGAGTAGGACTGGTGGCGCACCCCGCCGAACAGGACGCCCAGATCGAAGCGGTGCCGCTGCGCCACCCCGGGCAGTGGCTGGCGGCCGCGGTCGTGCTGGTCCTCGCCGGGCTCTTCGTCTACGGCGCGGCCACCAACCCCGCATACCGTTGGTCCACGTACGCGGACTACCTCTTCGACACCCGGGTGTTGGCCGGCGTCGGCTACACGCTGGCGCTGACGGTGCTGGCAATGCTGATCGCGGTCGTGTTGGGAGTCGTGCTGGCGGTGATGCGCCTGACCGACAACCCGGTGCTGCGCTACTGCGCGTGGGTCTACCTGTGGATCTTCCGCGGTACACCGGTGTACGTGCAGCTGGTGTTCTGGGGGCTGTTCGGCTCGATCTACAAGCACATCGACCTCGGCATCCCCTTCGTCGCCGAGTTCGCGCACATCAACATCCAGACGCTCAACGCCGCCTTCTTCTTCGCGGTCATCGGGCTGGGCCTCAACGAGGCCGCCTACATGGCGGAGATCGTGCGCGCCGGGATCAACTCGGTCGGACCGGGGCAGACCGAGGCTTCCACCGCCCTGGGCATGTCGTGGGCGCAGACCATGCGACGGACCGTGCTGCCGCAGGCGATGCGCGTGATCATCCCGCCCACCGGCAACGAGCTGATCAGCATGCTCAAGACCACCAGCCTCGTGGCGGCCGTGCCGTTCAGCCTCGAGTTGTACGGCCGCACCACCGACATCTCCGGCGTCAACTTCCAGCCGATCCCCATGCTGCTGGTGGCGTCGACCTGGTATCTCGCGGTAACCAGCGTGCTGATGGTTGGGCAGCACTTCGTGGAGAAGCACTTCAGCAGGGGAGAGCGCTCATGACGCCGATGGTCTCGGCGCAGTCGGTGGGGAAGTCGTTTGGGTCGCTGCGCGTTCTCAACGGGGTATCGCTCGACGTCGCGCGCGGTGAGGTCGCCTGCGTCATCGGCCCGTCGGGATCGGGCAAGTCGACGTTTCTGCGGTGCGTCAACCACCTCGATCGGATCAACTCCGGGCGGCTCTACGTCGACGGGGAGCTGATGGGATACCGCGAGCGGGGCGACAAACTGTACGAGCTGAGCCCGAAACAGGCCGCCAAACAGCGCCGGGACATCGGCATGGTGTTCCAGCACTTCAACCTGTTCGGCCACCGGACCGCGCTGGAGAACGTGATCGAGGCGCCGATCCAGGTGAAGGGGAAGTCGCGCGACGAGGCGGTGGCGCAGGCGTACGAGCTCCTCGACCAGGTCGGGCTGGCCGATCGTGCCGATCACTATCCGGCCGAGCTGTCCGGTGGACAGCAGCAACGCGTCGCGATCGCCCGGGCACTGGCGATGGAGCCCAAGCTCATGTTGTTCGACGAGCCGACGTCGGCGCTGGACCCCGAACTCGTCGGCGACGTGCTCGCCGTGATGCGGGGTTTGGCCGACGCGGGAATGACGATGCTCGTCGTCACCCACGAGATGGGCTTCGCGCGGGAGGTCGCCGACCAGCTGATCTTCATGGACGCCGGCGTCGTGCTGGAGAGCGGCGATCCGCGGAAGATGCTGGCCGATCCGCGGCATGAGCGGACCCGTGCGTTCCTGGCGAAGCTGCTGTGAACGGGCAGTTGCGCGTCGGGGTGATCGACGGCGACGGCATCGGACCCGAGATCGTCCCGGTCGTCCGCGAGATCGCCGACGCGGCGGTGCGCGGAGCCGGGTTGACCGTCGAGTGGGTCCCACTGGCGATGGGGCTCTCGGCCATCGAATCCGACGGCGATCCGCTGCCCGCCGCGACGCTTGACGCACTCGACGGACTGGACTGCTGGATCCTGGGGCCGCACGACTCGGCCGGCTACCCGGATCGGTTCCGGGGCAGCCTCACTCCGGGTGCGGTGATCCGCAAGCGGTACGGGCTCTACGCCAACCTGCGGCCCGCCCGGGCCTATCCCGGCGTCGCGGCCGTCCGCCCCGACATCGATCTGCTGATCGCACGGGAGAACAGCGAGGGGCTCTACGCCGACCGCAACATGGCGCTCGGCTCCGGCGAATTCATGCCGACGCCCGACGTCGCACTCGCCGTCGGCGTGATCACCCGGGCCGCCTCGCAGCGCATCGCGCGGGTCGCGTTCGAGCATGCCCGCCGTCGGCGCAACCACGTCACCGTCGTACACAAGGCCAACGTCCTCACCATGACCACCGGACTGTTCCGCGACGCCTGCCTGGCGGTGGCGCGCGACTACCCCGAGGTGACCGTCGACGAGCAGCACGTCGACGCCATGGCTGCATTGCTGGTGCGCCGTCCCGGCGACTTCGACGTCATCGTCACCGAGAACCTCTTCGGCGACATCCTGTCCGACCTCACCGCGGAGCTGGCCGGATCACTCGGCCTCGCGGCCTCCATCAACGCCTCCGACGAGAAGGCCATGGCCCAGGCGGGGCATGGCGCCGCACCGGATATCGCCGGGCAGGACAGGGCCAATCCGGTGGCACTCGTCGAATCGACGGCGATGCTGCTCGACTGGTGGTCGGTCCGCGGACACGACGATCGGGGTGCCGCGGCCGCCTCGGCGATCCGGGCCGCCCTGTCGGAGACGTTGGCGGCGGGGGAGGCCACCGCCGACCTCGGCGGCAGCATGGGAACCGCGGAGTTCGGCGCCGCCGTGCTGGGCCGCATCAGCGGCCAGCGGATCACCGGATAGGTCCGCCGCGACCGACTATTCGGCCGCGTCGAGGCGCTGCGCGACGTCGGCGGGAAAGCCGCCGGTGGCGATCGGTCCCCAGCGGGTGGGAGTGATGCGGATCAGCGACTTGTTCTGCAGACGCATCGCGGCGCGGTACTCCTCCCAGTCCGAGTGCTCGCCAGCGATGCACCGGAAGTAGTCGACCAGTCCGTCCTCGGAGTCGGGCATGTCGAGGACCTCGGCGGTCCCGTCGACCTGCACCCACGCGCCGTTGAAACCGTCGGACAGGACGCACACGCTGACCCGCGGGTCGCGCTTGGCATTGGCCGTCTTGGCGCGGCCCGGGTAGGTCGCGACGACGATGCGCCCCTGCTCGTCGACCCCGGCCATGACCGGTGAGATCTGCGGCGCCCCGTCGGCGCGGCGTGTCGCGAGGATCATGTTGTGGCGGGGCCGGACGAACGCCAGAAGGGTGTCGCGGTCGACGACGGACTCGGTTGCGATTGTGCGGGCCATGATTGCGAAGCTACTCCCGTCGGGAATGGGGTTATGGGCCGGTCGTGGTCACGCGAAACGGATGATGCTGGCGATCCCGGCGATGAGGCAGTACGCCACGAACGGGTAGAGCGTGCGGGTGTGGAAGAACTTGGCGAGGAACGCCGTCGAGGCCAGGGCGGCGACGAACGCGCAGACCGCCCCGACGACGACCTGCCCGCCCATGCCGTGGGCGTCGGGGCCGAAGAGTTCGGGGATCTTGAGGGCGCCGGCCGCCAGGATCACGGGCGTGGCCAGCATGAACGCGAACTTCGCAGCGCGCTCGTGGTCGAGCCCGGCGACGATTCCCGCGGAGATGGTTACGCCGGAACGGGAGATGCCGGGAAACAGGGCGAGGATCTGCGACGCACCCACGGCCGTTCCCCGCGGTAGGCCCAACTCGGTGATGTCGGAGCCGTCGTCGCCGGCATGGCGATGCCGACCCGCGGGCGCCGACTGGGAGCGGCGCTTCAACAATTCGGCGCCCAGCAGGATCCCGCCGTTGACGGTGAGGAAGACGGCGGCGGCCAGGGGACTGGCGAACAAGGTGCGCAGCGGCTTCTCCGCGACGAGTCCGACGATGCCGACCGGGATGGTCCCGACGATCAGCAGCCAGGCCATCTTGGCGTCGGCCCCGGTGATCCGACGATGGCGGATCGAGTCGACGAACCCGGAGACGACCGCCACCCAGTCGCGCCAGTAGTAGGCGATGAGCGCGACCGCCGTCGCGACGTGCAGCGCGACGACGAAGGCCATGAACGGGGTGTGACCGCGTTGGGCGGACTGGGTCACCAGGTCTTTCCAACTGCCGCCGAGCCAGGCGGGGACCAACAGCGAGTGTCCGAGACTCGACACCGGGAACAACTCGGTCACGCCCTGCAGCAATCCCATCACCACCGACTGCTCGTACGTCAGCCCCGTCATCGTCCGCTCCGTCCCGTTGACACGAGCGGCGACGGTACCGGTCCCCGCTGTGTGCCAGCTGTGCGGCGGTCGGCGCCCCGTGGCTATTCGGGCTTGCGGCAGCAGAAGATGGCGGTGCCGGGGAAGAAGGCGCCGCGCAACGGCGACCACTGCCCCCATTCCTGATCGAAATCCTCGGGCCACTCGGGTTCCACCACGTCGTCGAGGACCAGACCGGCCGCACGGATCTCGCGCACCCGGTCGCCCATCGTGCGGTGGTGCTCGACGTACGAGATCTCGCCGTCCTCATCGCGCTCGACGTACGGCGTCCGGTTGAAATACGGGATCGCGACGGTGAGCCCGGCGGGCCCCGGATCGTCGGGGAACATCCAGCGCATCGGGTGGTTGACGGCGAACACCCAGCGCCCGCCCGGTCGCAGGACTCGTGCCGCCTCGGCCATCACCCGCGCCGAGTCGGAGACGAACGGGACCGCGCCGAACGCCGAGCAGACCAGGTCGAAGGATTCGTCGGCGAAGGGCAGGTGTTCGGCGGTGGCCTGCACCAGTGGCACGGGCCGGTCGTCGTCGGTCATCGCCGCGACGCCGCGGCCCAGCATCCCGCGAGAGAGGTCGACTCCGACGGGGTGGGCGCCGTGGGCGGCCAGCCAGCGCGAACAGGGCGCCGAGCCGCAGCCGATCTCGAGGACGGTGCGCCCCTCGACGTCGCCGAGCAGACCGATGTCGGCCTCGTGCAGGTTCTCCGGACACCACACGAAGTCGCCGCCGCGCCGGTCGACGCCCAGGTAGGCGCCGTGTTCGTCGTGGTAGGCCTGCGCGTCGGAGTCCCACCAGGAGCGGCTGGCGCGGTCGCTGGCGGTCGAGTCGACCGGTCCGAGCTGGTGTGGCCCCATCAGCACGCCCGTCCCGGGAGCACCGTCTCGGTCTTGGCCTCGCCGTCCCAGAGACGGATACCGGTGACGACCGCGGGACGGTCGGCCGCCGTGGACAGGATCTCGAGGGCGGGCCCCAGCCGGTCGACGGAGAGCCGCCGTGCGACCGTCACATGAGGTGACCACCCGCCCGGCCTCGAATGGTCGAATGCGCCGTCGACGTGATCGGCGGCCAACCGCACGACGGTGGACTGGATCCCGAGCAACTCGGCGGAGGGGACGACCGAACGGGCGACCACGTATCCGCGGTCGGCGCCGTCGGGGGAGAAGACGATCGGGGCGCCCAGGAGCACGGTGATCGGCAGGCGCTGCGCGGCCGGGGCGAGCGCGGTCAACGCCGCCGGGGAGATCGTCGGCGCGGCGACGAGGGTCACGTGCGGGCGCTGATCGCGGTGCGGGTTGCGCAACCCGGCATCGGCAAGCGCGTTCATCTCGGCGATCACCGTCGCATCGGTGTCGTCGTCGAAGACCAACTCGAGAGAATGGACCACGCTTCTCTCCTCGGGGAGTGGGCGCCGGCGGCGCATTTGTGCAGGATAGGGGGCCTAGCGTAATGTTGGACGCGCGTGTGACCAGGGCTCGCAGAGCTTGCCGTGCTCACATTGTTGACCAGCGCATTCCGTGCTGGATGACCGCAAACCACAACCTGTACCTACTAGATACCTGTCCGGAGCAACCCAACACATGTCGTCCCCCACTATCTCCTCGCCGCAAGTAGCCGTCAACGACATCGGCTCGGCCGAGGATTTTCTCGCCGCCATCGATTCCACGATCAAGTACTTCAACGATGGCGACATCGTTGAAGGGACGATCGTCAAGGTTGACCGCGACGAGGTCCTGCTTGACATCGGTTACAAGACCGAAGGCGTCATCCCGTCCCGCGAGCTTTCCATCAAGCACGACGTCGACCCCAGCGAGGTCGTCAACGTCGGCGACGAGGTCGAAGCCCTGGTCCTCACCAAGGAGGACAAGGAAGGCCGCCTCATCCTGTCCAAGAAGCGCGCCCAGTACGAGCGCGCCTGGGGCACCATCGAGGAGCTCAAGGAGAAGGACGAGGCCGTCAAGGGCACCGTCATCGAGGTCGTCAAGGGCGGCCTGATCCTCGACATCGGCCTGCGCGGCTTCCTGCCCGCGTCGCTCGTCGAGATGCGTCGCGTCCGCGACCTCCAGCCGTACATCGGCAAGGAGATCGAGGCCAAGATCATCGAGCTCGACAAGAACCGCAACAACGTGGTGCTCTCGCGCCGCGCCTGGCTGGAGCAGACCCAGTCCGAGGTTCGCAGCGAGTTCCTGCACCAGCTCCAGAAGGGCCAGGTCCGCAAGGGCGTCGTGTCCTCGATCGTCAACTTCGGCGCCTTCGTCGATCTCGGCGGCGTCGACGGCCTGGTGCACGTCTCCGAGCTGTCGTGGAAGCACATCGACCACCCGAACGAGGTCGTCACCGTGGGCGACGAGGTCACCGTCGAGGTCCTCGACGTCGATCTCGACCGCGAGCGCGTTTCGCTGTCGCTCAAGGCCACCCAGGAAGACCCGTGGCGTCAGTTCGCCCGCACCCACGCGATCGGTCAGATCGTGCCGGGCAAGGTCACCAAGCTGGTGCCGTTCGGCGCGTTCGTCCGCGTCGAGGAGGGCATCGAGGGCCTGGTGCACATCTCCGAGCTGGCCGAGCGCCACGTCGAGGTCCCGGATCAGGTTGTCGCCGTCAACGACGATGCGCTGGTCAAGGTCATCGACATCGACCTCGAGCGTCGTCGTATCTCGCTGAGCCTCAAGCAGGCCAACGAGGACTACACCGAGGAGTTCGACCCCTCGAAGTACGGCATGGCCGACAGCTACGACGAGCAGGGCAACTACATCTTCCCCGAGGGCTTCGACGCTGACACCAACGAGTGGCTCGAGGGCTACGAGGAGCAGCAGAAGGCCTGGGAGGCGCGTTACGCAGAGGCGGAGCGTCGTCACAAGATGCACACCACCCAGATGGAGAAGTTCGCGAAGGCGGCCGCCGAGGCGGAGAACGCCCCGAGCGACTACTCCTCCTCGTCCTCCGACGAGGGCAAGGGCGGCTCGGACGAGCCCGCCTCCTCCGGTGGTTCGCTGGCCAGCGACGAGCAGCTCGCCGCACTGCGCGAGAAGCTCGCCGGCAACGCCTGAGCATTCATCGAATAACAACGACTCCCCGGCCCGGAATGGGTCGGGGAGTCGTTGTCTGTACCGGGCCGATACCGACACATCGGACACCCAGGTAAGCGAAACCTATCGTCGTAAAGGCTTGCCGAAGTTGTCTTAGTGCAGGCAATCATTGCTGGTAGAGGGCGTTTTTCCCGCCTACTATTACATCCTATGAAGATGACAGCAGACCTTGAGAAGGCGTTTATCAAGCAGATCATCAAAGAGTACGAATCGGCGATGCTCTACCGGCAGCTGGCCATCGAACTCGAGCTGATGAACCTGCCCGGCATCTCCCGATGGCTCAAGACGCAGTCCGTCGAGGAGTTCACCCATGCTGACAAGCTGATCAAGCACCTCACCGACCGCGACAACCATCCGGTCATCGGCGACATCAAGACGCCCAAGGTGAAGGTCACCAGCGTCACCGAGACCTTCGACGTGGCGCTGGAGGCCGAACGCGGCGTCTCGGCGTCCATCCGCGAGCTGTACGACGCGGCCGACAAGGCCCGCGACATCGATTCGCGCTCCCTGCTCGACTGGTTCGTCAACGAGCAGATCGAGGAAGAGGCGACCGTCAGCGAGATCCTCGGACGCGCACGCATCGTCAACGAGGACGGCTCGGGGATCCTGCGTCTCGACGCGGAACTCGGCGCCAGCGCCTGACGGCGAACGCCACCACGACCTGGCCCTCAGGACAACGGCCCGTCGCACCTCCAGCCGGAGGGCGGCGGGTCGTCGCGTTTCGGCGACTAGGATCGGTCCCATGACCGGGAAGGCGCTGATCATCGTCGACGTCCAATACGACTTCTGCGAGGGCGGCTCGCTGGCCGTGCCCGGCGGCCTCGCCGTCGCCGATCGACTTGCCGGAGCACTGCGCGATCCGGGGTTCCTCGCCCGGTACGACCTCGTCGTGACGACACAGGATTGGCATATCGATCCCGGCGAGCACTTCGCGCGCGACGGGCAGGAACCCGATTTCGCGGTCTCGTGGCCGGTCCACTGCGAGGCGGGCAAACCCGGCGCGGCCATCGTCGCGGTATTGGCCCGGGCCGTGTCCGGTGTCGACCTTCCGGTCGTCACGGTGTTCAAGGGCCAATACGAGGCCGCCTACTCGGGCTTCGAAGGGGCGACGAGCGACGGGGAACTCCTCGTCGACGTATTGCGGAGCCGGGGGATCACCGCGGTCGACGTCGTCGGCCTCGCGACGGATTTCTGCGTGAAGCAGACCGCGCTCGACGCGGCTCGCGCCGGATTCCAGACCACCGTCCTCGAGGAGTACAGCGCCGGGATCGATGCGGCGGCCGTTCGCGAGCTACGCGATACCGGGTTCGCGGCGGCGGGTGTCGCCGTCGTCTGAGGCGGGGATCGGCCCTACGGGTCGACGAAGAAGTCGTATTCGAGCGGTTCCGTTCCGCCGTAGACGGTCAGGTCCGCGACGCCGGCCTCGCGGACCAGGTCCGCGTCGATGAAGCACCGTCCGGTCACGTCGACCGGTTTGGCGGCGAGGACCGCGGCCGCGTCGCCCATGATCTCCGGTATCCGCGAGTGGTCGACCGCCTCGTCGCCGCCGAGGAGGTTCTTCACCGCCGCGGTGGCGATCGTCGTCTCCGGCCACAAGCAGTTCGCGGCGATTCCGCGATCGGCCCATTCTGCCGCGAAGCCCATTGTGAGCAGTGACATCCCGTACTTGGAGAGCATGTAGGCGGGAAATCTTCCGAGCCAGTGCGGCTCCAGGTTGATCGGCGGCGAGAGGGTGATCACCCGCGCGTGGTCGGAGGTGGTCAGATGCGGCAGGCAGGCCTTCGTCAGTGAGAACGTGCCGCGCGAGTTGATCTGCTGGATGAGGTCGTAGCGCTTCATCTCCAAATCGGCGGTCGGCGTCGGCGCCAGCGCGCTCGCGTTGTTCACGACGATGTCGATTCCGCCGAATTCGTCGACGGCGGTCGCCACCAGGTGTGCCACGTCCTCGTCCTTGCGCAGGTCGCCGACGACGCCGGTGGCCTGCGCGCCGGTCTGCCGGATGGCCTCGACGGCAGTGTGGATGGTTCCCTCCAGCCGCGGGTCGGGGGTGTCGGTCTTGGCCAACATGACGATGTTGGCACCGCGCTCGGCGAGCGCGAGGGCAATGGCAAGCCCGATGCCGCGGCTGCCGCCCGACATCACGACGGTGCGTCCGTCGAAGGTTCCCGGGCCGGGGTCGGTGATCAGTTGGTCCGCCATGAGCTCCTCATTTCAGTTAATCCGTATTAACTGTAACCCGGCCGACTTGGTTTGGCCAGGGAATCGTCGGATGGATCGCATGTGCGGGACACGCCGCACACTCTGATGCCGCGTTTGCCACACTGGTGGGCGTGATCCGAGTGGGACTGACTGGTGGGATGGGCGCGGGTAAGTCGACGGTGGCCGCGACCTTCGTCGAGCGAGGTGCGTACCTGATCGACGCGGACAAGATCGCGCGCGAGGTGGTGGCTGCCGGGACGCCGGGGCTGGCCGCCCTGGTGGAAGCGTTCGGCGACGACATCCTCGACCCCGCTGGGGAGCTGAACCGGCCCGGGCTGGCCGCGAAGGCATTCGTCGACGACGAGTCGCGCGCGACGTTGAACCGCATCACCCACCCGCTGATCGGCGCGCGCACCACCGAGTTGCTCGACGCCGCGCCCGGCGATGCGATCGTCGTGCAAGACACGCCGCTGCTCGTGGAGGGGCACATGGCGCCCTTCTTCCACTCCGTCATCGTGGTCGATGCCGACGTCGAGATGCGGGTGCATCGCCTGGTCAACTCGCGCGGACTCGACGAGGCCGACGCGCGGGCCCGCATCGCCGCCCAGGCCACCGAGGAACAGCGCCGCGCGGTGGCCGATGCGTGGCTGGTCAACCACGGGACACACGACGACTTGGCGCAGCAGGCGACGGACCTGTGGACCCAGCGCCTCGTGCCCTACGAGCTCAACGTCCGCCGCGGGATCGTCGCCGAGCCGGTCGCCGAACTCGTCGCCGCCGATCCCGATCCGGCTGTGCTGGGCACTCGACTGACCAACCGGCTGTGGGCGCTGGCGGGGGAGCGGGCGACGGCGGTCGAGGTGATCGGGGCGGCCACCGGCATCCGCGCGGTGACCGCGTTGCAGATCACCGCGCGCGACGAGGCGGCGGCTACGGAACTGCCGGACCTCCTGCGCGCCGGCGGCTTTCCGGCCGACGGCGACGGCGCGTACGCCTCGGCCGACCCGGGGCGTCCGGCGCGGGTCACCGTCGTCGCATAGCAGCGGCTACGGGCGGTCCGACCAGGTCAAGTGCGTGCCGACGGCCTCGTCGAGCCACGCCTGGACGTCGTCGCCGTGGCGCGCCGCGCCGGTGAGCGCATGGGTGGCGGCCTCCACCGCGCGTTGGCACTCGTCGGTGGTGAGGAAACCCGCGCCGTGGGCGTCGAACAGCTCGTCGACGTCGATGAGTCGCAGCGGCTCGCCCGTGACGTCGACCAGGTCCAGATACCAGTCGACGGCATACCAGCGGCCGTCGGAATCGGGGCCGGAGAACTCGCCGACGTCGATGTAGAGCCGTTGCCCCGGGCGGTATTCGGGGTCGCGGAAATGGAAGATGTTGGCGCGCAGCCCGAGCCGGGGCAGCAGCCAGGTCTCCAGTCGGTGGAAGTGTGGGTGGTCGGCGAACCGATCCATGTAGAGGCCGTGGGCGGTCTCTCGATAGGTCTCGACCGCGCGCACGAACCCCTTGTTGTCGGTGTTGGTCATCGCCGGGACGTCGAACACCTCGCGTTTGGCGGGATGGGCGGTTGCGGTCATGGTCCCAAGCTAGCCGTCGGCTCTGACTTTGCGGGCCGCAAGTGTCAGAGGTCGCGCCTATCCTGTGAAACATGGCTTTCCCAGCAGAGAAACCGGTCCTCGCGCATTCCGAGTTCCGTCCGATCGGTGAGGTCGAGCGGGCGGACGGCCGGTTCGAGGTGGTCAGCGAATACGAGCCGGCCGGAGACCAGCCCACCGCGATCGACGATCTGGAACGGCGGATCACGGAGGGGGAGCGCGACATCGTCCTGCTGGGTGCCACGGGTACGGGCAAGTCGGCGACGACGGCGTGGCTGATCGAACGCGTGCAGCGCCCGACGCTGGTCATGGCGCCGAACAAGACGTTGGCCGCGCAGCTGGCCAACGAACTGCGCGAGATGCTGCCGAACAACGCCGTCGAGTATTTCGTTTCGTACTACGACTACTACCAACCCGAGGCGTATATCGCGCAGACCGACACCTACATCGAGAAGGACAGCTCGATCAATGACGACGTGGAACGCCTGCGGCATTCGGCGACGTCGAGTCTGCTCTCGCGGCGTGACGTCGTCGTCGTCGCCTCCGTGTCCTGCATCTACGGCCTGGGCACCCCGCAGTCCTACCTGGACCGGTCGGTGGAGATGGCGGTCGGCGACGAGATCGACCGCGATGCCCTGCTGCGGCTCCTCGTCGACGTGCAGTACACCCGCAACGACATGTCGTTCACCCGCGGCAGCTTCCGAGTGCGCGGCGACACGGTCGAGATCATCCCGTCCTACGAGGAATTGGCCATCCGCATCGAATTCTTCGGCGACGAGGTCGAGGCGCTCTACTATCTGCACCCGCTGACCGGCGACGTCGTCCGACAGGTCGACACCGTGCGGATCTTCCCGGCGACCCACTACGTCGCCGGGCCCGAGCGGATGGAACGGGCGATGAAGGGCATCGAGGCGGAGTTGGAGGAGCGCCTCGCGGAGTTGGAAAGCAAGGGCAAGCTGCTGGAGGCGCAGCGGCTGCGGATGCGCACCAGCTATGACCTGGAGATGATGCGGCAGGTCGGGTTCTGCTCCGGGATCGAGAACTACTCCCGCCACATCGACGGACGCGGGGCGGGTTCGGCGCCGGCGACGCTGATCGACTACTTCCCGGATGACTTCCTGCTGGTCATCGACGAATCGCATGTCACGGTGCCGCAGATCGGCGGCATGTACGAAGGCGACATGTCGAGGAAGCGCAATCTCGTTGACTACGGCTTCCGGCTTCCGTCGGCCGTCGACAACCGACCGTTGACCTGGGACGAGTTCGTGGACCGAATCGGCCAGACGGTTTACCTCTCGGCGACTCCCGGGCCATACGAGCTGGGGCAGAGCAACGGTGAATTCGTCGAGCAGGTGATCCGTCCGACGGGCCTGTTGGACCCGAAGGTGGTCGTGAAACCGACCAAGGGACAGATCGACGACCTGGTCCACGAGATCCGGGAGCGCACCGAACGCGACGAACGCGTCTTGGTGACGACGCTGACCAAGAAGATGGCCGAAGACCTCACCGACTATCTGTTGGAGATGGGCATCCGGGTCCGCTACCTGCACTCCGAGGTCGACACCCTGCGGCGGGTGGAGCTGCTGCGCCAACTGCGGTTGGGGGAGTTCGACGTCCTCGTCGGCATCAACCTGCTGCGCGAGGGCTTGGACCTCCCGGAGGTGTCGCTGGTCGCGATCCTGGATGCGGACAAAGAGGGATTCCTGCGCAGCACCACGTCGTTGATCCAGACGATCGGCCGCGCCGCGCGCAACGTGTCCGGCGAGGTCCACATGTACGCAGACAAGATCACCGACTCCATGCAGAACGCGATCGAGGAGACCGATCGGCGCAGGCAGAAGCAGATTGCGTACAACGAGGCGGCCGGAATCGACCCGCAGCCGCTGCGCAAGAAGATCGCCGACATCCTCGACCAGGTGTACAGCGAGGCGGATGACGAGGTGACCGTCGGCGGATCGGGCCGCAACGCGACTCGCGGTCGCCGTGCGCAGGGCGACAACCCGAAGGGATCGACGAGCGCCGGGGTCATCGAGCGCCGCGATGTGTCGGCGATGCCGCGTGCCGAACTGGCCGATCTGATCGGGCAGCTCACCGATCAGATGATGTCGGCGGCGCGTGATCTACAGTTCGAGTTGGCGGGCCGCCTGCGCGACGAGATCGCGGATCTGAAGAAGGAGTTGCGCGGGATGGATGCGGCGGGAATCTCATAAAGCGCGGATGTGTGCTGTTTGCAACTGTGCCGAGCATTACGATTGTCCCGCAGGTGGTCCGGGCAGCAACTAGCCTTGGTGCGGAGTAATCGATGCTTCGCGATGAATGCGAATCTGGAGGGATTAGATCAATGTCTGCATACAACACCGTGGTGGTCGGCACCGACGGCTCCGAGTCGTCCATGAAGGCGGTGGAGCGTGCCGGTGCGATCGCGGGGGACTCGACGACGCTGGTGATCGCCTGCGCGTACTTCCCGAACGAGGGTCGTGACGTGAACGCGATGTCCGACGTCCTCAAGGACGAGGCCTACCAGGTCCACGGCTCCGCACCGACCGAGGAGATCCTCCGCACCGCCAAGGAGCGGGCCACCGCCGCCGGGGCCAAGCTCGTCCAGCAGCGCCCCGTCAAGGGCGCCCCGGTCGATGCGCTGCTCCAGCTGGTCGTCGACGTGAAGGCCGATCTGCTGGTCGTCGGCAACAAGGGTCTCAACACCCTGTCCGGCCGCCTGCTCGGCTCGGTGCCCGCCGACGCCGCGCGCAAGGCCGATGTGGACGTCCTCATCGTCCACACGACGTAGCGAGGGCTTTCTAGCTTTCTTGCCACCCGGGTAGGTCCGCCAACTCGGGTGGCAAGTCGCTTTCGGACACGACGACGAGGCGTTGCGTCGCGCGGGTGAGGGCGACGTACAGGTCGTTCCATCCGCGATCGGATTCCGCGATGATCGCGGCCGGCTCCACGACGACGGTGTTGTCGAACTCCAGCCCCTTGCAGCCGGTGACCGTGTGCACCGCGATATCCGGGTGCTCGGCCAGCGCGTCGACGGCGAAGTCGAGATCGTCGTCGGCGACGATGATCCCGGTCAGCCCCGGCCACTGCGCGTCGATCGCCAGCTTGATCGCGTCGAGGGTCGCGCGACCGAAGCCGGCGCGGATCGCCGTCGGCTCGATCCCGTTCGCCCGCAGCGACGTCGGCGGTGTCAGACTCGGGTCGATGCGTTCCAGGATGCGGGCGGCGTAGACCATGATCTCGGCCGGCGTCCGGTAGTTGACCGTGAGTTCGTGCAGTTGCCACCGTTTGGCGACATAGGGCTCGAACACATCCGACCAGGACGTCGAGCCGGCCGGGTTCGACGTCTGGGCCGTGTCGCCGATGACGGTCATCCAGCGGTTCGGGATCCGGCGCATCACCATCCGCCACGCCATCGCGGAGAGTTCCTGTGCCTCGTCGACGATCACATGACCAAAGGTCCACGACCGATCGGCGTGCGCGCGTTCCGCCGTCGTCCGGTATTCGGTCACCGTCTGGCGCTGCGCGAGTTGTTCGGCGTCGATGAGGTCGTAGGCCATGAGGATTTCGGGATCGATCTCGTCCTCGAGGTCTTGCGGGGCGGAGCCGGTCAGGATGTCGAGGGCATCCTGCGCCTCGGCGAGCTTCGCGCGCCACTGCGCCTTCTGCGCCGCCCGGTCGTCGTCGGTGCCGGCGCCGATCAGCTCGGCGATCTCGTCGAGCAGCGGGACGTCGCCGACGGTCAGCGGATCGTTCGGGGTGCGCTCCAATGCGGCCCGGTCTTCGTCGGACCAGCCGCGGGTGGCCGACGCGATCGCTCGCGGGGACGT
Organism: Gordonia sp. X0973; assembly: GCF_013348785.1. Lineage (NCBI taxonomy): Bacteria > Bacillati > Actinomycetota > Actinomycetes > Mycobacteriales > Gordoniaceae > Gordonia > Gordonia sp. X0973. Next base: position 1,606,791 of record NZ_CP054691.1, read on the forward strand.
CAACAGGTCGGTCAAGACCCGGACCGGCTCGAGTCGCGGCCAGAAGGCGAGGACTTCGCGGACGAGATCGTCGTCGGCGCGCATCTCGTCGCGGATGTCGGCGATCTCCGCACCCGAGAGCATCTGCGTCCCGTCGAGTAACGACGACCCGATGCGGCTGGCGTGCGCGGAGGCCAGGCCGTAGAGGGCGGCGCGGAGGAACTCCCGTTGTGCCTGGTTGTGGGCGCGCCGAGTGTTGCGCGCTTTCGTGCGGGCGCGCTTGATCAGCTCCGAGTCGATGCTCAGCGGATAGCCGTCGAACTCGACGGTGATGGGTTTGCGCGGCAGTGACTGGTAGGAGCGCACGTGGCTCTTGAGAACCGGCAGGATATCGAGTGATCCCTTGAGGACGGCGGCGTCGGGACGGTCGAGGGCTTCGGTCTCGATGCCGGGCAGCAGGTTCCCGACGGTGCTGAGCAGGACGCCGGTCTCGCCGAGCGACGGCAGCACCTGCGAGATGTAGCGCAGGAACTCCGGGTTCGGGCCGAGGATGAGGACGCCGCTGCGCGCCAGCAGGTCACGGTGGGTGTAGAGCAGGTACGCCGCGCGATGCAGGGCGACGGCCGTCTTGCCGGTGCCCGGACCGCCCTGCACAACGGTGACGCCGCGGTGCGACGAGCGGATGATCAGGTCCTGCTCGCGCTGGATGGTCTCGACGATGTCCACCATCTCGCCGGTGCGCGCGGCGTTGAGGGCGCTGACCAGCGCTGCCTCGTTGACGACGTCGCCTCGGGTCACCACGGCTCCGCCGTCTTCGGATTGGTCCACCGCCCGACCGTCGAGCACCTCGTCGGACACCGTTCGCACCTGGCGGTTGTTCGTCCGGATGTGGCGACGGACGCTCACCCCGTCCGGATCGGCCGGGGTGGCCAAGTAGAACGGGCGGGACAGGGGAGCGCGCCAGTCGAGCAGCAGCGTGGTGTCCTGGGCGTCGTCGTCGAGGACCCCGATGCGTCCGATGCGCCGCGTCTCCGGCTGTCCGTCGCGGCCCTCGTCGGCACCGTCTCCATCCCGGTGGACATCGAGCCGGCCGAAGTAGAGGTTGTGCTCGGCGGCGTCGAGTTTCGCCAGGTCGTCGACGTAGAGGCGCTCGTAGGACTCCCGCTCGGACTGGGCCTGCGGGGTGCCGCCGCTCTCGGCGAGGGTTTCGGACAGACGGCGGTTCGTGGTGCTCCGCATCCGGTCGATACGACCGTAGACGGCGTCGAGATGACGTTGCTCGTCGACTATGCGCGGGTCGGGACTCACAGTTGATCCAGTGTACGCGGACCGAGGGGTGGTCGCCGTATGTCCAACGTGAGTTTAATGACAATGGTTATTATCTAGGTATGAGCAATGGCGGACGCTTGAACGGGCCGACGAACTCCGTGCTGGATGCGGTCGCGCGCCAGCTGTCGCGACCCCATGGGCTGATCGGCCGCAGCGTGGTGGCGCGAATGCTCGACCGTGGCAACGGGGCCATGATCCGTTCCGCAGTCGACGCGTTGCGCGTCGCGCCGGGGCAGGCGGTTGCCGACGTCGGGTTCGGCGGGGGTGCTGGGCTCGAGGCCCTGCTCGCGGCAGTCGGTCCGGACGGGCGCGTCATCGGCTGCGATGCGTCGCCCGACATGCTCGGTCGCGCTGAATCCCGATTCGCCGGTCCGCTACGCGATGGTCGGCTGTCGCTCACCGCGGACATCGCCGACCTTGCCGACGCGCAGCTGGACGCGCTGATGTGCGTGAACACGATCTACTTCGTCGACGACCTCACCGCATTCCTCCGCGCCGCCGCGCAAGCCATCCGCGGCGACGGGCGGATGGTCATCGGTATCGGCCGGCCGGAGATGATGCGCAAGATGCCCTTCACTCGGTCGCGTTTTACGATCCGCGAGGTCGACGAGATCGTTCAGTCGGCGACCGAGGCAGGTTTCGTCGCAGGGGAGAAGCTTTCCGACAGCGGTGGTAAGTCGGCCTACGACATCCTCGGTTTCAGTCGAATCTGACCGGTCGGTGACGGCCTCCCCTCGTCGCACGGGCACCGGTCCCGTCCTCGCGGGATGACCGCAAACCTGAACTGATCTGGACGCTATTCCGACTTTCTTATATAAACTCGAAATAATAGTCGGTCTAGTTCGGGTTGGAGGGGGCGCATGGACGACGACGAGCCGTCTGGCGCAGTCAGCTGGCCGGCCCACGCCAGTCGGGTTGTGCCGTGGCGGCAGCAGTTCCGGGCAGGCGTGCGAGCCGATCGTGTCCTGACCGAGGTGGAGGTCAGCCTCCCGCCGATGATTGCCACCTTGGATGTACAGGTGCCCTCTGATCTGGCCGCCGACATGGAGGAGGCGCTGCGCGAAATCACGGCGTTGGACGCCGGGTACGCCGATGATCTCGGCGCGCTGGGGACCATGCTGCTGCGCACCGAGTGCGTCGCATCGTCGCGGATCGAGGAGATCGATGCTCGGGTCGATGACTACGCACGGGCGCTGCACGGCGTACGCGCGAACTCGTCGGCAACATCGATGGTGTCTGCGACCGCCGCCACCGACGTATTGCTCACCACGGTGAGCCAGACCCGCGCCATCACGCTGGACGACCTGCTGGCCGCCCATCGCGAACTCATGCGCGACGAGGTTCTCGAGCGGGACTACGCCGGCCGCCTACGGGACATGCATAACTGGATCGGTGGCAGCGATCATTCGCCGCGCGACGCGCTCTACGTCCCGCCGCCACCGGACACCGTCGCTGACTACATGCGGGACCTGATTCGCTATGTCAATCGCGACGACCTTCCGGTGCTCGCCCAGGTCGCGATAGCCCACGCACAGTTCGAGTCCGTCCATCCGTTCACAGATGGCAACGGCCGCATCGGTCGGGCACTGATCAACAGTATTCTGCGCCGACGAGGCGTGACCAGCACCGTCGTCGTGCCACTGGCATCGGCGCTGGTGGCACATCGGGACCGCTACTTCGACGATCTCGAGTCCTATCGCGAGGGAAATCCTGCACCGCTGATGCGCTCCTTCGCAGCGGGATCACGTATCGCCGCCGTCGAGTCGCGGCGTACCGCTGCACTCCTCTCCGCAATTCCCGATCACTGGCACCACCTTCTCGGACCCATGCGCAGCCACAGCGCTGCTGCGAAGATCACGGCCTCGCTGATTGCGGCTCCGATATTCACCGCCGAGGAGGTGGCCCAGCGTCTCGGGTTGAAGCCGACAAGCACCTATGCGGCCATCGAACGACTGCACGACGCCGATGTCATCCGTCCGTTGACGAGTCGAAAGCGAGACCAGGTTTGGGGTGCCGGTCTGGTTCTAGACGAACTCGAAGCCCTCGGCGCGCGTATCAAGAAGGCAGCGACCTGACTGTTAGCCGGTACTCACCAGCCCCGCGCACGCCACTCGTCGAGCTTCGGACGTTCCGCGCCGAGCGTCGTGTCGCTGCCGTGGCCCGGGTAGACGGCGGTGTCGTCGGGATAGGCGTCGAACAGTTTCGTCGTCACACCGTCGAGCAACCGCTCGAAGTCGCCCGGCTGCCAGGTCTTGCCGACGCCGCCGGGGAAGAGGCAGTCGCCGGTGAACAGCTGCACGGAGATCGGTCCGGCGGCGTCGTCGCTGGGATCGTGCAGGGCCAGCGCGATCGACCCCTCGGTGTGGCCGACGAGGTGAATCGCACGAAGGACGAGATTTCCGACGGTGATCTCGTCGCCGTCATCGAGCAATTTGTCGGGCGTGATGGGAAGCTCCTTCGCGTCGGCGCGGCCGGCCGTCGTCGGCACGCCGGTGGCCTTGGTCACTTCCGCGAGCGCCTGCCAGTGGTCGAAGTGCCCGTGCGTCGTGAGGACGCCGCGCAAAGTGCCGGGTAGCTCCCGGAGCAGCGCGAGAATGGCCGGCGCGTCGTTGGCGGCATCGATCAGCAACTGGTCACCGGTCTCGGTGCAGGTGAGCACGTAGGTGTTGTTGTCCATCGGGCCGACCGACATCTTGACGATCGTCGCGTGGGCCGTGGTGCGTCGCATCGGATGGTGCGGACCGGCGACGGTGCCGGTGTAATCGTCGTCGACGGGGCTGATGTCGGTCATGGCTCCCACGGTAGCCGCGAACAGGCCCGATTTGGTTCCGGCGCATAGACTGGACTCCGAATGTCAGACGTCGCCGGTATATGTGGACGCGACTGTATTGACGGGCGTCGGACGGGCGGCGCCGCACCAACCGTGAGGAAGAATAGCTGTGGTCGATCGCTTGATCGTGCGCGGTGCGCGCGAGCACAACCTTCGTGGAATCGACGTCGACCTGCCGCGTGACTCACTGATCGTTTTCACCGGGCTATCCGGGTCGGGCAAGTCGTCGCTGGCCTTCGATACGATCTTCGCCGAAGGGCAGCGCCGCTACGTCGAGTCGCTCTCGGCCTACGCGCGCCAGTTCCTGGGCCAGATGGACAAGCCGGACGTCGACTTCATCGAGGGACTGTCGCCGGCGGTGTCGATCGACCAGAAATCGACCAACCGCAACCCGCGTTCGACGGTCGGGACCATCACCGAGGTCTACGACTACCTACGACTGCTGTATGCGCGGGCGGGAACAGCGCACTGCGCGCAGTGCGGCGAGAAGATCGCGAAGCAGACTCCGCAGCAGATCGTCGACCAGATCCTGGCGATGGACGAGGGCACCCGGTTCCAGGTGCTCGCCCCGGTCGTGCGGTCGCGCAAGGGGGAGTTCGTCGACCTGTTCGCCGCTCTGCAGACCCAGGGGTTCGCCCGCGCGCGGATCGACGGCCGGGTGTACCCGCTGACCGAACCGCCGACGCTCAAGAAGCAGGAGCGCCACGACGTCGACGTCGTCGTCGACCGGCTCGCCGTGAAGGCGACGGCCAAGCAGCGACTGACGGACTCGATCGAGACGGCGCTGCGGCTCGCCGATGGGATCGTCGTCCTCGACTTCGTCGACGTCGACGAGGGGGATCCGAAGCGTGAGCGACGATTCTCCGAGAAGATGGCCTGCCCCAACGGCCACATCATCGCGATCGACGACCTCGAGCCGCGGTCGTTCTCGTTCAACTCGCCCTACGGTGCCTGCCCGGCGTGCGACGGCCTCGGGGTCAGCAAGGTGATCGACGAGGAACTCGTCGTCCCGGACCCGGATCTGAGCCTGGCGGAGGGGGCGATCGCGCCCTGGTCGAGCGGGCACAACGCGGACTACTTCCTGCGGTTGCTCTCCGGCCTGGCCGATCAGATGGGTTTCGACCTCAACGCCCCGTGGAAGAAGCTTCCCGCAGCGGCGCGCAAGGCGATCCTGGACGGCAGCGATCACCAGGTCCACGTCCGGTTCCGTAACCGGTACGGGCGCACGCGATCGTATTATACCGAGTTCGAGGGCGTCATGGCCTTCCTCTCGCGGCGGTCGGACCAGACCGAGTCCGAGGCGATGAAGGAGCGCTACGAGGGCTATATGCGCGACGTTCCCTGCGCGGTGTGCCACGGTGCGCGCCTGCGGCCGGAGATCCTCGCCGTCACACTGGACTCGGCGGAGTTCGGCCCCAAGTCGATCGCCGAGGTCAGCTCGCTGTCGGTCGCCGCCTGTGCCGAGTACCTCGGCAGCCTGACCCTGGGCGCCCGCGAGGAGGCCATCGCCGGTCGCGTGCTCAAAGAGGTGCAGGCGCGGATCCGATTCCTGCTCGACGTCGGGTTGGAATATCTCTCGCTGTCGCGGGCGGCGGGCTCGCTCTCGGGCGGTGAGGCGCAGCGCATCCGGTTGGCGACGCAGATCGGCTCCGGACTCGCCGGGGTCCTCTACGTCCTGGACGAGCCGTCGATCGGGCTGCACCAGCGCGACAACCGCCGACTCATCGACACCCTGGTGCGGCTGCGCGACCTCGGCAACACGCTCATCGTCGTCGAACACGACGAGGACACCATCCGGGCGGCCGACTGGATCGTCGACATCGGTCCGCGCGCCGGCGAGCACGGCGGACACGTCGTCCACAGCGGCAGTTACGAGGGCCTGCTGGCCAATGTCGATTCGATCACCGGCGCCTACCTGTCCGGCCGGGAGACGCTGCCGACACCGGAGATCCGTCGCCCGATCAGCAAGCGCAAACAACTCACGGTCGTGGGCGCGAACGAGCACAACCTCAAAGACGTCGAGGTCTCATTCCCCCTCGGCGTGTTGACGGCGGTGACCGGCGTGTCGGGTTCGGGTAAGTCGACGCTGGTCAACGACATCCTGGCGTCGGTCCTGGCCAACAAGCTCAACGGTGCCCGCCAGGTACCCGGACGGCACAAGCGTGTGAAGGGACTCGACCAGCTGGACAAACTCGTGCAGGTCGACCAATCGCCGATCGGCCGCACGCCGCGCTCCAACCCGGCGACCTACACCGGCGTCTTCGACAAGATCCGCACCCTGTTCGCCGCCACGACCGAGGCAAAGGTGCGCGGCTACCAGCCGGGTCGCTTCTCCTTCAACGTCAAGGGCGGGCGCTGCGAGGCGTGCACCGGCGAGGGCACGATCAAGATCGAGATGAACTTCCTGCCCGACGTCTACGTCCCCTGCGAGGTGTGCCACGGCGCGCGCTACAACCGGGAAACCCTCGAGGTGCACTACAAGGGCAAGACGATCGCCGAGGTCCTGGACATGCCGATCGAAGAGGCGGCCGACTTCTTCGAGGCGGTCACCTCGATCCACCGCTACCTGAAGACGTTGGTCGAGGTGGGGTTGGGCTACGTGCGGCTCGGCCAGCCGGCGCCGACGCTCTCCGGCGGCGAGGCGCAGCGCGTCAAACTGGCCGCCGAACTGCAGAAGCGTTCCACAGGCCGCACCGCATACATCCTCGACGAGCCGACCACGGGACTGCACTTCGAGGACATCCGCAAGCTGCTCAAGGTCATCAACGGCCTGGTCGACAAGGGCAACACGGTCATCGTGATCGAGCACAACCTCGACGTCATCAAGGCTGCCGACTGGATCATCGACATGGGGCCGGAGGGCGGCGACGGCGGCGGCACGGTGGTCGCCACCGGGACTCCGGAAGAGATCGCCGCGGTCCCGCAGAGCCACACCGGCCGGTTCCTCGCCGAGGTCCTCGAGCCGGAGCGGGTCGCGAACGTCGGGTAGCGGCTCGAGGGCCGTGGACGCCGACGTGGACGAATTGGTGACCGAGCTCCGCTCGGCCGGCTGCGTGTTTGCCGAGGACGAGGCGCAGATCCTGCGGTCGCGTGCTGCCGACGGCGAGCAACTCGCCCGATGGGTTCGTCGCCGGGTGGCCGGGGAGCCGCTCGAGCACATCGTCGGGATCGTGGAATTCGCCGGACTCGACCTCGTCGTCGGGCCCGGGGTGTTCATCCCGCGACAGCGCAGCCGATTGCTGGCGGCGGTCGCGAGTGGGGAAGTGCGGGCCACGCCTGACTCAAAGACCCCCGTGTTCATCGAGCCGTATTGCGGGGTCGCGCCGCTCGCGGCGGTCGTCGCCCGCGATCATCCCCACGCGGCGGTCGTCGTCAGCGACGTCGATCCCGTCGCGCTCGACTATGCGAGGCGCAATGTGGGCCCGCGGGCACGGGTCTGCGAAGGGGCGGGTTTGTCTGGACTGCCGTCGGAGTTGCGGGGCGGCGTCGCCGTGATCGCCGCCGTGCCGCCGTACGTCCCCGACGACGAGCTGGATCTGATGCCGGGGGAGGCCCGCGACCACGAGCCGGTGGCGACGCATGCCGGCGGGGCTGCCGGGCTCGCCGAGGTCCGCCGGCTGATCGTCGATGCCGCGGAATGGCTCGCGCCGGGCGGCGTGCTGGCCGTCGAGATGCACCGGGACCAGACCGATGAGGCCGCCGGGCTCGCGACGCGTAGCGGGTCGACGGCGACGGTGGTGACCGAACACCCCGCCTATGCCGACGACGGGCACACGGCGGTGCTGGTCATGCGCGGACGGTCGGACTGACTAGGCAGCGAGACGAGCCGCGTAGGCCTCGACGGCATCCTTCGCCGCCTTCAGCCCGGCACCGGTCGCGACACGGTAAGCGCGGATGGCAGCGACCGTCTGACCTTGTTCGGCGAGCTCCCGCACCTCGGTGGTCAGCCCGGGATCGGATTCGACGAGGAGCCGGGCGAGTTCGTCGCCGTCCACCCCAGCGCGCTCCGCGATCAGGCCTTCGAGCTTCCATATCCGGGCCTGCAGCTGATCGATGTGCTGTTCTGCGCGTCGCAGTCTTCCGAACATGATTGTCTCCCTCAGATGTCTACGGTGCGCTCAGACGAGCTTCTCGCCGGGGCCCTCACCCGGCTCGTCGGGGAAGGCGCTGGCCTCGCGGAACGCGGCTTGCAGTCCCTTGACGCCGTCGCGGATCGGGTTCGCGTGCAGGCCCAGGTCGCGACGGGAGGCGTCGAAGAGTCCGGCCAATGCCGTGATGAGTTTGCGCGCCTCGTCGAGGTCGACATCGTCCTCCGAGGCGCCCTCGGCCAGTCCGAGTTTCTCGGCCGCCGAACTCATCAGCATGACGATCGCGCGGGTGATGACCTCGATGGCGGGGATCTCGCCCAATTCGCGCACCTGCTCGGCGTCGACGGGCTGCTCGGACATCGAATTGGGGTCATCGGCCATGACTGTTAGACTGTCATAGTGCGACCGTCCCGGATTACCGGGGCAGGCAAGTGGAGTTCCGCTCCCACCGTGCGACGCAGTTCAGCAATGACGCAGTTTCACGGTCCGACGCGCCCCGGGTGAATCCGTTTCACCCGGCGTCAGCGTGTTGGTCGGCATCGGAGCCCTTCGGGTATTGGTCTCGCAACCGGTACGCGACGGGCTTTCTTGTTGAGGCAGCTCCATCGTGGCCCGCGATCTTGCGGCGGTCGGACGGCAGAACCGACCTACCAAGGAGGCCCCATCAGCACTGAGACTCGCATCAACGAGCGCATCCGCGTACCCGAAGTCCGACTCGTCGGACCGAATGGGGAGCAGGTGGGCATCGTGCGTGTTGAAAATGCGCTCCGCCTGGCCGAAGAAGCTGATCTCGACCTGGTGGAAGTTGCGCCGGACGCGCGCCCGCCGGTGTGCAAGATCATGGACTACGGCAAGTTCAAGTACGAAGCCGCGCAGAAGCAGCGCGAGTCGCGTCGCAACCAGCAGATGACCGTCATCAAGGAGCAGAAGCTCCGGCCGAAGATCGACGACCACGACTACCAGACCAAGAAGGGCCACGTGGTCCGCTTCCTGGAAGCCGGTTCGAAGGTCAAGGTCACGATCATGTTCCGCGGTCGCGAGCAGTCGCGTCCCGAACTCGGTTATCGCCTGCTGCAGCGCCTGGGCAACGACGTCGCCGAATACGGCTTCGTGGAGACCTCGGCCAAGCAGGACGGACGCAACATGACGATGGTCCTAGCACCGCACAAGGGCGCGAAGACCCGTGCCAAGGCGGCCCAGCAGTCCGAACAGCCGGCGAAGGCTCCCGAAGCCTCGCCCGCCGAATCGGAATAGCGCCGCCGCACGACAAACCTCAGGGGCTGCGCCACTACGGCGGAGTCCACGATCCCGGATGGGAATCCGGGCGAACGAACAGGAATAACCCATGCCAAAGGCAAAGACCCACAAGGGCACCGCGAAGCGATTCAAGGTGACCGGCAGCGGCAAGATCGTCCGTCAGAAGGCGAACAAGCGCCACTTGCTCGAGCACAAGTCGTCGAAGCAGAAGCGCGCGATGGACGGTACCGTCGTCGTCTCCGAGAACGACGCGCCGCGCATCAAGCGCCTGCTCAACGGCAACGGCTAAGCCCTCCCCACCAGACCAACCAGACCGAAGTAAAGAGGTTCAGACATGGCACGCGTGAAGCGGGCAGTAAACGCCCAGAAGAAGCGTCGGACGACCCTGGAGGCGTCGAAGGGGTACCGCGGGCAGCGCTCGCGCCTGTACCGCAAGGCCAAGGAGCAGCAGCTCCACTCGATGACGTACGCCTACCGCGACCGTCGTGCGCGCAAGGGCGAGTTCCGCAAGCTGTGGATCTCGCGCATCAACGCCGCGGCCCGCGCCAACGACATCACCTACAACCGCTTCATCCAGGGCCTCAAGGCCGCCGGTGTCGAGGTTGACCGCAAGGTGCTCGCCGAGATCGCCGTGAGCGACCCGCAGGCCTTCACCGGCCTCGTCGAGGTCGCGCGCAAGGCGCTGCCGGACGACGTGAACGCGCCGGCCGCCTGATTTCGCCACACAGCACGGACCGACCCGCGATGGACGTTCTCACCGAACGCTCGTCGCGGGTCGTTTCGTACGCCAAACTGCATCGCGCCGCCACCCGACGGGAACAAGGACTGTTCCTCGTCGAGGGCGCGAACTCGGTCACGGCCGCCATCGAGACCGGTCGCGCCCGCGTCCTCCTCGTCGGGGAATCGGCACAGGCGCGCCATGGCGACCTCCTTGCGCTGGCCGCCGATCGGGTGCTCGACGTGCTCGTGATCACCGATCGTGCCGTCGCCAAACTTGCCGATTCGACGACGCCGCCCGGCATCTTCGCCGTCTGCGGTCTCCTCGACACGCCGCTGGACGAGGTCCTCGCGGTGCGGCCACGCCTGCTGGCCGTCGCCGTCGAACCGGGTGAACCGGGCAACGCCGGCACCATCGTCCGCTGCGCCGACGCGATGGGCGCCGACGGCGTGGTCTTCCTCGGCGACGCGGTGGACCCGCACAACGGCAAATGCGTGCGCGCGAGCGCCGGCAGCGTCTTCCACCTTCCGATTTCGCGGGAGCGGTCGGTCGACGATGGGTTGGCGGCCTTGCGCGCGGCCGGTCTCACCCTGCTCGCCACGACCGCCGACGGCGAACTCGGACTTCCCGACGCGGGCGACGTACTGGCCGGGCCGACCGCCTGGTTGTTCGGCAACGAGGCCCACGGACTGCCCGCCGACGTGGTGGCGGCCGCCGACCATCGGGTGTCGATTCCGATCCGCGGGCGCGCCGAGAGCCTGAACCTCGCCACCGCCGCCGCGATCTGCCTATACGAGAGTGCCCGGGCGCAGCTCTGAGGCACTCGGTGTGATCATCGCTGGTTGACCGTGTCCGACTCCCAGGTCATCTCATCGCCCTCGTGCACCTCGAAGGACTCGAACCGGTCGTCCGCCAGGATCGTGTCGATCAACGCGCGCGTACCCCCGACCAGGGTCCAGTTGAAGTCGATCTCGGTGGCGACCGCCCAGGACAGATCCGACGGCCAAATCATGTTCGGACCGGGGCCGGGTCGAAAGCCCCGCGGCCAGAGCCCGGCGCGATAGCCGTAGTCCGGGTCGGCCAACTCACCCAGCGTGGCGTCGAACAGGATCATCTCGCGGGCGGGCCACGCGAAGTGGGATCCGCGCTCGGCGGCCTCCGCCACGGCCGGATCGATCTCCCGCTTGACCGGCGGAGTGCTCGGCCCGGTCGACATGATGAGCGACACCTCGGTGCGCAACTCGCCCCAGCCCGCCCAGATTGCGACGGTGACGTCAGCCGTAGTGGTGAACGGCCGCAAGACGCCGGTCAGGGCGGACAGCAAAGCCGGGGGGAGGTCGCCCTCGTATTCGACGTTCAGGTGCCAGCCGTTGGGCAGGTTGACGCTGTACGAGTCGCCGTGGTCGTCGCCGAGCCGACGTCCCAGCACCGCCCACCACTGGACCTGCGGGTGCATGGTCGCGCCGGTCACCGCGGCTACCTCCGCCCAGCTCACCTCGACGCGCCCGTCCTCGCCGAGACGGTCGTCGTCGGCGTAGCGGGAGACCGGATGCAGAATCCGCGCATAGGCGTCGAATCCGGTCCCCACGACCCCGCCGACCGTCGCGAAGTCGCCGGCCCGAGCCAGCAGGGCGCCGCCGCGTCGGCCGATCTCGTCGTTGTCGGTGATAACTCGCACCTCGCGATCGTAGGGCTCGTCACCCCGGCACCGCGATTGAGTATTTCCCCCGACGACGCGTCGCCCGCGCGCGACAATCATCGGTAGGTATGACCACCACTGGGAAGCTCTCGCGCGGCCGTATCGACGCCGCCGACCTCGACCGACTGACCGGAGACACGCGCGATCGCGTCGTCGACGTGCTGCGTCTGGCGAGCCTGCTCGTCGTCGTCGCCGGCCACTCGGTCATGTTGACCGTCGCACCGCCGCCGCCCGGCGGAGATCACCTGGTCCTGGGCAACCTCCTGGGCGACCACCCGCTGCTCCAAGCCGCGACGTGGCTCCTGCAGGTCCTGCCGCTGTTCTTCTTCGCCGGGGCGGCCGCCGCCGTCTACGGGTTGCGGCCCGGCACCGCGCCCGGGCATTGGCTGTTCCGACGGTCGCAGCGCTTGCTCCGCCCGGTGTGGTGGTACCTGCTGGCCATCGGCGCAGCACTCGGTGCGGCGACCTGGATGCGGTCTCCGGCGGCGGTCGACGTGATCGCCCGCCTGGGCGTGCAACTCCTGTGGTTCCTCGGGGCCTATCTGGTCATCCTGGCGGCGGTCGCCTTCCTGCAGCGGATCTCGACCACCCGACAGGTTGTCGTGGCGGTCATCGCCTGCTACGGGCTGACCGCGGTCGGCGACGCCGCGCGCTTGCACGCCGACGGACCGGCACCGACATGGACGATGCTCACCTTCGCGACGGCGTGGACGATCCCGGCGATCCTCGGCATCGCCTACGCGAAGAGGCTGATCCGCCCGCGCACTGCGGGAATCGGCGCTCTCGCGATGCTGGCCGTCGACGCCGGGCTGGTGGCCTTCGGCCCCTACGACGTCTCCATGGTGACGGTCCCCGGTCAGCGGTTGTCCAACATGAGCCCGCCGAGCGTGCTGCTCGCCGGCCACGCGATCGTCCTGTGCCTGCTGGCCATCGCCGGTGCGGGCGCGATCGCCCGCTGGGCCCGTCGCCCGCGTGTCTGGTGGTGGGTGGCCCTCGGAAACCGCTCCGCGATGACCCTGTACCTGTGGCACCTGCCGCTGCTCGGGCTGATCATCGGCACCGGAATGCTCCTCGGATACACCCGTGACAACCCGGCCTCGACCGGTCACCTGATCGTCGTCGGCGTCCAGACTCTGCTGCTCTTGGTGTTGCTCGTGCCCACGGTCGCACTGCTCTCGCCGTTGGAAAACCATCCACTCCGGTGGTGGGACGATCGTCGGGAAACGACGTTGTCTGCGACGCCGAAGAACCGGTTCCGCGACGCCGCCGTGCTGCTCCTGGTGGTGGTGGCCGGCGTCGCGCTACTGCTGTTCGCCCGCGACGGCATGCTGGCCGGTGCGCCGATGCTGGCGGTATCGGTCGCGGGGGCGGTCGGTGCTCGTCTCATCAGCGTCGGGCAGCGTCAACCCGCAGGTCAGCGGGCCTCGACAATCGACTAGTCTTGACGGTCGTGGCGAAACAGAACGACGATTCCGGAATCGACCCCGGCACGGTGGACGCGTCTGCCCTCGATCCTGCTGCGCTGGACTCTGCGGCCGACGCGGCGATCGCAGCTTTCGCGGCGGCCGCCGACCTCGACGAATTGGCCGTGGCCAAGACCGAGCACCTGGGGGAGAAGGCCCCGGTCTCGTTGGCCCGACGTGCGCTCGGAAGTCTGCCCGGCGATCAGCGCGCTGCCGCGGGCAAGGCCGTCAACGCGGTCCGGACCCGCGTCAACGACGCGTTCGCGGCGCGGACCGAGGCATTGGCGGCGCAGCGCGATGCCGAGGTCTTGGAAGCTGAATCGATCGACGTCACCTTGCCCAGCGGGCGACGACGAGTCGGGGCGCGCCACCCGATCACCGTGATCGCCGAGCAGATCGCCGACGTCTTCGTCGGCATGGGCTGGGAAATCGCCGAGGGCCCCGAGGTGGAGGCCGAGCACTACAACTTCGACGCGCTGAACTTCCTGCCCGACCACCCGGCGCGCTCGATGCAGGACACCTTCTACATCGCCGGCGAGGGAGATGCGAGCTCGCGCCAGGTGCTCCGCACCCACACGTCGCCGGTCCAGGTGCGGGCCATGCTGAACCGCGAACTGCCGATCTACGTCGCCTGTCCCGGGCGCACCTTCCGCACCGACGAGCTGGACGCCACGCATACCCCGGTGTTCCACCAGATCGAGGGCCTGGCCATCGACAAGGGGCTGACTCTGGCCCATCTGCGCGGTGCGTTGGAGACGCTCGCGCGCGCACTGTTCGGCCCCGACACGACGACCCGGATGCGGCCGTCGTACTTCCCGTTCACCGAGCCGTCCGCCGAGGTCGACGTCTGGTTCCCGGGTAAGAAGGGCGGCGCCGGCTGGGTCGAGTGGGGCGGCTGCGGCATGGTCAACCCGAACGTGCTCCGATCCAGCGGGATCGACCCCGAGGTGTACAGCGGATTCGCCTTCGGGATGGGCTTGGAGCGCACCCTGCAGTTCCGCAACGACATCTCCGACATGCGCGACATGGTCGAGGGCGACATCCGCTTCACCGCACCCTTCGGCCCGGCGGCCTAGCCGACGCACCGCAGACACCGACCGACCTACCAACCGAAAGCAGCAACCACCGTGCGCGTCCCCCAGTCCTGGTTGACCGACGTTCTCGACACCACCGAGGCCCAGCCGTTCACCGCCGAGCAGATCGACGCTGCCTTCGTCCGCGTCGGATTCGAGATCGAGGACGTCGAGCCGTTCGGTGCGATCGACGGCCCGCTCGTCATCGGACGGGTGCAGAGCATCGAGGAACTCACCGAGTTCAAGAAGCCGATCCGGTTCTGCCATGTCGCGGTCGGCGAGGACGCCCCGCGCGAAATCGTGTGCGGCGCGCGCAACTTCACCGAGGGGGACCTCGTCGTCGTCGCGCTGCCCGGAACCACGCTGCCGGGGGGATTCCAGATCGCCTCGCGCAAGACCTACGGCAAGACGTCGGACGGCATGATCTGCTCGGTCACCGAACTCGGCGTGGGCGACGACCACACCGGCATCCTGGTACTGCCCGCCGGGTCGGCCGAGCCGGGCGACGACGCGCGCGCCTTCCTCGGCTTGCCGGACACCGCGATCGAGGTCAACGTCACCCCCGACCGCGGATACGCCTTCTCGGTCCGGGGTCTCGGACGGGAATTGGCCGGCAGCCTCGGCGTCGGCTTCCGCGAGCCCGGGGCGGACATCGATCCGGGAGTCGCCGGCGACGGCGGCACCGCCGTCGAGATCGACCCCGCCACCGGCGCCACCCGCTACACGGCGCGCGTCATCACCGGCGTCGACCCGACGGCGGCCTCGCCGTGGTGGATGCGCAAGCGCCTGCTCATCGCAGGGATCCGCCCGATCTCGGCGATCGTCGACGTCACCAACTACGTGATGATCGAGTCGGGACAGCCGTTGCACGCCTTCGACGCCGATCGCGTGCGCGGCGGCATCACCGTGCGCAACGCGCATGCGGGGGAGAAGTTGACCACCCTCGACGGGGCCGAGCGCGTCCTGGACGCGCAGGACGTGGTCATCGCCGACGAGTCCGGGGCGATCGCCCTGGCCGGTGTGATGGGCGGAGCGTCGACGGAGGTCGGCGACGAAACCGTCAACGTGCTCCTGGAGTCGGCCACCTTCGACCCGGTTCGCGTTTTCCGCACCGGCAAGCGCCACAAGCTCAGTTCGGAGGCCGCCAAACGGTTCGAGCGGACCGTCGATCCGGAGATCACCGCCCGCGCGTCGGCGCGCGCGGCCGAACTCATCGTCCAGATCGCCGGCGGAACGCTGGAGAGCGCGTGGACCGACGAGCGGCTGCCGGTCGAGCCGACCCCGGTGATCGCCTTTGCCGCCGACGCGCCCGACCGCACCGCCGGGATCGTCTACCCCGAGGGCACCTCGGCGCGGCGCCTGCGCGAGGTCGGTTGCGCGGTCGAGGAACACGACGGGCTGCTGGCGGTCACCCCGCCGTCCTGGCGACCCGACCTGCGCCAATCGGCGGATCTCGTCGAGGAGGTGCTGCGCCTGGAGGGGCTCGAAGACATCCCCGCCGTCGTGCCGCGCGCTCCGGGTGGCCACGGGTTGACGCCGGAGCAGCGCCGCCGTCGCAGCATCGGACGCACGTTGGCGCTCGACGGCTTCACCGAGGTGCTGCCGTACCCGTTCATGCCGGCGGGGGTGTTCGACACCTGGGGACTGCCGTCCGACGACCCGCGCCGCGCCAGCGTCTCGGTGCTCAACCCGCTCGAGTCCGATCGACCCGAACTCAACACGACCCTGCTGCCCGGGCTGCTGGAGATGGTTGGGCGCAACATCGCCCGCGGTCAGCGCGATTTGGCTCTGTTCACCATCGGCCAGATCGTGCTCGGCGGCACCGGCAGCGGTGAGACCGTCGAGGCACTGGACGTGACCCACCGTCCGTCCGACGCCGACATCGCCCGCCTGAACGCGAGTCTGCCCGACCAGCCGCTGCACGTCGCCGCGGTCCTGACCGGCTTGGCCGAACCCGCCGGACCGTGGGGTCCCGGTCGCGCCGCCGATGCCGCCGACGCATTCGAGGCGGTCCGTTCGATCGCGCGCGCCGCGGGGGTCGACGTCGAACTCGAGGCCGACGACCGCCTGCCGTGGCACCCCGGGCGGTGCGCCCGCGTCGTCACCACGCACGACGGGGAGCCGGTGACCGTCGGATGGGCCGGCGAGCTGCACCCGGCGGTGTGCGAGCGGGCCAACCTTCCGAAACGGACGTGTGCGCTCGAATTGTCCATCGACGCGCTCGGGGCGTCGACGAAGCTCCCGGCGCCGAGTCTCTCGGTGTTCCCGGCGGTCCTGCAGGACGTGGCCGTCGTCGTCGACGCCGACGTGCCGTCGGCGCGCGTCGCCGCCGCACTGGGCGAGGGGGCGGGCGAACTGCTCGAATCGCTGGAACTCTTCGACGTCTACACCGGTGACCAGCTGGGCGAAGGCAAGAAGTCGTTGGCCTTCGCGCTCCGGTTCCGGGCCGCCGATCGCACCCTCACCGAAGACGAGGCGAGCGCGGCGAAGATGGCCGCGGTCGAGCACGCCGCGAGCGCGGTGGGCGCGCGTCTGCGCTGAGGACTCGATCGCCCGGCTAGGGTGATCGCAATGACCAACCAGAATCCGCCGTCCCGCGACGAGTTCCCCGGGGAGTTCGGGCCACCGGCCGAGCCGGTCCGGGGCTATCGGCCGTCCGGCTCGCAATGGGCGGTCGCCGGGCTCGTCCTCGCGTTCGGTTGTGGTGCACTGGCCTACCGACTGGTCAAGCATGAAGGTCAATACCAGTCGGCGGCCCTCTACGTCGGCATCCCGATCGTCCTCGCCCTCGTCCTGGTGCTCACCGCGCCGGCGGGCCGGGCCGCCGGGATGGCGATGAAGGTGACCACGATCCTGCTCCTCCTCTCGGTCCCGGTGCTCGGCGAGGGGGCGTGCTGCGTCCTGATGGCCGCGCCGATCTTCTACCTGTTCGTGTACCTCGCCACCGCGTCGCTGGACCGGTACCGCACCGCCGGGCCCGATGATCGGGGGCCGTTCCTGCTGATCGCGCCGGTGATGCTCGTCGCGATGGCGCTGGAGGGCACCACGCCCGCGCTTACGTTCCCCGGTGCCGCGACCACCACCGCCACCCGGACGATCGATGTCCCCGAAGACCGGGTGGCCGACGCGCTGGCGCTGCCGATGCGGTTCGACGCGACACCGCGGACCGGGATTCTCGCGATCGGGTTCCCGGTGCCCCGTCACGACAGCGGCGGGCTCGCCGTCGGCGATCTGCGGACCATCGAGTTCGACGGAGCACACCACCGCCACGGCCCGATAGCCCAGCACCATTGGGGTACCCATCCGTCGGCGCTGGTGCTGCGCGTCGCGGCGCGCACCGATCGGTCCGTCGTATTCGTGCCGGTCTCCGATACGACGCCCGTCGCCACCTGGCTGCGGTGGGATCGGATCGAGGTGAGTTGGCGCGATGCCGGCGCCGGTCGCAGCGAGGTCCGATGGCAGCAGCACTACACACGGCTGCTGTCTCCGTCCTGGTACTTCGGCCCGATCGAGCGGTTCGTCACCCAGCGGGCCGGCGACTACCTGATCCGCGCCGTCGACACCCGGGCACCCGATCCGATGCAGCACGCCCACCACACCTGATGCCGCACGTCGACGTCACAGCATTGCGCCCGTTGATCGTGCTGGTGCCGGTCGTGCTCGCAGCCGGGCTGTGGCTCGCCGACGCCGACCATCGTCGACGAGGCGCCGCAGTCCTCGCGCTGCTCTGGAACCTGATCGGCCTGACGGCCCTGAACATCCTGGCCGTGAAGACGGGGTGGTGGGCCTTCGCGAACGGGGGCCCGGCGTTGATGCGGATCCCCCTCGACCTGCTCGTCGCCTGGGCGGTGGCGTGGTCGATGATTCCGGTGCTGGCATCGCGATGGATCCCGCTGCGATATTCGGCGGTGGGCCTGGTACTCGTCGACCTGTACGGCATGGCCGCACTGCACCCGGTCGTCGTGCTGCGCGACGACTGGTGGTGGGGCGAGACCGCCGCGGTCCTCACCTGCCTGGTCCCCGGGTTGGTGTTGGCCGGGCTCACGCTGAGTCGTACCAGGCTACGGCTTCGCGTCGCCCTGCAAGTCGTGCTCTTCACCGCCGTGCTGTTCGCCGCTATCCCGGTGCTGGGTGGCGCGGCCGCCGAGCACGGTCCGTCCACCGCTTGGCTGGCCGGCGGCGACCACCGGGTCGGCGGCGCCCTCGACGTCATCGCCATTCAGTTGGCCCTCGTCGTCGGCCTCGTCGCCTTGGCGGCGGTCGTCGAGTTCGTGCGCGCCGGGGGGACGCCCTGGCCGTGGGATCCGCCCGACTCGTTGGTCACCACCGGCCCGTACGCCTACGTCGCGAATCCCATGCAGTTGTGCGGAACGGTGTTGATCCTGATCACGGCGGTCGTGCTGTCGATGCCGATCCTGGTCGTCGCCGCGGTGGTGGCCGCGGCCTTCTCGTCGGGAATGGCCGCGTGGGTCGAGGATGAGGCACTGGCCGGAAGATTCGGCCGTGCGTGGAGCGCGTACCGGTCATCGGTGCGGGATTGGCTGCCCCACTGGCGGCCCATGCCGACGATCCCGCCCGCCCGGGTCTATCTGGCCCGCGGCTGCGACCCGTGCAGCGAATTGGCCGGCTGGATCGTCGCGCACGAGCCGGTTGGGCTGACCATCTGCGACGCGGAGGACTACCCGGGGCATCTCCGCAGGATGCGCTACGTATCCGGACGCGGGGACCGGCGCGACGGCCTGCGCGCCCTGGCGGCGACGCTGGCACACGTCAACCTGGCGTGGGCCGTCGTCGGATGGGTCATCGGTGCGCCGGTGATCGCACCGATACTCCAGTTGCTGGTCGACGCCTGCGGTGGCGGGCCGCGCGCGATCGGGACTCGCGGCAGCACGGGTGCGCCCACCCAATCGTGAATACAATTGCATTAGCGCGCATAATGATTCCATGACGATTTCCGTAGCGGTCGCCGGTGCCTCCGGGTACGCGGGCGGCGAGATCCTGCGCTTGCTCCTGGGGCACCCCCGCGTCGCGTCCGGGGAGGTGGAGATCGGCGCGCTCACCGCCGGGGGCAATGCCGGGACGCTGCTGCGCGAGCACCACGCCAATCTGCTGCCGCTGGCCGACCGGGTGCTCGACGAGACGACCCCCGACGTGTTGGCCGGGCACGACGTCGTCTTCCTCGGCCTCCCGCACGGCACGTCGGCGAAGATCGCCGACGCCCTGCCGCCCGCGACGCTGATCATCGACTGCGGCGCCGACTTCCGGCTCACCGACTCCCACGATTGGGAGACCTACTACGGCGGCGAGCACGCCGGGACCTGGCCCTACGGGCTGCCCGAGCTTCCGGGCAACCGGGAGAAGCTCGCATCGGCCAGTCGGATCGCGGTCCCCGGCTGCTATCCGACGGTGTCGATCCTTTCGCTGCTGCCCGCGCTCGCGAACGGTCTCGTCGACCCGCACGTCACCGTCGTCGCCGTCAGCGGCACATCGGGGGCCGGGCGCTCGCTGAAAGTCGATCTGCTCGCCTCGGAGGTCATCGGCTCGGCACGCGCCTACGGTGTCGGCGGCACCCACCGGCACACCCCGGAGATCTCCCAGGCTTTGTCGGACGCCGCGGACTCACCGGTCGCGGTGTCGTTCACCCCGGTCCTCGCACCCATGTCGCGGGGGATCCTGGCGACCTGTACGGCGCGGACCGTCGCGTCCGAGTCGGAGATCCGGGCCGCCTATGAGAAGGCGTACGCGGACGAGCCGTTCGTCCACCTTCTCCCCGAAGGACAACTGCCCGCCACGTCGTCGGTCATCGGCTCCAACGCCGTCCAACTCGCCGTGTCCGTCGACGAGCGCGCCGGGACGCTGGTGGCCGTCGGCGCGGTCGACAACCTGACCAAGGGCACCGGCGGCGCCGCAGTCCAGTCGATGAACCTCGCCCTCGGGTTCGGCGAAACCGAGGGCCTGACCACCGTGGGAGTGGCCCCGTGACAACCGAACCCGTTTACCGGCTCCTGCGCACCCAGGGGGTGACCGCACCGCTGGGCTTCCGCGCCGCGGGGATCCCGGCCGGCATCAAGGCGAGCGGCAACCACGATCTCGCCCTGGTCTTCAACGAGGGCCCCGAGTACGGTGCCGCCGGCGTGTTCACGAGCAATCGTGTTAAGGCGGCGCCCGTGCTGTGGTCGCAGAAGGTCCTGGAGACCAAGCGGTTGCGCGCGGTCATCCTCAACTCCGGCGGGGCCAACGCCTGCACCGGGCCGGAAGGCTTCGGCGACACGCATCAGACGGCAGAGGCCGTGGCGCGCGAGCTGTCGAACTGGGGGACCGAGACCGGTGCCATCGAGGTCGCCGTTTGCTCGACCGGGCTGATCGGAGACCGGCTCCCGATGGACAAGGTGCTGGCCGGCGTCACCGAGATCGTGCACGAGATGGCCGGCGGCCTCTCCGGCGGCACCGACGCCGCCTACGCGATCATGACCACCGACACCGTTCCCAAGCAGGCCGCGGTCCACCACCGGGGCGGTTGGAACGTCGGCGGCATGGCGAAGGGGGCCGGCATGCTGGCGCCCGCGCTCGCGACCATGCTCGTCGTCCTGACCACCGACGCCCTCGTCGACCCCGACCAACTCGACCTGGCTTTGCGGCGCGCGACGGCGAAGACCTTCGACCGGCTCGACGTCGACGGCGCTTGTTCGACCAACGACACGGTCCTGCTGCTGTCCTCGGGTGCGAGTGAGATCCGGGTGGATCAAGACGACCTCGACGCCGCGGTGTTCGCCGTCTGCGACGACCTCGCCGCTCAACTGATGGCCGACGCCGAGGGCGTCACCAAGCGGGTCGTCGTCGAGGTGACCGGCGCGAACGACGAGCAGCAGGCGCTGATCGCGGCGCGCACCATCGCACGCGATTCGCTGGTCAAGACCGCGTTGTTCGGATCCGATCCCAACTGGGGGCGGATCATGGCGGCGGTCGGCATCGCCCCGATCGACCTGGACCCGGACAAAATCGCCGTCTCCTTCAACGGCAGCGAGGTCTGCCGCAACGGCGTCGGGGTGCCCGGCGCGCGCGAGGTCGACCTGTCCGGGGCGGATATCCACCTCCTCGTCGACCTGGGAATCGGACCGGGCACCGCGTCGATCCGGACCACGGATCTCTCCCACGCCTACGTCGAAGAGAACTCGGCGTACTCGTCATGAGCGCCGCATTCGAACGGGCGCGGTTGCTCGCCGAGTCGTTACCCGCGCTGCAGGGGTTGCACGGGCGGGTCGTCGTCGTGAAGTACGGCGGCAACGCGATGGTCGACGACGCGCTCAAATCCGCCTTCGCCGACGACATGGTGCTGCTGCGGGCCTGCGGCATCCATCCGGTGGTCGTGCACGGCGGCGGCCCGCAGATCTCGACGATGCTCGACCGCGTCGGGCTGGCCGGCGAGTTCCGCGGCGGCTTCCGCGTCACCACGCCCGAGGTGATGGACATCGTGCGGATGGTGCTGTTCGGGCAGGTGGGCCGCGAACTCGTCGGCCTGATCAACGCCCACGGCCCCTATGCCGTCGGCATCACCGGCGAGGACGCACACCTGTTCACCGCCACCAGGCGGACCGTCGTGGTCGACGGGCAGGACACCGACATCGGGTTGGTCGGCGACATCACGTCGGTGAACACCTCGGCCGTCGATGACCTGATCGCCGCCGGCCGGATCCCGGTCGTGTCGACCATCGCCCCGGATCGCGACGGCGTCGCGCACAACATCAACGCCGACACCGCGGCGGGCGCGCTCGCCGAGGCGCTCGGCGCGCAGCGGCTGGTCATGCTCACCGACGTGCCCGGGCTCTACACCGACTGGCCGGACCGCTCGTCGTTGACGGCGCATATCGGTGCCGACGCGTTGGAGCGGCTGCTGCCGTCGCTGGACTCGGGGATGATCCCCAAGATGGAGGCCTGCCTGCGGGCGGTGCGCGGCGGCGTCGGGGCCGCGCACGTGATCGACGGCCGCGAGCCGCATGCCGTATTGGCCCGCCTGCTGACCGCGGGCGACGACGAATCCCTCGGCACCACCGTCGACGAGAACGGAGAGCAGCAATGACCGGCACCGACACCGCGGCCTGGCAGCAGCGCTGGGACGCGGCGATGATGAACAACTACGGGACGCCGCCGGTCGCCCTCGTCCGCGGCACCGGTGCGACGGTGACCGATGCCGACGGGCGCGAATACCTCGACCTGCTCGGCGGCATCGCCGTCAATGCGCTCGGGCATGCCCATCCGGCGGTGATGGAGGCGGTCACCGGGCAGATGGCACAGCTGGGCCATACCTCCAACCTCTACATCTCCCCACCGGCGGTGGAACTCGCCGAGCGGCTGCTCGACAAGTTCGGCGTCGACGGTTCGCGCGTCTTCCTGTGCAACTCGGGCACCGAGGCCAACGAGGCCGCTTTCAAGCTCGCCCGCCTCACCGGGCGCGGCGGGATCGTCGCCGCCGAGAAGGCTTTCCACGGGCGGACGATGGGTGCGCTGGCGATGACCGGCCAACCCGCCAAGCGGGCGCCGTTCGAACCGATGCCCGCCGGGGTGTCCTTCGTGCCCTACGGTGACGCGCAGGCCCTCGACGCGGCGGTCGGCGCCGACACCGCAGCGGTGATCCTCGAGCCGATCCTCGGTGAGAGCGGCGTCATCGTCCCGCCCGCCGACTATCTGGCGCACGCGCGGCGCATCACCGCCGAACGCGGCGCGCTGCTGATCTTCGACGAGGTGCAGACCGGGGTCGCGCGCACCGGCTCCTTCTTCGCCCATCAGGCCGCCGGAATCGTCCCCGACGTCATGACCCTGGCCAAGGGACTCGGCGGCGGGTTCCCGATCGGGGCGGTGATCGCCGGACCGGGTGCGGCCGGGCTGTTCGGCCCGGGGATGCACGGCACCACCTTCGGCGGCAACCCGATGAGCGCGGCTGCCGCGCTCGCGGTGCTGCGGACCATCGACGACGAGGGGATCGTCGAACACGTCGGGGCGGTGGGGAAGTCGCTGGCCAGCGGGATCGAGGCACTCGATCACCCGCTGGTCGACCACGTCCGCGGGTCGGGGCTGCTGCTCGGCGTGGTGTTGCGCGCCGACATCGCGAAGCAGGCCGAGGCCGCTGCCCGCGCGGCCGGATTCCTCATCAACGCCCCCGACGCGAATGTGCTGCGCCTCGCGCCGCCGCTGATCATCACCGAGCAGCAGGCGCAGTCATTCGTCGACGCGCTGCCGTCGATCCTCGACAACGCATTTCAAGGAGAGAAATGACCCGCCACTTCCTGCGCGACGACGACCTGACGCCCGACGAGCAGGCGCAGGTGCTCGCACTCGCCGCGGAACTGAAGGCCGATCCGTTCGCCCATCAGCCGCTGGCCGGGCCCAGGGGCGTCGCCGTGCTGTTCGACAAGAACTCCACCCGCACGCGGTTCTCCTTCGATGTGGGGATCGCCCAGCTCGGCGGCCACGCCGTCGTCGTCGACACGTCGTCGACCCAGATGGGCCGCGACGAGACGCTCGCCGACACCGCGCGGGTCCTGTCCCGGTTCGTCGACGCGATCGTGTGGCGGACGTTCGGGCAGGAACTTCTCGAGGAGTTGGCCGAGTTCTCGTCGGTGCCGGTGGTCAACGCGCTCTCCGACAGTTTCCACCCGTGCCAGATCCTCGCCGACCTGCAGACGATCATCGAGCACAAGGGCGGCGCGGCGGGCCTGACGATGACCTATCTGGGGGACGCGGCCAACAATATGGCGCACTCGCTGATGCTCGGCGGCGTCACCGCCGGGATGCACGTGCGCGTCAGCGGCCCCGAGGGCTTCACCCCCGACCAGGCGATCCTCGCCGCCACCGCAGAGCGGGCCCGGCTGACCGGGGGATCGGTGGCGGTGGTTACCGATCCGGTGGCGGCCGCCACCGGCGCGGACGTGTTGGTCACCGACACCTGGATCTCGATGGGTCAGGAGGAGGACGGGAAGGATCGTGCCGCGCCGTTCCGGCCCTATCAGATCAATTCCGAGCTGCTCGGCCACGCCGCCGACGGCGCGATCGTCCTGCACTGTCTGCCCGCGCACCGCGGCGACGAGATCACCGACGAGGTGATGGACGGTCCGGCCAGCGTCGTCTTCGACGAGGCGGAGAACCGCCTGCACGCCCAGAAGGCCCTACTCGTCTGGTTGCTGGCGAACCAATGAGCTCCGCGAGTCCGATGCCGGCCGACGCCCGCGCCACGACGCGGGCCGGACGTCATGCGCTGATCGGCGCGATCCTCTCGCGGCAGACGGTCGGTTCGCAGACCGAGCTGGCGGCGCTGCTGGCCGACGAGGGGGTCGACGTCACCCAGGCGACCCTGTCCCGCGACCTCGACGAGCTCGGCGCCGTCAAGCTCCGCGGCCCCGACGGCGGGCCGTGGGCCTACGTCGTGCCCGAGGACGGCTCGCCGGTTCGGGGCGTCGTCGGGGGCACCGCCCGCCTGGCGCGCATGCTCGGCGAGATGCTCGTCGGCACCGATGCGAGCGGCCAGCTCGCGGTGCTGCGCACCCCGCCGGGTGCCGCCGGATACCTCGCCAGCGCCCTGGATCGCGCCGGCCTGCCGGAGGTGGTCGGCACCATCGCCGGCGACGACACCATCTTCGTCGCCGCGCGCGAGCCGATGACCGGTGCTGAACTGGCGAAACACCTGCAAGAACTGGTGGGGTGACCCGGCGTACCGACGCCGCCGCCCGGCCAGCACAATAGAAGCAATCACCCGATAGACCGAGGAGTACTCAACCCATGGCCGAACGCGTCATCCTGGCATATTCCGGAGGCCTCGACACCTCCGTCGCGATCAGCTGGATCGCCAAGGAAACCGGCAAGGAAGTCGTCGCCGTCGCCATCGATCTCGGCCAGGGCGGCGAGGACATGGAGGTCGTGCGGCAGCGTGCCATCGACTGCGGTGCGGTGGAAGCCGTCGTCGTCGACGCCCGCGACGAGTTCGCCGACGACTACTGCCTGCCGACGATCACCGCCAACGGCCTCTACATGGACCGGTACCCGTTGGTGTCGGCGATCAGCCGCCCGCTGATCGTCAAGCACCTCGTCGCGGCCGCCCGCGACCACGGTGGCACGGTCGTCGCCCACGGCTGCACCGGCAAGGGCAACGACCAGGTCCGCTTCGAGGTCGGTTTCAACACCCTTGCCCCGGAACTCGAGGTACTCGCGCCGGTCCGCGACTACGCGTGGACCCGGGAGAAGGCCATCGCCTTCGCCGAGGAGAACGCGATCCCGATCAACGTTACCAAGCGCTCGCCGTTCTCGATCGACCAGAACGTGTGGGGCCGCGCGGTGGAGACCGGTTTCCTCGAGGACCTGTGGAATGCGCCGACCAAGGACGTCTACGACTACACCGAGGATCCGACGGTCAACTTCAACGCTCCCGACGAGCTGATCCTGAGCTTCGACAAGGGCCGCCCGGTCGCCATCGACGGCAAGCCGGTCTCGGTGCTCGAGGCCATCGAGCAGCTGAACCGCCGCGCCGGGGCGCAGGGCGTCGGCCGCCTCGACGTCGTCGAGGATCGTCTCGTCGGCATCAAGAGCCGCGAGATCTACGAGGCGCCCGGCGCGATGGTGCTGATCACCGCGCACGAGGAACTCGAACACGTCACCCTCGAGCGCGAGCTGGGCCGCTACAAGCGCCACATCGACCAGAAGTGGGCCGAGCTGGTCTACGACGGCCTCTGGTACTCGCCGCTCAAGCGCGCGCTGGACACCTTCGTCGACCACACCCAGGAGCACGTCTCCGGCGACATCCGCCTGGTGCTGCACGCCGGTGCGATCATCGTCAACGGGCGTCGTTCGGCCGAGTCGCTCTACGACTTCAACCTGGCCACCTACGACGAGGGCGACACCTTCGACCAGTCGAATGCCAAGGGCTTCGTCCAGTTGCACGGCCTCTCGTCGAAGATCTCGGCCCGGCGCGACCTGGGGCTGTGACGCGCCGATGAGTTCGCAGGACTCCACCGGCCAGACCAACGAGGGTTCGCTGTGGGGCGGCCGCTTCGCCGACGGCCCGGCCGCCGCGATGGCCGCGCTGAGCAAGTCCACCCACTTCGACTGGGTGCTCGCGCCCTTCGACGTCGAGGCATCCAAGGCGCACGCCCGCGTGTTGCACAAGGCCGGACTGCTCACCGATGGTGATCTGACCGGGATGCTCGCCGGTCTCGACCGGCTCGCCGCCGACGTCGAGAGCGGGGAGTTCCGCCCGGCCGACTCCGACGAGGACGTCCACGGGGCATTGGAGCGCGGACTCATCGAGCGGGTCGGCCCGGAACTCGGCGGGCGCCTGCGCGCCGGGCGTTCGCGCAACGACCAGGTGGCGACGCTGTTCCGGATGTGGCTGCGGCAGGCGTTCACCCGGGTCGCGCGCGGGGTCCTCGACGTCGCGGGTGCGCTCGTGGACCAGGCCGCGGCCAACCCGGATGTCGTCATGCCGGGCAAGACCCATCTGCAGGCGGCTCAGCCGGTGCTGTTGAGCCACCAGCTGTTGGCCCACGTCCACCCGTTGCTGCGCGATCTCGAGCGTCTCGCCGACGCGGACCGGCGCACCGCGGTGTCGCCCTACGGGTCGGGGGCCTTGGCGGGCTCCTCGCTCGGCCTCGACCCGGCGGCCATCGCCGCCGATCTCGGCTTCGACGGTCCGATGGCCAACTCGATCGACGCCACCTCCTCGCGCGACTTCGCCGCCGAGGCGGCGTGGGTGTTCGCGATGATCGCCGTCGACCTGTCCCGGCTGGCCGAGGAGGTCATCGCCTGGAGCACACCCGAGTTCGGCTATGTCACGCTGGCCGACGCGTGGTCGACGGGCAGCTCGATCATGCCGCAGAAGAAGAATCCCGACGTCGCCGAGCTGACCCGGGGCAAGAGCGGTCGGCTGATCGGCAACCTCACCGGGCTCCTGGCCACGTTGAAAGCACAGCCGCTCGCCTACAACCGCGACCTGCAAGAGGACAAGGAACCGGTCTTCGACTCGGTCGCGCAGCTGGAACTGCTCCTGCCCGCGATCGCCGGGATGGTCGGCACACTGACCTTCCACGCCGATCGGATGGCCGAACTCGCCCCCGCGGGATTCACCCTGGCGACCGATATCGCCGAGTGGTTGGTCCGGCGCGGCGTGCCGTTCCGGGAGGCGCACGAGGCGGCCGGCGCCTGCGTGCGGGCCGCCGAGGAGGCCGGTACCGACCTCGCCGGATTGGACGACGCGGCATTCGCGGCCATCAATCCGTCGCTTACCGCCGAGGTCAGGGAGGTGCTCACGGTGCGCGGCTCGATCGACTCCCGGGACGCCCACGGCGGGACCGCGCCGACCGCGGTCGCCCGCCAGCTCGCCGACGTGCGGACCGGACTCGGCGAGCACGCCGGGCGCTGGAGTTAGACGTTTCCCGTCGGGCGTAGAGTGACGTGGATCACTGATCCGCGCCGAGTCGCCATCCGGCCCGACGCGGATTCGAGCATTTGGGACATCACCGATAGGGAGGGTGAAGGGTGCAGCTTCCACTGGGGATCGGCGGGGCCGTCAACCGGGTTCTGGCCACGGCGCAGAACGGACTCGAGGTACTGCGATTCGGCGGCTTGGAGACGGGTACGCAACCCGCGCCGTACCAGGTCGTCGAAACCGAGAAGATGTTCCGGCTGCGCCGCTACTTCCCCGACGACCCCGGTACCGACAGCCCCCACGTGATCCTCGTCCACCCGATGATGGTCTCGGCCAACATCTACGACGTCACCGAGGAGAAGGGGGCGGTGTCGGTACTGCACCGCAACGGCATCATCCCGTGGGTCGTGGACTTCGGGTCCCCCGATCGCGAAGAGGGTGGGATGGAGCGCACCCTCGCCGATCACATCGTCGCGCTGTCGCGCATCGTCGACATCGTGCGCGAGGCCACCGGTCGCGACGTCCACCTGGCCGGCTATTCGCAGGGCGGGATGTTCGTCTACCAGTGCGCCGCGCTGCGCCGCTCCAAGGGGCTGGCCAGCGTCATCACCTACGGTTCCCCGGTGGACGTCCTGGCCGCCCTGCCGTTGGGGCTGCCGGCCGGGATCGTGGCGCCGGGCGCGGAGTTCCTCGCCGACAAGGTCTTCCCGCACATCTCGATTCCCGGTTGGCTGGCGCGCACCGGTTTCCAGATGCTGGACCCGGTCAAGACCGCGCGCAGCCGGCTGGACTTCCTGCGCCAGCTGCACGACCGCGACGCACTGCTCCCGCGCGAGGACCAGCGCCGCTTCCTGGAGGCCGAGGGCTGGGTGGCGTGGTCCGGTCCGGCCGTGGCCGAGCTGCTGCGCCAATTCGTCTCGCACAACCGCATGATGTCGGGTGGGTTCGTCATCAACGGCGACCTCGTCACGCTGGCCGAGGTGACCTGCCCGGTCCTGGCCTTCGTCGGCGATGCTGACGACATCGGCCAGCCGGCCGCCGTGCGCGGGATCCTGCGGGCCGCCCCCAAGGCCGACGTGTGGGAGTCCCGCCTCCCCGTCGGACACTTCGGGCTGGTCGTCGGGTCGGTCTCGGGATCGCAGACCTGGCCGACGACGTCGGAGTGGATCCGCTGGCGCGACGGCACGGGGGAGCGGCCCGCCGACATCGAGCCGATGACCGACGTCGCCTCGGGTCCGGGCTCGGGCGTCACCCTCGCCTCGCGGGTCCAGCACGGCCTGAACGCCGTCGCCGACGCCGGTGTCACGGCCGGGCGGGACATCGTCGACTCGGCGGTGTCGGTGCAGCGCACCTCGCGCGCGATCGCCGCCGAATCGGTCCGGACGGTCCCGCGACTGTTCCGCCTCGGTCAGATCCAGCCGAGCACGCGGATCTCGCTGGGCAAGCTGATGTCGGAGAACAACCGTCGCGCCCGGCACAAGGAACTGTTCCTCTTCGAGGACCGCGTTCTCACGCACGACCAGGTCAACACCCGCATCGACAACGTCGTGGCGGGTCTGATCTCCTGCGGCATCCGGCCCGGCCAGCGCGTCGGCGTCCTGATGGACACCCGCCCCAGCGCCCTCGTCGTCGTCGCCGCGCTCTCCCGCTTGGGCGCCGTCGGGGTGCTCTTGACCACCGACCTGGACATCGGTGCCGGAATCACGCTCACCGAGGCGCGGGTGGTGATCGCCGATCCCAACCACCTGGAGATCGCGCGGGCCCATTCCGGTCGGGTGCTCGTCCTCGGCGGCGGCAGCGGCGACGCGCGGGTGATCGAGGCGGCCGACGGCGAGTCGGTGGTCGACATGGAGCAGATCGACCCGGCCGCCGTCGACATGCCGTCCTGGTACCGACCCGACCCGGGGATGGCCGGCGACCTCGCCTTCATCTTGTTCACCCGCGGCGCGACGTTCGAACTCACCCCGTGGCCGGTGACCAACCACCGGTTCGCGGTGTCCGCCTTCGGTGCCGCGACTGCGGCCGGGCTGACCAACAACGACACGGTGTACTGCCTGCCGCCCCTGAGTCATCCGTCGGGTCTGCTCACGACCCTCGGCGCGACATTGGTCGGCCGGTCGCGCATCGCGCTGTCGAACGGGGTCGACGCGCAGACCTTCGCCACCGAGGTACACCGCTACGGGATCACGGTGGTGTCCTACACCTGGACGATGATGCGCGAGATCGTGCGCTCGCCGGAGTTCGAGATCAACCAGCACAACCCGATCCGGTTGTTCATGGGCTCGGGTATGCCGATGGGGCTGTGGTCGGAGGTGCTCGACTCCTTCCCACGGGCCCACGTGCTGGAGTTCTTCGCGACGGCGGACGGCTCGGCGATCCTGTCCAACGTCTCCGGCGCAAAGCTGGGGGCGATGGGGCGCCCGCTGCCGGAGACCTCCGACGTCAAGGTCGCGGGGGTCGACCGGGGCAGCGACTCGCTGCGGGTCGGCGCCGACGGCTTCATCGAGGAGGCCCGGCCGGACGAGGTGGGCGTTCTGCTGTCGGCCGCACGCCTGCGTTTCGCCACGAACGGGCCGGTCCTGGCCGACGTCTTCGCCAAGCACGACCGCTGGGAGGTGTCCAACCACCTGTTCCGCACCGATGCGCAGGGCGACCTCTGGTACATGGGGGCCATCCCCTCGGTCGTCGTCTCGAAGGACGGGCCGGTCTACCGCCCGCCGATCGAGCAGGCACTGTCGTGTGCGCGCGGTGTCGACCTCGTGGCGGTGTACCGGACGCAGGTCGGCGGCGGCGCCGAGAACGGGGGAGACGACCTGGCCGTCGCCGCGATCACCGCCCGCGACGGCGAGGCCGACGCGATCACGGTGTCTTCCTTGCGCGTCGCGCTGGGCGGTCTGCCCGCCGCGGAGCGGCCACACCTGATCCGCCTGGTGGACAAGATCGCGCTGAGCGAGTCGTATCGCCCGCTGACCGGCGAACTCGTCGCCCAGGGCGTGCCGAAACCCGGGGTGCGCGTCTGGTACCGCGACGAGCAGGGCGGTTATCGCCGCTTCACCAAGGCGGTGGCCGCCGAGCGCGGGTGGCAGTAGTGCCCGCCCCGGCCGCTAGAGTGGCTTTCGTCCAGTCGGCCGCACTGATCACCGGAGAGAACCGCACCTATGTCCCGCGCTGCTGAAATCGATCCGATCGTCCGCGAACGGCTCGTCTGTCCCACCGATCACGGCCCGCTGATCGATGCCGGCGACGAGCTGTACAACCCACGTCTGCGCGTGGCGTACCGGATCGACGCCGACGGAATCCCGGTGATGCTGGCCGGGGAGGCACGTCCGGTCGACGACGCCGAACACGCCGCTCTCACCGGCGCGCAGCAGTGACGCAGACGGCGGTCGGCGGTGTCACCGACATCGTCGACGAATTGCAGTGGCGCGGTCTGATCGCGGCATCCACCGACCTCGACGCGCTGCGGGACCATCTCGCCGCCGGGCCGGTCACCCTGTACGCGGGCTTCGACCCCACCGCCGCCAGCCTGCACGCCGGCCACTTGGTGCCGCTGCTGACACTGCGGCGCTTCCAGGAGGCGGGCCACCGGCCGATCGTCCTGGCCGGCGGCGCCACCGGACTGATCGGCGACCCCCGCGACGTCGGTGAGCGGACCATGAACTCGACCGACACCGTCGCCGAGTGGGCCGATCGGATCGGCGGGCAGCTGCGGCGCTTCGTGCGCATGGACGACTCCCCGCAGGGGGCGGTCGTCGTCAACAACATGGAGTGGACCGGCAACCTGAGCGCGTTGGAGTTCCTGCGCGACGTGGGGAAGCACTTCTCCGTCAACGTGATGTTGGCGAGGGAGACGGTGAAGCGACGACTCGAGAGCGACGGGATCAGCTACACCGAGTTCAGCTACCTGCTGCTCCAATCGAACGACTTCGTGGAACTCAACCGCAGATACGGATGCACGCTGCAGATCGGCGGATCCGATCAGTGGGGAAACATCGTGGGCGGCGTCGATCTTGCCCGACGACTCGACGGGACCTCGCTGCACGCGCTCACGGTGCCGTTGGTGACATCGTCGGACGGCAAGAAGTTCGGCAAGTCCACCGGTGGGGGGAGTTTGTGGCTCGACCCCGCGCTGACCGTGCCGTACGCCTGGTACCAGTACTTCGTGAACACCGCCGACGCCGACGTGGTGCGCTACCTCAAGTGGTTCACCTTCCTGAGCCGAGAAGAGATCGACGAACTCGCCGCGGCCACCGAGGAGAAGCCGCACCTGCGGTTGGCGCAGAAGCGGCTCGCGGCCGAGATGACCACGATGATCCACGGCGCCGACCAGACGGCCGCCGTCGAACAGGCCAGTGCGGCCCTGTTCGGGCGCGCCGAACTGGCCGGTCTGGACGAACCGACGATCGCCGCCGCGCTGGGGGAGACGAGCGTCGCCGCCTACCCGACCGAGGCCCGGCCGACGATCGTCGAACTCCTCGTCGACAGCGGACTGGTCGACTCGAACAAGGCGGCCCGGCGGACGATCGGTGAGGGCGGCGCGTACGTCAACAACGCCAAGATCGACGACGAGAACTGGGTGCCGACGGCCGACGACCTCCTGCACGGACGGTGGTTGGTGCTCCGACGCGGAAAGAAGACCTTCGCCGGTGCGCGCATCGGTGCCGAACAGGACGCGTGAAAAGGTCTCTGACCAGTCGATTTGACCTTGGTCGTGCAACCTGTGTAACTTACTAATCGCACCGCAGCGAGCAGCAGAAACCGGATCGCCTCAGCGATTTGGAGATTGCCACCGCGCCTGGTAACATCGGTAACCCGAGTCGTTGAGACCGGTTCCGATGTTGGGAAACGGATCAAGCGGCGCCAAACCCCGAGAACGAGGACGTGGTTACTTACTGCGCCCTGGGGTAGCTTCGCGGAACGGGCCCGATGGGCAACGTCGCGGGGGTGTGTGTTCTTTGAGAACTCGATAGTGTGTGACAAATTTTGTTGTTTGATGCCATATTTTTTGTGGTGTCATTGTTTTTTGATGCCAGTTTGTTTTTTGGATTGTTTTTGCTGGGGTTTTTGCCTCTGTGAGGATTGTTCTGAGGATGGCTGACTCTTTTTGGGTTGGTTGTTTTCTTTGTTTTTTCATGGAGAGTTTGATCCTGGCTCAGGACGAACGCTGGCGGCGTGCTTAACACATGCAAGTCGAACGGAAAGGCCCCACTTGTGGGGTACTCGAGTGGCGAACGGGTGAGTAACACGTGGGTGATCTGCCCCAAACTTTGGGATAAGCCTGGGAAACTGGGTCTAATACCGGATATGACCTTCTCCTGCATGGGGGTTGGTGGAAAGCTTTTGCGGTTTGGGATGGGCCCGCGGCCTATCAGCTTGTTGGTGGGGTAATGGCCTACCAAGGCGACGACGGGTAGCCGACCTGAGAGGGTGATCGGCCACACTGGGACTGAGACACGGCCCAGACTCCTACGGGAGGCAGCAGTGGGGAATATTGCACAATGGGCGCAAGCCTGATGCAGCGACGCCGCGTGAGGGATGACGGCCTTCGGGTTGTAAACCTCTTTCGCCAGGGACGAAGCGTAAGTGACGGTACCTGGAGAAGAAGCACCGGCCAACTACGTGCCAGCAGCCGCGGTAATACGTAGGGTGCGAGCGTTGTCCGGAATTACTGGGCGTAAAGAGCTCGTAGGCGGTTTGTCGCGTCGTCTGTGAAATTCTGCAACTCAATTGTAGGCGTGCAGGCGATACGGGCAGACTTGAGTACTACAGGGGAGACTGGAATTCCTGGTGTAGCGGTGAAATGCGCAGATATCAGGAGGAACACCGGTGGCGAAGGCGGGTCTCTGGGTAGTTACTGACGCTGAGGAGCGAAAGCGTGGGGAGCGAACAGGATTAGATACCCTGGTAGTCCACGCCGTAAACGGTGGGTACTAGGTGTGGGTTCCATTTCACGGGATCCGTGCCGTAGCTAACGCATTAAGTACCCCGCCTGGGGAGTACGGCCGCAAGGCTAAAACTCAAAGGAATTGACGGGGGCCCGCACAAGCGGCGGAGCATGTGGATTAATTCGATGCAACGCGAAGAACCTTACCTGGGTTTGACATACACCAGACGACGGTAGAGATATCGTTTCCCTTGTGGTTGGTGTACAGGTGGTGCATGGCTGTCGTCAGCTCGTGTCGTGAGATGTTGGGTTAAGTCCCGCAACGAGCGCAACCCTTGTCCTGTATTGCCAGCGGGTTATGCCGGGGACTTGCAGGAGACTGCCGGGGTCAACTCGGAGGAAGGTGGGGATGACGTCAAGTCATCATGCCCCTTATGTCCAGGGCTTCACACATGCTACAATGGCGCGTACAGAGGGCTGCGATACCGTGAGGTGGAGCGAATCCCTTAAAGCGCGTCTCAGTTCGGATTGGGGTCTGCAACTCGACCCCATGAAGTCGGAGTCGCTAGTAATCGCAGATCAGCAACGCTGCGGTGAATACGTTCCCGGGCCTTGTACACACCGCCCGTCACGTCATGAAAGTCGGTAACACCCGAAGCCGGTGGCCTAACCCTTGTGGAGGGAGCTGTCGAAGGTGGGATCGGCGATTGGGACGAAGTCGTAACAAGGTAGCCGTACCGGAAGGTGCGGCTGGATCACCTCCTTTCTAAGGAGCTATCAACATGTCCTGTTTCGGGCCCGAGTGTGGTTCGGCGGGGTTGATGTTCATGGGTGAAACGTCGAACAACGGCCGTGATGGATGGGTCTGCCCTAGGTGGTGGGTTCGTCTGGTTTCCTGTCTCCCACAGTCGTGGGGGGTGGGGGTTTGTTGCACACTATCGGGGTTCTGAGGGAACACACGGATGTGTGTTGGTCTCGGATGCCGGCCGACTACCGCCCGTGAAGGCATGGTCCTTGTGGATTGTGTGGGTGTTGGGGTGGGTGGGTGTGTGTTGTTTGAGAATTGCATAGTGGATGCGAGCATCCGAAGCAGTCCCTGTGTGGGGTTGTTTTGTGTGCTGCAATTTCTAATGGTTTTTGTAAGCATTGTGTGTTCCGCGCCCTGTGGGTGTGGGCACAGTTTTGTGCACTGTTGCGATGGTTACATTCGTGTCCCAGCTTCATGTTGGGTGTGGGTGTAGGTGTTGTTGTAAGTGTGTAAGGGCGTTCGGTGGATGCCTTGGTACCAGGAGCCGATGAAGGACGTGGGAGGCTGCGATAAGCCTCGGGGAGCTGTCAACCGAGCTGTGATCCGAGGGTGTCCGAATGGGGAAACCCAGCACGAGTGATGTCGTGTTACCCACCGTTGAATGTATAGGCGGTGTGGAGGGAACGTGGGGAAGTGAAACATCTCAGTACCCATAGGAAGAGAAAACAATTGTGATTCCGTGAGTAGTGGCGAGCGAAAGTGGAGGAGGCTAAACCATGCGCATGTGATACTCGGCAGGGGTTGTGTGTGTGGGTTGTGGGGTCGTGTTGTCCGGTGCTGCCGTGCTGGAGGCGAGTGAGAAAACTGCATGTTAGGCGAAGTGGCCTGGAATGGTCCGCCGTAGACGGTGAGAGTCCGGTAGCTGAAAGTGTGTGGTCTCGTTTGACGCGTGTCCCCAAGTAGCAGCGGGCCCGTGAAATCTGCTGTGAATCTGCCGGGACCACCCGGTAAGCCTGAATACTTCCTGGTGACCGATAGCGGACTAGTACCGTGAGGGAAAGGTGAAAAGTACCCCGGGAGGGGAGTGAAATAGTACCTGAAACCGGACGCTTACAATCCGTCAGAGCCTGCGCCCTTGTGGGTGGGTGATGGCGTGCCTTTTGAAGAATGAGCCTGCGAGTCAGTGCTCAGTGGCAAGGTTAACCCATGTGGGGTAGCCGTAGCGAAAGCGAGTCTGAATAGGGCGATTTGAGTCGCTGGGTCTGGACCCGAAGCGGAGTGATCTACCCATGGCCAGGGTGAAGCGACGGTAAGACGTCGTGGAGGCCCGAACCCACTTCAGTTGAAAATGGAGGGGATGAGCTGTGGGTAGGGGTGAAAGGCCAATCAAACTCCGTGATAGCTGGTTCTCCCCGAAATGCATTTAGGTGCAGCGTCCCGTGTTTCTTGCCGGAGGTAGAGCTACTGGATGGCCGATGGGCCCTACTAGGTTACTGACGTCAGCCAAACTCCGAATGCCGGTAAGTGAGAGCGGGGCAGTGAGACTGCGGGCGATAAGGTTCGTAGTCGAGAGGGAAACAGCCCAGATCGCCGGCTAAGGCCCCTAAGCGTGTACTAAGTGGAAAAGGATGTGGGATCGCGAAGACAACCAGGAGGTTGGCTTAGAAGCAGCCACCCTTGAAAGAGTGCGTAATAGCTCACTGGTCAAGTGGTCCTGCGCCGACAATGTAGCGGGGCTCAAGTACACCGCCGAAGCCGCGGCACTCACACAAGACATCGGCATCGTTCTACGGGATGGTGTCTAGTGGTGTGGGTGGGTAGGGGAGCGTCCTGCATCCGTGGAAGCAGCGGAGTGATCCAGTTGTGGAGGGTGTGGGAGTGAGAATGCAGGCATGAGTAGCGAAAGCAGAGTGAGAAACTCTGCCGCCGAATGACCAAGGGTTCCTGGGCCAGGTTAATCCGCCCAGGGTGAGTCGGGACCTAAGGCGAGGCCGACAGGCGTAGTCGATGGACAACGGGTTGATATTCCCGTACCCGTGTATCCGCGCCCAGTGGCGAATCAATTGTACTAACCATCCAAATCCCTATGGACCGCCTTCGGGTGGCCGGCGGGTGCTGCATGGGACCTCGGTTGTAGTAGTCAAGCGATGGGGTGACGCAGGAAGGTAGTGGGGCCAGTCGATGGTAGTGCTGGTGTAAGCCTGTAGGGAGGAACATAGGCAAATCCGTGTTCCATATATCCTGAGAGGTGATGCGTAGCCGTTGAGGCGAAATCCATGATCCTATGCTGCCGAGAAAAGCCTCTAGCGAGCTGGTACACGGCCCGTACCCCAAACCGACACAGGTGGTCAGGTAGAGAATACTAAGGCGATCGAGAGAACTGTGGTTAAGGAACTCGGCAAAATGCCCCCGTAACTTCGGGAGAAGGGGGACCAGCCCTGGTGACCGGCTTTACGCTGTGAGCTGGGGGTGGTCGCAGAGACCAGAGAGAAGCGACTGTTTACTAAAAACACAGGTCCGTGCGAAGTCGTAAGACGATGTATACGGACTGACGCCTGCCCGGTGCTGGAAGGTTAAGAGGACCGGTTAGCCACTTTGGTGGCGAAGCTGAGAATTTAAGCCCCAGTAAACGGCGGTGGTAACTATAACCATCCTAAGGTAGCGAAATTCCTTGTCGGGTAAGTTCCGACCTGCACGAATGGCGTAACGACTTCTCTGCTGTCTCAACCACAGACTCGGCGAAATTGCAGTACGAGTAAAGATGCTCGTTACGCGCGGCAGGACGAAAAGACCCCGGGACCTTCACTATAGCTTGGTATTGGTGTTCGGTTCGGTTTGTGTAGGATAGGTGGGAGACTGTGAAACTCGCACGCCAGTGTGGGTGGAGTCATTGTTGAAATACCACTCTGACCGTATTGGACCTCTAACCTCGGACCATGATCTGGTTCAGGGACAGTGCCTGGTGGGTAGTTTAACTGGGGCGGTTGCCTCCCAAAAAGTAACGGAGGCGCCCAAAGGTTCCCTCAGCCTGGTTGGCAATCAGGTGTTGAGTGTAAGTGCACAAGGGAGCTTGACTGTGAGACGTACATGTCGAGCAGGGACGAAAGTCGGGACTAGTGATCCGGCACCGGCAAGTGGAAGCGGTGTCGCTCAACGGATAAAAGGTACCCCGGGGATAACAGGCTGATCTTCCCCAAGAGTCCATATCGACGGGATGGTTTGGCACCTCGATGTCGGCTCGTCGCATCCTGGGGCTGGAGTAGGTCCCAAGGGTTGGGCTGTTCGCCCATTAAAGCGGCACGCGAGCTGGGTTTAGAACGTCGTGAGACAGTTCGGTCTCTATCCGCCGCGCGCGTAAGAAACTTGAGGAAACCTGTCCCTAGTACGAGAGGACCGGGACGGACGAACCTCTGGTGTGCCAGTTGTTCCACCAGGAGCACCGCTGGTTAGCTACGTTCGGAAGGGATAACCGCTGAAAGCATCTAAGCGGGAAGCCTGTTCCAAGATGAGGTTTCTCACCACCTACGCGTGGGTAAGGCCCCCCACAGACCATGGGGTTGATAGGCCAGAACTGTAAGCACAGCAATGTGTTCAGGTGACTGGTACTAATCGGCCGAGGACTTACAACAACACTTCACCACCACAAATTGGTGACTCCAACAAGTGTTGAACAGCATCAACCAACAAGAAAACACGCATCCACTATGCAACTCTGAAACAACACACCCTGCGGTGTGCTAATTTCACAGAGTTACGGCGGCTATAGCGGAGGGGAAACGCCCGGCCCCATTCCGAACCCGGAAGCTAAGCCCTCCAGCGCCAATGGTACTGCACCCTAACCAGTGTGGGAGAGTAGGACACCGCCGAACACAATTTACGATTCAGGCCCCACGCGCAAGTGTGGGGCCTGAATCATTTTTCCAGGTCCGTCCGCCCCGGTAGGGTAAGCGGAGATCTGAAGTGGAATATGAACGGAATAGGGAATGAGCGCAGGCGACGATAGGCGACGCGGCCGCGAGGGCGACCGACGCGGAGACCACCGCGGCAGCGGAGTGCGCGGTGGTGGGCAACGCGGCAGCGGTCCCCAACGGGGTGGCAATCGCCCGGGGAGTCGTCCCGGCGCCGGCCGTCCGAACGGCGATCGCCCCGGGCCCGCGCGCAGTCGGCCGCGCCCCGACGAGCCGGCGATCCCCGACGACGTCACGCCGAATGACCTGGACCCCGAGGTCCGCCGCGACCTGCGCGCCCTGGACAAAGCGAGTGCCGACGCGGTGGCGCGGCATCTCGTCATGGTCGGGCGTCTGGCCGACGAGGACCCGGTATTGGCGTTGGCCCACGCACGGGCGGCACGTGAGCGCGCCAGCCGGATCGGGGTCATCCGTGAAACCGCCGGTATCGCCGCCTATCACGCCGGCGAATGGCAGGAGGCGCTCGGTGAACTCCGGGCGGCCAAGCGATTGCAGGGCGGCACGTCGTTGCTGCCGCTCATCGCCGACTGCGAGCGGGGCCTCGGACGTCCCGAGCGGGCGCTCGACATCGCCCGCGGCGAGGACGCGCGCTTGTTGACCGACGACGAGCGGATAGAGATGCTCATCGTCGAAGCTGGCGCCCGCCTCGACCTGGGCGAGCCGGAGAAGGCCGTCGTCACCCTGCAGCGGGCGGATCTGACCCCGGGACAGACCGGACCGGAGCCCACCCGACTGTTCTACGCATATGCCGAGGCCTTGTTGGCGGCCGGTCGCGATGACGAGGCGACCACCTGGTTCATGAATGCGGCTGCGGCCGACGTCGACGACCTGACCGATGCGGAGCTGCGCGTCGTCGAACTCTCCGACCCGGACTACCAGCCGACCGAACCCGAGAACCCGGCGACCCGGCCGGAGACTGCGGCGATTGAGCCGGAGACCGCGGCAAGCGACCCCGTGGTCTCGTCGCGCGAACCGGAGACTGTCTCCAGCGAACCCGAATCGTCGTCGAATGAGCCCGAGACCGCGTCGACCGAGCCCGGTCCGACGCTGGCCGAGGAATACGACGCGGTGCTGCTCGACCTGGACGGCACCGTTTTCGCCGGGCATGCGGCGGTCCCGGGGGCGATCGACGCCGTGGCCGCCCTCCCTGCCGAGCGGATCCGCTATGTGACCAACAACGCCAGCCGACGTCCCGCCGAGGTGGCCGACCATCTTCGCGACCTCGGTTTCGACGCCGTGCCCGACCAGGTTGTGACCAGCGCCCAGGCCGGGGCACGGCTGGCCGCCCGGCAGTTGCCGAGCGGTTCGACGGTGCTGGTCGTCGGCACCGACGGATTGGCGGCGGAGGTCGCCGAGGTCGGTCTGGTTCCGACCCGCACCGCCGCCGACGATCCGCGGGCCGTCATCCAGGGCCACTCGACCGAGACCGGTTGGGCCGACCTGTCCGAGGCGGCGCTGGCGATCGCGGCCGGGGCGGTCTGGATCGCGACCAACGTCGACACCACCCTGCCGTCGGAGCGCGGACTCCTCATCGGCAACGGTTCGATGGTGGCCGCCGTGGCCTCCGCGACCGACGCCACGCCCCTCGTCGCCGGGAAGCCAGCGGCCCCGCTGCTGCACGACGCGATCGAGAGTGTCGGCTCGACCCGGCCTCTGGTCGTCGGCGATCGTCTCGATACCGACATCGAAGGAGCCAACACCGTCGAGGCGGACAGCCTCATGGTGCTGACCGGCGTCAGCTCGCTTCGCGACGTCCTCGCCGCCCCCGTCGACCGCCGACCGACGCATATCGCGCGCGGTCTGCCGGCCCTGCTGGAGCCCGCATCGGCGTCAGAGATCGGTCGTCACCACCCGTGGGAGGTACGGATCGACGGTTCGCGCGTCCGGATCACGTCGCGCGCGGTGACCGCCGAGGCGGCGACGGCCCTCCCTGCGCTCGTCGCGGCGGTGTGGACCGCCTCGCTCGACGCCGCCGCGGTGGGCGATCTCGCGGTGACCTCGGACAATCCGGCGGTGGTCGAGATGCTGCGAGATCTCGGCGTCGGATAGCGTTGGTGACATCATGAGCAATCCGCAGACAGACACGCCGCGGCCGGGGGCACCCAAGCCCGGGGCCCACCTCGCCGCCGAGAATCCCGGTGCCACGGTGTCGCCCTCCGATGTGGCCGACGCGATCACCGAGATGCTCGAAAAGCTCGACGAGGTCGCCCATCACGTCGCCGGAAGCGGTAGCGACGAGCCGATGTCGGCGGCCCAACTGGCGGCACTCGACCGCCAGGCAGACCTGCTCGAGCGGGCCCATCGGGTGCTCGCCGACGCGTTGGCCGCCATCGACCACGCATAGGGCGATGGCACCCAGGGCACGGCTCGACGCGGAACTCGTCCGGCGCGGCTTGGCGCGCTCCCGGGAGCACGCGAGTGCGTTGATCGCGGCGGGTGAGGTGACGGTCAACGGTGCCCCGGCCACCAAACCGGCGACGAACGTCGGGAAAGACACACCGATCGTGGTCAAGGCGGTGGAAGAGCAATGGGCGTCGCGCGGGGCGCACAAATTGATCGGCGCCCTCGATCAGTTCGTGCCCCAGGGGCTGGTCGTGCCGGGGCGGCGATGCCTCGACGCCGGCGCGTCGACGGGCGGTTTCACCGACGTGCTCCTGAATCGGGGCGCGGCGCAGGTGGTCGCCGTCGACGTCGGGTACGGGCAACTGGTGTGGCGGCTGCGCTCCGACGAGCGAGTCGCGGTGTACGACCGCACCAACGTGCGGACGTTGACCCCCGAACAGATCGGCGGGCCGGTCGACCTGACCGTGTCGGACCTCTCCTTCATCTCGCTGCGCCTGGTGCTGGCCGCGATGGCCTCGTGTACCCGCGTCGGCGGCGATCTCGTGCCGATGGTCAAGCCGCAGTTCGAGGTCGGCAAGGATCGGGTCGGCGCGGGCGGCGTGGTACGCGACCCGCGGCTGCGGGTGTCCGCCGTCGTCGAAGTGGCCCGATGGGCGTCGGCCCTGGGCCTGCACCTGCGCGACGCGGGCGCCTCACCGCTTCCGGGACCGTCGGGGAACGTCGAATACTTCCTGTGGCTCACTCGAGAGGCCGACGACGCCGAGTTGGCGGAGCGGGCCCGACGGTTGCCGTCGGATCTGTCAGCCGCCACCGATACGCTTGAAGGCATCGACACCGGGTTCGATCGCCACGGCGTCACCGACTTGATCGAGGGCGTCGTGGCCGACGGGCCGCAGTAGAGCAGGGGAGCGGAGTCAGCATCATGGTCACTACGAGTGCGAGCACCGGCGAGTGAGCGTCGAGACGCGGGATTCCGGCGACCGGTCCTTCCTCATCGTCGCGCACACCGGCCGTGACGACTTGCTGCCCACGCTGGAGGCCATCGCGGTGCGGTGTGCGGCAGGCGGGGTGGCGATGCGCATCGCCGATGCCGATCATCGCGGCGCGGCCCAACGCGCCGACATCGACTTCGACCGGCTGCGCGAACTGGGCGCCACCGTCACCCACGTCGAACACGGCGATGCCGCCGCTGACGGCTGCGAGGTGGTGATCGCCCTCGGCGGCGACGGCACCTTCCTGCGCGCGGCCGAACTCGCCCATCCCGCCTCGGTCCCGGTCATCGGCATCAACCTCGGGCATATCGGGTTCCTCGCCGAGGCGGAGGCGGGGGCGGTCGACGAGGTGATCGGCCGGCTCATCGACGGCAGGTACGACGTCGAGCCGCGCATGACTCTGGACGTCACCGTCGTCGGCGCGGATGGCGCCATCCTCCTGCATTCCTGGGCGCT
This sequence comes from Gordonia sp. X0973, assembly GCF_013348785.1. Taxonomy (NCBI): domain Bacteria; kingdom Bacillati; phylum Actinomycetota; class Actinomycetes; order Mycobacteriales; family Gordoniaceae; genus Gordonia; species Gordonia sp. X0973. The sequence continues at coordinate 1,649,026 of NZ_CP054691.1, forward strand.
CAACGAGGTCGTGGTCCAGAACGACACCCACCGCGGGGTGTTGGAACTGGTCACCGAGGTCGACGGCCGGCCGGTGTCGGCATTCGGCGCCGACGGAGTGCTGGTCTCCACGCCGACCGGGTCGACCGCCTACGCGTTCTCGGCCGGCGGCCCGGTGATGTGGCCCGACCTTGAGGCGATCCTGGTCGTCCCGAGCAATGCGCACGCACTGTTCGCCCGGCCGATGGTGACCTCCCCGCATTCGCGGATCGCCGTGGAGGTCGAATCCGACGGCCATGCGGCCATCGCGATGTGCGACGGTCGGCGGTCGGTGCTGCTGCCGCCCGGTGCCCGCGTCGAGGTGGTGCGCAGCGACCGCTCGGTGCAATGGGTGCGGGTCGACCCGGAACCGTTCACCGATCGACTGGTCACCAAGTTCAATCTGCCGGTCACCGGCTGGCGCGGACGTCGGGAGCAGCCCGGCCAGCACCGGCACCACGGGGGGAGCGGCTAATGCTGGAGGAATTGACGATCGCCGGGCTCGGGGTGCTGGAGAACGCCTCGGCCGAGTTCGATCCGGGGTTCACCGTTCTGACCGGCGAGACCGGCGCGGGTAAGACGATGGTCGTCACCAGCCTGCACCTGTTGTCCGGCGGCCGGGCCGACGCGAGCCGGGTCCGCACCGGACACGAGAAGGCCGTCGTCGAAGGCCGCTTCCGGCTCGACGGCGCCGCCGGGCCCGCGGTCGGCGAGATCCTCGAGTCGGCCGGCGCCCAGGCCGACGACGCCTCGCTGATCGCGATCCGGACCGTCGGCTCCGACGGCCGGTCTCGCGCGCACCTGGGGGGTCGGTCTGTCCCGGTCGGTGTCCTGGGTCAGGTCACCAGCTCGATGCTGACGATTCACGGTCAGAACGACCAGCTCCGGCTGCTGCGGGGCGACCAACAGCGCGCGGCGCTCGACCGGTTCGGCGGCCCTGACCTCGCCGCCGCGCTCGAGACGTACCGGACGGCGCGCGCCCGGTGGGTACGGCTCGCCGACGAGTTGGAACAACGGCGCGCCAGCTCGTTCGAGCTGGCACAGGAAGCCGACCGCCTGCGGTTCGCGGTGCAGGAATTGGAGGCGGTGAGTCCCGAGCCCGGCGAGGATGTCGCGTTGACGGCGACGATCAAACGGCTCAGCGACCTCGAGCGGGTGCGCTCGGCCGGGGTCCAGGCGCATGCGCTGGCCACCGGGGACGCCGATGCCGTCGGCGACACCGGTCAAGGGGTCATCACCGAACTCGGACAGATCCGCACATTGCTCGAGACGTCGGGGGATGCGGCGCTGGAGGCCCTGCTGCCGCGAGTCGGCGAGGCGCTGGCCATCGTGACCGACCTCGCGTCGGAGTTGTCCGGGATCGTCGCGGGACTGCCGGCCGACGCCGCCGAACTCGATCAGCTGCTGGTGCGGCAGAGTGAACTCAAGGCCCTCACGCGCAAGTACGCGCCGGATGTCGACGGCGTCCGGGAGTGGTGGGAGCAGGCGCGGACGCGGTTGGCCGAGATCGACGACCCGTCCGAGTCCCTCGAGGAGTTGACCGAATCGGTGGCCGCTGCTGCAGAAGAGGTGGGCGTCGCGGCCGCCGCGCTGCGCGCCCTGCGGGTCGATGCCGCCGCGAAGCTGGCCGATCGCGTGACCGAGGAGCTGGGCGGCTTGGCGATGGGCGATGCGGCGCTGCGGGTCACGGTGACCCCCGACCTGACCGAAGGCGTACCGGAGGCAGAGGCCGCGGCGACGACGGTCACGGCGGTGACGCCCGCCGGCCGACGAGTGCTGCCCGTCGACGGTCAGCGCTGCCGGGTCGGTGGCGACGGTGCCGATCTGGTCGAATTCGCTCTGGTGCCGCACCGCGACGCCGTGCCGATGCCGATAGCGAAGTCGGCCTCCGGTGGTGAGCTCTCCCGCGTCATGCTCGCGTTGGAGGTCGTGCTCGCCTCACCCGAGGGTGGATCGGTGATGGTATTCGACGAGGTCGACGCCGGGGTCGGCGGGCGCGCCGCCGTGGAGATCGGACGACGGCTGGCGCGTTTGGCGCGAAACCACCAGGTCATCGTCGTCACCCACCTACCGCAGGTGGCGGCATTCGCCGATCACCACGTCGTGATCGGCAAGGATGACGGAGGCGCGACGAGTTCGGTGCGCACGTTGACCGGCGACGAACGAGTCGGCGAGTTGGCGCGGATGTTGGCCGGGCTCGGCGACACCGACACGGGACGGGCGCATGCCGAAGAACTGTTGTCGACGGCACAGGCAGAGCGGGTCGGCTGACTTCGAAAGGGTTCCAAACGGGTAACTGTCGTTAACAAAATCGCTATGTGATTCCACAAACCCGCGTTGGCGGGTTTAGGCTGATTGGCATGGATGTGACGCAAGGTGCTGCAGAGAACCCATATCCTGCGGACCCGGGACGAATGACCGTCGGGCTTCACCAGGAATATCTGACGGCCACGACCCGTGAGGTTGTCACCGGTGTTGCGCAGGTGCGGACCTCGGTGGTCAACGAGCAGGCCGAGATCGAGGTTCCGGTGAGCCGCGAGGTCGTCGAGGTGGACCGCGTCGCCGTGAACGATCGCGAAGTCGACGAGGTGCCGACCCCGTATTGGGACGGTGACACCTTCGTGGTGCCGGTAGTCGAAGAAGAACTCGTCGTCGTCAAGCGGTTGGTCGTGCGCGAAGAAGTGCGAGTCACGCGACAGCGGAAGACGAAGAACATGGTGATCGACGGCGAGGTGCGGCGACAGCGCGTCGACGTCGTCCAGGTCGACCCGCATCATCGCGTCCGCGCGGAGATCCCGATTCACCCCAGGGGTGTTGGATATGGGGAAACCAAGGACGCCGGCGGCGATACCTAGGTTTTATGATCGCAAGCCAGGATAGTGGCGGCGGCGGGGAAGCGCCTTCACTATCGCAGGACCAGCAAGTGTAGGTAACGTGCCAACGGGCACACCGTGGATGCAAGCTCTCACAACGGAGGAAATGCGAAATGATTGTCACTTTCGCCGGATACGACATCAAGGTTGGTACTCCGGTGGTTTCTCGGGATGGTGCCGAAGTCGGCACCGTCGCGGATACCCAGGGAGCCGACCTCGTCGTCGACGTCCGCAATAACCCGGCCAATATGTTGCTCGCGGAAAGCGGTGTCGCCGCATTCGAACCGGATTTCATTCGTCTCGACCTGACTGCCGCCAAGATCGCGGCCGGTGAGTGGCTGTCGGCCGATCCGGCCCCGGGCGCCTCCGCGCCGGTACCCGAGCCCGCACCGGTGCCCGTCGCCGCTCCGCCGGCACCGGCTCCCGAGCCCGTCGTCGAGACGGTTGCCGCGCCGGTCACGACCCCGGAACCGGTCGCCGCTCCGGCGGCACCCGCTCCCGCGGCGCCGGCCCCCGAGGCCTCGCGCACCGTCGAGCTGCATGCCGAGGATCTCGTGGCCGCCAAGCGCGAGGTCCCGACCGGTGTGGTCAAGGTGCACAAGAAGGTCGTCGTCGACAACGCCTCGCTCGACGTCGACGTCTTCGAGGAGAAGCTGACGGTCAACCGCACCGAGCTCAACGACGACGTCGTCGACCCCAGCTACAACTTCGAAGAGGGCGTCTTCGAGATCGAGCTGCACGGCGAGGAGGTCGAGGTCGGCAAGCGGGTGCGCCGCATCGGCCAGGTCGAGTTCGGCAAGGAGCGCCAGACGCGCACCCAGCGCGTGACCGGTCAGACCCGTCGCGAGGAACTCGAGTTCGACGAGCAGCCCTACGGCGACAGCGCCACCTAGACGCGTTCACAGTCGTCCCCGCACTGCTTCGGCGGTGCGGGGGCGACTGTTTTCGGCTGTTTTCGGCGACCGCATCGGCGCTGCGACACCTGTGGCCTCTGGGGATCTTGTGACAAAAGTGGTTGATGTTGCGGCGCGCCTTCACGCTCCCGCACGTCGGGCCATTCATGATGTCGGGTATGAAGATGCCTGCCGTACTCACCCGTTCCCACGCGAACCTGCCTGGCAAAACTGGAATCGCCAGGATCGACAAAGACACCAAGCGTCTACTGGGCCGGGTCGGTCCGGGCGACGTGGTGATCCTCGACGAGATCGACCTCGACCGGGTCACCGCTGACGCATTGGTCCGGGCCGACGTGGAGGCGGTCGTCAACGCGTCGCCGTCGATTTCGGGTCGCTACCCCAACCTCGGGCCCGAGGTGCTGGTCGCGGCGGGCATCACGCTGCTCGACGACGTGGGCGCCGACGTGTTCAAGAAGGTGCGCGACGGCGCGAAGGTCCGCATCCACGACGACAAGCTCTACATCGGCGACCGGCGCGTCGCACTCGGCGACGAGCTGATCGAGACCGACATCGCCGATCAGATGATCGACGCGAAGGCGGGCGTCGTCGACCACCTCGAAGCCTTCTCCGGCAACACCATCGAATTCCTGCGCAGCGAATCGCCACTGCTGATCGACGGCGTGGGGGTGCCCGACGTCGACGTGGACCTCGACGGGATGCACGTCGTCGTGGTGGCCGAGGGGGCGGAGGGCGCGGCACAGCTGCGCGCGCTCAAGCCCTTCATCCGCGAATACGCCCCGATCATGGTCGGCGTCGGGGCCGGAGCCGACATCCTGGTCAAGGCCGGCCACAAGCCGGCCCTGATCGTCGGCGACCCGGACGAGATCTCGCGGGACACCCTGCGCTGCGGCGCCCAGCTGGTGCTGCCGGCGGACACCGACGGCCACGCCGCCGGGCTGACCCGCATCCAAGACCTCGGCGTCGGAGCCATCACCTTCCCGGCGGCCGGAGCGGCGGCCGATCTCGCCCTGTTGCTGGTCGACCACCACGGTGCGGATCTGATCGTGACCGTCGGCTACGGCGGCGGCCTCGACGACTTCTTCGACCGGTCGCGCCGCGACGGCAATCCGTCGATGTTCCTGACCCGTCTGAAGGTCGGTCCGAAGCTGGTCGACGCGCGGGCGGTGTCCTCGCTCTACCGGTCGCGCGGATCCGGTCTCGGTATCGCGCTGTTCGTCCTGGCCGCCCTCGTCGCCGTCATCGCCACCCTGCTGCTGTCCGGCAACGGGGCGGGCGTCACCGACTACCTGGTCGAACAGTGGCACCACCTGACGGCCTGGATCTCGCATCTGGGCGGCTGACCGGTGATCTCCATGCGCCAGCACGCGATCTCGCTGATCGCGGTCTTCGCCGCGCTCCTCGTCGGCCTCTTCCTCGGCACCGGGTTCATCGGCGACAAAGTCAACTCGCTCACCGGGACCAGCAGGGACAAGGTGGGCGACCTCAACGATCAGCTCGACGAGGCGAATGCCGCCCGCAACGCGGCCGACGGGTTCGCCCATGCTGTGGCGCCGCGTCTGCTGCACGGCCAGTTGGCCGGGCGCAGCGTGGTCTTCGTCACCGCGCCGAATGCGACCGACGACGACGTGACCGCGGTGAAGGAGTCGGTATCGGCGGCGGGTGCGACGTTCGCCGGCCAGCTGGCGTTGACCGACCAGCTGCTCCGCGACCGGGAGGGGGAGAAGCTGCGCTCGATCATCGACCAGTCGATCCCGCCGGGTAAGAACCTGCGTCCCGAACTCACCGATTCCGGCGGTCGCCTCGGCGACCTACTCGGGCTGATCTTGCAGCTCGGGGTCGGCCGCGGCAACCTGCCGCCGACCGAGGTCGATACGTCGCTGCGGTCGTTGCGCGACGGCGGCTTCATCTCCTACACCGACGGTGCGCTGCGCCCCGGACAACTCGCGGTGATCGTGACCGGCGGCGCGTTTCCGGCGGACTCCGGCGCCCAGGGGCAGCTCGTCGGCCGATTCGCCGGCACCTTCGCCGCGCGGGGGCTCGGCGGCGTCCTGGCCGGCCGGGTCGGATCGGCCAAGGGGGGTTCCCCGGTCGCCGTGGTGCGGGCCGATCCGTCGCTGAGCAACTCGGTGGCCACCGTCGACAACGTGAACCAGCCCATCGGCGTGATCACCGCGGTCCTCGCGCTGCATGCGGCGAACGAGGGCAAGCCGAGTGCCTTCGGCACCGGCGCCGGTGCGACGGCCATCACACCCGCGCCCTGACTGCCTCGACACTCCGCGTCCGCGATAGCCGTTTCGTCGATCGAGGTGTTACCGTGAAGTCCCGTAGGTAACGGGGGTATCCGCCCCCGGATCGATACCGATCGGGAGAGTCCGCTTGCGACCTTTGCGCCACGGAAGTGCTGGCACCAAACACATCTTCGTCACCGGTGGCGTCGCGTCGTCCCTGGGCAAGGGGCTGACGGCGTCGAGCCTGGGGCAACTCCTCACCGCGCGGGGTCTGCACGTCACGATGCAGAAGCTCGACCCGTACCTCAACGTCGACCCCGGCACCATGGACCCGTTCCAGCACGGCGAGGTCTTCGTCACCGAGGACGGTGCCGAGACCGACCTCGACGTCGGCCACTACGAGCGCTTCCTCGACGTCAACCTCTCGCAGGCCGCGAACGTCACCACCGGTCAGGTGTATTCGACCGTCATCGCCAAGGAGCGCCGCGGCGAATACCTCGGGCAGACCGTCCAGGTCATCCCGCACATCACCGACGAGATCAAGCGCCGGGTGCTCGATATGCGCGAGCCGGGCGACGACGGGGTGCGCCCCGACGTGGTCATCACCGAGATCGGCGGCACCGTCGGCGACATCGAATCCCAGCCGTTCATCGAGGCGGCCCGCCAGATCCGGCACGACGTCGGGCGCGACAACGTCTTCTTCCTGCATGTCTCGCTGGTTCCGTACCTCGCCCCGTCCGGGGAGCTGAAGACCAAGCCGACCCAGCACTCGGTGGCCGCGCTGCGCAACATCGGTATCCAGCCCGACGCGCTGATCCTGCGCTGCGACCGCGACGTGCCCGAGGCGCTGAAGCAGAAGATCGCGCTGATGTGCGACGTCGACATCGAGGGCGTGATCTCCACCCCCGACGCGCCGAGCATCTACGACATCCCCAAGGTGCTGCACGCGGAGAGCCTCGACGCCTACGTGGTCCGCAAACTGGGCCTGCCGTTCCGCGACGTCGACTGGTCGGTGTGGGGCGAGCTGCTGCGCCGCGTGCACGAGCCGCAGGAGACGGTCCGCGTGGCCCTCGTCGGCAAATACGTCGACCTGCCCGACGCCTACCTCTCGGTGACCGAGGCCATCCGCGCCGGCGGCTTCGCCCATCGGGCGCGGACCGAGATCGTCTGGGTCCAGTCCGACCTCTGCGCGACCGATGCCGGCGCGCAACACGAACTGGGCGACGTCGACGCCATCCTCGTCCCCGGAGGGTTCGGCATCCGCGGCATCGAGGGCAAGGTCGGCGCGATCCGGTACGCCCGGCGCCGCGGGATCCCGCTGCTCGGCCTGTGCCTCGGCCTGCAGTGCGTCGTGATCGAGGCCGCCCGCTCGGTCGGCTTCGACGACGCGAACTCGGCCGAGTTCGAACCCGACACCACCCATCCGGTGATCTCCGTGATGGCCGACCAGGAGCAGGCCGTGGCCGGCGAGGCCGATCTCGGCGGCACGATGCGTCTGGGGTCGTACCCGGCGGTGCTCACCGAGGGCACCCAGGTGGAGCGGGCCTACGGCACCACCGAGGTCACCGAACGACACCGGCACCGGTTCGAGGTGAACAACGCCTACCGCGACAAGATCGCCGAATCGGGTCTGGTGTTCTCCGGCACCTCGCCCGACGGGCGTCTCGTCGAGTTCGTCGAATACCCGCGGGAGGTACACCCCTTCCTCGTCGCGACCCAGGCGCACCCCGAGTTGAAGTCGCGGCCGACGCGTCCGCACCCGCTGTTCGCCAGCCTGATCGAGGCGGCGCTGGAGTACAAGGCCGCCGAGCGGCTCCCGGTGGAGATTCCCGGTCGCAGCGAGGAAGCGGCGGTCGCCTCCGGCTCCGCGTCGGACTGAGTCGATGACGGACCAGCGGCACGAGTTCACCGTCACCGGTTCCCAACTGCGCTACGACGGGGCGATCATCGCGGTGCGCACCGACGAGGTGACCATGCCGGGCGGTCACACCGCGACCCGCGAGGTCGTCGAGCACCTCGGTGCGGTCGCCGTCGTCGCGCTCGACGCGGAGGACCGCGTCGTGCTCATCGAGCAGTATCGGCACCCCGTCGGCCGTCGGTTGTGGGAGCTGCCCGCCGGTCTGCTCGACGCGCCGGGGGAATCGCCGCTCGACGCCGCCGCACGCGAACTGGCGGAGGAGACCGATCTCTCCGCTGACCGGTGGGACGTCCTGGTGGACCTCGTCGTCTCGCCTGGTTTCACCGACGAGGCGTTGCGCGTCTACCTGGCCCGTGACCTGCAGATCCTTCCGTCGGCCGACCGGTTCGACGAGGAGGAGGACCTGGTGTGGTCGCGGGTCGCGCTGGACGAGGCGGTGGACATGGCACTGCGCGGCGAGATCGTCAACGCCACCGCGGTGGCCGGGATTCTGGCCGCCGCCCGCGTGGTCGAGTCGGGCGGTACGCCGCGGGCCGTCGACGCGCCGTGGACCGACCGGCCGGTGGCCTTCGACCGACGGCGGGCGGCCGAAACGGGGCGCGGCTGAACGCCCCGGCCCTGGCCGACCAGGTGCAGCGCTATCTCGACCACCTCGTCGTCGAGCGCGGCGTCGCGACCAATACCGCCGCCTCCTATCGCCGCGATCTGCGCCGCTACCGCGAATTCCTGCAGTCGCGCGGTATCGATGACCTCGGCGGCGTCGCCGAATCCGACGTGCGCGACTTCCTCGTCGCCCTCCGATCGGGTGACGCGCCCCTGGCCGAGAGTTCGATCGCCCGGACCCTCGTCGCCACACGCGGGCTGCACAAGTTCGCCGTCGCCGAGGGCATGGCCGCCACCGACGCGGCCCACGGGGTGCGCCCGCCCAAGCCGGCGCAACGGCTGCCGAAGGCGCTCTCGATCGACGAGGTGGCGGCCATCCTCGCCAACGCGGGCGGCGACGACCCGCGCGGCCTGCGCGACCGGGCGCTGCTGGAACTGCTCTACAGCTGCGGTGCCCGCATCTCCGAGGTCACCTCGCTCGACGTCGACGACCTCGACCTGGAACACCGCACCGTGCTCCTCCGGGGCAAAGGCGGCAAACAGCGCCTGGTACCGGTGGGCGGCCCCGCGGTCGAGGCCGTCGACGCCTATCTGGTGCGCGCCCGTCCCGCGCTCGCGGCGTCGCGCAGCGGACCCGCCGTGTTCCTCAACGTGCGCGGCGGACGGTTGTCGCGGCAGAGTGCTTGGCAGATCCTGTCCGACGCGGCGCAGCGCGCGGGTGTCACGGCGGCGGTCTCTCCACACACGTTGCGGCACAGCTTCGCCACCCATCTGCTCGACGGGGGGGCCGACGTCCGCGTCGTCCAGGAATTGCTCGGCCACGCGTCGGTGACCACGACCCAGGTCTACACGCTGGTAACCGTGTCGACGATGCGCGAGGTCTACGCCACGGCGCACCCGCGCGCCCGCTAGGGTGGACACAATCATCGGGCGGCAGGGAAGGAGTCATGGTCTGTGAGCACGTCGGAGACCGACAAATACCGGCTGTCCGTCAGCAGCCCGGGCGCCGATGACGAGGCCGACTCCGACGAGGGGGCCGACGGCGCCAAGCTCGGCCCGACCGGCCGCCCCGTGCGCCCCATCCCGGAGCCCGCGCCGCTGACGTCGCATGGCCCCGCGACCATCGTCGCCGTCTGCAATCAGAAGGGCGGGGTCGGCAAGACCACGTCGACCATCAACATCGGCGCCGCGCTGGCCGAGTACGGCCGCCGGGTCCTGCTCGTCGACCTCGATCCGCAGGGCGCCCTGTCGGCGGGTCTCGGCGTCGCGCACCACGAACTCGAGGAGACCGTCCACAACCTGCTCGTGCCGCCGCTGGCGTCGATCGACGACGTGCTGCAGCGCACCCGGGTGGAGGGCATGGACCTGCTGCCGAGCAATATCGACCTCTCGGCGGCGGAGATCCAGCTCGTCAACGAGGTGGGCCGCGAGCAGACGCTGGGCCGTGCGCTGCACCCGGTCATCGACCGGTACGACTACATCCTCATCGACTGCCAGCCGTCGCTCGGGCTGCTGACGGTCAACGCGTTGGCCTGTGCCGACAGCGTGCTGATCCCGATGGAGTGCGAATACTTCAGCCTGCGCGGCCTGGCACTGCTCACCGACACCATCGACAAGGTGCGCGAACGGCTGAACCCGAACCTGGAGATCGGCGGCATCCTCGCGACGATGTTCGATCCGCGCACGGTCCACTCCCGCGACGTGATGGCGCGCGTCGTCGAGGTCTTCGGCGACGTGGTCTTCGACACGGCGATCAACCGGACCGTTCGCTTCCCGGAGACCAGCGTCGCCGGCGAGCCGATCATCTCCTGGGCGCCCAAGTCGACCGGCGCCAAGGCCTATCGGAACGTCGCCGCCGAGGTCATCGCGCGCGACGCGCAGCGTCGATGACCGTCGCCGCCCCGGAAGCCGACGACGCCGAACAGGGTTTCCGAGTCCACCTGGACAACTTCGACGGCCCGTTCGACCTGTTGCTCAACCTGATCAGCCAGCACCGGCTCGACGTCACCGAGGTGGCGCTGCACGAGGTCACCGACGACTTCATCGCCTACACCAAGGAGATGGGCGAGCAGATGGACCTGGAGCAGACGACGGAATTCCTCGTCGTCGCCGCCACCCTGCTCGACCTGAAGGCGGCCCGGCTGCTGCCCTCCGGCGAGGTGGACGACCCGGAAGACCTGGCGTTGCTCGAGGCTCGCGACCTGCTGTTCGCCCGGTTGCTGCAGTACCGCGCCTACAAACAGGCCGCCGCGCTGTTCGCCGAGTTGGAGGCATCGGCGCTGCAGCGCTACCCGCGGGCCGTCGCGCTGGAGGACCATTTCGCGGAACTGCTGCCGGAGGTGACGCTGGGCGTCGACGCCATGGGGTTCGCCGAGGTCGCCGCGGCGGCGCTCACGCCGAAACCCGTCCCGACCGTCGGCCTCGACCACCTGCACATCCCCAAGGTGTCGGTGCCCGAGCAGGCCAAGCGGATCTCGGTCCTGTTGCGCGACGCACCCGACGGCACCCTCACCTTCGGGGAGCTGGTGGCCGAGTGTGAGAACGGTCTGGAGGTCGTGGCCCGGTTCCTCGGCCTGCTGGAGCTGTACCGGGAACGCGCCGTGGGATTCGAGCAGGAAGAGGCGTTGGGGGTGCTGACGGTCAGCTGGACCGGCGACCGCGATCCCGACGAGCTGAGCATGGATCGAGTGGAGGACTACGGGTGAACGACGCGGACACCGACCTGGCGGAGACGGACCAGACCGACCTGGCCGAGACCGGCGGCGACGACGCCGACAGCGCCGCGGCGCAGACGACCCTCGATTCCGAGGATGCGATCCACCTCGACGACCCGGCGCTGCGCTCGGCCCTGGAGGCCGTGTTGCTCGTCGTCGACACGCCGGTCTCGGTGGAGGAATTGGCGACGGCCACCGACCAGGACCGGCTCCGGGTCAAGGCGATGCTCACCAGCATCGCCGCGGACCTCACCGCGGCGGGCAGCGGCATCGACCTGCGCAACACCGCGGACGGCTGGCGCTACTACACGCGAGCCGAGTTCGCGCCCTATGTCGAACGGCTCCTGCTCGACGGTGCGCGCACCAAACTGACCAGGGCAGCGCTGGAAACCCTCGCGGTCATCGCGTACCGGCAGCCCGTCAGCCGCGCCCGCGTCTCCGCGATCCGCGGCGTCAACGTCGACGGCGTGATCCGCACGCTGGTGGCGCGCGGGCTCATCAACGAGGTCGGTACCGATCCGCAAACCTCGGCGACCACCTACGGCACCACCGAGCTGTTTCTCGAGCGCCTCGGCCTCGCCTCGTTGTCCGAGCTGCCCGACCTCGGCCCGCTGCTGCCCGACGTCGATCTGATCGAGGACTTGTCCGAGGAACTGACGGCCGATCCGCGATTCGCCAAACTGGCCGCTGGCCAGGCAGAATCGGGTGAGACGACAGCGCCGCCCGCCACCGGCGGGTCCGGCGCCACCGACGACGATCAGGACTGAACACATGGCATCCGCTAGCCGAGACGGCACACCGGGACCTCGACGATCAGGCGGCAAACCCCGCCCTAAGTCCGGGGGTAAGTCCGCTGCGGGCAAGTCCGCGGCCGGTAAGTCCGGCTATCCGCGCGGCGGCAAGCCGCGGGCGAGTTCCCGCGTCGACAAGGAGTCCGGCAAGGTCCGGCTCAACAACGCCAAGCGGGCCAAGCCCCAGCGGCCGCGAGAGGAGTCCGATCGTTTCGCCGACGACGCGGCCCGCGCGGACGGCGAATTCGTCGGCACCACCGGCACGACGGGCGATCCCTACGACCCGGCAGGCACCCGATTGCAGAAGGTGCTCGCGGCCGCAGGGGTGGCCTCGCGGCGCGGAGCCGAGGAACTGATCGCCGCGGGTCGGGTCAGCGTCGACGGCGTCGTCGTCACCGAACAGGGGATGCGCGTCGACCCACGGCAGGTGATCGTGCGCGTCGACGGCATGCGCGTGCTGATCGACGAGGACATGACCTATCTCGCACTGAACAAGCCCGCGGGCTACCACTCGACGATGGCCGACGACCAGGGGCGACCATGTGTCGGCGACCTCGTCGCCGAGCGGGTGATGGCCGGGCAGCGCATCTTCCATGTCGGCCGGCTCGACGCGGAGACCGAGGGGCTGTTGCTGCTGACCAACGACGGCGAACTCGCGCACCGGCTCATGCATCCGTCGTTCGAGGTGCCCAAGACTTACCTGGCAACGGTGCGCGGCGAGGTGCCGCGCGGGTTGTCGCGCAAGGTGCGGGACGGGATCGAGTTGGAGGACGGCACGGTTCGCGTCGACGAATTCGTGCCACTGCAGGTGTGGGAGGGTTCGTCGTTGGTGCGGATCACCCTGCACGAGGGGCGCAACCGGATCGTGCGGCGGTTGATGGATTCCCTCGGCTTCCCGGTCACCCGACTGGTCCGCACCGACGTCGGGCCGGTGGCCCTCGGTGATCAGCGGCCCGGTTCGATCCGGGTCCTCGGGCGCGACGAGATCGGCGCGTTGTACCAGGCGGTCGGCCTGTGACGGCGCAGGACGGACCCCAGGCGCGCGTGGTGGCCATCGACGGCCCGGCCGGTACCGGGAAGTCGTCGGTGTCGCGTCGCCTCGCGCAGCGGGTCGGCGCCCAATACCTCGACACCGGCGCCATGTACCGGGCGGCGAGTCTGGGCGTGCTGCGGGCCGGGATCTCGCCCGACGACGAGGCCGCCGTGGCGGAGCTGGTCGGCGGGTTGCTGATCGATCTGCACGACGGGGAGGACGAGACGGTCGTGTTGCTCGACGGGCAGGACGTGTCGAGCGCGATCCGCGACGACGAGGTCACCGGCGCCGTCTCCGCGGTCGCCGCCAATCCCCGGGTGCGCGAACAGATGGTGGAACTCCAGCGTCGCGTCGGCACCGGGCGCTTCGTCGTCGTCGAGGGCCGCGATATCGGGACCGTCGTGTTCCCGGCCGCCGGTCTCAAGGTGTTTCTGACCGCGACCCCGGAGGCCCGTGCGGATCGGCGGCACCGACAGAACCTGGCCTCGGGGCGCGACAGCGATCCGGCGGCGGTGCTGGCGAGCGTGAACCGCCGGGACCATCTCGACTCGACCCGCGCGGCGTCGCCGCTGCGGCGGGCCGAGGACGCGGTCGAGTTCGATACGAGCGATCTCACCCTCGAGCAGGTGCTCGACGGGTTGACCGAACTGGTGGAGCGACGAATCGGAGTGCGACGGTGACTGACGAGTTTCTGGTGGGAGAGGCGCTGCCCGGCGACGGTGTCTGGACCGACGAGGCCGACTGGGAGATCATCGACGCCGGTGGCGACGAGACGGCCGACGGCGTGGCTGCATTGCCCTCGGTCGCGATCGTCGGCCGGCCCAACGTCGGCAAGTCGACGCTGGTGAACCGTATCCTCGGCCGCCGCGAAGCCGTCGTCGAGGATCTGCCCGGTGTCACGCGCGACCGGGTGTCCTATCCGGCCAGCTGGTCCGGGCGGTCGTTCATGGTCGTCGACACCGGTGGGTGGGAACCCGACGCCAAGGGATTGCAGCAGGCCGTCGCGGATCAGGCGGAGCGGGCGATGGGCGCGGTCGATGCGATCGTCCTGGTCGTCGACGCCACCGTCGGGGCCACCGCGACCGACGAGGCGGTGGCCCGCGTGCTGCGCCGCGCGAAGGTGCCCGTGCTGTTGGCGGCGAACAAGGTGGACGGCGAGCGGCAGGAGGCTGAGACGGCTTCACTGTGGTCGCTTGGCCTCGGTGAGCCGCACCCGGTGTCCGCGGCCCACGGCCGCGGCGCGGGTGATCTGCTCGACGAGGTGCTGAAGGTGCTGCCCGAACGCACGCGGGTCGTCGCGCCGACCGGCGGGCCGCGTCGTGTCGCGCTCGTCGGCAAGCCGAACGTTGGAAAGAGTTCGCTGCTCAACAAGCTGGCCGGGCAGGAGCGCTCGGTCGTCGACAACGTCGCCGGGACCACCGTCGACCCGGTCGACGAGCTGATCGAACTCGACGGACAGGTGTGGCAGTTCGTCGACACCGCCGGTCTGCGGCGCAAGGTGCGCACCGCGTCGGGGCACGAGTACTACGCGTCGCTGCGGACGCGGTCGGCGCTGGAGGCCGCCGAGGTGGCGATCCTGCTGATCGACGCCTCCGAGCCGCTGACCGAGCAGGATCTGCGGATCCTCGCGATGGTGGTCGACACCGGCCGCGCGCTGGTGATCGCCTTCAACAAGTGGGACCTGGTCGACGAGGACCGCCGCTACGCCCTCGACCGCGAGATCGATCGGGAACTCAGCCGGGCCGCATGGGCGTCGCGGATCAACATCTCCGCGATGACCGGGCGTGCCGTCGCCAAGCTGGTGCCGGCACTCGAGGAGGCGTTGTCCTCCTGGGACAAGCGCATCGGCACCGGTCAGCTCAACAACTGGATCAAGGACGTGGTGGCGGCCAATCCGCCGCCGGTCCGCGGTGGGCGTCAGCCGCGCATCATGTTCGCCACGCAGGCCGCCACCCGGCCCCCGACCTTCGTCCTGTTCACCACCGGCTTCCTCGAGGCCGGCTACCGCCGCTTCCTCGAACGGCGACTGCGCGAGGAGTTCGGCTTCCACGGTTCGCCGGTGCGGGTCAACGTGCGTGTGCGCGACAAACGGGAGCAGCGTCGCAAGCGGTGAGCAGATGTTATTAGGATGGCCTTAGCCGGTGCCGTCCGGGCACCCCTGGAAAGGAAACTCTGATGAACCTTCGCATCGCCGGTGCCGTGAGCGCGTTGGCCGCCGTCGCCCTGTTCGGCGCGGTCGGCTGCACCAACTCCGAAGAGGCGTCGACGGCCTCCGGTACCACCCCGTCGGTGGTCCAGACCGCGACGCTCGACTCCGCGAAGGCCCAGGAGATCCTGCGCACCCTCGTCGACCCGGCCACGACGTCGGAAGCAGCCGCCGCGCTGATCAACTCGGGCGACGCCTCGTGGGGCGAGAAGATCCACGGCTTCGCCGAGGGCGCCTCTCGGGGCGGGTACACGCCGGACAAGTTCACCGTGAAGTCGGTCGCCGCGCAGGGTGCCGACAAGGCCGTGGCCCAGGTCGAGGTCGCCAGCCCGCACACCCCGGCGCCGGTCACCGCGCCCTACAGCTTCGAGCGGGTCGACGGCACCTGGAAGTTGTCCGCGGCCTCCGGGGAAGCCCTCGTGGGCATGGGCTCGGCCCACGCCCACCACTGATCGCCGGCCGTACATGAGGTTGGTGACCCGAGCGGCCGTCATCGGTCTGACCGCCGTGTCGGTGCTGGTCGGCGGTTGCTCGGTCACCCCTCTGGACGTCGGCGGCGGCGCGCCGTCGACGGCATCGGTGCCACCGGGCCCCCGCACCGCATCGGTGCCGGCCGACCCGGTACCCGTCGTCACCGATCCGGTGCCGCAGCTACCCGTCACCGTCCCGTCGGCCGACGGGCCGAATGTGACCGTCACCGACGTGAGCCGGATCGTCGCGCTCGACCGATTCGGCACCTACGGAACGACGGTGTTCGCCCTCGGCCTCGGCTCCCATCTGGTGGGCCGCGACATCGCGACGAAGTTCCCGGCGTCCGAGCACATCCCGGTGCTCACCCCCGACGGCACCAACGCCAATCTCGAGGCGTTGCTGGCGCTGCGCCCGACGGTGGTGCTCGCCGACGCGTCGCTGCCGTCGATCGCGAATCTGGCCGTCCGGTTGCGGGCCGCCCGCATCCCCGTCGTCCTGGGCGAGACCTCCCGGAATCCGGAGACCGCGCCGGCCCAACTGCGCAGCACCGCCGCGGCGCTCGGGGTGCGGGCCGCCGGTGAGCAGCTTGCCGCGCGCACCGAGGACCAGATCAGGCAGGCGAAGGCGGTGGTCCCGCATCTGAAGACCAAGCCCAAGATCGGGTTCCTCTACGCGCGGGGCACCGGGCTGATGATCCTCGGCGGCCCCGGTTCCGGTGCGTCGGAGCTGATCGACTTCCTCGGCGGCATCGACGCGGGCACCGCGGCCGGGCTGACCGACGCCTACACGTCGATGACCGCGGAGGGGCTCATCAAGGCGGCCCCCGACGTGCTGCTCATGATGACCGACGGCCTCGCCTCGGTGGGCGGTATCGACGGGCTGGAACACGTCCCCGGCGTCGCGCAGACGCCGGCCGGGCGGACTCGCACCGTGATCGACATGGGTGACGGGCAGTTGTTGACCTTCGGCCCGCGCACCGGCGAGGTGGCCCTCGCGCTTGCCAAGGCGTTGTACCGATGAGCGCCCCGACCGGTGAGATCCGGCGGGTGCGCGCGGGCATCGCGTTGACCGCGGCCCTCGCGCTGACCGTCCTCGTCGCGCTCTACGCGATGGCCATCGGCCAGAACCCGGTCCCGTTGCCGCAGGTGGTCGGCTCGCTGCTGCACCACCTGAGCATCCCCGTCGGCCCGTTGCCCGACCAGGTCGGCGAGGACACGCTGTGGCAGGTACGCATCCCGCGCGTCTACCTGGCGTTGGCCGTGGGAGCGGCCCTCGGCTGTGCCGGTGCGGTCTTGCAGGGGGTGTTCGCCAATCCGCTGGCCGAGCCGGGCGTCATCGGCGTCTCGTCGGGTGCGGCGGCGGGTGCGGCCGGGATCATCGCCATCGGGGGACTGGGGGCCGCCGGCTACTTCGTCGCCGGTGGGGCCTTCGCCGCCGGATTGGTGACCACTCTGTTCGTCTACCTCGCGTCGCGGACGGCGGGACGCACGCAGGTGGTCAGCCTGATCCTGACCGGTATCGCGGTCAACGCCTTCGCCGGCGGATTGATCGCGTTCTTCACCTATCGGGCGACTCCCGCCGCCCGCGACCAGATCGTCTTCTGGCAGATGGGCAGTCTCAACCGCGCGACGATGGACCAGGTGCTGCTCGTCGCCGGCCTCGTCGTCGTGGGCCTCGCCGCATCGATGATGCTCGCGCGCCGCATCGACCTCTTGGCGTTGGGCGAGTACACCGCCGGACATCTCGGCGTCGACGTGGAGCGGCTGCGCCGCGCCTCGATCGTCATCGTCGCGCTCCTCACGGCGGCCGCGGTCAGCTTCTGCGGCATCATCCTGTTCGTCGGGCTGGTCGTCCCGCATTTCATGCGGCTCATCGTCGGGCCGCGCCACGCGGTGTTGATACCGGCCAGCGCGATCGCCGGTGCGGCCCTGCTGACCGCGGCCGACCTCGGTGCGCGCACCCTCGTGCCCTACGGCGAACTCCCGATCGGCATGGTGACCAGCCTCGTCGGCGGTCCGGTGTTCCTGCTCCTGCTGCGTCGCGAGATGAAGCGGGGGGCCGGGTTGTGACGGCGGCGGTACGCCTCGAGCAGGTCGCTGTGAACCGTGGCGAGCGACGGGTGCTGGCCGACGTCTCACTCGAGGTCGCGGCGGGGGAGCTGTGTTGCCTCGTCGGCCCGAACGGAGCGGGCAAGTCGACGCTCGTCTCCGCGATAGCCGGGTCGCTGCGCCCGTCGTCGGGACGGATCTCGTTGCTCGGTGAGCCGCTCGACGGGATGTCGAAGGTCGAGCAGGCCAGGCGGCGGGCGGTGCTGCCGCAGGAACACACCATCGGGTTCACCTTCACCTGTGCCGAGGTGGTGCAGATGGCCCGGCATGCCTGGGTCCGCACGGATCGGCGCCACGACGACGAGAGGGCGGTCGCCGACGCGATGACGACCTGCGACGTCACCGGGTTCTCGCAGCGCAGCTTCGGCAGCCTCTCCGGCGGCGAGCGCGGTCGCGTGGCGCTGGCCAGGGTGCTGGCCCAGGGGACGCAGATCCTGCTGCTCGACGAGCCGACCGCGGCGATGGACCCGCACTACCAGGAGCAGGTGATGGCGATCGTGCGACGGCAGGTCGACGCCGGTGCCGCTGCGCTCGTCGTCGTACACGACCTCAATCTGGCGTCGGCCTATGCCGACACGGTCGCCGTCCTGGCCCCCGACAAGGACGGTTGCGGGCGTCTCGTGGCGGTCGGGGAGCCGCGCGAAACGCTGTCGGCCGAGCGGGTCAGCGAGGTGTACGGGCTGCCGATGCGCACCCACGACGTCGACGGCCAACACGTGGTCCTGCCGCACCGCCGATGATCCTCGTGCGATACTTCGCGGCATGGGAGCAGCGGGACTGATCATCATCGGCGTCATCCTCTTCGGCATGATCGCCGGCGGGGTGGCCCAACTCGTCCTCGGCGTGAGCAAAGTGTCGACGATGGACTGGTCGCTGGCCTTCGTCGCCGGCATCATCGGATCGTTTGTGGGCGGGGTCCTGCACGGCCTGATCACGGGTCGCGGCTTCACGATCGTCCCCAGCGGGCTGATCTTCTCGGTCATCGGAGCGATCATCGTCACCGCGCTGTGGACCTGGTACAAGAAGGGCAAGATCGCCCGCTGACGGCGCCCGGGTCCCGATTGGTGGACCCGCCGGGGCGTGCGATAGGGTAAGTCTCGCTCTCAACGAGCAACGGGCTGTGGCGCAGTTTGGTAGCGCACCTGACTGGGGGTCAGGTGGTCGCAGGTTCAAATCCTGTCAGCCCGACTCGCATGATTCCCATCCGACGATTCGGACGGGAATTTTGTGCATTTGGAGCCGTGCCGGAATGTCGGAGGTTCGTCCTACCCTGCGGACATGTCCAGGGAACCGAGCTACTCCGACGACGAGGTTCGTCGGGCGGTGGCCGCTTCTAGATCATGGCGCGAGGTATTACGACGCCTGGGGCTGCACGCGACGTCGGGCAGTCAGATCAGGTCAGTTCGCGGGCATGCCGACCGTATCGGGGTGGATACGGAACATCTTTCGCGATGCAGTCCGGTCGATGTCCGGCCTGCTTCTGATGGACACCATGGTTCCGACGCACAGCTACTCAAGCCAGAGCCCAAAATGGAGAATCTTTCCCGCGCTGGTGTGCTGATTGCCGCCGCCTGGTACACCATGTGCGGATCTGAGGTTTCCTGGCCTCTCGAACCCTGTAGATACGATCTGCTGGAGGAGCGGGAAGGCCGGATACGGCGCGTGCAGGTCAAGACGACGACCGTTCAGGTCGGCCGGTCATGGAAGGTCTATCTGTCGACAACCAGTGGTGGGCGTCGGGTGTACGGCCGCGCCGAGATCGAGGAGTTCTTCGTCATCACTGGTGATCTGGCACTCTATGTGGTTCCGATTGGCGCAGTCTGTGGCCGTCAAGCGCTTCATCTTGGGAAATATGAAGAGTTCCGGGTCGGAAGCTGGAGTGGTCTGCTGCATTGAAACGGTCACAAGCCGTGCAGCGCGGCGAACCGGTCGCGGGTGGAATCGGTCTGCACGTCGAGCTCGATGTAATCGGCGGCGTGCTGCGCGGTCTCGGGGCCGCACAGCGACCGGATCAACGCGGTGGTCATGTCCATGCCAGCGGCGACACCCGAGGAGGTCCACCGGTCCCGGTCCTCGACCCAACGCGCATGCGGAACCCAGGTGACGTCCTCGCCCTGGCTCGACGCCCAGGCGAAGGCGAGCTTGTTGGAGGTCGCGCGGTAGCCGTCGAGCAGTCCCGCCGCGGCGAGCACACCCGAACCGGTACACACCGAGCTGACGATTCCACAACCGGTCGCGTAGTCGCGGAGCCAATCGAGGAATCCGGCGTCGCCCACGAGCGCGCGGGTTCCGATCCCGCCCGGGATCAGCATGACGTCGGCGGGCTCGGCGTCGGAGAACGCGCGCTCTGCGTTGACCGTCACTCCCTGTGAGCTGGCCACCGGCCGCGCGGTCGGGCCGACGAAGGTCACGGCGAACTCGTCGGGCAGGACGCTCAGCAACTCGACCGGACCGAAGACGTCGAGCAGTTCGAAACCGTCGAAGAGGATGACGGAGACAGTTCGCGGTGCCACACGTGCACGGTACGCCGTGTCGTAGAGTGAGCCGCATGAACATGGCGAAGGTCGTCTTCGGCTTCTTCGTACTGCTGGCCGCGACGCTCAACTTCGGATTCGTCATCGGCAGCCTCTCCGATCCCACCGAGCACAGCGTCTACGAGTTGTTCGCCGCGATCACGGTGAGCCTCATCGCCACGGTCTTGAAATTCGGCGACCGCACGCAACTGGGCGCGGTACACCTCTCGACCAGCCTGGTCGCCGACCTCCAACTGCTGGCGGCGGTCGTCGTCTGGGTGATCGCGCAGCAGGTCAGCACCCACGGCATGACCCCCGGTGCGGTGGCCAGCGTCGTCTCGCTGGCGGCCGGGGCACTGTTGGCCAACGTCGTATCGGTGATCCTGCTGGTCGTCGAAACGGTCACCTTCCACCGCGGCTGAGCAAACGCCGTGGTCATCAGGAGGCGCCGGCGCCGCTCGAACCAGCCCGAGCACCGTTACGAGGATCCGACCTCGGCCACCGTCTTCGTCGTGCTGAGGCGGATGCGCGCGCCGCTCATCACCCTCATCGTGCTGTTCGCGATCGGCGTTCTCGGCCTGGCCCTGATTCCGGGCCGCGACCAGGCCGGTCACACCGTTCATCTGACACTCTTCGATGCGTTCTACGTCATGAGTTACACCGCCACGACCATCGGATTCGGGGAGACGCCGTGGCCGTTCACCGTCGCCCAGCGGCTGTGGGTGACCGCATGCATCTTCATGTCCGTACTCGGATGGGCCTATGCCGTCGGAACGCTGCTCTCGTTGGTCCAGGACCACGGGTTCCGTCAGGTGCGGGCCCGGCACCGGTTCAGCCGGCAGGTGATGCGCCTGCGCGAGCCCTTCCTCATCGTCGCCGGTTACGGGCGGGCCGGTGAGTTGGTGGTGCGTTCCTTCGACGCGATGGGGCAGCAGGTGGTCGTCATCGACCCCGATTCCGCCCGCATCGACGAACTCGACCTCGGTTCCTTCCGCAGCGACGTGCCGGGGGTTGCCGCCGACGCCGGTGACCCCGCACAACTCCGCCTGGCCGGTATCGACCACCGGTACTGTGCCGGAATCCTGGCGCTGACCGGCGACGACCAGGTGAACCTCTCGGTCACGATGGCGGCCGCGCTGCTGCGCCCCGACCTGCCCGTCATCTCGCACACGATCATCGGGTCGACGGCCGAGCAGATGCGAGCCTTCGGCACGCCGACGGTGATCGATCCCTTCGAGCGGTTCGGCGATCACCTGCGCCTCTCGCTGCACTCGCCTGCCGGATTCCAGTTGCTGACCTGGCTCGAGGCCGGTCCGGGCGCCGAACTGCCCGAACGGGGCCGCACGCCCCGGCCGGGCAGGTGGGTCGTGTGCGGCTTCGGCCGATTCGGGCACGAGTTGGCGCGCTACCTACTCGAATCCGGCGTCGACCTGACGGTGATCGACGAACGGGTCGATCCTGACGGCGAGACCGGGCTCGACGGCGAGGTCGAGGTCATCCAAGGTGACGCGGGGGATCCCGAGATCCTCGACCGCGCCGGACTCGACACCGCGGTGGGCCTAGTGGCCGGTACCGACGACGATGTCACCAATCTCTCGATCCTGGCCGGGGCGCGCAAACGCAACGACGAGCTGTACCTCGCCGGTCGCCAGAACCGGGCGACGAGTGCGGAACTCTTCGACGCGATGCACCCCGATGCGCTGCTGGTGCCGAGCGACGTCGTCGCGCACGAGGCCTACGCCCGGATCAGTTCGCCGCTGCTCTGGCGCTTCCTCCGCCACATCCCCGGGCAGGACGACAAGTGGTCGGCCGACCTCGTCTCGCGGCTCGTCAACGAATGCGGTCACGTCCTGCCGCCGGTGTGGAAGATCCGCCTCGACGCCGACCGCGCGCCCGCGGCCATCGACCGGGTGAACGGGGGCGGGGTCCTGCTCGGCGATCTGTTGCGGCGCCCCGAGGACCGCACCAGGCGGTTGCACATCGTCACACTGCTGCTCGTCCGTGCCGACGGCGAGGAAGTGCCGGCGCCCCCGATGGAAACGGTCCTCAACCCGGGCGACGAATTGCTGTTCGCCGGGGGCGGACGCGAGCGCAGGGGAGTGGAATCGACGCTGGTCGTGGAGTCGACCGCGGCCTATGTGCTCAGCGGCGACCACGTGCGGGCCCGGCTGCGGCTCGGTGCCGCGCACAAGCGACGCCACCGAAACCTGGGCCTACCAACAGGAAAGTCTCAGTAGAAACCTATCCGCGTGCGAAACACTGTTGCGGGCGCGGACGGTCCGCGACCGTGAGACCGGTAGGGGCCCGACCTGTGACGTCACGTCGAGGACACGATCGGCGTCCCACCGCGGGCGCGGTGATGCGGGCACAAGAGGCGGCCGGCCGGCCGGTGTTCCGATGGGTCGACCCCGAGCCGGGCGTACCGCCCACCGATCGCATCCGGCAAGCGGCTTCGACGGGCGCCCCTGAAGCAGCGCCGACGGTGGCACCACGTCGGGCCGCCAAGGGCACCGGCGTCGCGACGACCGTGCGGGTGGCGGTCGCGACGGCGTCATGCGTGGCGCTCGCGGTGACGGGTGCGATATGGACCGAGACGGGCAAGGCGGTTTCCGGATTCCGGGTGTCGCACGCGCTCGGCCGACAAGCACCGCACTACACCGGTGGTGCCCAGAACATCCTGCTCATGGGGTTGGACACCCGGAAAGACCTGAACGGGCAGGATCTGCCCGCCGAGATTCTCGACCAACTGCATGCCGGTGACAGCAGCGACGGCGGCTACAACACGAACACGCTGATCCTGGCGCACGTCTCCTCGGACGGCCGACAGATCACCGCCTTCTCGATTCCTCGAGACGACCTCGTCGACGTGCAGGGGGTCGACGTGTCGCAGGCCAAGATCAAGGAGGCATACGGGCGGAAGAAGGCGGCGACCGAGGACGAACTCGTCTCCGAAGGGGTCAAGGACCCGGTCGAATTGGAGACCCGCGGGCGCGAGGCCGGGCGGGCCGAGACGCTGCAAACCGTCGAGACCCTGACCGGCGTGCAGATCGACCGGTTCGCCGAGGTCAGCCTGTTCGGCTTCTACGACCTCGCCAAGGCCCTCGGCGGCGTGCGGGTGTGTCTGAGGCATGCCGTGCGCGACCGGTACTCGGGCGCCCATTTCCCGGCCGGGGTGCAGCGGCTCAGCGCGCGCCAGTCACTGGCCTTCGTCCGACAGCGCCACGGGTTGCCCAACGGCGACTTGGACCGCACCCACAGGCAGCAGGCGTTCATGCTCTCGGCGCTGCACCAACTGCGCCAGCAGGGGACCTTCACCGACGTCGGGAAGGTCAACGCGCTGATCGACGCCGCGCAGCGCAACATCGTGCTCTCCGACGGGTGGAACCTGCCCGACTGGGCCACCGAGATGGGCGGGTCGATGCCGAAGATCACCTTCGAGACGCTGCCGGTGCTCCGCTACAGCACCTTCGACGGTCAGGATGTGAACATCGTCGACCCGGATGCGATCAAGGCGCGCATCCAACACGCCTTCAACCCGCCCGCGGGCAGCCATCATGTGCGGGGGAAGAACCGGTCGCCGTCGTCGTCGGAGGTCACGGCCGATCCGTCGGAGACTACTGCCGCGGATCAGCCCGACTCGGGCGAAGCGGTGACCAGTTCCGCGGGCATTCCCTGCGTGAACTGATCACCGCGGTACCGGCCCTTTGCCGAGCCCGGTAGTCCTGTCTCCGCAGCAACCCCGGCGTACAGTCGGGCTCATGGGGCGTATCACCGTGCGCAGGACGTTGACGAAGGTCGCCGTCGGCCGTGAACCGCAGCGGAGAATCGACACGTTGGCGGTGGAGGAACCACTGGAGATACGGGTGTCCGGCACACCGCTCACGGTGACGATGCGCACGCCCGGCGATGACGTAAACCTCGCCGCGGGGTTCCTGGTCTCCGAGGGAATCATTTCCGACGGTGCCCAAGTGCGGTCTGCGATCCACTGCGACGGGCCGCGCGTGGGTCGCCCGGCTATGCCGAGTGCCGATGGGGCGGTCAATCAATACAACATCCTCAACGTCGTCCTGGCTTCGGATGTCGCACCGCCCGCTGCGGGTGCCGCGCGCAACTTCTACACCACCAGCGCGTGCGGACTGTGTGGCAAGACGAGTATCGACGCGGTTCGGACGGTCTCCTCGCACGACCTCACCGTGGATTCGGTGTCTGTCGCCGCCACCACCGTGACCGGGCTACCGAACAGGTTGCGAGTCCAGCAGGCCGTCTTCGAGAAGACCGGGGGACTTCATGCCGCAGCGCTCTTCGACGTCGCCACGGATGAACTACTGGTCTTGCGCGAGGACGTCGGCCGGCACAACGCCGTTGACAAAGTGATCGGGTGGGCAGCCCTAGCCGGGCGGCTGCCGTTGCGAGGGACCGTTCTCCAAGTCTCCGGGCGGGCGAGTTTCGAGCTGGTGCAGAAGGCGGTGATGGCCGGGATACCGATCTTGGCCGCCGTATCGGCGCCGTCGTCCCTCGCCGTCGAATTGGCCCAGGAAGCCGGGCTGACGTTGATCGGCTTCGTGCGCGGGGAGTCGATGAATACCTATTCGCACCCGCAGCGGATTGCGTAGCCCCCAGCCGAACCAATAGACCGTATCCAGGAAGCGAGACGAGTATGTCCATCGATCACAGTGACGACTCCACCGATCAGCGACCCCGCGGCTTGCTCCCTGATGTGCCACGTCAAGGTGGATTCGGTCCAGTCGTCGACCGGGCATGGGCCAGTGAGCCCTACCACCACGCGGCCGCGTCCTGGGGTGCCGCCGAGTCGGTCGGCAAGATCCTCTTGAAGCAACGCGAGATCGTTCGCGGAACTCACTCGATGTTCGTCATGAACCATCCCAACGGCTTCGATTGCCCGGGCTGTGCTTGGCCGGACGACAAATCTCTGACACTCGACTTCTGCGAAAACGGCGTCAAACACGTCACGTGGGAGATGACCCCGAAACGGGTGCATCCCGATTTCTTCGCCAACCACACTGTTACCGAACTGGCCGGTTGGACCGACTACGAGTTGGAGGACCAGGGCAGACTCACCGAACCGATGGTCTACGACCAAGAGTCGGACAAATACGTGCCGATTCAGTGGCAGGCGGCATTCGACATGATCGGAGCCCAACTCCGCTCACTCGACGACCCGAATCAGGCCACTTTCTACACCTCGGGGAGGTTGTCCAACGAGGCCACCTTCCTCTATCAGCTGATGGTGCGCGAGTACGGCACCAACAACCTCCCGGACTGCTCGAATATGTGTCATGAGGCTTCGGGTCGCGCGTTGCAGGCGGCGATCGGTTCCGGAAAGGGGACCTGCGACCTGGCCGACTGGGAGGAGGCCGACGCCCTGTTCATCATGGGTGCGAACGCGGCGTCCAATGCTCCCCGCATGCTCACCGCCCTCGCGGACGCGACCCGCCGCGGTGCCCGCGTGGTCCACATCAACCCGCTGGTAGAAGCGGGCGCCACCAAGACCATCGTTCCGCACGAGGTGGTGGACATGGCCTTGTTCAAGGCCACCTCGGTATCGAATATGAACATCCAGGTCAGACCGGGCGGCGACCTCGCATTGTTGCGCGGGATAGCCAAGGTGGTCATCGAGGCCGGGCAGACCGATCCGACCGTGATGGACGCCGACTTCCTAGCCGAGTTCACCGACGGCTTCGACGCCTATCGCGAACTCGTCATGACAACGCCCTGGGCCGAGATCACCAGGCAGGCGGGCGTTCCCGAGGACGAGATCCGTCGGGTGGCACAGATCTACCTCGATTCCACGAAGACCATTGTCTCGTGGTGTCTGGGCGTCACCCAGCACGAACACGGGGTGGACACCGTTCGGGAGATCGTGAACCTGCTGATGCTGCGCGGGAACCTCGGTCGGCCGGGCGCGGGTCCGTCGCCGGTGCGCGGACACAGCAACGTGCAGGGGAACCGCACCTGCGGGATCGATCACCGGCCGCCGAAGTGGATCGACAAGCTCGACGAGGCCTGTGGGATAGACAGTCCGCGCGAGCATGGCCTGGACACCGTGAAGTCGGTGCAGGCGATGCACGACGGGTCGGTGAAGGTCTTCGTCGGGATGGGTGGCAACTTCGTACTCGCAGCGCCAGACACGACCTACACCGCCGCCGGTCTCTCCCGGTGCGAGATGACCGTGCAGGTCAGTACGAAACTCAATCGCAGCCATCTGGTGCATGGACGTAAGGCATTGATCCTGCCCTGTCTGGGCCGGACGGAGAAGGATGTGCAAGGCGCCGGCCCTCAGGGTGTCACAGTGGAGGATGCCATGGCGATGGTGCACATCTCCCACGGGAAGCGGCGACCGGCGTCACCCGATCTGCTGTCCGAACCGGCGATCATCGCCGGCATCGCGCAGGCGACGCTGCCCGGCAGCACCACCCCGTGGCAGTGGTATGTCGACGACTACGACCGCATACGAGACCTGATGGCCCAGGTCCTCCCCGGATTCGAGGGCTTCAACGAGTTGATCAAGACCCCCGGTGGTTTCCGGATCCCACAGCCGGCGCGTGAACGGGTCTTCGAAACACCCTCCGGTCGGGCGGTATTCTCCGTGGCACCGATGCCGAACGTCATACCGATGGATCCCGACACGCTGATCTTGCAGACCATGCGATCGCACGACCAGTGGAACACCACGATCTACTCGGCCGACGACCGGTATCGCGGGATCAAGAACCTGCGAGAACTCATCTTCTTGAACGAGTCCGACATGGCGGCGCGAGGTCTGTCCGAGGGTGATTTCGTAGACATCACGGCCACCTCGATCGATGGCTCCCAACGCACGCTTCAGCGCTTCCGGGCGCTGCGCTACGACCTGCCGCGCGGTAGCGCGGCCGGGTACATGCCAGAGATGAATGCCCTGGTGGGGATCGCGGACTTCAGCACCCAATCCGACCAACCGCTGATGAAGAACCTGCGGGTCACCGTGGTGCCCAGCGCAACGTAGCTGGTCGACTGGTCACCACGATCAGATCGCGAGATCCTCGTTGAAGGTCTTGCTGGGGCGCATGGCCTCGGTCAGGCGCGCCGGCTCGGCGGCGTAGTAGCCGCCCAGGTCGACGTGGCGGCCTTGGACCTGCGCCAACTCGCCCACGATCTTCTCCTCGTCGGCGGCGAGTTTCTCCGCCAGCGGTTTGAACTGTGCGGCCAACTCGGGGTCCTCGGTCTGGGCGGCGAGGGCCTGGGCCCAGTAGAGCGCCAGGTAGAAGTGCGAGCCGCGGTTGTCCAGCTCACCGGTCGTGCGCGACGGGCTCTTGTCGTTCTCGAGTAGCTGTCCGGTGGCCTCGTCGAGCGCCTTCGCCAGGACCGCGGCCTTCGGGTTGTCCCCCTTGCGGCCGAGGTCCTCGAGGCTGACGGCCAGCGCGAGGAATTCTCCGAGCGAGTCCCAGCGCAGGTGATCCTCCTCCACCAGCTGCTTGACGTGGCGGGGTGCCGAACCGCCGGCCCCGGTCTCGTAGAGCCCGCCGCCGGCCATCAGCGGCACGACCGACAGCATCTTCGCGCTGGTGCCCAACTCGAGGATGGGGAAGAGGTCGGTGAGGTAGTCGCGCAGGATGTTGCCGGTAGCCGAAATGGTGTCGAGGCCGCGAATCATCCGCTCCATCGTGTACCGGATCGAGCGCACCTGCGACATGATCTGGATGTCCAGACCGTCGGTGTCGAGGTCTTTGAGTTCCTCGCGCACCTTCGTGATCAGTTCGTTCTCATGCGGCCGGTACGGGTCGAGCCAGAACAGCACCGGGGTATCGGAGAGTCGGGCGCGGGAGACGGCGAGCTTGATCCAGTCGCGGATCGCCGCGTCCTTGACGGTGCACATGCGCCAGATGTCGCCCTCTTCGACGTCCTGGGACATGAGGACCTCGCCGGTGGCGTTGTCGACGACGTCGGCCACACCCGTGAACGGGATCTCGAAGGTCTTGTCGTGCGAGCCGTATTCCTCGGCCTTCTGCGCCATCAGGCCGACGTTCGGCACGGTGCCCATGGTGGTCGGATCGAACTGGCCGTTGGTCTTACAGAAGTTGATCATTTCCTGGTAGATCCGGGCGAAGGTCGATTCCGGGTTGACCGCCTTGGTGTCCTTGAGCTTGCCGTCGGCGCCGTACATCTTTCCGCCGGCGCGGATGAGTGCCGGCATCGAGGCGTCGACGATGACGTCGGACGGCGAATGGAAGTTCGTGATGCCGCGCGCCGAGTCGACCATCGCCAACTCGGGCCGGTGCTCGTGGCATTCGTGCAGGTCCTCGATGATCTCGTCGCGCTTGCTGGTCGGCAGCGCCTCGATCTTGCTGTACAGGTCGGACATGCCGTTGTTGACGTTGACGCCGAGCTCGTCGAACAACTTCTGGTGCTTGGCGAAGGCATCCTTGTAGAAGACCCGGATGGCGTGGCCGAATACGATCGGGTGGCTCACCTTCATCATGGTGGCCTTGACGTGGAGTGAGAACATCACGCCGGTCTCGAAGGCGTCCTGCATCTGCTGCTCGTAGAACTCGATGAGCTTGCGCTTGCTCATGAACATCGAGTCGGCGACGTCGCCCTTGCCCAGCTCGACGTGCTCCTTGAGGACCACCTTCTCGCCGTCGGCGCCGGTGAGCTCCATGCGGACGTCGCGGTCCTTGTCGAGCGTCATCGACTTCTCGCCGTGGTAGAAGTCGCCCTCGGTCATGTGGGCGACGTGGGTCCGCGACGCCATCGACCACTCACCCATGCTGTGCGGGTGTTTGCGCGCGTACTCCTTGACCGCCTTGGGGGCCCGGCGGTCCGAATTGCCTTGGCGCAGTACCGGATTCACCGCACTGCCCAAGGCCTTCGAGTAACGACGATTGATCTCGCGCTCCTCGTCGGTCTGCGGGTCGGCCGGGTAGTCGGGAATCGCGTAGCCCTTCTCCTGCAATTCGGCGATGGCGGCCTTGAGCTGCGGCACCGACGCGCTGATGTTGGGCAGTTTGATGATGTTCGCCTCGGGTTCGAGGGCGAGGGCGCCCAGGGCGGCGAGATTGTCGTCGACGCGCTGATCGTCGGACAGGTAGTCGGGGAACTCGGAGAGGATGCGCGCCGCCAGCGAGATGTCGCTGGTCTTGACGTCGATTCCGGCGGCTCCCGCGAAGGTCTGGAGTATCGGGAGGAACGAGTACGTTGCGAGGAGCGGTGCCTCGTCGGTCAACGTGTAGATGATGGTGTTTTGCTGCGAACTCACGTATTTCTCCTGATCCTCTGGGTGGGGATCGGCTGATCCGGACTCGTGCCGGCGCCTACCGCCTGACGCCGGGGTGTGGCGCCGTGGACATCACCAACCTATCGCGACCCGGGCCACGGTGCGGCGGTATGGGTGCCCGTCGGAGTGGCAGACGCCCAAACCGACTGGGGGAGTCGGCCTTCGGCACGAATCCGGTCCGGTTCGCGATACCATCCCGACATGCGACGGAGGCCCCATGAGTGACGACGACTCCGACGCCGCACCGATCCCGCCCGGCGCGGTGGACGCGCGGTTCACCCTGGCGGCCGAGCGCACGATGCTCGCGTGGCTGCGCACCGCGATGGGCCTGATCGCGGCGGGTGTCGCCGTGCTCCACCTCTTCGACCCCTTCGGTAACAGCACCGCGCGAACCGTCTTCGGTTCCGGGCTGGTGCTGGTCGGAGCCGTCACGGCGGTCATCGGCGTGCTGCGCTGGCGCAAGGTGGCGCGGGCGCTGTCGAAAGGCGGCCCGATGCCCGGCCCGCTTCCGGTGATGCTGCTGTGCCTGGTCCTCGTCGTCGTCGCGCTCGGATTCGTCGTCTGGTCGTAGATCCGGGGCGGGACGTCACCACACGCCGGACGGACGGAACTGGATGCTGATCCGCGGTCCCGACCCGGGTTGCTTCGGCACGCAGTGATCCCAGGTGCGCTGACACGCACCACCCATCACGAGTAGGTCGCCGGACCCCAGCGGGAACCGTCGCGACGCGCCGCGGTCGCGAGGGCGCAGCATGAGCGAGCGAGGGGCGCCGAGCGAGACGATCGCGACGAGGGTGTCCGAGTCGGCGCCGCGGCCGATCCGGTCGCCGTGCCAGGCGACGCTGTCCCCGCCGTCGCGGTACAGGCACAGCCCGGCGGTGGCGAAACCCTCCGGCAGCGGACCCGAACGGTAATGCGCGCTCAGCGCGTCGCGCATCTGGGTGAGCGCTGGGTCGGGCAGGGGGTCGGCCTCGGCATACCGGGCCACCAGTCGCGGCACGTCGACGACCCGGTCGTACATCCGACGTCGTTCCCGCCGCCACGGCACCTCGTCGGCGAGGCGCTCGAACAGTTCCGCCGAGCCGCGCAGCCACCCGGGTGCCACGTCGACCCACGCGCCGCCGTCGAGTCGGGTCCGTCGCGCGGCGGCGAGGTCGCCGACGGTCGGCCCGGTGTCGGCGACGCTGAACAGCGAGTCCTGGAAGCCGTTGCGCATGGGACCGAGCTTACGCGCTATTCGAACATATGCGCTAGTGAGGCTGATCGATTATGGCCTGGAGCTGCGGCCCGACGGAGGCGCAGAGCTCGTCGGCGGACTGTGCGGTGAAGGCCGGTGCGCCGATGAGATACCGCATGGTCGCGATCCCGAAGAGCAGTCCGCCGACCGCGCGGACGGTGTCGGTGCCGATGCCGAACTGCTCCGCCGCCACCGGGAGCATCTCGGCGGAGAGGAATTCGCCGAAACTCTGTGCCGTCGCTTCGTCGGTGACTGCGGACCGGAGGAAGGCGCGCAGCGGCGGACCGGTCGTCTCGCCCTCCCAGGTGGTGAGAAACGTCATGGCGATGCGCGTGCCGAGCTGGTCGCGGGGGCCCGCGGCCGCCGCGGAGACGAGTTCGGCTGGATCGAGAGGCAGTGCCATCGCGGCGACGAACAGGCCGCGCTTGTTGGTGAAGTAGTAGGGGATCAGCGCGACGTCGACGCCGGCGTGGCCGGCGATCGCGCGCAGGGAGGTGCCGTCGAACCCGTGTCTGGCGAACAGTTCTCGGGCGGCATCGCGGATGTCGTCGCGAGTGCGACTGTCGCCGCCGCGACGGCCGGTGCGGGGACTCATGGTCTCAGGATAGCGTAAATTCAACGACTGTTGACATACCGCGTCGGCGCGGCCTACCTTGAGCTTCTGCAACTCCAGAGCGAAAGAGAATCACCATGTCCGAGTTCCCCGTGCGCAAAGTCGTCGGTCTCATCGTCGGCGCGGCGATCGCCATTCCGCTCATCCTGCTGATGTTCATCGGCCCGGCGTCTCGCGGCGCCCCGCACGATCTGCCGATCGGCGTGGTCGGGCCGCCGGCCGCGGCCGATCAGGTCGGGCAGGCGTTGGCGCAGCGCCAGCCGGGTGCCTTCGAGGTGCGGTCCTATGCGTCGCAGGCCGAGCTCGAGAATGCCGCGCGCCACCGCGAGGTGTACGGCGGTTTCGTCCTCGGCCCGGCGCCGACGACGGTGATCGCCTCCGGTGCCGGACCGGCCCCGGCGCAGCTGCTCACCCAAATCGGCACCCAGATCGCGGCCCGGCCGGGGGCACCCGGTACGACGGCGGCGGCACCGCGGGTCGTCGACGTGGCGCCGCTGGCCGCCGATGACGCGCGTGGCGCCGGCTTCGGATCGATGGTGATGCCGGTCTTCATGGCCGGCGCGATCCTGGGGGTGGCCATCCCACAACTCACCCGACGGGCCCGGGCGACGGCCGCGCTCTTGCCGATCGGTGCGGCGGCGGTGGCCGCGACCTGTGTCGGCGCGGCGATGGCCGTGGGCGTCCTCCCGGGCGGCTTCTGGTCGCAGTGGCTGGCCCTGGGAGCAGGGATTCTCGCGATCGCCTCTGTCACGGCCGGCCTCGTCACCCTCATCGGGGTGGGCGGCATGGGGATCGCCGCGGCACTGTTCCTGCTCGTCGGGATGCCGTTGGCCGGTATCGGGGCACCGCCGGAGTTCCTGCCCGGCATCTGGGGTGCGGTGGGCCAGTGGTTGCCGCTCGGGGCGACCGGGACCGCGTTGCGCGGTGCCGCCTACTTCGCCGACGGCGACGTGGTGGGGGCGGGGACGGGTCGGGCGTTCACCGCGCTGGTCATCTGGATCGTG
This sequence comes from Gordonia sp. X0973, assembly GCF_013348785.1. NCBI lineage: Bacteria > Bacillati > Actinomycetota > Actinomycetes > Mycobacteriales > Gordoniaceae > Gordonia > Gordonia sp. X0973. The sequence goes on from NZ_CP054691.1 coordinate 1,681,544, forward strand.
GTCGGTTACGTGCTTCTCGGTCTGGCCGTCGCGCGCCGGCGGCGGGTCGTCGCCGAGGTCGTCGAGGCGGAAACATCCGAAACGGCGGTCGGGGCGTAGCACGGGGCGCAACCCCGGTCTGGTCGTCGGCGTCCGCGCCTGGATTTCTCCGCCGAAAACTCCCGATTACGATGCCGTTTCCCCACCCGGATTCGTTTGCGCCGGTCACCGTGCCATCGGAAGAATCACCGCATGAGCAATACGGAACCGGACGACGGGTTGGCGGTCGTCGCCACGGCTGCCGACCGTGCGGTCCTGGGCGAGGCCATCGCGGCCGCGCGCGACGCGATAGCCGCGCGGGCACACCGACTCAGCGCCGACGAGGCGGCGGCGCGGTGGTCGGCATTGGTCGTCGAGGCGGTCGGCTCCGCGGCCCGTGTGGTCGGCGCGCCCACGGGTATGCGGTGGCAGTGGTTCGTCACCGGTAGCTGCGGACGGGGCGAGGGACTCCCGGGGGCCGATGTCGAGACCCTCGTCGGATTCGAGCCGAGTTCCGGCGACACCGCCGACGTGCTCGAGCGGGCGGCGCAGGTACACGAGTTGATCGAGCGGGTGGGGCTCGCCCCCGACCGCAACGGTGCGATCGGGAGCCGATCGCGCTGTTGTCGGACCGTCTCCGGCTGGGCGACCGCGATCGACGGGTGGGCGGCCGACCCGGCCGCCGACCGCGGAGTGGTCATGTCGGGCCTCGCGCTGGACTCGCGGCCCGCCGGTGCCGGGGGCGGCGCATCCGTGGACCTCGATCTCTGCGGCGCGGTGCTCCGGGCCGGCAAACAACACCCGGGATTGGGGCGGGCGATGGCCCAGGACAGCGCCGTGGTGCGCGAGGCGGTACCGGCGCGTCTGGCGGTGCTCGCCGGACGCCGCGAGACCGTCGACCTCAAACGGGCCGTCCTCGATCCGATCACCCGGCTGGGTCGGTTGAAGGCGGTGCTCGGCGGGACCGGAGCGCGGTCCACCCGGGACCGGCTGGGCGCCGACAACGGGATTCTCGACGAGATCGACTGGCCGGCGCTCGAACGCGCGTGGACCTCGGTCACCGCCATCCGCTGGGCGCTGCGTTCGGGTGACTGGCAGCGCAGTGGGGCGGCGGCCGACGTGGTGGGGCTGCGCGACCTCGCGCCGCACGATCGGGCGATCGTGCGCAGCGCCGGGCGCGAAGTGCTCGGCGCACAGCGGGTGCTGCGCTACCTCACGTCGGTGCAGACGAGTTGACGGCGATGGCAGGTACGACGGCGACGACGGATGGCGTGATGCCGCACGCCCGGAATCCGCTGGCGGTGTGGGCCGTCGCGGCCCAGCGGCTGGAGGGGTGGACGCCGGATGCGGATGAGGTCGGCGGGTTGGACCAGCTGGCCGACGGCGCGATCACGATTCACGAATACCTGGGGCGCTGCCGACGACGGTATGCCGGAACCGCGGGCCACCGGCCGCCGGTGCTCGCGCGGCGGCGGCCCTATCTGATCCGTGGCACCGACGTACTCGAGAACAATCTGGGCTTGACTCAGGCGCAGGTCCTGGCGCGGGCCGAACACGCGATCAGTGCCGGTCGCACGGTCGGGATGCTGGCCCGGCCACCGCGCGACGTGACGGTCCCCGACGTGCACCGCGCCCTGTTCGCCGACGTGTACCCGTGGGCCGGGGAGCCGCGGCTGACCGGCATCGCCAAGTCGGGCGTCGCGTTCAGCGGGGTCCACGAGATCGGGGCCGGTTTGGCGCGGACCCAGCGCGACGTGGCCGAAGCGTGGGCCTGCGCGGACGGCTACGGCGCGACGGCGATGGCGCATCGTCTGGCCCGGATCTACGCCGACTACAACCTGGTACACCCGTTTCGGGAGGGGAACGGGCGCACCGGGGTGCTCATGCTCGCCCTGATCGCGATGCGCGGCGGACGCTGGCTCGACGTCGCGCGACTCGACCGTCGGGAGTGGCTCACCGCCTCGCGCGACTCCGTGGCCCGCACCGGCGTCGCCGGCCCGGATGCCGAGCCGCTACGGGCGGTGATCGAGCCCTGTCTCGTCGCGATTCCGGCGGCGGCGGTAACAAGTAGCGGGTTCGCGTCCCAACCCGGCGACGTCGGGTCCGGACGCGCGTAGCGTGGGCCGCATGTGCCGAAACATTCACACGCTGCACAATTTCGAGCCGGCCGCGACCTCCGACGAAGTCGCCGCGGCCGCTCTGCAGTACGTCCGGAAGATCGCCGGGACCACGAAACCGTCCCGCGCCAATCAGGAGGCCTTTGACCGGGCGGTGGCCGAGATCGCACACAGCACCCAGCACCTCCTCGATGCGCTGGTCACCACCGCGCCACCGAAGAACCGCGAGGAAGAGGCCGCCAAGAAGCGGGCGAAGGCCATCGCTTCCGGGCGCTATGCCGGATAGAACCGCACCGGACACCGGTATCGGCCGATGAAACTGCACCAGGTGTTCGACGGAGTCGCCGACGCATTCGAATTCGCGGGCGTGGTGGCGATGGTCATCGGCTTCCTCGTCGCGCTCAGCCTGTCGGCGCGGCGGTACGTCAGCCGCGAGGGCGGGGCCTTCACCCTCCTGCGGACCTCGCTGGGCAGCGCGATCCTGCTCGGCCTGGAGATCCTCGTCGCGGCCGACCTGATCCGGACCATCACCTCCGAACCGTCGTTGGAGAACGTCGGCGTCCTCGCGATCATCGTCATCCTGCGGACCATCCTGAGCTGGTCGATCGAGATCGAGATCGAGGGCACGCTACCGTGGCGACGGGCGCTGACCGAATCCGGCGCACAGGTACTCGCCTCGACGGCGGCGCGCGAGCGCGATCACCATGCGGCCGCCGACGTGGCGAACAGTCGGAAATCATCTCCCGCACGAAGGACCAGGGCCATGGCGAAGACTCGACCGACCGGCGAATCGGTGACCGACTTCATCGCCTCGATCGCCAACGCGCGCCGTCGCGCCGACACGTCGACCGCGGTCGAGATGTTCCGATCGGTGACCGGTGCGCGGCCGGAGATGTGGGGGCCGTCGATCATCGGATTCGGCCGCAACCCGTACACGACGGCCGACGGCGCGGAGCACGACTGGTTCACCGTCGGACTCTCGCCGCGCAGGCAGGCGCTGACCCTGTACGGGATCTCCGAAGCCGCGCACGCCGACCTGCTGGACCGCCTCGGCCCGCACACCACAGGCAAGGGCTGCCTGTACGTCAAGAACCTCGCCGACGTCGACGAGGAGGTCTTGCGCCGACTGGTAGAGATCAGCTGGCGCGAGAACGACGACGCGGCGACGACAACCTGACCGATCGGTGTCGACAGGAGGGTGGAGCGATGCTCGATAGAGATGCCAAGCAGGTGGGGTTCGTCGGGGTCTCCGATCTCGATGCCGCGCAACGGTTCTACGGAGATGTCGTGGGATTGCCACTCGAGGATGCGCGTCCGTTCGCGCTCGTCCACGACGGTGAGCACGCGCAGTTGCGCATCACCCTGGTCGACGACGTCCGTGCCGCGCCTTACACGGTTGCGGGCTGGGCGGTCGCCGACATCGAGGCGGAGATCGATCGGCTGGCCACGGCCGGGGTGGTGTTCCGTCGTTACGACGGGATGGATCAGGACGAGCGCGGGATCTGGACGGCGCCCGGCGGCGCGCGGATCGCCTGGTTCGGCGATCCCGACGGGAACACGCTCTCGTTGCAGGCGCTTTGACCGCGGGCGGAGCCGAATCAGCGACGCAGACTGCGGCCGGCGTCGAACTTCTCCTCGCGTTGGCCCAGGTGCCAGGCGTGCCAGCGCCGCCAACGGCGCACCTGGCCGAGCTGCCACCACCGGTCGATCGCGGGCGACAGTCGTCGGGCGGCCTCGATCAGGGCGACCAGCGGCGCCCGGACCAGCAGGATCGCCAGCCCGGGCACGCCCGACGGCAGCCGGTATCGGCGACGGTTCCACGGCAGCATGAACAGTCGCGTGTATCCGGCCTGCAACTGCAGGTGATAGACCGCGCGCAACCGGGAGAGGCCGCGTAGCTCCGGTCCGGGAGTGAAGGAGGGGACGAATCCCTCCACCAGTTCCGGGCCGAGTGGCCCGGAGTCGTGTTTGCGCGTCGCGTCGAAGAAGTAGAGCAACCGCAGGCCGTCGGCGACCGTCTCCGGGAACATGTCGTCGACATGGCATCCGACGAGGTGCCCGAGGTAGCGGTTGAAATGCAAGACCGCTCTCATCTCTGCGGGAGACGTCAGGAAACCGAGGCCGAACAGGCCGACCGCCGGGGCCACGCTGCCACCGAGCAGCGTGAGCATCATCTCGCTCTGGCTGATCGGCAGGCCGTGTTCGTCGGCATCCCACTCGGGATGCTCCGCGACGCGGGCGCGGACCGAGACATGCATGACGCGTACCTTCAGCGAAACCTCGCGGGCGGTCGAGCCGGGGGTGAGGACGGCGCCGGGCCGACAGACCTCCAACCACCAGCGGGAGGTCTCCAGGTATCGGTGCAACGCGCTGGCGCCGGCGTAGCCGCCCGAAAGCGAGAGGGGGACCGCCAGCGACGCCTCTGTGTAGGTGTCCATCGTGCCCGCGTTGCCCACGGCGCCCAGGCTGTAACCCCAACGGCGCCACACCGCGGCACCCCGTTCGACGAGTTCCGGATCGACCCACTCGGGAATCGACTCGAACTCGGCGAACAGCTCGCGCATGGAGTCCGGCGCATCGGGGACGTTGTCGATGCCCACCCGCAGCGCCTCGTCGAGCAGGGCGCGGGACCGATCCGGCCCGAGTTCGCCGTGATACGTCTGCGCGACGAACCGCTCGGCCACCGGGTCGCCCGTGTCGTGGTCGCGGATGAAGGCCGCCTGCACGTCGGCAGTCGGTAGCAGGTCGACCCGGGTGAACCGCTTGACCCGGTCGCGTAACCGCTGGTGGGCGGGGGAGACCGTCGACTCGACCATGCCCACGACGGTAGTCGGCCTCAGGCGACCGCGGCGGCCGATCCCGATTCGACCGCGAGTCCGCGTGCGGTCAGCAGCGGGATCACGGCCGTGGCGACGGTGTGTGCCAGCGCTTCGGGGGCCTCGGAGCGCAGCGTGACCCCGTCGGCCACATGCGCGGCCCACATGTCCCACAGCAGACCCGCCAGCGTCGACGGGGTGCCGGCGTGGACCACGGTCGCGGTGACGGCTCCCGGCGTCCATCCGGGCCGCAGTCGGGCGAGGCCGTCGAAGGCGGCGGCGACCGTGTCGGCCAGATACACGTCGAGGTCGACGAAGGCCGCCCCGGGCGACCGCGCGGCGTGGTCGGCGGCATCGCGCAGGGTGGGGGCGCGGAACCGTCGCACCGGTTCTGGCCGCTGCGGGGTGATCTCGATCCAGGCCCCGTCGGCGGATTCCACGGCCAACCGGAACGGGTGCGCGCTCATGCCGCCCCCTCCCGGTCGATACGCCGCAGTCGGCTGCGGTGGAAGACCAGGGGACTGGTCTCCGGCTCGGCGAAGTGGTCGACCACCTCCAGCAGCGCGATCGAATGGTCGCCCGCGGGAATCAGCCGTTCCAGGCGCGTGGTGAACCCGGCGGCGGCACCGTGCAGGTGGACCGCGCCCCCGAGGGTGGAACTCCAGCCGAGGCCGGTGAACCTCTCCGACGCCGGTGCGCGGAAGTGCTCGGCCACCGCCTGCTGGTCCTCGCCGAGCACGCTGATGCCCCACTCCGGGCGATCGCGCAACACGCGCAGCGTCGACGACGAGTGCCCGATGTTCACCGACGCCAGGGGCGGGTCCAGCGAGACCGAGGTGAAGGAGGAGACGAGCAGCCCGGCCGGACCGTCCGGCCCGAGCGCGGCGACCGCGACGAGGCCGGAGGGGAAATGGGCGAACGCCCGGCGGAGGTGCGCCGGATCGGTCGCGATGAGCGTCGACGACATCGACGTGTCCTTTCTGCGGAGCGGTGATCAGTTGTTGGGCAGCGGGGAGGAAGGGGGCGGCAGGAAGGGCGAACCGAATCCGGAGCCGGCGAACCGGGGGTCGGCGGACGATGTCGGCTCGGCGGACCGCGCCGGGTCGGCGAAGGCGCCGTCGTCGAGCAGGCCGCGCCGGGCCAGGTTCCCGACCACCCCTTCGCCGAACCAGTACAGCTCCTCCAGGTGCGGGTAGCCGGAGAGGATGAATTCGTCGATACCCAGGTCGGCGTATGCCGCGATCGCATCGGCGACCTCGGTGTGGCTGCCGACGAGGGCCGTGCCCGCGCCTCCGCGCACGAGACCGACACCGGCCCAGAGGTTGGGCTCGATCTCCAGCGCCCGCGGATCGCGCCAGGACCCGTCGGCGCGGTGCGCCGCGTGCAGCCCGCGCATGGCGGCCTGCCCGGTCGACTCGCTGCGCGCGAGACCGGCCTGCGCGGCCGCCACGACCTCGTCGTCGAGGGCGCCGAGAAGTCGCCCGGCCTCGGCCCAGGCCTGCTCGGAGGTGTCGCGGGCGATCACGTGCAAGCGGATCCCGAATCGGACGGTACGACCCTGCTCCCGAGCCAATCCGCGGATCCAGTCCAGCTTCGCCTCTACCGCGGCGCGCGGCTCTCCCCAGGTGAGGTAGACGTCGCTGTGCTTGGCCGCGACGGGACCGGCGGGCTCGGAGGAGCCCCCGAAGTAGATCGGCGGGGTCGGCAACGGCAGCGTCGGCAGCGCGGCCTCGTGGACCTGCAGGTGCTCCCCGCGGTAGGTGACCGTCTCACCGCGCCAGAGCGCGGTGACGATGTCGAGGAATTCGTCGGTGCGGGCGTAGCGGGCGGTCTTGTCCAAGGTGTCGCCGTAGGCGAGCTGGGTCGAGGTCTCGCCGCCGGTCACCACGTTGATCAGCAGTCGGCCGGGGGCGTGCTTGCTGAAGGTCCCCGCCATCTGCGCGGCGAGGGTCGGGCTGACGAGTCCGGGCTGCAGGGCCAGCAGGAAGCCGAGGCGCTCGGTCTCGCGGGCCACCATCGCCGTGGTGATCCAGGCGTCCTCGCACCACGGCCCGGCCGGGGTGAGCGCGGCGGTGAAGCCGAACCCCTCGGCGGCCCGGGCGATGGAGGCCAGATAGTCGACGGTGGCGTCGCGGTCGCCGCCGGCGCTACCGGCGGGCACGCCGTGACCACCGCCGACGATGGTGCGCGAATCGCCGTAGGTGGGGAGGAACCAGTGCAGTTTGAGAGTCATATCGGGCTTTCGTTCGTCGGCCGTATCGGGTGGCTACAGGGCTGTGTGGGTGGGTGGATAGCGACCCTGCAGCGCCCATCGGCCCAGGTGGTGGACCTTCCAGCGCTCCGGGTCGTGCAGCGTGTGGGTACGGGCGTCCCGCCAGAAGCGCGAGAGGTTCGCCCGCTCGGAGGCGGAGCGGGTACCGCCGAAGTCGAAGAGCTCCGCACCGGCGCGACGCGCGGCGCGCCCGGCCGCCACCTTGGCCGCGGCGGTGGCCAGCGATGCCTCGGCGACCAGGGCCCGACGCCGATCGCCGGTGCCGTCCGGATCGGCGTCGGCGGCCTGGATCGCATCGGCGGCGGTGAGGAGCAGGGACTCCGCGGATCGCACGGCCAACTCCAGATCGCCGGCCTGAGCGATCAGATAGGGGTCGTCGACGGCCTCGGTGACATCTGCTTCGAACCACGGTCGCGCACCCGTGGCGGCGATCGCGGCCGCGGCGAGCGCCCCACGGGCGATGCCGGTGTCGATCGCGGCGTGGATCAGTTGGGCCCGCGCGCCATAGGTACCCGGATCGGCCAGCAGCGCGGTGAAGTCCACCACGTGGTCGGGCCGCACGGCGACGCGGTCGAAGCTGACGGTGCCGCTGCCGGTGGTGCGCTGGCCGAAGCCGTCCCAGTCGTCGGCGATGGTGATCCCGGGGGCGTCGGCCGGGACGTAGGCGATTACCTTGTGCGGCGCCGAGCCGGTGCCGCGGCCCGAGACCGCGCGCACCGCCAGGATGTCGGCGTGCAGGGCGCCGGTGCAGTAATACTTCACGCCGGACAGGAGCAGGCCGTCGTCGGTGTCGCGCAGGGTCGTGCCGTCGTCGGCGGCGGTTCGGCCGGAGCGCTCGGTCTGGGCGTTGGCGATGCGGGCACCGTCGAGGATGCGGGGGTACACGGCGCCGGCGAGTGCGTCCGACCCGCCGCGGCGCAAGGCTTCGAGGAAGGTGAAGTGACTCTGCGGGATCTGTGCGAGCGACGGATCGGCGGCCGCCAAGACCGCCACGACCCTGGCCAGCGCCGCCGGCTCGACGTCGGCACCGCCGAACTCGGCGGGCACCGTGATCGCCAGGAGGCCCGACGCCGAGAGCGCGGCGACCTCGTCATGCGGGTGGACGCGGACCGCGTCGCGGTCGCCCGCCCCCGCCGCGAAGGCGGGGGCGAGCGACTCGGCGACGGCGATGGCCTGGGCCCCGTCGCCGATCCGTCGGGCCGTCGGACCCTCCGGCGCGGCGTCGAGCGGATCGGCGCCCGTGCTGATGAGATCGGTCATCAGCTGTACAGGCTGAACTGCGGGGCGCGGTGGTTCAGCGTCCAATCGCCGACCTCGCGGGCCTTGTACGCAACCGGGTCGTGCACGGTGTGCGTGCGCAGGTTGCGCCAGTGGCGGTCGAAGCCGTAGGCGCTGGTCGTGGCCCGGGCGCCCTGGATCTCGAACAGGCGCGACGCGGCTTCCAGCGAGACCTTCGTCGTGACGTACTTGGCCTCGGCGATCGCCACCGCCGTCTCGGCGCGCTGCTCGGCGGTCAACTCGGGACCGAAATCGAGTGCGGCCTGCAGGGCGTCGCCGGCGCGGTCGGCCAGGAGGGCGGCCGCGGTGATCTGCGCCCGCAACTCGCCGACGAGTTCGAGGATGTACGGGTCCTCGACGGCCGCGTCCAACCCGGAGGTCTCCCAGGCGCTCGCGTGCAGCCGGGTCCAGTCCAGCGCCTCCTCGAGCGCACCCTCGGCGGTGCCGATGTAGAAGTTCACGAAGGCCAGCTGCCAGTGCGGGGTGACCAGCGTCTGATACGCCGAGAACTCCTTGCCGGTCAGCGGATCGGCGCCGAGGATCTGCTCGCGCGTCACCGGCGTGTCGGCGAATTCGACGCCGCCGGAATCGGTGAGGCGCTGCCCGATGTTGTCCCAGTCGCCCAGCGGGGTGAATCCCTCGACGTCGCGGGGGAGCGCGAGGAACACCAAGTCGCCCTCGAAGACCGCGGTCACCGAGAGGAAATCGGCGACGCTGGCGCCGGAGGCGAAGGTGCGCCGCCCGTTGAGGCGATAGCCGTCGCCGTCGCGGGTCAGTTCGAGGGCCGAGCCACCGCGCGGGTTCTGCACCCCGCCCCAGAACAGCTTGTCGGCGGCGTTGCGGCGGGAGATCTCCTCGGCCTGCTCGGGGGTGCCGAACAGGTGGGGGATGCGCTGCTGGGCGTAGTGGTAGCCCAGCAGGTGGGCGATGGACGTGTCGCCGCGAGCGATCCGCCGGGTCAGCTGCTGGCTCTGCGCATAGTTCAGCCCGGAACCGCCGTATTCGACGGGCTCGCCGACCTGCAGCAGATCGGCTTGGCGGAGCAGGTCCACCTCGGCGACCGGGTCGGCGTTCGCGTGGTCGCGTTCGGCCGCGGTGGCGCGCAGCTGCGCGGCGACGGCGTCGGCGCGGCGCAGGGCGTCGGCGAACCGTTCCTGCTGGTCGACGGCGGGGGAGACGGTGGTGGTCATGAAGTGGTGCCTTTCGTTGTTGTGTGGGGTCGAGATGTCGAGCGGGTGGACGGGTCAGGCGAGGATGCCGTTGGCGGCGAGTTCGCGTTCGAGGCGACCGCTGCTGGCCAGATCGGCCTCGAGTTCGCGGACCAGCGGGAGGATGCGGGTGCCGAAGTACTCGACGTCTTCGAGGTAGTGCAGGAATCCGAGGAGGAAGAGGTTCACACCGCGGGTCTTGTAGGCGACGATCCGTTCGGCGATCTGCTCCGGCGTGCCGATCAGGCCGGTGCGGAATCCGTCGTTGTACTGCACGAGGTCGGCGAACTCGGAGTCCTGCCACATCCCCTTGCCGTTCGACGTCGACTGCCCGGCCTGGCGGACCGCCGAACCGAAGCCCGCGACGGCTTCGCGGTCTGCCTTGGCCACGATCTCGCGCAGCACGTCGCGGGCCTCCGATTCGCTGTCGCGGCCGATGAGGAAGCCGTTCAGCCCGAACTTGACGTGGCGTCCGTGCAGCGCGGCCTCGGTGTTGACGTCGATCACCTGCTCGGTGATCCCGTCGAAGTCCTTGCCGTTGCTGAAGTACCAGTCCGAGACGCGTCCGGCCATCGCACGGGCTGCCGTGGAGTTCCCGCCCTGGAAGATCTCCGGATGGGTTCGGCCGGGGACGTCGACCGGTTTGGGCTTCAGGTCGAAATCGTGCAGGCGGTAGAAGTCGCCGCCGAACTCGGCGTGCTCGGAGGTCCAGATGGCGCGCAGGTAGGAGATGAACTCTTCGCTGCGGCGGTAGCGCTCGTCGTGCTCGAGCCACGGCTCGCCCAGTTTGGTGAACTCGTCGCGGAACCACCCGCTCACCACGTTGACCGCGGCGCGCCCGCCGGACAGCTGGTCCGCCGTGGCGATCAGCTTCGCCAAGACGCCGGGCTGCCAGAGTCCCGGGTGTACGGCCGCGATCACCTTGAGGCGCTCGGTGGCGAGCAGCAGCGCCAGCGAGAAGCTCGTCGACTCGTGCTGATAGGCGGCTCCGTAGGAGGCGATGTAGCGGACTTGGCTCAGTGCGTAGTCGAAGCCGTTGTTCTCGGCGAGGACCGCCAACTGCCGGTTGTAGTCGTAGCCCCAGTCGGTCCGCTGTTCGATGGTGGAGACGACCAGTCCGCCGCTGACATTGGGAACCCAGTACGCGAATTGCAGCGGTGCGGCGGCCGCGTCGAGTTGCTGATCGGATCGGTGTGCGCTCATGTCGACCAGTGTGCGAGCAGCGCCGACGGCGCGGCACCCTTGCGCCCACGGTGGTTTTGAGGCCCGGGGTGGTTCTAACCGGGACGTCAGTCGAGGTCGTCGGATTCGACGATGCGGCGCCGCACCGCCACCAGTTCGACCTCCGGGCGCGAGGCGCCGAAGCGCTCGACGCTGTCGAGGACGTCGACGAGGTGAGCGCGGTCGGGGCTGACCACGCCGACGCCGATCGCGGCCCGTCGGTGCAGATCGAGGTGGTCGACTTCGGCGGCGCTCACCGCGAAGCGGCGTTTGAGCTCGGCGACGATCGGTTTGACCAGCGACCGCTTCTGTTTGAGCGAGTGCACGTCGCCGAGCAGGTAGTCGAATTCACACCAACCGATCCACATATCGCCCACCAGCCTAGTGTGCTGGTCAAGTGACTATCGGGGACATCACGCCAGGCGGGTGATCCGAACCGTGACATCCAGTTCGGAGCCGGCGCCGCCGGTGTAGATCCCCTTGACCGGGGTCAGGTCGGCGTAGTCGCGGCCGGTCCCGACCGTCACGTGATGGTCGTCGACGAACTTGTTGTTGGTCGGGTCGATCGCCCACCAACCACCGGTCCACACCTCGACCCAGGCGTGGCTCTCGCCGTCGACGGCCTCCCCGATCTCGGCCCGGTCGAGCGGATGGAGATAGCCGGAGACGTAGCGGGCCGGGATGCCGAGGCTGCGCAGCATCGCCAGGGTGATGTGGGCGTAGTCCTGGCACACACCGGTGCGGTGCTGCCACGCCTGTGCGGCGGTGGAGTGGACCTCGGTGGTGCCCGGCTCGTAGGTCATCGCGTCGTGGACGTGTGCGACGACCGCCTCGGCGGCGGCCGCGGGGGAGAGCCCGGTGGCCGCGGCCGCGGCGAAGTCGGCCAACTCGGCGGTATGCGGCGTGTATCCGGTGGGGCGCAGCATCTCGTCGTATTCGTCGACGACCGAGCCGTGGCGCAGTTGGATCCAGTCGACCGCCGTCGTCTCCGCGCCACGCGTCTCGTCCTCGGTCTCCACGACGGCGGTGCCGACGACCTCCAGCCGGTCGTGCGGGGTGTGCAGGTCGAACACGGTGACGGTGGTGCCCCAGTAGTCGGTGTAGCGGAACTGTCGCGCCCCGGGCGTGGTGTCGACGTGCTCGACGACGACGCTTTGCCGCGAGTCGCTGCGCGGGGTGATCCGCGCCTCGTTGAAGGAGGAGCTCACCGGCGCGGAATAGGTGAACCCGGTGCTGTGGACCAGGCGCAGGCGTGCGCTCATCAGTGGTTCCCTTGGTCGGTGGCGCCGGGCGGGGTGCCGTAGTCGAAGCTGAGGCCGGCATCGGTCCAGGACACCCACGGCTCGACGTGGAAATGCTCCTCGGCGATCGACTCGCTGACCTCGCGGCAGGTGTTCTGGAGATCGTCGAGATAGGCGGGCAGGTCGCGGACCATGTCGGCGACGCCGATGAACTCGATCGAGCTGCGCGCCCGGCCCAGGAGGGTCAACGCCGTGGACTGCGACCCCACCCGGTCGGGGCGGTTGTCGAGTTCGGCGAGGTGGCGCTCGGCGACCCGCAGCGAATGGAAGACGGAGCGGGGGAACAGCCGGTCGAGGATCATGAACTCCACGACGTTCTCGGTGTCGACGGCCCCCCGGTAGGCGTGGATGTAGGTGTCCTGCGCGCCCGCCGCGACGAGCAGGCTCATCCACGAGAGTGCGTCGCGCCGGTAGGCCGAGCGCGACATGAGCAGTCGGACCGTCATGTCGACCCGCTCGATGGACCGGCCGACGATCAGGTAGCTGTACCCGTCGTCGTGGCTCAACGTCGCATCGGTGAGGCCGGCGAACATCGCCGCCCGCTCTTTGACGTGGGAGAGGAAGGCGTGGGGGCCGATGAGCCGTGCCCGTCGCTCCGCGTCGCCCAGACCCATGTAGGTGGCGTTGAGGCATTCCCACATCTCGCTGGAGATGACCTCGCGCGCGCCGCGGGCGTTCTCCCGCGCGGCGGCGATCAGGCCGAGCAGCGACCGCGGGTCGGAGGGGTCGTAGGCGACGCGGTCGACCATCGACCACACCGTCTCCGGCACGTCCGGCTCGGTGTCGAACCCGAGGACGCCGAGTACGTGGCGTGCGGTGGAATCGGTGTCGACCGTGGTGTCTTCGAGCAATTGCTGGACGGCGACGTCGAGGATGCGGGCGACGTCGTCGGCGCGTTCGACGTAGCGCCCGATCCAGTACAGGGAGTCGGCGTTGCGGGCGAGCATCAGCTCCCGTCCTTCCCGGTCGCCAAGACCCAGGTGTCCTTCGACCCGCCGCCCTGCGACGAGTTCACCACCATCGAGCCCTTCTCCAGGGCGACACGGGTGAGCCCGCCGGGCAGGACCCACACCGACTCGCCGTCGTTCACGGCGAAGGGCCGCAGATCGACGTGGCGGGGCTCCAGGGCGTCGTCGAAGAGGGTGGGGTTGGTGGACAGCGCCACGAGGGGTTGGGCGATCCAGCCGCGCGGGTTCGCGCGGATCCGGTCGGCGAGACGGTCGAGTTCGCCGCGCGTGGCGAACGGCCCGAAGACGATGCCGTATCCGCCGCTGCCCTCCACCGGCTTCACGACGAGTTCGTCGAGGCGGGACAGCACCTCGGCGCATTCGTCCGGCAGCCAGCACCGCAGCGTCTCCACGTTGCGCAGCAATGGCTCCTCGCCGAGGTAGTAGCGGATGATCTCCGGCACGTAGGTGTAGACGAGCTTGTCGTCGGCGACGCCGTTTCCGACGGCGCTGGAGATCACCACGTTGCCGGCCCGCGCGGCGTTGACGAGGCCCGCGACGCCCAGCACCGAATCCGGCCGGAACTGCAGGGGATCGAGGTAGTCGTCGTCGATGCGCCGATAGATGACGTCGACGCGGGTGCGGCCGTCGGTGGTCCGCATGTACACGACGTTGTCGCGGCAGATGAGGTCGCGACCCTCGACCAGCTCGATCCCCATCTGCCTGGCGAGCAGGGAGTGCTCGAAGTAGGCGGAATTGGCGACCCCGGGCGTGAGCAGCACGACCGTCGGATTCGTGACACTCGACGGTGCGGAGGCGCGCAGGGCGCGCAGCAGGTGGCGCGGGTAGTCGCGGACCGCGCGGACCCGGTGGGTGGCGAACAGGTCGGGGAAGACCCGGGCCATAGTCCGGCGGTTCTCCATCACATAGGAGACGCCCGACGGTGAGCGGACGTTGTCCTCCAGGACGCGCAGATCTCCCTTCTCGTCGCGGATCAGGTCGATTCCGGCGACGTGGATGCGGACCCCGTTGGGCGGGCGGATCCCGAAGGCCTGGCGGTGGAAGTGCGCGCACGAGTTGATCAGCCGGCGGGGCAGCACACCGTCGCCGAGAATCGCCTGCTCCCCGTAGACGTCGTCGAGGAACATCTCCAGCGCCCGTACCCGCTGGGTGATCCCGGCCTCCAGGCGGGTCCACTCCGTGGCGTCGATGACGCGCGGCACCGGGTCCAGGGGGAAGGGGCGTTCCTGACCGGAGAGGGAGAAGGTGACGCCCTGGTCGATGAACGCACGACCGAGTGCGTCGAGTCGCGCACGCAGATCGCTCGGGTCCATCGCGCGCAGCGCGGAGGCGATCTGGCCGTAGGTGGGTCGGACCGAGCCGTCGGTGTCGAACATCTCGTCGACGGCGCGCTGCTGCTCACCGGCGCGGTAGGCCCCGAACGGGCCCCGGCCCGAAGAAGGTGTCGCGGTCCCAGTCACGTCTGTCACCTTGGCATCGGGGTGTTTCCGCGCCGGGGCTCCGGTGTTGCCGAGGCGTTACGCGCGCGCAAGTGGCAAGATAATCCGGTGCCCGAATACATGACCTATGAGGAATTTGGCCGGCGCTTTTTCGAGGTCGCCGTGACCGAGCCGCGTATCGCCGAGGCGTTTCGGGGGATCGCCGGAGAAAGCTTCGACGTCGGTCCGATCCCGTCGGGACCCGGCGGGATGGTCAAGGTGCTGGCGCGCGTACACATCGACGAGCCCGACATCACGCGGTCGGTCGAGGACCTGATCCGTTTCACCGTGCAGATCCCGCTGCGCATTCGGATCGAGATCGACCTCAAGCTGGACCGGCTCAAGTACGACGTCGACGGCCTCATCACCCTCCCGCTGACCTGTCACGCGGTGGAGCCGCTACAGATCCACTTCGACGTGCAACCGCCCAAGCCGGCCGACGTCCACGTCGACGTCGCCTCGCACAACATGCGGGCCGAACTGGTCCGCAACCTCGCGCAGGTCGACGACGAGGTGCGACGCGTCATCGCCAAGCAGGTCGCGCAGGAGATCGACAAACCAGAGGTGCGCGCCGCGCGCATCATCGACGTCGACAAGCAGCTGCGCGATGCGATGGATCCGAAGC
This sequence comes from Gordonia sp. X0973, assembly GCF_013348785.1. Taxonomy (NCBI): domain Bacteria; kingdom Bacillati; phylum Actinomycetota; class Actinomycetes; order Mycobacteriales; family Gordoniaceae; genus Gordonia; species Gordonia sp. X0973. The sequence goes on from NZ_CP054691.1 coordinate 1,696,846, forward strand.
CGGAGGCCGAGGTCGTCGAAGTGGTCGTCGACGAAGCCGACGAGGCCGCGTCGACTAGCGGCTAGACCTCGGTCGCGCCGTCCGGCTCGCTCTCCGCGATCGCCTTCTCGACGTCGAGCTTCTTGAGCTGGCCGATCAGGTCCTCGAGGGCCTCGGGCGGGAGCGCGCCGGCCTGGTTGAACACCATGTAGCCCTTCTTGAAGGCCATCAGCGTCGGGATCGAGCGGATGTTCGCCGCGGCGGCGAGCTGCTGCTCCGCCTCGGTGTCGACCTTGGCGAACACGATGTCGTCGTGGTTCTCCGAGGCGCGTTCGAAGGTCGGGGCGAACTGTCGGCACGGGCCGCACCAGGAGGCCCAGAAGTCGACGAGCACGATCTCGTTGTCGGTCACGGTCTGGTCGAAGGCCGCTGCGGTCAATTCTGTGGTTGCCATGCCCGGTTCAACGTCGCGCGGAACGGATCTGTTCCAGCGCGTCCGCGGCACCCGCGCGCAGCAGCCCGCCGCGTCCGCGCCAGTCGAGCTCGGCGAAGGTCAGCGCCATCGCGCGGAGCACGCCGGGTACGTCGTCCCGGGCGCCGAGGTAGGCGCGCTGCGCCGCCGGGTCGATGCGGAAGAACGCGTCGAAGAACTCCGCAGTCTCGTCGTCGTGCAACCCGAGTAGAACGCCCAGGCCGCGTCGGCGCAGGCGATAGACGGTACGTGCCCGCGCCGGCCACAGCGCGGTCCGCGGCTCCCGCCCGGCGCGCACCGCCGCGACGACGGTGTCGACGCAGCGCAGCGACTCGGCGACGCTGTATCCGGTCGCCGGGTGCATCATGCCGCCGGCGGCGCCGAACCGGACCGGTGCGCCGTCGTCGACCCACGGCGCCGGGCCGGAGTCGACCAGGGGGAAGTCGACGAACTCGACCTCCGGATTCCCGTTGGAGCCCCGCCACCCACTCGGGGTGCCGCGCTGTGCCCATCGGCGCGCGAGGTCGTCCATCGACGGTGGACGGCCCGCGAGAAAGGTCTCCTCGACGAGGAAGCGCCCGCCGCCGAGTGGAACCCGATAGCTGAAGGTCGGCGTCCCGGGCGTGGCACCCGGCGGGGGCCGCCAGTCCATCAGCACGGATTCGACGTCGGCGCCTGCGGTGCCGATAACGCCGTAGGCCCGCTGGTGCGGGGCATCGGGGACACCGGCCCGGCGGCCGGTGGCGTCGATGACCGCGCGTGCGTGCAGCGTCTGTCCTCCATCGAGGCGGACGGACCGGGGTGTGGCCGTGGCCGCGCGGGCGGTGATGATGGTCACCGCGTCGAGGTGCAGGTACCGGCGCAGCGCGATGTTGTCGAGCACGATGTAGCGGCGTTCGATGACCTGCCGTCGGGGGGTGTAGGCGACGACGCTGCCGCTGTGCGTGGCCGCCATCTGCGCGGGCAGCCAATCGGGCAGGTCGTCTTCGAAGGCGCCGAAGGTCTGTGACCAGGTCCGATGTGGATCGGGGTCGACGACGGCGGTGTCGAGGCCTGCCGCGGCGGCGCGGTGTGCGAGCGCCCGCCCCGCCGGACCGGCGCCCAGGACGACGAGATCGTGCGACGGGGGGACGCCGGTCGCGGGGGACGGGCGATCGGTCATGGGTCTCACCGTAGCCGTGCTGCGCGGTCGCGGATTTCGGGCGGGCCGTCGCCGCCCCGTAGACTCGATTGGTCATGATCACCGCCACCGATCTCGAGGTCCGCGCGGGCGCCCGGACCCTGCTCTCGGCGCCCGGTTCCGCGCTGCGCATCGGACCGGGGGACCGCATCGGATTGGTCGGCCGCAACGGGGCCGGGAAGACGACCTCGCTGCGCATCCTCGCCGGTGAGACAGAGCCCTACGCAGGCACGGTCGTCCGCAACGGCGAGATCGGCTACCTCCCGCAGGACCCCAAAGAGGGCGACCTGACCGTGCTCGCCAAGGACCGCGTGCTCTCGGCCCGCGGCCTCGACGTCATGGTCCGCGACATGGAGAAGCAGCAGCTCCTCATGGCCGAACTCGTCGACGAGGCCGCCCGCGACAAGGCGGTCCGGCGCTACGGCCAGCTGGAGGAGCGGTTCTCGGCGTTGGGCGGCTACGAGGCCGAGTCCGACGCGGCACGGATCTGCCACAACCTCGGCCTGCCCGACCGCGTGCTGTCGCAGCAGCTCTCGACCCTGTCCGGCGGGCAGCGCCGCCGTATCGAGCTGGCCCGGATCCTGTTCGCGGCCTCCGACGAGGGCGGCAAGTCGACGACGACCCTGCTGCTCGACGAGCCCACCAACCACCTCGACGCCGACTCGATCACCTGGCTGCGCTCCTTCCTGCAGAGCCACGAGGGCGGTTTGATCGTCATCAGCCACGACGTGGACCTGCTGGCGGATGTCGTGAACAAGGTGTGGTTCCTCGACGCTGTGCGCGGCGAGGCCGACGTCTACAACATGGGCTGGAAGAAATACCTGGACGCGCGCGCCACCGACGAGGCCCGTCGTCGGCGCGAGCGGGCCAACGCGGAGAAGAAGGCCGCCGCCCTGCGCACGCAGGCCGCGAAACTGGGCGCGAAGGCGACCAAGGCGACCGCGGCGCAGAACATGCTCAAGCGGGCCGAACGCATGCTGGGCGAACTCGACGACGAGCGGGTGGCCGACCGGACCGCGACGATCCGGTTCCCGGAACCCGCCACCTGCGGCAAGACACCGCTGATGGCCTCCGGGCTGACCAAGATGTACGGCTCGTTGGAGATCTTCAGCGGCGTCGACCTGGCGATCGACAAGGGCAGCCGCGTGGTGGTCCTCGGACTCAACGGTGCGGGCAAGACCACACTGCTCAAACTGCTGGCCGGGGCGGAGAAATCCGACGCGGGCTCGCTCGAGCCCGGTTACGGCCTGAAGATCGGCTACTTCGCGCAGGAGCACGACACGCTCGACGACGATGCCACCGTGTGGGAGAACATCCGGCATGCGGCGCCCGACGCCGGGGAGCAGGACCTTCGGGGGCTCCTGGGAGCGTTCATGTTCAGCGGCGCGCAGCTCGAACAACCCGCCGGCACGCTGTCCGGCGGTGAGAAGACGCGGTTGTCGCTGGCCGGCCTCGTCTCGTCGGCGGCCAACGTGCTGCTGCTCGACGAGCCGACCAACAACCTCGACCCGGTGTCGCGCGAACAGGTGCTCGACGCCCTGCGCAGCTATACCGGCGCCGTCGTCCTGGTCACCCACGATCCCGGCGCGGCGGCCGCCTTGGACCCGCAACGGGTGATCTTGCTGCCCGACGGCACCGAGGACCACTGGTCCGACGAGTACCAGGAATTGATCGAACTCGCCTAGGTGAATTCTCAGTAGGGCGGGTCGCCGTCGGTTTCGCGGGGGTGTTCGCGTCGGCGTCGGGTTTCACGGTCGGCGGCGATTTTCTCCTCGGCGAGGCGTTGTTGGCGATTGGCCTCGCGTTCGGCTCGTCGGCGGGCGTGCTTGGCTTTGGTGCGGTCTCGGGGTTTGGGGTCATCGGGTGCCGGCGACGTCGGAGCGGCGGGCTTCGGGGCGTGCCATGTGATGGTGTCGAGGCTGGGGAATAGCGCGGAATTGGTTTCTGCGGGTCCTGGGAATCGAATTCCTTCGGGGGAGACGACCTCGGAGAGTAGGCGGCCGGTGCTGTCGCGGTATTGGTCGTCGACCCAGCCGCTGCCGAATGTTTTGAGGTTGTGGTGCATGCGGCATTTGGTGGCCAGTCCGTCGGGGGTGGTTTGACCGCCGGCGGTGGGGTCGTCGTGGTCGTATTCGGCGACGTGGTCGATATCGCACTGCCATGCGGGCTTGTCGCAGCCGGGTATCGTGCAGTATCCGTCGCGGGTGCGCACGAAGGTAGCCAGCGCCGTCGATGGGCGGTATGGATCCGACGGCAGGTGCGTCGGTAGGGACGTTTCATCGAGGTCGTTGCTATCGGCCGGGTTGAGGGGGCGGAGGCGGATGTCGTCACGAGTGAGCAGGTCGCGCAGGTGTGCGGCGGAGATGACGCCGTGTCCGTCGATGAAGGCGGGTTCGTCGTCGCGACCGTCGACGGTGGTCTGGCTGGCGATCACTTGGACGAGCACCCGGCCCTTGGCCACTTCCTGGTTTTGGTGGTCGGCGATCCATTGCGCCAGCGCGCCGGGCTCGGGGATGTCGGATGCGCAGTCGTGGGTGCCGCAGTCGCATTCGAAGCGCAATCCGCTGAGCAGTGAGAACAGCGCATCGCAGCGTCGGGCCGATTCGCTGCGCGGATCCTTCTTGCAGACTTTTCCGGCGAGCAGGAACACGTTGCGCAGCGCGATGTTGGCGTCTTGAGCGGTCATCGTCGCACCGAGGGTGGCCATGCCGTCGGCATCGGGCAGGACCCACACCGACCGGGAGGCCTTGGCCTTCTCGTGGCGACGACGGACTGCGTCGGGGTCGTGCCGGAAGATGATGCGGTCGATGAGGTCGGTCAACCGCTTGTTGGACCAGGTGCCGGTGCGGGAGTGCAGTCGGGCGGCGACATCGAGGTCGATCGTCTTCGACCAGTCCTGGCCGTCGATCAATTCGGTTCGGGACACCGCTAACCGGAATTGGCGGGGGCTGATGATGCCGTCGCGCAGGCAGCGCCCGATGGACGGGATGCGGTCGCGCATCGCGATCGCCTCGGCCAGCCACCTATCGCCCTGACTTTGACTGATGCCGCGGCTCATGGCGATCCGGGCAGCGGCTTGGGTTTCGATGTCGAGCATCCGGACCCCGCGCGCCGAGGCCTCCGGTCTACCGGTGGCGACCAACCCCGAATGCATGGCCCCGATCTCGCGATACTCGATCCAGGCCAGCATCGCGTTGGCCTTGCCGGTGTGTGTGAGAACATCGACGGTCCACTCCGGATCGCCCAGCGCCAGCGACGCGGCCGCCCCGACCGCCTGGGCGCGCTGACACCAGAACGCCTCGTCATCCCAAGCATCGGGTTCGTCCCACGGTGCGGGGTGATCCCAGATGAGGTCGTAGCAGTTGTCTGACGCGGAATCGAGCCCGCCGCTGTCCCCACCCGACGGGATATCGCCGACGGATGCCCCGTCATCCGCTGCCGCCGTCTCGGTCTCCATACCTCGACTATATGGGAACACACATTCGAATACAAGGCCAAAAGTGCAGATCAGAGTCTATTGGACCTCGGCGATCTCCGGCGCCGGGCGGGGGTTCGTACGCGCTTGTCGAGCCCCCATCGGGTTCCTGATCGTCGGCCTAGGCCGATTCGGTGTAGCGCTTGCGCAGCTCGCCCTTGACCATCTTGCCGGTGGGCGTGCGCGGGAGGTCGTCGAAGAAGTCGACCGACCTGGGGGCCTTGTAGGAGGCCACGGATTCCTTGGTGAACGCGATGAGTTCGTCGGCGAGCGCCGCCGACGGCTCGTAGCCGTCGGCCAGCTGGACGCAGGCCTTGACCTGCTCGCCCATCTCGGCGTCGGGGACACCGATCACCGCGACGTCGTACACCGCCGGGTGGTTGATGAGCACGTTCTCCGCCTCCTGCGGATAGATGTTCACCCCGCCGGAGATGATCATGAACGCCGACCGGTCGGTCAGGTAGAGAAAGCCGTCGTCGTCGAGGTAGCCGAGGTCGCCGGTGGTCGCCCAGGTCTCATGCTGGGGATGTTGGCTCTTGCGCGTCTTGTCCGGGTCGTTGTGATAGACGAACGGGACCTCGTCGCGCTCGAAGTAGATGGTCCCGACCTGGCCGGCGGGCAGATCGCGGCCCTCGTCGTCGCAGATGTGGACGATCCCGAGTACCGCCTTGCCGACCGAGCCGGGATGGGTGAGCGCATCGGCCGAGCCGATCATCGTGACCCCCGCGGCCTCGGTCGCCGCGTAATACTCGTTGAGTACCGGCCCCCACCACTCGATCATCTGCCGCTTGACCTCGGCCGGACAGGGAGCCGCCGCGTGGATGGCGGCCTTCATGCTCGACACGTCGTAGCGGTCGCGGACCTCGGCGGGCAGCTTGAGCATGCGGACGAACATCGTCGGCACCCATTGGCTGTGCGTGACGCGGTATTCGTCGATGAGGCGCAGCGCCTCCTGCGGCTCGAATCGGTCCATCAGGATCGTGGTGCCGCCCAACGAGTTGACCATGCCGCAGTAGCGCAGCGGCGCCGCGTGGTAGACGGGCGCGGGGGAGAGGTAGACGGTGTCGGCGTCGAATCCGTAGGCCGGCCCGAAGACGGCCGACACCATATCGGGCACCTCGTCGACCTGCCCCACCGGCAGCGGCGGCTTGATCCCCTTGGGACGCCCGGTGGTGCCCGACGAATAGAGCATGTCGGTGCCGCGGGGCTGATCATCGAGCGGTTGCGCGGAGGCCGCGGAACGGATCTCCTCGTAGTCGGCGAAGCCGGGGACGGGACCACCCCAGGCCACCCGTCGGCCCGGAGCGGCGAGGGCCTCGATCTCACCGGAGTCGGCGACGGCGGCGGCGACCGCCGCCGACGCGAAGAGCGCCTTCGCACCGCAATCGGCGAGGATGAAATTGGTCTCGGCCGCCGTCAGATGGTGGTTGACCGCGGTGACGTACAGGCCGCTGCGGATCGCCGCCCAATACACGTCGAATGCGCGCAGGTCGTTGTCGGTGACCATCGCGACGACGTCGCCGCGTCGAAGGCCCAAGTCATCGCGCAGATAGTGTGCGATGCGGGTCGAATTCTCGTCGAGTTCGCGGTAGGTCACCTGCTCGCCGGAGGATGGCTTGACGATCGCGGGCTTGTCGGGGGTGCGGGCGGCATGGACTCCGGGGAACATGTCGCGAGGGTACCGCCGCCGCGATCGGGTCCGCCGCGGTTTGACCTGCGGCCGGACCGATCCCGGCTCAGCCGCGCGCGTTGACGCGGACCGACGTCTCGACGAGGTCGAGCACCGCCTCCAGGTTCGCGGTCGACTCGCCGGTCGCCAACCGGTTGATCAAACCGTCCATGACGAGGTCGAGATAGGTGACCAGCACCTCGGCGGGCAGGTCGTCGCGCAACCGCCCCTCGGTCCGGCGCGCCTCCAGCCGGGAGAGGGTGGCCGAATCCAACTCGGCCGAGCGGGCGCGCCACTGGTCGCGGAAGTCGGCATCGGTGCGGATCTTGCGCGCGATCTCCAGCCGGGTGCCCAGCCAGTCGAAGTCCTGCGGACGCGCGAGCATGTTGCGCATGACCTGGACCAGGCCGTGCTCGGCCGCCACGTCGGCCATCCGGTGCGCATCCTCGTCGGCGAGGGCGAGGAACAGCGCCTCCTTGTCCCGGAAGTGGTGGAAGATCGCCCCCCGGGACAGACCGGTGGCCTCTTCCAGCCGGCGCACGGTGGCGCCGTCATAGCCGTAGTCCGCGAAACACCGCCGCGCGCCGTCGAGAATCTCTCGGCGACGCGCGGCAAGGTGGTCGTCGGAAACCTTAGGCATCAGCCTTCAGCATGTTCCGCAGCACGTACTGCAGGATGCCGCCGTTGCGGTAGTAGTCGGCCTCACCGGGGGTGTCGATACGGACGACGGCGTCGAACTCGACCTTCTCGCCGTTTTCCTTGGTCGCCGTGACGTGGACCGTCTCCGGCGTGACACCCTCGTTGAGCTTCTCGATGCCCTCGATGTCGAAGACCTCGGTGCCGGTCAGGCCCAGCGACTTGGCCGACTCGCCGGCGGGGAACTGCAGCGGGACGACGCCCATACCGATCAGGTTCGAGCGGTGGATGCGCTCGAAGGACTCGGTGATGACGGCCTTGACGCCCAACAGCACCGTGCCCTTGGCTGCCCAGTCGCGCGAACTGCCCGAGCCGTACTCCTTGCCGCCCAGGACGACCAGCGGGATGCCGGCCTTCTGGTAGTTCTGCGACGCGTCGTAGATGAAGGCCTGCGGGCCGCCGTCCTGCGTGAAGTCGCGGGTGTAGCCGCCGGACACGCCGTCGAGCAGCTGGTTCTGCAGACGGATGTTGGCGAAGGTGCCGCGGATCATCACCTCGTGGTTGCCGCGACGGCTGCCCAGCGAGTTGTAGTCCTTGCGCTCCACGCCGTGCGCGTCGAGGTACTGCGCGGCCGGGGTGCCCGGCTTGATCGGACCGGCCGGGCTGATGTGGTCGGTGGTGACCGAATCGCCCAGCAGGGCCAGCACGCGGGCGCCCTTGATGTCGGAGACCGGCGAGGGCTCCAGCGCCATCCCGTCGAAGTACGGCGCCTTGCGGACGTAGGTCGACTTGTCATCCCAGGCGAAGGTGTCGCCGTCCGGGGTGGACAGGTTCTGCCAGCGCTCGTCGCCCTTGAACACGTCGGCGTAGGACTTGCGGAACATGTCCTCGTTGATCGCGCCCTTGATGGTGTCGTCGATCTCCTGCGCCGACGGCCAGATGTCCTTCAGGAAGACGTCGTTGCCCTCGGTGTCCTGGCCCAGCGGCTGGCTCTCGAAGTCGAAGTCCATCGTGCCGGCCAGCGCGTAGGCGATGACCAGCGGCGGGCTGGCGAGGTAGTTCATCTTGACGTCGGGGGAGATGCGTCCCTCGAAGTTGCGGTTGCCCGAGAGCACGGCGGTGACGGTCAGGTCGTTGTCGTTGACCGCCTTGCTGATCGCGTCGGGCAGCGGGCCGGTGTTGCCGATGCAGGTGGTGCAGCCGTATCCGCCGAGGAAGAAGCCCAGCTTCTCCAGGTAGGGCCACAGGCCGGCCTTCTCGTAGTAGTCGGAGACGACCTGCGAGCCGGGTGCCATGTTGGTCTTGACCCACGGCTTGGAGGTGAGGCCCTTCTCGACCGCGTTGCGGGCGAGCAGGCCGGCACCGATCATGACCGACGGGTTCGAGGTGTTGGTACACGACGTGATGCCCGCGACCGCGACGGCGCCGTGGTCGAGGACGAAGGTGTTCCCGTCGGAGGTGACGCTGATCGGCTTGCTCGGACGGCCCTCGGAGCCGTTGGCCGCCGACTGCACGGCGTCCTCCTCGGCGAAGGAGAGCTTCGCGCCGTTCGCCGACACCGCGGGCGGATCGGAGGCCGGGAAGGACTCGTCGAGCCCCTCGTCGAGGCCGTTGCGGGGAGCGGGGTGGTGCTCCTCGACGTAGTTGTGGATGTCCTTGCGGAACGCGACCTTCGACTCCGACAGCAGGATGCGGTCCTGCGGGCGCTTCGGGCCGGCGATCGACGGGACGACGGTGCCCAGGTCGAGTTCGAGGTGCTCGGAGAACTCCGGCTCGTGGTCGGGGTCGTGCCACATGCCCTGCTCCTTGGCGTAGGCCTCGACGAGCGCGAGCTCCTCGTCGGTGCGGCCGGTCAGACGCAGGTAGTTGATGGTCTCGCCGTCGATCGGGAAGATCGCGCAGGTGGACCCGAACTCGGGGCTCATGTTGCCCAGGGTGGCGCGGTTGGCCAGGGGCACCTCGGCGACGCCCTTGCCGTAGAACTCGACGAACTTACCGACCACGCCGTGCTGGCGCAGCATGTCGGTGACGGTGAGCACCACGTCGGTGGCGGTGACGCCCGGCTGGATCTCACCGGTCAGCTTGAAGCCGACGACGCGCGGGATCAGCATGGAGACCGGCTGGCCGAGCATGGCCGCCTCGGCCTCGATGCCGCCGACGCCCCAGCCCAGGACGCCGAGGCCGTTCTCCATCGTGGTGTGCGAGTCGGTGCCGACACAGGTGTCCGGGTAGGCCTGGCCGTTGCGGGTCATCACGACGCGGGCCAGGTACTCGATGTTGACCTGGTGGACGATGCCGGTCCCGGGCGGGACGACCTTGAAGTCGTCGAAGGCGCCCTGGCCCCAGCGGAGGAACTGGTAGCGCTCGGAGTTGCGCTGGTACTCGAGTTCGACGTTGCGCTCGAAGGCGTCGGCGCGGCCGAACACGTCGAGGATCACGGAGTGGTCGATGACCATCTCCGCGGGGGAGAGCGGGTTCACCTTGTTGGGGTCGCCGCCGAGGGCGGAGACGGCCTCGCGCATGGTCGCGAGGTCGACGACACAGGGGACGCCGGTGAAGTCCTGCATGAGGACGCGGGCCGGGGTGAACTGGATTTCGATGCTGGGGTCCGCGTTCGGATCCCAGTCCCCGAGGGCCTGGATGTGTTCGGTGGTGATGTTCGCGCCGTCTTCGGTGCGCAGCAGGTTCTCGGCGAGCACCTTGAGGGAGTACGGCAGCCGTTCGGTGCCCTTGACCTTGTTGATGCGGAAGATCTCGTAGGACTTGTCGCCCACCTCGAGGGTGCCGCGGGCTCCGAATGAATCAATACTCACTTGAAAACATCTCCTCTTGTCTCCTCGGTGCGCTGAGGGGGCTTGCCTCAACGCGTCCGACGGGAATCTGACCGACGGGCTGTGTCGGATCCGTCTGGGGCGACGCCGGTGGCCGGCGTGTCACCGCCAGCCTAACAGTACGGTCGTACTGTTACTAGCGGGGGTGCGACGCCGGGCTGGCTATTCGGCGCCTCCCCATTGTGTCGTACTCTGACGCGACACGGTGGCCCACCGGGAAACCCGGGGCCCTATGCGAGAGAATGTCCGATGACCGGTTCGTTCGTCGGCTGAAAGGCACAGCGTGAGTCCCGACCCCTCCTCCTTGGCACCGGCGATTCCCTACGGCGCGAGCGTGCCCACCGGGATCGACGTCGATGCGATCGTGCGCGACCTGAACGCCCAGGGCGTGTACGCGCCGGCCGCGCAGGTTCCCGCCCTCCAGGCCGTCGTGGCCGATGCGAAGGCGAAGGGCCACGACATCAAGATCGTCGTCCTCACCGACAAACTGCAGACCTTCACCCACTATCGGGACATCGCGCTCACCGTGCAGCCGAAGACCGGCGGCACGGTCATCGTGCTCGGCCCGGATTCGGTGGGCAGCTCCGGTCCGGAGTTCCCCCGTGTGGTCCAGGAGGAGGCGGCGCAGAACCTGACGCTGTCCGACCCGCCGGGCGCCGCGAAGCAGATGGTGGCCCAGCTGACCGCGCCCCAGACGAATTGGACGGTGGTCACGGTGGTGTTGACGCTCGTGGTCCTGTTGGGCGCGGTGGGCGCGCGACTGTTCTCCAAGCGCCGTGCGGCGGGCGCACACGCTCCCGGCGCGGTGGCGGCTCCGACGACGGAAGAGTCGGCGGCCGACGCCGGCGAGGCCGTGCGCGAGGGGCTCGATGACGGGCTCGACACCGCGACCTCGGCGGAAAAGGGCTGATCCGGCCCCCTTCCGAGGGCAATTCGATACCCGCGTAAACGCGTGGGGCGAATGTTGCAAAAGTGATACCTGGCGCTCAACCGCCGCCTTTGCCCAGTTCACGGCATCGCCGCAGGTAATCACAGGTTTGTAATTCAGTTTCCGGTGTTTCCCATGTTCACTGGTGTGACGTACGGTGCAAATGTCGCAGGTGTTACCGCTGTGACTGTTGATGTCCACCTCGCGAACTTGAGGAGTTACCGGCGTGAGGCGAACCCAGAAGACGAGCACGCACCGACCAGGCCGAATCACCGCGAAGCTCAGCGGTGGATTCCTGGTGGCGTCGGTGGCCCTGTCGACCCTGGTCGCCGCGACGGCCGGTGCCGCGCCGAACGACCAGAAGTCCGCGAAGATCTCCCAGCTGGTCAACGCGATCGCGGCCAGCGATCAGAGCATCGCCGACCTGGACGGCAACCTTGCCGGCAAGCGGGAGGGCGTCAACCGCGCACTCGTCGACTTCCAGAACTCGATCGTCGCGCAGCGCCTCGCCACGGTGGCGGCGCAGGGCGCGCGGAAGTCGCTCGACACCGCCAACCACCGGTTGGCCTCGGCGCAGAAATCCTTCAACGCCTACGCGGCGACCGCCTATAAGCACGGCCAGGCGGGGTCGATGCGCGACTACATCTCCTCCGACGACCCGCAGAAGGTGCTCGACCAGGTCGGCGTGATCGACCGGGTGACCGCCCAGCAGCGCGCCGTCATCGAGCAGCTCAAGATCGCCCGCAACCAGAAGGCCAACCGGGCCGCCGCGCTGGAGGCCTCCCGCGTGCAGGCCGCCTCGGCGGTGCGCAGCGCCGCGAGCCGACGCGCCGACGCCATCGCCGCGGTGAAGACCGCGCAGCAGGCGATGGTCACCGAGCAGAAGCGCAAGGTCGCGCTGCTGAACAAGCGCGCCCAGACCCAGAGCCAGCTCGACGCCCTGCGCGGGGTCAAGCGGACCGCCGCCGCGCCGGCCATCCCCGGCCTCCCGCCGATCACGGTCGACGGCCTCGACTCCAAGGCCGCCCTCGACGCGGCCGCCGCCGCGGCCAAGGTGGCCGCCGACCTGGCGCAGAAGGTGCTCGCCGGTGTCGTCGGCTCGCAGCAGATCCCGCAGTCGGCGCTGTTCGACGAGCTCGGGCTCTCCGGCAGCGATCTCACCAGCATGGGGAGCAACGGCTCTCTCTCGCGGCTCTCGAACGGCTCGTTGGGGGCGCTGTTCGGCAGCACCGGCAGCTTCAGCGGCGGCGGTGGCGGACAGGTGCGCCCCGGGCTCCGTGGCCCGCAGGCCGTGGAAGTGGTCGTGAACCGCGGGATGTCGCAGCTCAACCTGCCCTACGCGTGGGGCGGCGGAAACGCCAACGGTCCCACCAAGGGCATCCGCGACGGTGGTGTCGCCGACGCCCACGGCGACTACAACAAGGTCGGGTTCGACTGCTCCGGCCTGATGGTCTACGCCTTCGCCGGCATCGGCTACGACCTGCCGCACTACACCGGCTACCAGTACACCTCGGGTCCCCACGTCCCGCTCTCGCAGATGCAGCGCGGCGACATGATCTTCTACGGCGCCAACGCCAGCGAGCACGTCGCCCTCTACCTGGGCGACAACAAGATGCTGGAAGCCCCCCAGTCCGGCGATGTCGTCAAGGTTTCGCCGTTGCGGACCGGTGGCGCGATGCCGAACGTCGTCCGGCTCTGGTAGGAGTCGATCCGCCGATTGACGCGCGGGCCGTCGTTTATCGCCTATCGGAGTCCGCGCGGCTAGTCTGGTGCAGACCGTTCCACCCCATGCGCCCCGATCCGGTGATCGCGGCATGTACAACGACGACAGGAGTTGGGCTTTGACGTCGCAGCAGCCCGCCACCGGCCAGCAGTCCTCGGCCAAACTCAGCGAAGCCGATTCCAAGCTGCTCGAGAAGGCCGTCTTCGAGGTCAAGCGAGTAATCGTCGGCCAGGACCAACTCGTCGAGCGCATCCTCGTCGGCCTGCTGGCGCGCGGCCACATCCTCCTCGAGGGCGTCCCGGGCGTCGCCAAGACGCTGGCCGTCGAAACCTTCGCCACCGTCGTCGGCGGATCCTTCTCCCGCGTCCAGTTCACGCCCGACCTGGTGCCCACCGACCTGCTCGGCACGCGCATCTACCGCCAGGGCCGCGAGGAGTTCGACATCGAGCTCGGTCCGGTCGTCGCGAACTTCCTGCTCGCCGACGAGATCAACCGCGCCCCGGCCAAGGTCCAGTCTGCGCTGCTGGAGGTCATGGCCGAGCGCCAGGTCTCCATCGGCGGCAAGAGCTACCCGCTGCCCACCCCCTTCCTGGTGATGGCCACGCAGAACCCGATCGAGAACGAGGGCGTCTACCCGCTGCCCGAGGCGCAGCGCGACCGCTTCCTGTTCAAGGTCAACGTGGACTACCCGTCGGTGGAGGAGGAGCGCGAGATCGTCTACCGGATGGGCAACGTCCCGCCGACGGCGAGCCAGGTGCTCGATCCGGAGACGATGATCCGCCTGCAGGAGGCGTCGGCCAACGTCTTCGTCCACCACGCGCTCGTCGACTACGTGGTCCGGCTGATCAACGCGACCCGACGGCCCGCCGACCTGGGCATGACCGAGGTCGCCTCCTGGCTCGCGTACGGCGCCTCGCCGCGCGCCACCCTGGGCATCATCGCCGCGGCGCGCGCGCTGGCCCTGGTCCGCGGGCGCGACTACGTGGTGCCCAACGACATCGTCGAGGTCGCCCCGGACGTGCTGCGCCACCGCCTCGTCCTCACCTACGACGCGCTCGCCGATTCGGTCGACGCGGACGACGTGATCACCCGCGTCTTGCAGACCGTCGGCCTGCCGCAGGTCGTCGCGGCACAGGCGCCGGCCGGCGGGGCCGCGGCCCCGGGCCAGATCCCGGCGATCCCGAACCCGCAGCAGGCGCCGGCGCCGCAGGCGAGCCCGGTGTCGCCGACCGTTGCGCGGCATGGCGGCCAGTAGCGCCCCGCTGCCGTCCTTCGACGACGGTCTGCTCAAGGATCCGGCGCTGACCGCTGCGCTGCGCAACTTGGAGTTGACGGTTCGACGCAAGCTCGACGGTGTCCTCCAGGGCGAGCACCTCGGCCTGATCCCCGGTCCGGGCTCCGAGCCGGGGGAGGCGCGCCCCTACGAGCCGGGTGACGACATCCGACGCATGGAGTGGGCGGTGACCGCGCGCACCACGGTGCCGCACGTGCGGCAGATGATCGCCGACCGCGAGTTGGAGACCTGGCTGGTCGTCGACGTCTCCGGCAGCCTCGACTTCGGCACCACCGGGCACACCAAGCGCGATCTCGCCGTCGCGGCGGCGGCGGTGATCGTCCACCTGACCGCGGGCGGCGGCAACCGGATCGGGGCCATCATCGTGACCGGCGACGAGATCGTGCGCGTTCCGGCCCGCGGCGGCCGCGCACACGCGCAGACCCTGTTGAAGAAGATCGCCACCACGCACCGCAGCTCGCCGACCGTGCGCGGCGACCTGCGCGACGGGATCGAGGCGCTGCGCCGGCCGCAGCGCCGCCGCGGCCTGGCCGTGGTGATCAGCGACTTCCTCGGGCCCATCGACTGGGATCGGTCCCTGCGCGCCATCGGCGGCCACCACGAACTGCTCGGGATCGAGGTCCTCGACCCGCGCGACCTGGAGTTGCCCGCCATCGGCGACGTGCGACTGGCCGACGCCGAGTCGGGGGAGATCCACGACGTCGTGATCACCGAGCAGGTGCGCGCCGATTTCGCCGCCGCCGCCGCGGAGCACCAGGCGAAGGTCCACCGGACGATCCGCGCGTGCGGCGGCCCGGTGATGACGCTGCGCACCGACCGCGACTGGATCGCCGACACCGTTCGATTCATCTCGGGCCGCCGGCGCGGCCTGGCGGCAGGAGTCGGTTGATGCTCGCAAACCCCTGGTGGCTGCTCGCGCTACTCGTCGTCGCGGCCCTCGTCGGTCTCTACGTGTACATCCAGCGCAAACGCAACGCCCGCGCGATCCGGTTCGCGAATCTGGAGATCCTGCGCTCGGTGACCCCCAAGCGCACGGACCGCTACCGCCACGTGCCATTCGCGATCCTGACCGTCGCGCTGATCCTGCTGACCGTCGCGCTCGCCGGCCCGCAGGCCGATCGCAAGGTTCCGCGCAACAAGGCGACCGTCATGCTGGTGATCGACGTGTCGCGGTCGATGAACGCCACCGACGTGGCGCCGACGCGGATCAAGGCGGCGCAGGCCGCCGCGAAGAAATTCGCCGCCGAACTCACCAAGGGCGTCAACCTCGGTCTCATCTCCTTCGCCGGCACCCCGACGACGCTGGTCAGCCCCACCCCGGACCACACGGCCACGGTGAAGGCCGTCGACAAGCTCCAGCTCGACGACAAGACGGCCACCGGTGAGGGCATCTTCGCCGCGCTCGAACAGATCCGCACGCTGAACTCACTGCTCGGCGGGGACGAGGCGGCCCCGCCCGCCCATATCGTGCTGCTCTCCGACGGCAAGGAGACCGTTCCGGACAACCCCGACGACCCGCGCGGCGCGTTCACCGCGGCGCGCAAGGCCAAGGAGCGCAAGGTACCGATCTCCACGATCTCCTTCGGCACCCGCACCGGGGTCGTGGAGTTGGAGGGCGAGCGCATCCCGGTCCCCGTCGACGACGCCTCGCTGAAGAAGATCTCGCAGCTCGCGGCACCGGGCGGCCGCTTCTTCACCGCCTCGAGCCTGGAAGAACTCAACGCCGTCTACAAGTCGCTGCAGGAGCAGATCGGCTACGAGACGACCCGCGGCGACAACTCGCACCCGTGGGTGCTGGCCGGTACCGCGCTCGCGTTGCTGGCCGCGGCCGGGGCGCTGCTGCTCAACCAGCGGCTGCCCTGACCCGGCCTGTGCCCGACTGACCCCGACAGGATAGGTTTGCTACCCATGACTACGTCTCGCTCTGTATTGGTAACCGGCGGAAACCGGGGCATCGGCCTCGCCATTGCCCAGCGACTCGCGGCCGACGGGCACAAGGTCGCGGTCACCCACCGCGGCTCCGGTGTTCCCGAGGGGCTGTTCGGCGTCCAGTGCGACGTCACCGACACCGAATCGGTCAACCGCGCGGTCGCCGAGGTCGCCGAGCACCAGGGGCCGGTCGAGGTCGTGGTGGCCAACGCGGGCGTCACCGAGGACACCCTGCTGATGCGGATGGACGTCGACCAGTTCGAGCGCGTCATCAACGCCAACCTGACCGGGGCGTTCCGCGTCACCAAGGCGGTCACCCGCGACATGCTGAAGAACCGGTGGGGCCGGTTCATCTACCTCGGTTCGGTCGTCGGCCTGATGGGCACCCCGGGACAGGCCAACTACGCGTCGAGCAAGGCCGGCGTGATCGGTCTGGCCCGCTCGGTCACCCGCGAGCTGGGCAGCCGCAACATCACCGCCAACGTCGTCGCGCCCGGTCTGATCGACACGGACATGACCCGCGCGCTCCCCGAGGAGTACACCAAGACCGCCGTCGACCAGGCCATCCCCGCCAAGCGCATGGGCCAGCCGGAGGACGTCGCCGCGGTCGTCTCCTTCCTCGCCTCCGATGATTCGGCCTACGTCACCGGCAACGTGATCAACGTCGACGGCGGCCTGGGCATGGGCCACTAGGCCCGCCGGACCAGTCACCGCATCGCAGCAACCAACCACAAGGAGTCAGCCATGGGCATCCTCGACGGCAAGACCATCCTCGTCACCGGAATCATCACCGACGCCTCCATCGCCTTCTCGACCGCCAAGGTCGCGCAGGAGCAGGGCGCCAAGGTGATCATCACCGGTATCCCCGAGCGCCTGCGCCTGATCGACCGCATCGCCAAGCGCCTGCCGCAGGAGGTGCCGCCGGCGATCCCGCTCGACGTCACCGACGAGGAGTCGCTCGGCGAGCTGGCCGACAAGGTCCGCGAATTGGCGCCGGAGGGTATCGACGGCCTGGTGCACTCGATCGCCTTCGCGCCCCGCACGCTGATGGGCCCGGATTCGCTGCCCTTCCTCGAGGGCCCCGGCCCGGATGTCTCGAAAGCCTTCGAGATCTCCGCGTGGAGCTATGCCTCGCTCGCCCGCGCTGCACTGCCCGTCATGAACGAGGGCGGCTCGATCGTCGGCATGGACTTCGACCCCCGCACCGCGATGCCGGACTACAACTGGATGGGCGTGGCCAAGGCGGCGCTGGAGTCGGTGAACCGCTACGTCGCCCGCGAGGTCGGCTACGCCAAGCGCATCCGCTCGAACCTCGTCGCCGCCGGCCCGATCAAGACGCTCGCCGCCAAGGCCATCTCGGGCACCGCGACTGACGACGCGAAGAAGCTGAACATGCTCAACGAGTACTGGAACGGCGCGTCGCCGATCGGCTGGAACGTCGACGACCCGGGCGTCGTCGGCACGAGCGTGTGCGCGCTGCTCTCGGACTTCCTGCCCGGGACCACCGGTTCGATCATCTACGTCGACGGCGGGGCCAGCCACAACACCTGGTTCCCGGAGGACATGATCGCCGGCAAGTGAGCAGCCGTCCCGCGGACGGGCCGTTCACGGCCGTCCTCTTCCTCTCCTTCGGCGGGCCCGAGCGCGCCGAGGACGTCCTGCCGTTCCTGGAGAACGTGACCCGGGGTCGAGGCGTGCCGCGCGAGCGGCTCGAAGAGGTCGCGCAGCACTACTACCACTTCGGCGGGGCATCGCCGATCAACGCGCTCAACCGCGACATGATCGACTCCCTGCGCGCGGCCCTCGCGCGCCGGGGACGCGAGCTGCCGATCTATTTCGGCAACCGCAACTGGGAACCGTATGTCGAGGACGCCGTCGAGCAGATGTACCGCGACGGCCACCGTCGGATCCTGGTGTTCACGACATCGGCCTGGGGCGGCTACTCGGGCTCCAACCAGTACCACGAGGACATCGCCCGATCCGTCGCGGCGCTGAGTGAGCGCGTACCGGGCAGTGCGGACGACCCCGTCGTGCTGCGAAAGCTGCCGCACTACTGGTCCGAACCGGCCTTCCTCGACGCCCAGGCCGACGCGGTGCGGCGGGCCCGTGCCGCGCTGCCCGATCCCGATGGCCCGATGCGCCTGGTCTTCACCGCCCATTCCATCCCGGTTCGCGCCGACCGGGCCGTGGGCGACGGGCTGTACTCGCGGCAGGTCGCGCAGGCGTGCGAGGCCGTCGCGCAGCGGCTCGCGGCCAATGAGATCACCGAATACGACCAGGTCTGGCAGTCCCGATCCGGGCCGCCCGAGGTGCCGTGGCTCGATCCGGACATCGCCGATCACCTGGAGGAATTGGTGACGCGGGGGATCGGGCAGGTGGTCGTCGCGCCGATCGGATTCGTCTCCGATCATCTGGAAGTGGTCTGGGACCTCGACAACGAGGTCGCCGAACTCACCGCGAAGCTCGGTCTGGGGTATTCGCGCGCCGACACCGTCGGGACCGATCCGCGGTTCATCGAGATGGCGGCCGACATCGTCGACCGATACGCCGATGGCAGCGGCGACCTGGCGGCCCCCGGCTGCGGCGACAACGGTGCGGGTGACTGAGCCGCCGACCTGAGGGCGCTAGCGGTCACCGCCGGTTCGGTCGGTGCAGTAGGAGAACTCCGCCATGACCCGGTTGACGGCTGCCGCCAGGGCAGCGCGCGCCGCCGCCGTGACCTCGCTCAAGCTCTGATCGGATCCGGCGGCCTGTGTGCTCGACAGTCCGAACTGCACGCGCCGTGCCGACGCCAACGTCACGGTGGCCAGCACCTGGGCGGCCAGATCGGCGACCTCGGCGGCCCGCGCGTCGGCGCCCGGCGGCAGCACCGGTCGGTACTGGAACACCTTCTTCGCGAGGTCGGCGCGGAGGGTGTCGCCGTCCCCGTCCGACATCGAGGAGACCCGCGACAGCACCGAGGTCGCGGCGGCGACGACCTCGCGCAGCGACTGCCGGGCCTCGCCCATTCCCGTCGTCGACGACGCCGATAGCGACGCGGCCGCGGCGAAGGCGACCCACCGGTGGGCGCGATCGGGATCTCGATCGCCGACGATCACGAGTTCGCCGGTCTCGGTCTCGACGACGAGCGCCTCACCGGCCGCCAGCCCCGCACGCGCCGCCGGACCCGGCGGCAGGCCGTCCGGATCGCCGGGCGCGGGAAGGCGAAGAGACCAGGAGCGGGCCGACCGGGCGATCTCCAGCCAACCGATCTGGGCACCCGTCTCGTCGTCGACGATTCCCGGTGGCATGTCGAGCGCGGCCAACTCGTCGAGCAGGTCGTCACCGGCGCATCGCCCGGCGCCCAGCGCGGCCGCCCAGGGGCCGACGGTGGCCAGCGGATAGGCCGGAGCGGGGTCGTTCAGATGATCGGTGCTGGTCATGACTCCGACGAGCCTAGTCCCTTACCGTGAGGGGATGACTGTCGCGGAGGCGCTGCCCGGCCTACTCGTGGTGATGGCGCTGTTCGGCGGCATCCCGTTCGTCACGGCCATCATCGTCGTCTACCTGGTGCATTCGGCGGAGAGGCGGTCATCGGCCGTCGTCGCCAGGCGCGGTTTGGGATCGTGGGCGCTGGCCGTCCTGGCGATCCTTGCCGGCGTCGGCCTCTGGTTCGCGTGGCTGAGTTGGGGTTCCTACTACGCCCGGCCGTGTGGCCACGTGGAAGGTCCGTACCGCCCTTGGCAGGTGATCGGGTGCGCGCTGAGTGTGGGCGCCGCGGTCGCGGCGCTGGGATGGAGTGCGCGCTGGCGGAGGTCCGGTCCGATCGTCGTCGCGACCGGTGTGCTGGCGGGGTTTTCCACGACCTGGGCCGTCGACGCCGTCCGGTCGGACGGAACCGGGCTGTGGGGGGTGGGCTATCTGCTCCTGGTGGTCGGCGGAGGTGCCGCACTGGGTGGTGTCGCGTTGGCGGTGATCGGGGTGCGCGCGGCGCTCGCCAAGAAGTCGGCTCGGCCGGTCTACGCTGAGCCATCGTGAGAGACGATCGATACGGGCGGGACGTCCTGGCGGCGCCGCGGCGGCGCGGGCCGCAGGTGCCGGTGATCCCGGCCGAGAAGGGCCTGGTCGTCGAAGACGCCGCCAGCGGATACTGCGGCGCGGTCGTCGGCTTCGAGAAGTCCTACGACGGTTTGTTCGTGCGCCTGGAGGACCGCCACGGCGGTACGCGGATCTTCGCGATGCGGCCGTCGGCCTTTCTGATCGACGGCAAGACCGTCACGCTGGAGCGCCCGAAGCCGGCGGCCACGGCGTCGGCGGCGCGCACGGCATCCGGTTCCCGCAAGGCCCCGGTCGCCCGGGCACGGGTCGCCCGCGCCAGTCGGCTCTTCGTCGAAGGCGTCCACGACGCCACCCTCGTCGAACGGGTCTGGGGCGACGACCTGCGCGCCGAAGGCGTCGTCGTGGAGAGCCTCGACGGCCTCGACAACCTCGCCGCGGCTTTGACCGAGTTCGAGCCGGGTTCGCGCCGACGCGCGGGGATTCTTGTGGACCATCTCGTCGCGGGCTCCAAGGAGCAGCGGCTCACCGGGTCCCTCGGCGAGAACGTCCTCGTCTGCGGGCATCCCTACATCGACGTGTGGGAGGCGGTGAAGCCCGCGTCGGTGGGCATCGCCGGATGGCCGAGGATCCCGCGCGGCACCGACTGGAAGACCGGCGTGTGTGCCGAGCTGGGCTGGGGCTCGCCGTCGGACGGATGGCGCAAGGTGCTTTCCGGGGTGCGCGACTTCCGCGACATCGAGGTGCCGCTGTTGCGGGCGGTGGAGGAACTGATCGACTTCGTCGCGGCGCCCGAATAGCCCGGGTCGCTCAGGACTCGTCGACGGCTGGCTCGGCGATCGGCTCCACGGGCGCCTTGGCGTCGAGTAGCAGGCCGGCGATCCCGAGTGCGAAGAAGAAGACCGTCGACGCGATGAGCCACGGGTTGGGACCGCTGACCAGCGATTTGCCCAGAAGGACCACCGCGGCGGTGCCGGGGAAGACCCCGATCAGCGTGGCCAGCGTATACGGCCAGAAGCGGACCGCGGACAAGGCGGAACAGTAGTTGGCCAGGGAGAACGGGCAGGCCGCGATGAAGCGCAGCGAGCCGACGGCGAGCCAGCCGCGTCGGGCCAGGCGCGCCTCGATGGCCCGCACCACCGGTTGCTTCAGATAGGGCTGCACCTTCTCGCGGCCGATGACGCGGATCGCGATGAAAGAGGCGACGGCCGCGAACATGGTGGCGGCCATCGCGCCGACGAGCCCGACCCACGCGGTGAACAGGATGCCCGACGAGAAGGTGAACGCCGAGCGGGGGACGGGGAACATGGTGATGATCGCGTAGCAGGCGAAGAAGACGATGGGGAAGGCCGGGCCGAGGCCGCTGCGCCACTTCTCGATGCCCTCGACGATCCCTTTGGTGGGGACCAGATAGGAGGTCACCATGATGACCGCGATGACCACGCCAACGACGACCAGGCGGCGGATCACGGTGCCGCGGATGTCGGCCTCGATCAGTTCCTCGCCGACATGCGGGTGCTCCCCGGCCTGCTTGCTCACCTGCGCGACTCTACTGGTTCGCGGCACGACCGGTGGCCGCGCAGGCCCGCCCGGAGCCATCGGCTATCGTCCTTAGCACAATATGAAAAGGAAGTGACATGTCTCTCGCATCCGCCTACGAGCAGTGGTCGGAGTCGGCGGCGGCGGTGCTCGCCAAGTCCCGCCGAGTCGACGTCGCAGACCTCCCCGGCACCCCCACGGAGCTGCTCTCCACCCCGGTCCCCGGCGGGCTGACGGTGCGCCCCCTCTACACCCGCCTCGACGAGACGCGCGAACCCGGCCTGCCCGGTGAGTTCCCCTTCGTCCGCGGCGCCGACCGGGCGCGCGACGTCGTACTCGGCTGGCGGGTGACCGAGCGTTTCGGCGACGACGACACGGCTCCCGCGACGGTGAACGAACAGATCCTCGACGCATGCGGGAACGGGACGAGTGGACTGTGGCTGCGCATCGGCGAGGGGATCGCCGTCGACGGCCTGGCCGCCGTGCTGGACGGCGTCTACCTGGACCTCCTCCCGGTGACCGTCGACGCGGGCACGGCGGGGATCGCCGCGGGCAACGAGTTCCTGCGGATCCTCGACGCCGCCCCGGCTCCGCCGGTGGAGGCCCCCGTGACGGTGGCGACCGCCCACTCGCTCGGACTCTCGCCGCTGACCGCCGCGTTCTCCGGCCGGCCCACCGTCGACGAGGCGCAGGCGACCGCACTCGCGGTCGAGGTCGCCGGCGGTGCGCATGCCGACCGGGTGCGGGCGTTCCGCGTGGACGGGCTCGACTTCTCCGGCGGCGGTGCCGACCCGGTGACCGAACTGGGCCTGGCGGTCGCCGTCGGCGTCGCCCATGTGCGCGACCTCGTCGACGCCGGGCTCACCGCCGCGCAGGCGTTGCGGCAGATCACCTTCGCGCTCAGCGTGACCGACGAGCAGTTCGGCGCGATCGCCAAGCTGCGCGCACTGCGCCTGATGTGGTCGCGCGTCGCCGAGGTACTCGGCGTCCCGGATGCGGGCGCCGCGGTCACCCACGCGGTCACCGATCTGGCGATGTTCTCGCAGCGCGACCCATGGGTGAACATGCTGCGCAGCACGGTCGCCGCCTTCGGGGCCGGGGTCGGCGGCGCCGACCAGGTCACCGTGCACCGGTTCGACGCTGCCATTCCCGGCGACGAGCGGTCCGCCAATCCGGCGTTCGCGCGACGCATCGCGCGCAACACGCAGCTGCTCCTGTTGGAGGAGTCCAACATCGGTCGCGTGCTCGACCCCGGTGGCGGGTCCTGGTATATCGAATCGCTCACCGACGACCTCGCCGACGCGGCCTGGGCCGTCTTCGCCGACGTCGAGGAGCGCGGCGGATTCCGGGCCGCCCTGGCCGACGGCTCCGCCGCGCGGCGGGTGTCCGAGGCGCTCGCCGACCGCGATGCCGCGGTGGCGAAGCGCACGGCGCCGATCACCGGTGTGAGCGAGTTCCCGAACTTGGCAGAACCGGCCCTGCGCCCGGACTCCGCGGCGGTGGCCGACCTACCCGGAGCGGCACCGAACCTGGCGCGGGTGGCCCGCGGTTTCGAAGCGCTGCGCGACCGTGCCGACGCCGCGGCGGCGGGCACGCGGCCGAGCGCGCTGCTGATCCCGCTCGGTCCCATCGCCGAGCACAACGGCCGCACGACCTTCATCGCCAACCTGCTCGCCGCCGGCGGCATCGAGGCGATCAACCCCGGACCCGTCGAATCCGCCGGCATCGCCGCCCTGGTGGCCGAGCACTCGCCGCGGGTGGCGGTGCTCTGCGGCACCAAGGGGCGCTACGCCGAGGAAGGGCCCGCTGCTTTGGCCGCGGCCCGGGCGGCCGGCATCGCACACGTCTACCTGGCCGGCCCGGCCAAGGAGTGGCCGGAGCCCGATTCGCCGCCGGACGGATCGCTGGCCGTCGGCATCGACGCGGTGTCCACCCTGACCGGCCTGCTGGACCTCATCGGCGGCCAGGCGGCGAACGGAGCACAGGCATGAGCGAGAAGAAGACCGTCCCCTCCTTCGGCGGCGTCCCGCTGCGCACGGAGTCGCCCGAGCCCCCGGTCACCGTCGCGCATGCGACCGAACGGATCGAGGCCGCGGCCAAGACCCACGGCTACAGCGCCGAGCAGGTCGTGTGGCAGACACCCGAACAGATCGACGTCAAGCCGATCTACACGCGGGCCGACCGGGACGCCGTCGCGCCCGACTACCCGTTGGACACCGTTCCCGGAGCGACCCCGTTCATCCGCGGCCCGTACCCGACGATGTACGTCAACCAGCCGTGGACCATCCGTCAGTACGCCGGCTTCTCGACCGCGGCCGAGTCGAACGCCTTCTACCGCCGCAACCTGGCCGCCGGCCAGAAGGGGTTGTCGGTGGCCTTCGACCTGGCGACGCACCGCGGCTACGACTCCGATCACCCGCGCGTCGCCGGTGACGTCGGGATGGCCGGCGTGGCCATCGATTCGATCCTGGACATGCGCCAACTGTTCGACGGCATCGACCTGGGCAACGTCTCGGTGTCGATGACGATGAACGGCGCCGTGCTGCCGATCCTGGCGCTCTACGTGGTCGCGGCCGAGGAGCAGGGGGTGCCGCCGGAGAAGCTGGCCGGCACCATCCAGAACGACATCCTCAAAGAATTCATGGTCCGGAACACCTACATCTACCCGCCGGACCCGTCGATGCGGATCATCTCCGACATCTTCGGCTACACCAGCGCGAAGATGCCCAAGTTCAACTCCATCTCCATCTCCGGCTACCACATCCAGGAGGCCGGGGCGACCGCCGACCTCGAGCTGGCCTACACGCTGGCCGACGGGGTGGAGTACATCCGCGCCGGCCTCGCCGCCGGATTGGACATCGACAAGTTCGCGCCGCGCCTCTCCTTCTTCTGGGGCATCGGGATGAACTTCTTCATGGAGGTCGCCAAACTGCGCGCGGCGCGACTGATCTGGAGCGAACTCGTCGGCCAGTTCAATCCGCGCAGCGCCAAGTCGCTGTCGCTGCGCACCCACTCGCAGACGTCGGGATGGTCGTTGACGGCGCAGGACGTCTACAACAACGTGGCGCGCACCTGCATCGAGGCGATGGCGGCGACACAGGGCCACACCCAGTCGCTGCACACCAACGCACTCGACGAGGCGCTCGCCCTGCCCACCGACTTCTCCGCGCGCATCGCCCGCAACACGCAGCTGCTGTTGCAGCAGGAGTCGGGGACCACCCGTCCGATCGATCCCTGGGCCGGTTCCAACTACGTCGAGTGGCTCACCGCGCAACTCGCCGACCGGGCCCGCGCCCACATCCGCGAGGTCGAGGAGGCCGGCGGCATGGCGAAGGCGATCAACGAGGGGCTGCCCAAGCTGCGGATCGAGGAGTCGGCGGCCCGCACCCAGGCCCGCATCGACTCGGGTCACCAGCCGGTCATCGGGGTCAACAAGTACCGCGTCACCGACGACGAACCGATCGAGGTCCTCAAGGTCGAGAACTCGAAGGTCCGCGCGGAGCAGATCGCGAAGCTGGAGAAGCTGCGCGCCGAGCGGGATTCCGACGAGGTGCGGGCCGCGCTGGACGCGTTGACGCATGCCGCCGGGCAGCCGGGCGGGTCGATGGACACCAACCTGATGGCGCTGGCCATCGACGCGGCCCGGCACGGTGCGACGGGCGGCGAGATCTCCGACGCGATGGAGAAGGTGTTCGGGCGCCACCAGGCGGAGATCCGTACCATCAGCGGTGTGTATCGCCACGAGGCGGGGGAGTCGGGCAACATCGACGCCGCGACGGAACTGGTCGAGCAATTCGCCAAGGCCGAGGGTCGGCGTCCGCGTGTGCTGGTCGCCAAGATGGGCCAGGACGGCCACGACCGCGGGCAGAAGGTGATCGCGACCGCGTTCGCCGATCTCGGCTTCGACGTCGACGTCGGCCCGCTGTTCTCCACGCCGGAGGAGGTGGCTGCGCAGGCCGCCGACAACGACGTGCACGTCGTCGGCGTCTCCTCGCTGGCGGCCGGCCATCTCACCCTGGTGCCGGCGCTGCGCGACGCGCTCGCCGCCGTCGGGCGTTCCGACATCATGATCGTCGTGGGCGGCGTCATCCCGCCGGGTGATTTCCAGGAGCTCTACGACGCGGGTGCGGCGGCGATCTTCCCGCCGGGCACCGTCATCGCCGATTCGGCGGTGGAGCTGATCACGAAACTCGCCGACAACCTGGGCCTGCACCTGTCGGCCGCGGGGAAGTAGTGGTCGCCGGTTCGTCGCGCACCGATCCGGAGCTCCTCGGGGCCGGTGTGCTGGCCGGACGTCGCGCCGATTTGGCGCGGGCGATCACCCTCGTCGAGTCGACCAACCCCGACCACCGGTCGAAGGCACAGGAACTGCTGCTGGCGATGACGCCGCACGCCGGGAACTCGTTCCGCGTCGGCATCACCGGCGTACCCGGCGTCGGGAAGTCGACGACGATCGAAGCGTTGGGGATGTACCTCATCGAGCAGGGCCACCGTGTGGCCGTGCTAGCCGTCGACCCGTCGTCGACCCGCACCGGCGGATCGATACTGGGCGACAAGACCCGGATGGGCCGCCTCGCCGCCCACCCGGACGCCTATATCCGGCCGTCGCCGACGGCGGGCACCCTCGGCGGGGTCGCCAAGGCGACGCGGGAGACGATCGTGCTCGTCGAGGCGGCCGGGTATGACGTGGTGCTCGTGGAGACCGTCGGTGTCGGCCAGTCGGAGGTCACCGTCGCCAACATGGTCGACACCTTCACCTTCCTCACCCTGGCCCGCACCGGCGACTCGCTGCAGGGCATCAAGAAGGGGGTCCTCGAGCTCGCCGACGTCATCGTCGTCAACAAGGCCGACGGCAAGCACGTCACCGAGGCGCGGGCCGCGGCCCGCGAGCTGCGCGGAGCACTGAGCCTGATCTACCCCCACGACGCCTTCTGGACGCCTCCGGTGCTCACCATGAGCGCGTTGGAGAACAGTGGTGTCGACGACTACTGGGCCGCGGTGCAGCGGCATCGGCAGACGATGGTGGACGACGGCAGATTCGACGCGCATCGCAACCGCCAGCAAGTCGACTGGATGTGGACGATGGTGCACGACGAATTGCTCGCCCGTCTGGCGGGCAATCCGTCGGTCGGCGCGGTCCGATCAGACGTCGAGTCCCGGATCGGCGCCGGCGACCTCACCCCGGCGCTGGGAGCGGCGGAGATCCTGGCCGCCTTCGGCCGGCGCGCGGACTGAGTGAATGGCATGATGAACCGACAGTGGCTCATCTAACTCGACACCTGAGCTAAGGCCCCTGGCCCCGATCATCTTCTGACGCTGGTCACGGATAGTATGAGCAGCACTATGCCAGCACAAGCTTGGGTTACTCTGATCGTGGGTCTCGTCGCAGTTGTGGGTGTCGTTGCCACGCTCATCCAGCGCAATCGCGCCGACAATCGGCGAGAATGGTGGATGAGATTTCAATGGGCGATGGAGTCGACGTATAGCGGCGACGAGGGACGTCGACGTGACGGCTGGCGTATTCTCAGAACCCTGGTCGTATCGAATATCGCCACGAAATCGGAGGAGGATCTGATTTTGGAGCTTGCAGGTGAGGTGTTGAACGTGAGCCAGGGGACAGCACAGTCGGCGTCACGCCTAGGGCAGGGGGCTAACAGTGAGTAAACTGGCCCGGAGCAGGCCGACTCGGAGCCGAGCGCGCGGGGAATCGCTAGGGGAACGTGTAGAAGCCGCTGCAACCATCGCGGCAATCTATGAGAAACGTGGCCAGAAGGTGCCCGAAGCGATTGAGGCAATTCTTTCTGTTCCCGAAACAGCGTTGGATTCGGATCGGATCGCCAAGGAAGATGAACTGGCTATCGCTGATGAGGTTCGGAACGCGATTGAAGAGGCCAATCAGAAGGCCGAACTCAAAGCGGCTGAGCGTGCGCTAAAGGCGGCGAACATTGCTGAGGCGTTCATGAATGGAGCCCATGTCACGGTCTACTCGTCGCGAGTTAGCGTCAACTCGCACGCCACACTGGCGAAGCTGGACCGAGACAAGATCCAATACGAAGAGGTCAGCATCGAGGATGACGCAGACGCTCGCGACTACGTGATGGCGCTCGGGTACTTTCATACCCCTGTCGTGGTTGTCGGCGATCACCACTGGGCGGGATTTCAGCCTGACTATCTTGATGCCTTGTCGCTGCCGAACGCCCAAAAGGACCGGCCCGGTATCGCGTAGGGCTCTTCTGGCCAGTTGACCTGACGTACCCAGATCGCCGGCCCGGTATGGGTCAGTCGGCCAGGTGCTGAGCCAGGCGGGCCAGAGCTTCCACCAACCCGTCGAGCATGGCCTCGGTGTCCGCCTCGGTGACGACCAGGGCGTTGGGCGGACCGGTCATCCAGCGGCGGTCGGCGACGGTCATCGCCCTGGTGTGCGTGCCCGCCAATTCCACCGCGACCCGGGCCGGCACCGCGGTGACCGACTCGGGCGCCAACGCGACCATCGCCGCGAACGGATCGTGCAGGTAGGCCAGATAGCCCTCGTCCTGGGCGTCGTGGAACTCGAAGTAGAAGCGCAGCGCATCGGCGAGGTGATCGGTCAACACCCCGGCGGCGTCATCCCGCAGTTGTGCCAGATGCCGCGGCGTGAACCTCATCTGCTCGGTGATGTTCAGCCCGCACACCAACGGATCCGGTGCGTCGGGGCGGTCGAAGGCGGCGAAGACCTCCGCCGCCGCCTCCGGGTCGACGACCATGTTCCACTCGGCCACCGGCGTCGTGTTGCCCGCGACGCCGAAGGCGCCGCCCATGATCACCAGGCGCCGCATCCGGGTCGGTAGGTCGAGGTCGGCGCGGATCGCCAGCGCCAGGTTGGTCAGCGGGCCGATGGCGAGGCCGACGAGCGTGCCGGGGTGTCGTCGCCCGGCGTCGATCCAGGCCCGGGCGGCGTCGACCGGGGAGGCCGCGCGGGAGGCGGGCGGCAGTTCCGCGTAGCCGACGCCGCGCGGACCGTGGGTGTCCTCGGCCGTCCGCAGCGGCGCCGAGACGGGGCCGGGCGCGCCGCGGTGGACCGGCACGTCGTCGCGGCCGCACAGCTCGAGCCAGGCGAGGTTGTTGGCGACCACCACATCGGTGGGCACGTTGCCCGCGGTCGACGCGATGGCGACGAGGTCCACGTCGGTGCGGCCGAGCAGATACAGCAGCGCGAGAGAGTCGTCGATGCCGGTGTCGCAGTCGAGCAGTAGCGGGATGCCCACGCCTGCGACCCTAGTGCGCGGTGCGGCCGCGGACCCGTGCGGATGCCGTAAGTATCCGGCCGACCGGGCAACGAGAAATCCCCGACCGGTTTCGGTCGGGGATTCGCGTGTCCGAGGGGGGACTTGAACCCCCACGCCCGTTAATAGGGCACTAGCACCTCAAGCTAGCGCGTCTGCCATTCCGCCACTCGGACTTGGTGCGCGATAACACTAACCGAGGACGCGGCGATTACCCAAATTCGCATAATGGTGGGGTGACTGCTACCCGAGCGACAGACGAAGTCGTCGGCCTCATCGCCGATCTGATCCGCTTCGACACCTCCAACACGGGGGAGCCGGACACCACGAAAGGCGAGGCGGAGTGCGCGAGATGGGTGGCTTCGCAGCTGGCGGAGGCGGGGTATGAGACGACCTATGTCGAGTCCGGTCGGCCCGGTCGCGGCAACGTCTTCGCCCGGCTTGCCGGCGACCCGGCCAATTCCGCGGGGGCGCTGCTGGTGCACAGCCACCTCGACGTCGTGCCCGCCGAAGCGGCCGACTGGTCGGTCCACCCGTTCTCCGGCGCCATCGCCGACGGGTACATCTGGGGCCGTGGCGCCGTCGACATGAAGGATATGGCCGGGATGACGCTGGCCCTGGCACGCCAATTCGCCCGCGAGGGCACCGTGCCGCCGCGCGATCTCGTCTTCGCCTTCCTCGCCGACGAGGAGGCGGGCGGGACGTGGGGATCGCACTGGTTGGTGGAGAACCGACCCGACCTCTTCGACGGCGTCACCGAGGCCGTCGGCGAAGTCGGCGGGTTCTCGCTGACCGTCGACCGGCCGGACGGGACGACCCGGCGGCTGTACCTGGTGGAGACCGCTGAGAAGGGGGTGTCGTGGATGCGGTTGCGCGCCACCGGCACCGCCGGACACGGTTCGATGCTGCACGAGGACAACGCGGTCACCGAACTCGCCGCGACGGTGGCGCGGATCGGCGCGCATCGCTTCCCGCTGGTGCTGACCGACGCGGTGACCGAATTCCTCGCGGCCGCGGCGCAGGAGACGGGCCTGGACCTCGGCGTCGACACCCCGGATCTGGAGACCGCGCTGTTCAAACTCGGCGGTCTCGCCCGCATCATCGGTGCGACACTGCGCGACACCGCCAACCCGACGATGCTGAACGCCGGGTACAAGGCCAACGTGATCCCGCAGACGGCCGAGGCGGTCATCGACTGCCGGGTCCTGCCCGGCCGCCAGGCGGCCTTCGAGGCGGAGATCGACGGTCTCCTCGGCCCGAACGTCACCCGGGAGTGGATCACCCGGCTGGACCCGTACGAGACGACTTTCGACGGCCACCTCGTCGACGCGATGAACGCCGCGATCCTGGCGCACGATCCCAACGGCCGGACGGTTCCGTACATGCTGTCCGGGGCGACCGATGCGAAGGCCTTCGCGAAGCTGGGCATCCGGTGCTTCGGCTTCTCCCCGTTGCAACTGCCGCCGGAACTCGACTTCGCGGCGCTGTTCCACGGGGTTGACGAACGGGTGCCGGTGGACTCAGTGTTGTTCGGTACCAAGGTTTTCGAGCATTTCCTATTGCACAGCGCACCGACCGAGAGGTGAATGATCACAGTGACGAACCGAACCTACGACCCGTATGCCGCCCTCCCGCAGCTGCCCGGGTTCTCCCTCACCTCGACCGATCTCGCCGACGGCGCGCCCTTGGCCCAGCCGCAGGTCAGCGGGATCTTCGGGGCCGGCGGGACCGACACGTCGCCGCAGTTGAGCTGGTCGGGATTCCCGGAGAAGACGCGCAGCTTCGCGGTCACCGTCTACGACCCGGACGCGCCGACCGTGTCGGGCTTCTGGCACTGGGCAGTGGCCGACATCCCCGCCTCGGTGACCTCGCTGGCCGCCGACGCCGGAAACGGCGAGGCGGGGTCGTTGCCCGACGGTGCGCTGACACTGACGAACGACGCCTCGCTCAAGCGCTTCCTGGGGGCCGCGCCGCCGGCCGGACACGGCCCGCACCGCTACTTCGTCGCCGTCCACGCGGTCGACGTCGAATCGCTGGGGCTGCCGGCCGACGCCACCCCGGCCTTCCTCAACTTCAACCTGTTCGGGCACGCCATCGCACGGGCGATCATCGTCGGCACCTACGAACAGCACTGACGCGTCGTCAGCGCTCCTGTCGGACGCCCGCGCCGACGGCGTCGGCGATCGTCGCGAAACCGGCTCCGCGGACCCGCGCGGCCAGCCCGGCGTGGATCGCCTCGGCGTAGGTCGGACCGGCGTAGATGAATCCGGTGTAGCCCTGCAGCAGGGTCGCACCGGCCAGGATGCGCTCCCAGGCGTCCTCGACGTCGTCGATACCGCCGACGCTGATCAACACGAGGCGGTCACCGGCACGGGCGTAGAGGCGGCGCAGCACCGCCACTGACCGTTCGCGCAGCGGGGCACCGGACAGTCCGCCCGCACCCGCGGCCTCGACATCGGCGGCAGGGGAGGCCAGTCCCTCCCGGGAGATGGTCGTGTTCGTCGCGACGATCCCGGCCAGGCCCGCCTCGACGGCCAGATCGGCGACGGCGTCGATGTCGTCGTCGGCGAGGTCGGGGGCGATCTTCACCAGCACCGGGCGGTCGGTGGCCGCGCGCACGGCGGCCAGGATGGGCCCCAGCTGTTCGACAGCCTGCAGGTCGCGCAGCCCCGGCGTGTTGGGGGAGCTGACGTTCACCACCACGAAGTCGGCCAGCGGCCCCAACGAGGACGCGCCGTGGGTGTAATCGGCGGCGGCATCCGCCAATTCCACAACCTTCGTCTTGCCGATGTTGGCGCCGATCGGCACCGGGCAGGCGGTGCGCCGTCGACGGGAACGCCCCAGCCGGCGCGCGGCGTCGTCGGCACCGGGGTTGTTGAAGCCCATCCGGTTGACCAGCGCGTGATCGGCGGGCAGGCGGAACAGACGCGGCTTCGGATTGCCGGGTTGGGCCTGGCCGGTGATAGTGCCGACCTCGGCGTAACCGAAGCCCAGCGCACCCCACGAGCGGACCGCCGACGCGTCCTTGTCGAACCCGGCGGCCAATCCGAGCGGCGCGTCGAACCTGGTCCCGAACACCTCCTGGCGCAGGATCGGATCGTCGCTGTGCAGCGCCCGCGCGACGAGGCGACCCACCCCGGGCACCGCGCCGACGAGCCGGATGACCCGGGAGGCGAGGCCGTGGACCGTCTCCGGCGACAGCCGGAACATCAACCACAGCAGCGGGGGATACAACACCGCGTTGAGTGCGGCGACCGTCCGCGAACGTTGTGCCGCGACCGGGACCGGGCTCTCGAGGCTGCCGCCGAGCCGGGCGTCGGCGACCCCCATCGCGGCCAAGACCTTCTCCGGGTGCCGCGTCGAGACCAACCAGTAGGGGGTCGGGTCGTCGGGATCGTCGAGGAC
The DNA here is from genome assembly GCF_013348785.1 of Gordonia sp. X0973. Taxonomy (NCBI): domain Bacteria; kingdom Bacillati; phylum Actinomycetota; class Actinomycetes; order Mycobacteriales; family Gordoniaceae; genus Gordonia; species Gordonia sp. X0973. The sequence goes on from NZ_CP054691.1 coordinate 1,729,203, forward strand.
CAGCAGCACCATGGAGTGGACCCAGCTGTGATGGACGAGGTAGGCGGCTGGATCGAGTTGGCGGCCCATCGCGGCGCTGCGGGCGCTGGGCGGAACCGTCAGGCCGCGGCCGACGATCGACCGGGGCAGGCGCGCCCGGCCGGCGAGCAGTTCGCCGTCGGCCGTGACGCGCACGCGGTGGCGGCCGACGGAGACGAGGACCGCGGCCAGCAACACGCCGATGACCAGGTAGGCCCACCAACTCCAGGAGGCGCGGTGCGCACCCAGGCGGATCTCGTAGCCGAGTACGGCGGTGAGCACCGCGGCGGCCAACCACCACCACAGCGGCACCGACAGCCGTTCGTCGTATCGGTCGGTCTGGGCGTCACTAGTCACGGCGCTCAGCGTAGTCTGCGGTGGTGTCCGACCGAACTCCGTCACCGTCGTCCAGTGATCCATTGCGCATTCGGCGCCTCGACAAAGATCTGCCGCTCCCGCTGCGTGCGCATCCCGGGGACGCCGGGATCGACCTCTACAGCACGACCGACGCCGAGCTGGCCCCCGGGCGCCGCCAACTGGTCGGAACGGGGATCGCGATCGCCTTGCCGATCGGGACGGTCGGGTTGGTCCACCCCCGTTCGGGGCTGGCCGCGCGCGCCGGGCTGTCTATCGTCAACACGCCGGGAACGATCGACGCGGGCTATCGGGGGGAGATCAAGGTCTGTTTGATTAATCTCGATACCGAGGAACCCGTCGTCATCAAGCGTGGCGACCGGATCGCCCAGTTGGTGATCCAGCGCGTCGAGCTGCCCGAACTCGAAGAGGTCGAGGAACTCGACGACACCAGCCGCGGCGCCGGGGGATACGGGTCCAGCGGCGGCCACGCGGCGTTGTAGGCCGCGGGGAGAAAGGGAGCGAACATGGCGGGCATGGCGAGGGTCGGCGAAGCGGCCGGGCCGTATGACATCGGCGACTTGGCGACGACCGCGGAGGAATTGGCCAATTCGCATCTCGACCTGGGATCGGTGCTGGTGCCCGTCGTCGAGGGCGGGCAGGTCAGTGTCGAGATGTCCGTCGACCACCAGCCCGAGGCCGTCTACCTGATGACGCCGGTCGGCCGGGTGTCGGTGGCGGCGTACGCGGCGCCGAAGTCCCCGGGCCAGTGGCGCGAGGTCGTCGGCGAGCTGGCCGAGTCGCTGCGCGCGGAGGGTGCGCAGGCGCGTACCGAGGACGGCCATTGGGGGCGGGAGATCGTCGCCGAGGTGCCCGGCGACGAATGCCATCGCTTCATCGGCGTCGACGGCCCCAGGTGGATGGTCCGCTGCGTGGCCAGCGGTCCGCCGCAAGCCGCCGACCAGCTCGCCCAGCTCGCCCGCGCCGTTCTCGCCGAGTCCGTGGTGCGCCGCGGCGGCGAGCCGTACCCGCCGCGCGAGCCGTTGCCGCTGATCCTGCCCGACGTGCTGGCACAGCAGGTGCGGATGGCCCAACAGCAGATGGTCGACGACGGTCAGCTCGCCCTCGACGACCTGCCGCCCGACTTCGCCGACCACCCGCCGGCGCAGCCGGGATACGACGAACAGGGATTCGCGCCCGGTGCTCCTGGCGGCGACCCATTCGTCGACGCGCAGACCGAGCCGACCGGATCGGTACCGCCCGAACCCGGACACGTGTCGCCGGGGACCGCGATGCAGCAGCTGCGCGACCTGCGTTAGCCGACCGGGCCCCGCTCACACACCTGGGCCCACGCCCGGGCCGCCAGGCGCCCGAGGAGCGCCGGATCGGCGCCCCAGGCGTCGAGGGTCGTGCGGCCCACCGCCGACCGGGGCGCGGCCGCGGCCCACGCCAACCCGACATCGGCGGGATGGATCGGGTCATCCGTGGAGACGACGACGGCCAGCGGGACCCGCAGCGTGGCCAACTGTGGCGCGGTGGGCCCGGTGAGTGCCGCCGCGGCGCGCAGTTGGCCGATCAGCCCCGGGTACAGCTCGCGCCACGAGCGGGAGAGTTCGTCGGCCAACCATTTCGGACTGCCGGCCGCCATCGCCGTGACGGTGGCATCCAGTCCGTCCCGCTCGAGGGCGTCGGCGGTCGCGGTTGCCGACGCGGCGGCCGGGCTGGCCTCGGGCGGTCCCGACCACGGCGGCAGTGCGGCCCACACACCCGCGCAGCGGTCCGGACCGGCTGCGACCGCCCACTTGGCCGCGATACTCGCGCCGATCGACACCCCGCCGAGGAGGATCGGCTCGCCGACGGCGTCCGCGGCGAGACGGTCGAGTACGCGCAGGTAGCCGCCGACGAGATCCTCCTCGGGCTGCAGCGCCACCAGTGGTCGGCCGAGTTCCGCGGCGGCCGGACCGAATGCGCGACGGGCGTAGTCGGCGTCGGACCCGGTGCCGGGCATCACGACTATCGGGGCGGGCATGACTAGATCTTGCCGCAGGGTTACGCTGGGCTGGAAACGACAGCCAGTTTCCAGCTCAGTCCCTGGGAGGGGTGTGATGGCCGCAGCGGGTTCCGCGGGTTACCTGCGACGGATGACGCGCATGCTCGTCGAAGACCTCGAGGTCTCCGACGCCGCGGAGATCGCCGACGAGGCCCGGTCTCAGGGCGCCCAATGCGCCCGCGAATGCGCGCGCGGCGACGAGGTCCGCATCTTCGGCGAACTCCGTTCGGTGCAGACCTGTTCCAAGAACGCCAAGGCCGGGGTGGTCGCCGAGTTCTTCGACGGCACCGACACGGTGAAGCTGAAGTGGCTCGGGCGCAACCGGATCCCGGGCATCGAACCCGGGCGCCGCCTATGGGTCACCGGGCGCATCGGCGAACAAGACGGCGTGAAGGTCATCTTCAACCCCTACTACGATCTCGACGGTGACTGACCGCCGCATCGGCGGCGACGACGCGGAACCGGCGACCGAGCGCATCGGCTCCGGGCCGACCGGCCGCGACGAGACGGAAGACGCACCCGCTCCGACCATCCTGGAGCAAATGGGCGGCGTGCCCGGCCTGATCTACTCGACCCTGCCGATCCTGGTGTTCGTCCCGGTCAACGCGTGGTTCGGATTGAGCGCCGCCATCATCGGCGCCCTCGCCACGGCGGGCGCGATCCTGGTCTACCGGCTGATCCGCCGCGACAACATCACCCCGGCGGTATCCGGTTTCATCGGCGTGGCGATCTGCGCGTACATCGCCCATCGGACCGGCGACGCGAAGGGCTACTTCCGGCTGGGCATCTGGACGATGCTCGTCTACGCGGCCGTTTTCGTTCTCTCCATCATCGTGCGGTGGCCGTTGGTCGGCGTCGTGTGGAGCCTGGTCAACAGCGCGGGCACCGCGTGGCGCAAACACCGCCCGACGCTGATCGCCTACGACCTCGCCACCGGCGTGTGGGCGGTGGTGTTCATCGCCCGCTACCTGGTCCAGAACGGGTTGTACGACACCGGGCACACCGGCTGGCTCGCCGCGGCCCGGATCGGCATGGGCTGGCCCCTGACGATCGTGGCCGTCCTGGCCACCGTGTGGTTGGTGCGCCGTGCGGACCGGGACGAGGAACGGTTCGCCGACGAGACCGGCATCGACGAAAACGACCGGTCGCAGCGCTGACCGGCTCAGTCGAGTTGCATCACGCGCTTGAGTTCGCCTTCGACTTCTTCGGGCGCCACGAACACCAGCTCGTCGCCGCCCTCCACCGAGTCGTCCCCCTGCGGGGCGATCACCCGGCCGCCGCGCAGGATCGCGACCAGGGCCACGTCACGGGGCAGCACCAGTTTGCGGACCGGCCGCCCGGCCAACGGCGTGTTGTCGGGCAGGGTCATCTCGACCAGATTCGCCTGTCCCTGCCGGAAGGTCATCAGGCGGACCAGATCGCCGACGCTCACCGCCTCTTCGACCAGTGAGGCCAGGATGCGCGGCGTGGAGACCGCGACGTCCACCCCCCAGTCCTCGCCGAACAGCCATTCGTTGCGCGGGTTGTTGACGCGGGCCACCACGCGGTTCACCGCGAACTCGGTCTTGGCCAACAGGGCGACGACGAGGTTGGCCTTGTCGTCGCCGGTCGCGGCGACCATCACGTCGTAGTCCTGCAGGCCGGCGCGCTCCAGGTTGGTCAACTCGCAGGCGTCGCCGCTGATCCACGAGGCCCCCGGCACCGCGTCGGGATCGACGTTGTGCGGGTTCCGCTCGAACAACGTCACGTCGTGGTGGTTGGCGATCAACTCGCCGGCGATCGAGCGGCCGACGGCTCCGGCTCCGGCTATGGCGACTTTCACTGTGCTCCTCGGTGGCCGGGTCAGTCGTGAACGGGCTTGGGCGCCGCGGCGGCGGCGCGGACGGCGGCACGGTCGGTGGTCCGGACCGCGACGTAGACGATGTCGTCGTCCTGCAGCGCGGTGCGCGGCTCGGGCAGGATCGGTCGGCCGACCCGGTTGAGGAAGACGACGTGCGCTCCGGTCTCCTCGGCGAACCGGGCCACCGACGTGCCGATCCACGACTCGTCCACGTCGAGTTCGATCAGGTCGACGTTGCCGCTCGGGTCGCGCCAGGCGACCGAATCGACGTCGTCGTCGAGTTCGGCGACGAACCGGTCGGTGGTCCAGGGGACGGTCGCGACGGTGGGGATACCGAGACGGGCGTAGACCTCCGCGCGTCGGGCGTCGTAGATCCGGGCCACCACCCGCTCCAGACCGAAGGTCTCGCGCGCCACCCGCGCCGCCACGATATTCGAGTTGTCGCCGGAGGACACCGCGGCGAACGCGTCGGCCGTCTCGATCCCGGCGCGCGTCAGGACGTCGCGGTCGAAGCCGACGCCGACGGTGGTCGTCCCGGTGAAGTCGGGGCCCAGGCGGGAGAAGGCGTCGGGGTCGCGGTCGATCACCGAGACCGTGTGTCCGCGGCGCTGCATCGCGCCCGCGAGCGAGGCGCCGACCCGGCCGCAACCCATGATCACTACGTGCACGTGACGAACCTACACCGCCCCACGTTGCACGCGATGACCGCGAGGGGCCTAATCTGAGCGACGTGTCCAACCTGTCCCAGGTGCCGGTCGCGCTCAAGCGACTCGTGGTCGGCCGCCCGTTCCGCAGCGACAGCCTCGGGCATACCCTGCTGCGCAAACGCATCGCCCTGCCGGTGTTCGCCTCCGACGCGATGTCGTCGGTGGCCTATGCGCCGCAAGAAATCTTCCTGGTCCTCTCGGTCGCCGGGCTGGGCGCCCTCGCCTACACCCCGTGGGTCGCGGTCGCCGTCGCCGTCGTCATGGTCGTCGTCGTGGCGAGCTACCGGCAGAACGTCCACGCCTATCCCTCCGGTGGCGGCGACTACGAGGTCGCCACGGTCAACCTCGGGAAGTCGGCCGGACTCGTCGTCGGCAGCGCGCTGCTCGTCGACTACGTCCTCACCGTCGCCGTGTCGATCGCCTCGGCCGTCGAGAACATCGGATCGGCGATCGGGTTCGTGCACCACCACAAGGTGCTGTTCAGCGTGGCCGCCATCCTCCTGATCGCCGCCGTGAACCTGCGCGGGATCAAGGAATCCGGCGCGATCCTGGCGATCCCCACCTACCTGTTCATCTTCAGCGTCCTGGTCATGCTCGGCTGGGGCTTCTCCGAGCTCGCCCTCGGGGGCTCGGTGAAGGCGGAGACGGCCGACTACGGGCTGCGCGCGGAACCGGGGCATTGGGTCGGCTTCGCGATGGTCTTCCTGCTGGCCCGCTCCTTCTCGTCGGGCTGTGCCGCCCTGACCGGGGTCGAGGCGATCAGCAACGGGGTGCCCGCCTTCCGCAAGCCGAAGTCGCGCAACGCGGCGACCACGCTGCTGTTGCTGGGGGCCTTCTCCATCACCCTGCTGATGGGGCTGGTGCTGCTGGCCCAGAAGGCCGGCGTCAAGTACGTTGCCGACCCGGCGAAGGACCTGGTCAACGCGCCCGCCGGGTATCACCAGCAGTCGATGATCGCGCAGCTCGCCCATGCCGTGTTCGGCGGGTTCACCCCGGCCTTCTACCTCGTCGCCATCGCGACCGCGCTGATCTTGATGCTGGCCGCCAACACGGCGTTCAACGGCTTCCCCGTGCTCGGTTCGGTCCTCGCCCAGGACCGCTTCCTGCCGCGCCAGCTCCACACCCGCGGCGACCGTCTCGCCTTCTCCAACGGAATCGTGTTCCTCGCCCTGGCCGCGATTGCGTTCATCGTCGCCTTCGGCGCCGAGGTGACCGCACTGATCCAGCTGTACATCGTCGGCGTCTTCGTCTCGTTCACGCTCAGCCAGACCGGCATGGTCCGCCACTGGACCCGACTGCTGCGCACCGAGTCGGACCCCGCGGCCCGGCGGCGGATGCAGCGCTCGCGCATCGTCAACACCATCGGCCTGGTGATGACCGCGACCGTGCTGATCGTCGTGCTGATCACCAAGTTCCTGGCCGGGGCGTGGATCGCCATCCTCGCGATGACGATCATCTACGTCCTCATGCAGTTGATCCACCGGCACTACGCGACGGTGCAGACCGAATTGGACGCGGCGGCGGACGAGGACGAGGTGCTGCCGCCGCACACTCGCTCGATCGTGCTCGTCTCGCGCCTGCACCTGGCCACCCGTCGTGCGGTGCGCTACGCGCGCGCCACCCGCCCGGACACGCTCGAGGCCATCACGGTCAACGTCGATGACCGGGACACGCGCAAACTGGTCTCCGAATGGGAGGCCAGCGACATCACGGTGCCGCTGAAGGTCATCGCCTCGCCGTACCGCGAGATCACCCGCCCGGTCGTCGACTACGTGCGTCGCGTACGCCGGGACCACCCGCGCGACGTCATCACCGTCTTCATCCCCGAATACGTGGTCGGGCACTGGTGGGAGCAGATCCTGCACAACCAGTCGGCGCTGCGCCTCAAGGGCCGCCTGCTGTTCGAACCGAGCGTGATGGTCACGTCGGTGCCGTGGCTGCTGAGTTCGTCGGACCGCCGCAAAGACGAGGCGCAATTCGTCGCGCCAGGCGACGTCCGTCGTGGCCTGGGGCCGGTTTCCAGCGGTGACTGATACCGGTGCGCCGCCGCTGCGGTGCGAGGTGACCGCACTCGCCCACGGCGGCGCGGGGGTGGCCCGCGTCGACGGCCGGGTCGTCTTCGTCTCCGGGGCGCTGCCGGGGGAGACCGTGCTCGCCGAGGTGACCGACGGCTCGCGGCCGGCGTTCTGGCGGGCCCGGGTCGTCGACGTGCTCGAACCGTCGCCGGATCGCACGCCGGTGTCCTGCCCGGCCGCGGCGGCCGGGGCCGGGTGTTGTGATCTCGCGTATGCGACTCCGGCGGCGATCCGCCGGGCGAAGACCACGATCCTCACCGATGCCCTCAGCAGGATCGGGCGGCTCGACCCGCCGGCGGAAGTCGGCATCGAGCCGATTGACGGGGGAGGGTCCGGTCACGGGTGGCGCATCCGGGCCCGTCTGGGGGTCGGTGCCGACGGGGCCGTCGGATTCCGGGCCGCGCACGGCGAGCGGATCGTCGACGGGCGTTGTGCCGCGCTCACCGCGGAGATGACCGCCGCCCTGGCCGCCACCGACCTCGCCGGCGTCGATCCGGGGTCGGAGTTGCTGGCCGTCCACGACGACGCCGGTGCGGTTCATCTCGCGGTGCGATCACCCGGGTCGGCGCGTCCGGCGCCTCGGGCCCGCGGTCGGCGGCAGACCCGGGGCAAAGGCGCGCGGGCTTCGGCCCAGCGACATCGCTCGCTGCGACCGTCGGCACCCGACCGCGTCCTCGCCGGAGCACCGGTGGCGCGCTACCGGGTGGGCGCGCGGGAGTGGGAGCTGCCGGTCGGCGCGTTCTGGCAGGCCCATCGCGGCGCGGCGGGAACCTACGCGGAGGTCGCCCGCGAGTGGCTGAGCCGACCGATGCCACCAGGCCCCGTGTGGGACCTGTACGGCGGCGCCGGGGTGTTCGCCGGTTCCGCCCTCGACGCGGGCGCCGGCGAGGTCCACGTCGTCGACACCGAGCCGGATGCGCTGTCCGCGGCGCGAGCGGTCTACTCCGACGGGCCGGTGCAGCTGGTGCGGGCGGCGGTCTCGCCGGCCGCGCTCGCCGACCTGCCCGCGCCGGCCGCGGTGATCCTCGACCCGCCGCGCAGCGGAGCAGGCGCCGCGGTGATGGACGCCGTCTGCGCGGCGGCGCCGACGGTGATCGTCCACGTCGGATGTGACCCCGCCTCCTTCGCGCGGGATGTCGGGCGGGCCGTCGCCGCCGGCTATCGGCTCGCCGACCTGCGCGGCTTCGACGCCTTTCCGCTGACACATCACCTCGAGGCCATGGCTCTCCTCATCCGATCGTGAAACGTCCGTAGACTGAAACCCGATCGCACAGCCCGCGACCGTGAACTGGACAGGAGGACTCGCCGATGGGTCTATTGGAATCGATCCACTCCCCGGAGGATCTGTCCGACCTGACCAGCGACGAGTTGGAGCGGCTGGCCGGCGAGATCCGGCGCTTCCTGGTGGCCAAGGTGTCGGCGACCGGCGGCCACCTGGGACCCAACCTCGGCGTCGTCGAGTTGACGATGGCCATCCACCGGGTGTTCGACTCGCCGTCGGACCCGGTGATCTTCGACACCGGCCACCAGTGCTACGTCCACAAGATCCTGACCGGGCGGGCCGAGGGCTTCGACACCCTGCGCCAGCGCGACGGGCTGACCGGCTACCAGGAACGCGCGGAGAGCCCGCACGACTGGGTCGAGTCCTCACACGCCTCGGCCGCCCTCTCCTACGCCGACGGGTTGTCCAAGGCCTTCGAACTGCGCGGTGAGAAGCGCACGGTCGTCGCCGTCGTCGGCGACGGGGCACTCACCGGCGGCATGTGCTGGGAGGCACTCAACAACATCGCCGCGGCCAACCGGCCGGTGGTCATCGTCGTCAACGACAACGGCCGCTCCTACGCCCCGACCATCGGCGGCTTGGCGCAGCACCTCTCCGGTCTGCGCCTGCAGCCCGGCTACGAGCGGTTCCTCACCGAGAGTCGGCACCTGCTCAAGCGCGTGCCGGTGGTGGGGGAGCCGGCCTACGCCGTCGTCCACGGGCTCAAGAGCGGGGTCAAGGACCTGCTGGCGCCCCAGGCGCTGTTCGCCGACCTGGGCCTCAAGTACGTCGGCCCGGTCGACGGGCACGACATCGGCGCCCTGGAGAGCGCGTTGCGGCAGGCGAAGGCCTTCGGCGGACCGGTGATCGTCCACGCCGTGACCCGCAAGGGCAACGGCTACGGGCCGGCCGAGAACCACGAAGAGGACCAGATGCACGGCATCGGGGTCATCGATCCGGCCACCGGGCGCTCGACGTCGGTCGCCGCCCAGGACTGGACGGCGGTGTTCTCCGCTGCCCTGGTCGAGGCCGGTGCGCGCCGCCCCGACGTCGTCGCGATCACCGCGGCGATGGCCGCGCCGACCGGCCTGGCGGCCTTCGGCGAGCGGTTCCCGGATCGGCTGTACGACGTCGGCATCGCCGAGCAGCACGCCCTGACGTCGGCGGCGGGCCTCGCGCTCGGCGGGATGCACCCCGTCGTCGCCATCTATTCGACTTTCCTCAACCGGGCCTTCGACCAACTGCTGATGGACGTGGCGCTGTTGCGCCAGCCGGTCACGCTGGTCCTGGACCGCTCCGGGATCACCGGCCCGGACGGGCCGAGCCACCACGGCATGTGGGACCTCTCGCTGATGGCGATGGTGCCCGGTCTGCGGGTCGCGGCCCCGCGCGACGCCGTGCGGCTGCGCGAGGAACTCGACGAGGCGCTCGGCACCGACGACGGGCCGACCGCGATCCGCTACGCCAAGGGAGCGGTACCCGAAGACATCCGTGCGCTTGAGCGCACCGCCGACGGCGTCGACGTTCTCAAGCGGAGCCGGTCGGATGCGGCGCTGCCCGCCGGCGACGTGCTGTTGGTCGGCATCGGGGCCTTCGCCGCGGTGGCCTGCGACACCGCCGACCTGCTGGCGAAGCAGGGCATCGAGGTGACGGTCGTCGACCCGCGGTGGGTGCTGCCGGTGCCGGACTCGGTCGTGGAAATGGCCGCCGGGCACCGACTCGTCGTCACCCTCGAGGACGGACTCGTCGACGGGGGTGTGGGTTCGGCGATCATCGACGCGATGGCAGCGGCCGGCATCGGTGTTCCGGTGATGCAGCGCGGTGTTCCGAAGGAGTTCGTCGCGGCGGCCTCGCGCGGCGAGATCCTCGGCGACCTCGGACTGACCGCCCAGGGACTGTCGCGCGACATCACCGCGGCGGTGTCGCGCAGCCTCGACCCGGACGCGGTCGACACCACCACGTCGGCCGGCGCGCAGGGCGACGCGGGCTAGACCTGTTTGGCGGCCTCGCCGAGCGCTTGGGCGATGGCGTCGCGCGTCAATTCGCGCTGCCACGGCCGTGCCCCGCCCGCTTCGAGGGCCTCATCGACGGCGCTGCCGGTCGGCTCGGCGCCGTTCCAGCACACCTGCCGGACCAATTCGGGGGAGAGCAGGTTCTCGGCGGGCACCGAGACCGATTCGGCGACCCGGACCACCGCCGGGCGGACGAGTGCCGCCCGGGCCGCGGCGGCCGGGTGGCGCGGTTCCCACCGGTTGACGGGCGGCAACCCCGTCGTGGGGGCCTTGCGTGCCGGCAGCTGGTCGTCGGGCAGGTCGCGGGCACGATTCAGTGCGGCCAGCCAGCGCCGGGCATGCCTGCGCTGGCGCGGTCCGCCGAATACCTTGAGCGCGGTGAGATCCTCGACGGTGCGCGGATCGGATTGTGCGGCGTCGACGATCGCCGAATCCGGGAGCACCCGGCCGGGGGCGACATCGCGCTGTCGCGCCAACTCTTCGCGCGATTCCCACAGTTCCCGAACCGCGGCCAGCTGCCGCGCGGTCTTGAGGCTGTGGATATTCGACGTGCGTCGCCAGCGGTCCTGCCGCGGCGGTGACGGTGGACGGGAGAGCAGGTACGCGAATTCCTGCGCGGCCCACTCGTCCTTCCCGGCGTCGCGCAGGGCGGCGTCCATCGCATCGCGCAGCTCGACGAGCAGTTCGACGTCCAGTGCCGCGTAGTTGAGCCATTCGTCGGGCAGCGGTCGCTTGGACCAGTCCGCCGCGCCGTGCCCCTTGCGCAGTTCGTAGCCGAGGAATTGGGCGGTCATCGCGGCCAGGTTGACCCGGTTGTGGCCGAGCAGCCGTCCGGCCAGCTCGGTGTCGTAGAGAGAGGCGCACCGCAGGCCCAACTCGTGCAGACAGGGCAGGTCCTGGTCGGCTGCGTGTAGGACCCACTCGGGTCCGTCCAGGGCCGAGATCACCGGGGCAAGGGAGTCGGGGTGCTCGATCGGATCGATCAGGAATGACCCGGCACCCGCCCGGCGGATCTGGATCAGATACGCGCGCTGCGAGTACCGGAACCCCGACGCGCGCTCGGTGTCCACGGCCACCGGGCCCGATCCGGCGCGCAGCTTCTCGGCAGCCGCGGCGAAGTCGTCGGGGCCGACCAGGACGGGCGGCACGCCGTCGGCGGGTGCGAGGAGTGGAACGGTGGGCGGATCGGCCTGCTCGTCGGCCGCGGTGTGCGCGGGAGTCGGGTTGTCTGTCATGGACTAGTCGGCCGAGTGCAGTGCGGTCACACCGGTCGGGGGCAGTCCGGCAGCAGTGGCCAGGACTTCGCAGAAGGCTTCGAGGTGGCGGTCCAGCTCGGAATCGAGTGCCGTCCACGAGGCGCGCAGCTCCAACTGGTGGGCGCGCGGCGGACCGGCGATGTCGCCGTAGCGCACCGAACTGGTCGACGTCACGGTTCCGCCGAGCGCGGTCAACATCGGTTGGCCCGTCGCCCGCCCCACCGATGCGGGAGTCTCGTTCTCGCCCTCGGGGACGCCGAGCGCGTCGGTGAGCCAGCTCCAGGCGACCTCCGGCAGCATCGGGTCGGTCGCCAGATCGGCCTCCATGTCCACCTGGATGTAGGCGACCAGGCGGATGGTCCCGCTCCACGCGTCGTGACCCTCCGGGTCGTACAAGAGGATCAGGCGGCCGAAGGCGGAGCCAGACGAGTCGGTCGGGACGTCGTCGGGCTCCCCGGTGCGCACCTCCGCGCCGACGGCATAGCTGTAGGGCGCGAGGCGCTGCGGCGGGCGGATCGGACCGACCTCGATATCGGCGCGCACCGCCGCCGCCTGTAGGGATGTCACGGCCGCGGTGAAATCGGCCGGATCGCCCGCCCGGCTCGGTGCGGTGCCGCCGCCGGGGACGCCTGTTCCGATCACGGATTCAACCTAAGACGGACCCGACCGCGGCGGTGGGAGGCGCGCCGCGATGGATAGAGTGGTCGGTGTGAGTGAGAAACCGCTGCTGGCCGCGGCAACCGGACACCGACCGTCGCGCCGACCGGTGTGGTTCATGCGGCAGGCGGGCCGTTCGCTGCCGGAATACCGCGCGTTGCGCGAGGGTCGGGGAATGCTCGAGTCCTGCTTCGATCCGGCGATGGTCTGCGAGATCACCATGCAGCCGGTGCGCCGCCACGACACCGATGGGGCGATCCTCTTCTCCGATATCGTCGTGCCGCTCAAAGCGGCCGGAATCGACCTCGACATCGTCGCGGGCACCGGCCCGGTGATCGCCGAGCCGGTCCGGACCGCGGCCGACGTCGCGGCCATCCGGCGATTGGAGCCCGAGGAGGTCGGCGCGGTGGCGCGGGCCGTCTCACTCCTGCGTGCGGAGCTCGACCCGACGCCCACCGCGCTCATCGGATTCGCCGGCGCCCCGTTCACCCTCGCGTCGTATCTGATCGAGGGCGGCCCGAGCCGTACCTACACCCACACCAAGGCCATGATGTACGGCGACCCGCAGCTGTGGCATTCGCTGATGGGCCGCCTCGCCGACATCACCGTGACCTTCCTGCGCGTCCAATTGGAGGCCGGCGTGCAGGCCGTGCAGCTGTTCGACTCGTGGGCGGGCATCCTCTCCCGCCGCGACTACGAGACCTTCGTCGCGCCGCACAGCGCCCGGGTGTTCGCCGAGATCGCGGACCACGGGGCTCCCCGGATCCATTTCGGCGTCGGCACCGGCGAACTCCTCGCGTCGATGGGGCAGGTGGGCGCCGACGTGGTCGGAGTCGACTGGCGCGTCCCGCTCGACGAGGCGGCCAGGCGGATCGGCCCGAGCAAGGCGCTGCAGGGCAACCTGGACCCGACCGTGCTGTTCGCCGGTGACGCGGTGATCGCCGAGCACGTGGCGCGCGTGGTGGTCGACGCCGACCGGGCGATGGCCGCGGGCGCGATCGGCCACATCTTCAACCTCGGCCACGGCGTGCTGCCGGATACCGATCCCGACGCCATCACCCGCGCCGTCGAGCTGGTGCATTCGGCGTGAGCCGCGTCGCGGTCGTCGGGGCCGGTCTGTCCGGCCTGGTCGCCGCCCACGAGCTGCGCCGCATCCTCGGCCCGGAACTGGTCGTCGACCTCTACGAGGCATCGGGCCGGCTCGGCGGGATCCTGCACGGGGTGGACGTCGCCGGCCGCACCACCGACGTCGGCGCGGAGGCCTTCGTCCTGCGGCGCCCGGAGGCCCGCGACCTGGTCGCGGAACTGGGACTGGCCGACGAGATCGTGGTGCCCACCGATGCCCGTCCCGCACTGTGGGCGTGTGGTCGGCTCCGTCCGATGCCGACTCCGACGTGGATGGGGATTCCGGCGTCGCCCGAAGCGGTGGCCGAGGTCGCCGACGACGAGGATCTCGCCCGGATGGCCACCGAACCCGACCGGCCCCTCGCCTGGACCGCGGGGGCGGACTGCTCGCTGGGGGAGTTGGTGGCCGACCGATTCGGGCCGTCGGTGGTGGCGCGCGTCCTCGACCCGATGGTCGGAGGAGTCTATTCCTGCCTCGCGGCCGACACCGGCCTGCGGGCCGCGCTGCCCGCCCTGGCCGCGCGCCTCGACGAAGGGGCTCCGAGCCTGACCGCGGCGGTGGCCGCACTGCTGCCCGCACCCACCGCGCCGCGCACACCGGTGTTCGGCGCCCTGCGCGGCGGGTACCGGGCGCTGGTCGACGCCCTGGTCGAATCCGCGGCGCCGCGAACCCTGCTGGACACACCGGTTGCCGAGATAGCCGCCGCGGGTCGGTCCTGGTCGGTCGCCGGGCAGGTATACGACGCCGTGGTCGTCGCGACGCCGGCACCGGTGGCCGCGCGCCAGCTCGGGGCCGTGGCACCGGACAGCGCGGAAGCGCTCGGCACGATAGCCACCGCCGCACCCGCCGTCGTCGCCCTGGCGCTACCGGTGGAGACGGCCCTGCCCGCACACTCGGGAGTCCTCGTCGCCACCGGCGAGGAGCTGGCCGGTGCGGTCAAGGCGATCACCTTCAGTTCGCGCAAATGGGATCACCTCGACGTGGGGGAGCCGGGTCCGGCACCGCACCGGGTGCGCGCCTCCTTCGGACGCCTCGGGCAACCGGTCACCGCCTCCGACGCGGAATTGGTCGCGATCGCGCGCGCGGCGGTGGGGCAGGCGTGTGGCACCGCGGTCGGCGAGCCGGTGGACGTGGCGGTGGCCCGGTGGTCCGACGGCCTGCCCTGCTACGCACCCGGGCACGACGCGCTGGTGGAGGCGGTGTTCGCCGGGCTGCCGGCGTCGATCGCGCTCGCCGGGTCGGCCTATCGGGGGGTGGGGGTGCCGGCCTGCATCGGGCAGGCGCGAGCCGCGGCCGCCGCGGTGCGGGCGCACCTCGCGCAGGTCTGATTCGGCGTCGTTGTAGCGTGGGTTCATGGCTCGCTTGAACTACGACGAACTCAACTCCACCATCCGCTACCTGATGTTCTCGGTGTTCACCGTGCGCCCGGGCGAGCTGTCCGACCGTGCGGGCGCGGCGAGCGAGTTCGCGTCCTTCGTCGACGACGTCCAGCGCGACGGGCTCGTCGTCCGGGGCGTCTACGACGTCTCCGGTCTGCGCGGCGACGCCGACTTCATGATCTGGTGGCACGCGGAGACCATCGAGGAGATCCAGGCGGCGTACCAGCGGTTCCGTCGGGACACCGCGTTGGGCCGCGCATGCGACACCTTCTGGAGTGCCGCGGCGCTGCACCGGCCGGCGGAGTTCAACAAGAGTCATATCCCGGCGTTCCTCGCCGGTGAGGATCCCGGCGCCTATGTCTGCGTCTACCCGTTCGTCCGGTCCTACGACTGGTACCTGCTTCCGGACGAGGAGCGGCGCACCATGCTCGCCGACCACGGCAAGGAAGCCCGCGGATACAAGGACGTCCGGGCGAACACCGTACCCGCCTTCGCGCTGGGGGACTACGAGTGGATTCTCGCGTTCGAGGCGCAGGAACTGCACCGCATCGTCGACCTGATGCGCGACCTGCGGGCCACGGAGGCCCGTCGTCACGTCCGCGTCGAGATCCCGTTCTTCACCGGTCCGCGCGTGGAGCCGGCCGACCTCGTCCCGCGCCTGCCCTGAGCGGGCCGGCTACTCGGCGGGTTCCAGCGTCAGACTGATCGAATTGATGCAGTAGCGCAGGTCGGTGGGGGTGTCATAGCCTTCGCCGGCGAAGACGTGGCCCAGATGGCTGCGGCAGTTCGCGCACAGCACCTCGGTTCGGACCATCCCGCCCGAGGTGTCGCGCCGCTCGATGATCTTGTCCCCGGCCAGCGGGGAGAAGAACGACGGCCAGCCGCAGTGGGAATCGAACTTCGTGTCGCTGCGGAACAACTCGGCGTTGCAGGCCCGGCAGCGGTAGACGCCGGTCGTCTTGGTGTCGGTGTATTCGCCGACGAAGGGCGCCTCGGTGCCGGCCCGTCGCAGGACGCGGAACTCGCTCGGGGTGAGTCGCTGCGCCCACTGCTCGTCGGTCAGCGCGGAGAAATCGGTGGTGTGCTCGCTCACGCCTCCACAGTAACCGCGCCGCGGGGGATCGGGGCGGCGGTCTTCTCGGTCTCGCGCAGATCGAGGTAGCGCCAGAGCAGGGCGAAGAACACGGCGATCATCAGCAGCGACCAGCCCCAGGTGACGGTCAGATACTGCATGTTGCGGCCGATTCCCTCCCAGTTGTACGGCAGGTGCTCCAGGTGCTTGTCGCGGACCGTGAAGTACTTGTCGAAGGTCAGGCAGCCGTAGATGCCCAGCCAGGCGGGCCAGTTGCGGACCGGGGAACCGGGGCGGATCACCGTCATGATCAGCGGGAACAGCAGCATCGAGTAGTAGCCCTGGCCGAGCGGGCCGACGAGGAAGGAGGTGCAGAGCAGGATGCCCGACGATGCCGACAGCCACAGCACCTCGTCCTTCTCGCGGTAGTAGCGCCAGAGGAACCAGAGCCCGAACACGGCCATGATCACGAACATGGCCTGCAGTGCGACGATGAGCCACGACGCCAGTCCGTAGTAGCCGCCGAGGCCGCCGATCGAGCTGTTGTAGTAGTCGCGGGTCTCGCGCAGGTAGGGGAAGGTCTTCTCCATGAAGTTCCCGGTGTCGGGGATCAGCTGCCAGGCGATGGCGTTGAGGACCACCGGAATGCCCAGGGCGGGGATCAGCGCCCGCCACATCCCCTTCTTCAGCAGCGGCAGCAGCAGCACGGGCAGCAGCACCGGTTTGACCGTGAGCGTGATGCCGATGGCGACGCCGGCCAGCCAGGGTTTCTCCAGGTGCAACAGCCAGAGGAAGAGCACCAGGCCGAGCAGGACGAACGCGTTGGCGTTGCCGTAGATCAGGGTGTTGGTCACCGACTCGGAGAGGAAGCAGAAGAACAACACGGTCGGCAGCACCCAGGACGATGCCGCGTAACCGAAGAGTTTCGTCAGCAGATAGGCCGAGATGACCACCGCGACGACCGACAGCGCGATGAACACCCACCGCGACCGTTCCCCGTCGAGGTAGGCGATGGGCGCCATGAGCAGCGTCCCCCCGGGTGGGTACAGGTAGTGCGGCTCGACGTTGACATAGCTTTCGCCGTAGACGGTTTGGCCGCGCACGAAGCGCAGGGCCGCCTCGTACACCGGTCGGAAGTCGTCGGTTCGGTCACCGTTGATCGCCAGCACCACACTGCGGTGGAAGATCATCATGATGCTGACCGGCCACAGGATCGACTTGATGATCCGTTCGGTCGGTACGCGGGGGAACAGGTAACGGTCTGCAATCGTCACGAGCGAACCGTACTACAAGCCCGCGGCTCTACTCGGCGGGACAGGCGCGTGTGCGGTCGCCGGAGAGTCCGTCCGGGCCGAGGTAGTCGTCGACGACCTGCGCGGCGCAGGTGCTGTGCGCGACCACGGAGTAGCCCACGCCGTCCCAGCTGACCGTGGTGGGCTGGGTCTGGGCGTCGATGAAGACGCGGTTGAGATTGGCGGGATCGCTGCCGTTGACCGGGTCGCCGCCGGCACCGAAGACCAACGGCGGCACCTCGAACGCGGCGGGGGCGGCCGGCGCGGTCGTCGTTCCCCACCCGGTGCATTGCGCCAGGGCGACCGCTTCGGTTGGCCCGACCAGCGGGTACTGCTTGGACCAGTCGGTGGCGAGCGCCTCGATCTCGTTGAGTCCCGCGGTGCCGGTGACGTTGTTGCAGCGCCCGACCAGGATTCCGTCCTGACCCTGGACGGCGGCGGTGCGTCGAGACAGCGAAGCGAGCGCTGCGGTGTCTCCGCGGTCGGCGGCGGCCAGCGCGGCGACGAGATCGCGGAGCTGGGCCGAGTCGGTCGCCAGACCGATGCCGAGGGTCACCGCATCGACGACCCCGGCGGCGTTCAGTTCCTTGAGTTTGCCCGTCGCGGCCTTGTCCAGGACCGACGCCAGGACGGCCGTCGGATCGGTGACCTTGCCCGCGCATTCTGGGTTGGTGGTGCATCGACGGGTGAAGGTGTCGAGGGCCTGCTCGACGCCGCGCACCCGGACGCTCGCCCGGTCCTTGGCCGTACCGGTGAACGGTGTCGGCGTGTCCAGGATGAGGCGGCCCGTGCGGTTGGCGTACTGCGCGGCATAGGAGAGCGCTACCTGTGCGCCGGTGCCGACGCCGAGGACGGCCATCTTCTCCAGCCCCCACTTCGCGCGCAGCGCCTCCAAGTCGGTCGCCGACAGCGCGTAGGTGAAGGACAGGGCATTGCGGTCGAGCGTGTCGGTGCAGGAATCGGCGGCACTGCGCGCGGCGGTCGCGACCCGCGATACCTGGGATTGTCCGGTGGTGCCGACCGACGGCGTCTGGCCGTTGTCGGCCAGGACCGCCCGATCCGCCCGCGTCATGCAGTCGATGTCGGCGATGCCGCGTTGCTCGACGGCGACCACCGGGTGCTTGGCCAACAGCTGGGCTCCGGCCGGTCCGCCGGCTAGGGCGAGGCCGAATTGGCCGGCGGGCAGGTCGGTGCCGGTCACCGCGACGATCGGTGCCGCATCCTTCGGGGTGTCGGGCATCCGCAGGCGGACGAGGGGAATCGACACCGATTCACTTCCGGTGACGGTCGGGTTGGCCGCGGTCATCACGGTCGCGCACCGGACCTCGACGCGGGGGGCGGGGGTGATGCCGTAGCGCGCGGCCATCGATGCCGGGCAGTCGCGCCAGTTCAGGTCGGATTTGATGCCGGGTAGCGCAGCGGTCTTGGGTTTGGCCGACTCGCTGGTGGGCGTCCCCTTCGAGCCGCCGCCGCGAACCACAGCGGGGCCGGAATCGGGGCCGACGGCGCAGCCGGCGGCAGTGACGGCGGCGGCCAGCGGGATCAGCAAGAATCGGGCGGCGGTGCCCGCGCGCGCGGCGAGGGAATGCATAGCGTCGAGACTAGCGGGACGCGTGGCGGTCGTCGTGTTCCCCGTCGCTCGAACGCCACAGGGCGAACAGGTAGCCGTCATCGTCGCCGAGCAGGTGTGCGCAGCGCATCGGGCGGGCGAACTCGGCGTCGACGTTGACCGCCCGGCTGGCCGAGCCCCCGACGATCAGCGGGCTCGTCGTCAGACACAGTTCGTCGAGGGCGTCGGCGGCGACGAAGGCGCCGAGGAGTCGCGGGCCGCCCTCGAGCAGGATGCAGCGCCAGCCGCGGCGGCCGCACTCGGCGCCGATGGCGGCCGGCGAGACGCTGGCCGTGCCGCAGGAGACGAGGGTGGCGCCGGCGTCGGTGAGGGCCGTGGCCCGCGTGGCTGGCGCCGCGTCGCAGGTCAGCACGAGGGTCCGGGGGTCGCGCAGCGGCGGGTAGTCCGTCGGGATGTCCAGGGTCCGCGACACCAGGGCCAGCGCGGGTCCGTCGGGCTGCCGGTATCCCTCGGTCAGCGCGGTATGCGCACCCACCACGACCACGTCGGCGAGCGAGCGCAGCAGGGCGAAGATCTGGTGGTCGCCCGCCGCGGCCAGATCACCAGAACGACCCTCCAGGCCGGCCGCGCCGTCGATGCTGGCGATCATGTTGGCGCGCACCACCGGCGTCGGACCGTCGGGATAGGCGTACATCCGGGTCAGGTCGTCGGGTGTGACCTCGCTCGCTTTGTGGAGTATCTGCACCTCGCCATTGTGGCCGGTCCAGATATTCTTTGTGGGTCATGACGCTGCATTTGGTTGACCGCAATCCGATCGTCGCGCCGGAGACCCTCATCGCCGAGATGGTCCCGCCGTCGACCTTCGACGACGTCAGTTTCGATACGTACATCCCCAGCCCGGACGAGCCGAGCCAGGCGGCCGCCCTCGCGTCGGCGCGCTCCTTCGCCGAACGGGCCGCGAAGGTGCGCAGTGGCAAGCGGGGCCTGTTCGGTCGCAAGAGTGCGCCCGAACACGGGATCGGGCTCTACCTCGACGGCGGGTTCGGCGTCGGCAAGACCCACCTGCTGGCCTCGATCTACCACGCGATGCCCGGCCCGAAGGCCTTCGCGACCTTCGTCGAGCTGACCCAGCTCGTCGGTGCGCTGGGCTTCCTCAACACCGTCGAGCGCCTCGCGGACCACACGGTGATCTGCATCGACGAGTTCGAGCTGGACGATCCGGGCGACACGATGCTGGTCTCGCGGCTGCTGTCCGAGCTCAGCGGCAAGGGGGTCTCGATCGCGACGACGTCCAACACGCTGCCCGGCCAGCTGGGCGAGGGACGGTTCGCCGCACAGGACTTCATGCGCGAGATCCGCAAGCTCTCCGGCATCTTCGAATCGGTCCGGGTCGACGGGCCCGACTACCGTCACCGCGACCTGCCGCCGGCGCCCGAGCCGCGTACCAACGCCGAGTTGGTCGCGCTCGCCGAGGCGTCGGACACCGCCAGCCTCGACGACTTCACCGCGCTCTGCGAGCACTTGAGCACCCTGCACCCGTCGAAGTACAAGGCGCTGGTGGACGGCGTGACCCTGGTGTGCGTCTCCGACGTCTCGCCGACCACCGACCAGTCGGTGGCGCTGCGCCTGGTGGTGCTGGCCGACCGGCTGTACGACGCGGGCATCCCGCTGACGACCTCGGGGTGCAAGCTCGACGAGATCTTCACCGACGAGATGCTGGCCGGCGGTTACCGCAAGAAGTACCTGCGTGCCACGTCGCGACTGCTGGCACTGTCGCGGTTCGCCGAGGCGAACGCGGTCTGACTCGAACGGCCGCGCCCCGTTCCGGGTGCGCCTGCGAGGACACCGCGGGACGTGCGTCCACGCGGTGCCGTTGCCCTATCGTGAGGTGATGGCGAGCACCCCGGCACGCGGTCGGCGCAGAAGAGCCCGTGTCCAGGACGTGCACGACCTGGCACAGGCGATGCCGTACGTGACCGTCGAGGCGGGATCGCAGGGCAACGAGGTCTATCAGGTCGGCGGCAAGTCGTTCGTGTTCTTCCGCAACCCACGACCCGATGCCGTGGATCCCGAGACCGGGGACAGGTATGACGACGTCATCGTGATCTGGGTCGGCTCCGATGAGGACAAGCTGGCGATGGTGCAGGACGAGGATTCCCCGTTCTTTACGACCCCGCACTTCAACGGGCATCCTTCGGTACTTCTGCGTGGCAGCCGTGTCGGCGAACTCGGTTACACAGAACTGGCGGAAGTCATTCAGGAGGCGTGGCTGTCCCGAGCGTCGAAGCGCCGCTCCCGGGCCTGGCTGGCCGGGCATGACCTCGCGGACTGACACGGTCACACGGGCCTCATCAGCACGTAGTCGTGCTCGATTCGGCCGTTGAGGTCGAAGGCCCTGGTCCCGATCCGGGTGAACCCGGACTTCGTGTAGAACCGCAGCGCCCGATGGTTCTCCTCGTTCACGCCCAACCAGGCGGCCGCGCTCTCCCGTTCCGCGGCGCGGCGCAGGGCGGCGCGCATCATCGCCCGCGACGGAGGATCGTCGGACCGGCCGCGATCGCCGTGGTGATCGGGCAGCACGTAGAACTTGGAGATCTCGGAGAGTTGCGAGTCGACCCGACCCGGCTGATCCCGGTCGCCGACGTCGGCGGGCAGCGCGCTGCCGTGGTGGACGACCGCGTAGCCGACGAATGCGCCGTCGGCGGCCGGACGCGCGACGAGGACGTCGGTGTCCGGATCGGCGATGTGCGCGGCGAACCGGTCGGCGCCGAGCACGCTGCGGATGTGCGCCGCGACGTCCTCGGGCGGCGAATGTGGGGGACAGGCGAGGGGGAAGGTGGTCGCCGCGAGCGACGCCAGGCGGTCGGCGGATGTGGGATCAGTCACAATTTCGACGACGGTCACCCCACAAGACTGCCAGTCGATCGGGTCGCGGGTGCCCACTCGGTGCCCTCGGGGTGCCCACTCGGCGGGGATGGGGTGCCCACTCGGCGCTCGGCCGGCGCGAGGGACGGGAGCGTCGGAATACGATCCGTGTGATTCCAGTCGGGGTGTTGTGACCAGCAGATTTGGCAATGGTTCGAAGGTCGGCTAGTGTTTCCACTCGCACCGCAAGCACGACGGGAAACCGGAATGCGAGCGGGTCGGAATGCGGATGTAGCGCAGTTGGTAGCGCATCACCTTGCCAAGGTGAGGGTCGCGGGTTCGAATCCCGTCATCCGCTCGAGGTGGGTTCCTCGTGGGGAGTTCCTCCCGGCGGAAACCTCGCATTGGTGGTGTGGCCGAGTGGTGAGGCAACGGCCTGCAAAGCCGTGTACACGGGTTCGATTCCCGTCGCCACCTCCACGAAAACGGTTCACCACCGATTTCACCACCCGCGCGATTAGCTCAGCGGGAGAGCGCTTCCCTGACACGGAAGAGGTCACAGGTTCAATCCCTGTATCGCGCACCACGGCCCTGCGAGTACGGGCCCCCGGTCCCATAGCTCAGCGGAAGAGCGCTCGCCTCACACGCGAGAGGTCGCTGGTTCGAACCCAGCTGGGACCACCACGCCTGACTCTTTCCACACCGCGGACCACTGCGCGCCGCGTCTGGGCGCCACCGATACGATCTAGGCAGCCGAAGTTCTATCGCTTGCCGTTGCGCCCGAATCCCCCGAGGAGCCCCGACCGTGTCGTCGCCAGTTGAGTCCGTTGTGCCCGCCACCGTCACGGTGCCGGCGGGGACGACCGCCGGCGCGGCGCTGCGCGAGGTCGACGCCCCGAACAAGGGGCCGCAGGCGGTCGTCGTGGTCCGCGACCCGGAGGGGAAGCTGCGCGACCTGGCCTGGGCCCCCGACGTCGAGACGGTCGTCGAACCGGTCGCCGCCGACACCGAGGACGGCCGCAGCGTCATCCGCCACTCGGCCGCCCACGTGCTGGCCCAGGCCGTGCAGGAGCAGTTCCCCGACGCCAAGCTGGGCATCGGGCCGCCCATCCGCGACGGCTTCTACTACGACTTCGACGTCGCCGAGCCGTTCACGCCGGAAGACCTTGCCGCGCTTGAGAAGTCGATGAAGAAGATCATCAAGTCCGGCCAGCGGTTCTCCCGCCGCGTGTACGGCACCCTCGATGAGGCGAAGGCCGAATTGGCCGGTGAGCCGTACAAGCTGGAACTCGTCGACGACAAGGGCGCCGGGGACGACCCGGAAGTGATGGAGGTCGGCGGCGGTGAGCTGACCGCCTACGACAACCTGAACCCGCGCAGCGGGGAGCGGATCTGGGGAGACCTGTGCCGCGGCCCGCACGTGCCGACCACGAAGTACATCCCGGCCTTCAAGTTGACCAGGAGCTCGGCCGCCTATTGGCGCGGCGACCAGGCCAACGCGGGTCTGCAGCGCATCTACGGCACGGCGTGGGAGAGCGTCGAGGCGATGGACCACTACCTCGACCTGCTGGCCGAGGCCGAGAAGCGCGACCACCGTCGACTGGGGGCCGAGCTGGACCTGTTCAGCTTCCCCGACGAACTCGGATCGGGTCTGCCGGTCTTCCACCCCAAGGGCGGCATCATCCGCAAGGAGATGGAGGACTATTCGCGGGCGCAGCACGTCGCGGCCGGCTACGAGTTCGTCAACACCCCGCATGTCACCAAGGGGCAGCTGTTCGAGACGTCCAAGCATCTCGAGTGGTACGCCGACGGGATGTTCCCGCCCATGCACCTCGACGCCGAGTACAACGAGGACGGAACGGTCCGCCGGCCCGGCCAGGACTACTACGTCAAGCCGATGAACTGCCCGATGCACAACCTCATCTTCAACTCGCGCGGGCGCAGCTACCGCGAGTTGCCGCTGCGGTTGTTCGAATTCGGCTCGGTGTACCGCTACGAGAAGTCCGGTGTCATCCACGGCCTCACCCGGGCCCGTGGGTTCACCCAGGACGACGCACACATCTACTGCGCGCAGGACCAGGTGGTCGAGGAATTGACCACCACGCTCCAGTTCGTGTTGGCGCTGCTCAAGGACTACGGCCTGGACGACTTCTACCTCGAGCTCTCCACCAAGGACCCGAAGAAGTACGTCGGCACCGACGATCTCTGGGAGGAGGCCACCGAGACCCTGCGCGGCGTCGCCGAGGCCTCCGGCCTGGAACTCGTGCCGGACCCGGGCGGCGCCGCCTTCTACGGTCCGAAAATCTCGGTGCAGGTCAAAGACGCGCTCGGGCGCACGTGGCAGATGTCGACGATCCAGCTGGACTTCTTCCTGCCCGAACTCTTCGATATGCAGTACACCGCCCCGGACGGCACCAAGCAGCGTCCGGTGATGATCCACCGCGCCCTGTTCGGCTCCATCGAGCGGTTCTTCGGAGTCCTGACCGAGCACTACGCGGGCGCCTTCCCCGCATGGCTGGCGCCCGTGCAGGTCGTCGGGATCCCGGTGGCCGAAACCTTCGCCGACCACCTGCAGTCCGTCGTCGGCGAGCTGCGGGCCAACGGCATCCGGGCCGAGGTCGACTACTCCGACGACCGCATGCAGAAGAAGATCCGCACGCATACGACGGGCAAGGTGCCGTTCATGCTGTTGGCCGGCGAGCGAGACGTGGAGGCCGGCGCCGTGAGCTTCCGGTTCCGCGACGGTACCCAGGTCAACGGCGTGCCGGTGGCCGATGCGGTCGCGCTGATCACGGGTTGGGTGGCCGACCGGCGCAACGATTCGCCGACCGCGTCGCTCGTCGCGCCGGACACGGGTCGCGGCGATGACTGACCTGCCCGATCGCGCAATCCACGACACGGCGCCGGGGGAGCCCGATCACCTCCAGCGCCTGTGGAGTCCGCATCGGTTGACTTACATCACTTCCGAGCCGCGCCCGGCCGGGGCCACCGGACACCCATTCCTGGACATCCCCAAGATGTCGGACGAGGACGGGCTGGTCGTCGCGCGGGGGGAGACCGTGTACGCCGTGCTCAACCTCTATCCGTACAACCCCGGCCACACGATGATCGTCCCGTACCGGCAGGTGGCCGAACTGGAATCGCTGACCGCCGCCGAGTCCGCCGAGTTGATGGCCTTCACCCAGAAGACGATCCGGGTGATCAAGGCGGTGTCGGCGCCCGACGCCTTCAACGTGGGCCTCAACCTCGGCGCCGCCGCGGGCGGATCGCTCTCCGAGCACATCCACCAGCACATCGTGCCGCGCTGGACCGGCGACGCCAACTTCATCACCGTCGTCGGGGACACCAAGGTCCTGCCGCAGCTGCTGCGCGACACGCGCCGGATCTTGGCAGACGAATGGAACCGGATCGGGGAGGGTGCGTGATCAGCTTCAACGGCGGCCGCCAGGCGATGTCCAAGGTGACCGATCCGATCGGCCGCGCGTTGCTGCGCATCGGCCTCACCCCGGACGCGATGACGATCATCGGCACCGTGATCTCGGTGGTCGCGGCCATCGTGCTGTTCGGCAACGGCTACCTGTTCGCCGGCGCGATGGTGTGCTGGGCCTTCGTAATGCTCGACATGGTCGACGGTGCGATGGCCCGTGCCCGCGGGTGGGGCACCCGGTTCGGCGCCGTGCTGGACTCCACCTGCGACCGGATCGCCGACGGCGCGATCTTCGGTGCGCTCGCCTGGTGGGCCGCGGTCGTGGCGCCCCACCGGCTGCTGCTGATCGCCACGCTGATCTGCCTGGTGACCTCCCAGGTCATCTCTTATGCCAAGTCGCGTGCGGAGGCGGCCGGGCTCAACGGCGACGGCGGGCTGATCGAGCGGCCCGAACGCCTCATCATCGGCCTCAGCGGGGCTGGGCTGACCGACTTCCCCGGATTGCACTGGACCTGGGCGATCCACGTCGCGATGTGGGCGTTGGCGGTGCTGAGCATCGTCACCGTCGGCCAGCGCATGTGGAGCGTTTACACCTCGCCCGGTGCCCGCGACCCGCTGCCGACCGGGGTACCCGAGGCGGCCGACGCCGATCCCGGCGCGCAGGAGGGCTGAGCGATGCTCGACGGGGTGCGCGACGGCCTCACCGACTTCGGGTACCGCGCCGGCTGGGCCGCGGTGCGCTACGCGCCCGAGTCCCTCGCCCGCGGCGTCTTCGACGGGGCAGGCACCATCGCGGGCCGGCGCGGAGGCGGTCCGCAGCAGTTGCGCCGCAACCTGGGACGCGTCCTCGGGGTGTCGCCGGAGGAGGTGCCGGACGGGCTCGTCGCGGCAGCGGTGCGCTCCTACGCGCGGTATTGGCGGGAGGCGTTCCGCCTGCCGAGCGAGGACCCGGCGCGGATCGTCGCCGAGACCGAGATCAGCGACGCGGACGCCGCCCTGGTGGACGAGTCCTTCGCGTCGGGCCGCGGAGTCGTCTACGCGCTGCCGCACTCGGGCAACTGGGATACCTGCGGGGTGTGGCTGGTGAACCGGTGCGGCTCCTTCTCCACCGTCGCGGAGCGGTTGAAGCCGGAGTCGCTGTTCGATCAATTCGTCGAGTACCGGGAATCGCTGGGCTTCGAGGTCTTCCCACTCACTGGCGGGGAACAGCCGCCGTTCCGCTCCCTCGAAGAGCGCCTGCGGGGCGGGGGCCTCGTCTGCCTGATGGGCGACCGGGATCTGTCCAGCCACGGCGTCCCGGTCACCTTCTTCGGCGAGCGCACACGGATGCCGGCCGGCCCGGCCCGATTGGCGCAGACCACCGGTGCCGTGCTGATCGCCGTGCACCACTGCTTCACCGGGCCGCGCACCTCGCGGATCCGGCTGACGCCGATCGAGGTCGGCGCGGCGGATTCGGTGGAGCAGGTCACCCAGCGCCTCGCCGACGCCTACCAGGCCGGCATCGCCTCGGCCCCGGCCGACTGGCATATGTTCCAACCCCTGTGGGAGGCCGACTGGAGCGAGGAGCGCCGCGCCCGCCTGGAGGACCACGGGTGAAGATCGGGATGGTCTGCCCGTACTCCTTCGACGTCCCCGGGGGAGTCCAGGCACACGTCGTGGAGCTGGCGCAGGTCTACATCGAGCGCGGCCACGAGGTCAGCGTCCTCGCCCCGGCCGGTTCCGACGTGGAGTTGCCCGACTACGTCGTCTCGGCCGGTCCGGCACTGGCGATCCCGTACAACGGCTCGGTCTCGCGCGTCACCTTCTCGCCGCACGCCTACCGCCGCCTGCGGCGCTGGATCGAGGAGGAGGCCTTCGACGTGCTGCACGTCCACGAGCCGAACGCGCCGTCGATCTCCATGCTCGCGCTGATGGTCGCCGACGGGCCGATCGTCACGACCTTCCACACCTCGACGACCAAGTCGCTGGTGCTGAGCGTCTTCCAGGGCGTGCTGCGGCCCTACCACGAGCGGATCAAGGGCAAGATCGCCGTCTCGGAGCTGGCACGGCGCTGGCAGATGGAATCGCTCGGGTCGGATGCGGTGGAGATACCCAACGGGATCAACGTGCCGTTCTTCGCCGATGCGGTGCCCCTCGACGGCTACCCGCGTCCCGGGCGCACGATCCTGTTCCTGGGCCGCTACGGCGAGCCGCGCAAGGGCATCGACATCCTGATGCGCGCGCTGCCGCGGATCGTCGAGTCCTTCCCCGACGTCACCGTCCTCATCGTCGGCGGCGGCAACGAGGCGGCGCTGCGCCGTCGGGCCGGCGAGCTGTCGGACCGACTGGTGTTCCTCGGCCTGGTCGACGACGCGACCAAGGCCAGGGCGCTGCGCTCGGCCGATGTCTACTGTGCGCCCAACCTCGGCGGCGAGAGCTTCGGGATCGTCCTGGTCGAGGCGATGGCGGCCGGTGCCGCGGTGATCGCCAGCGATCTCAACGCCTTCCGCCGCGTCTTGGACAACGGGCGCGCCGGGAAACTGGTGGAGGTCGGCTCGGGGGAGGCGCTCGCGCAGGGCGTCATCGACCTGCTTACCGACGACGGGGCCCGCGCGGAGCAGGTGCGGATCGGATCCGAACAGGCCTGGCGGTTCGACTGGTCGCGCGTCGCCGACCAGATCATGCGCGTATACGAGACCGTGACGGTGGCCACCGGCCCCGTGACGATCGCGGATTGACGACCGGGGGGACGAGGGCGAGTGGGCATCTGGATCACGGTGATCGGAATCGCGATGGCGGCGGCGATTCTGCTCTGGGCCTATCGCGTCGCCCATCGATTGGACCGCCTGCACGTCCGCACCGACCTGGCGCACCAGGCCCTGGTGGCTGCCCTCGATCGGCGGGCCGCGGTCGCGCGCACGGTCGCCGCGGCGCTGCGCTCACGCGATGACACCGCACTCGACGAGTTCGGCGTCGACATGGCGCGATTGGCCGATTGCGCGGAGTCGTCCTCGTTCGCGCGGCGGGAGAACCCGGAGAACGAGCTGTCGATCCTGCTGGGCAAGGTGGCCGCCGCGACGCGGGAGATCGTCCCGCCGCCCACCGAGTTGATCGCCGAGGTCGCCGACGCCCAGACCAGGGTGGTGATCGCCCGCCGGTTCTACAACGACGCGGTGCGCGACACCCGGGCCCTGGCACAGCGCCGACCGGTGCGCCTGCTGCGGTTGGGTGGCCGCGCACCGATGCCGGAGTACTTCGAGATCATCGAGCGGGTGGGCGCCTGAGCGGTGCGCCACCTGCCGGTCGGCCGCGCCGGACCGCTGCCCTAGACTGAGCGGGTACTGGTGATAGCAACTTTCAGGAGTGGGATTAGTGAGTGAGAACGTCGGCACCTCCCGGGTGAAGCGGGGCATGGCCGAAATGCTCAAGGGCGGTGTGATCATGGATGTGGTCACCCCGGAGCAGGCCAAAATCGCCGAGGATGCCGGCGCCGTCGCGGTGATGGCGCTCGAGCGGGTACCCGCCGATATCCGGGCCCAGGGCGGCGTCTCGCGGATGAGCGATCCGGACATGATCGACGGGATCATCAACGCGGTGTCGATCCCGGTGATGGCCAAGGCGCGCATCGGCCATTTCGTCGAGGCGCAGATCCTGCAGAGCCTCGGCGTCGACTACATCGACGAGTCCGAGGTGCTGACGCCGGCCGATTACGCCAACCACATCGACAAATGGGCCTTCACCGTGCCCTTCGTCTGCGGCGCGACCAACCTCGGCGAGGCCCTGCGCCGGATCACCGAGGGTGCGGCGATGATCCGCTCCAAGGGTGAGGCCGGCACCGGTGACGTGTCCAACGCGACCACCCACATGCGACAGATCCGCGACGAGATCCGCCGCCTCACTTCGCTGCCCGCCGACGAGCTCTATGTGGCGGCCAAGGAACTCCAGGCGCCCTATGAACTCGTCGTCGAGGTCGCCAAGGCCGGCAAGCTGCCGGTCACCCTCTTCACCGCGGGCGGCATCGCGACCCCGGCCGACGCGGCGATGATGATGCAGCTCGGGGCCGAGGGCGTCTTCGTCGGATCCGGCATCTTCAAGTCGGGCAACCCGGAGCAGCGCGCGGCCGCCATCGTGAAGGCGACCACCTTCTACGACGATCCCGACAAGCTCGCCGAGGTGTCCCGCGGTTTGGGCGAGGCGATGGTCGGTATCAACGTCGACGACATCCCGCAGCCGCACCGGCTCGCCGAGCGGGGTTGGTGATAGCCCGGGTGGACGCGCCCGAGTACGTCCGCGACGACGTGGCGGCCGGTTGCGACGAAACCGGCGGCCTGCGCCTGGAATGGGCGGTGGCGTGCAACGTCGGCATGGTTCGGGAGGCCAACGAGGACGCCGCGCTGGTGCGCCCCGGGCTCTTCCTGCTGGCCGACGGGATGGGCGGTCACGAACGTGGCGAGGTCGCCAGCGCCGTCGCCTTGGGCGTGCTCGCCGAACTGCCGGTGGGCGAGGGTCAGGACGAGACGCGGACCGCCGTCGACGAGCTGTTGGTGCAGGCGCAGGATGCCATCGCCGAGGTCGACACCGCATCGGACCGCCGCGCGGGGACCACGACGACCGGCGCCGTGCTGGTGACCCGCGACGACGCCCCGCACTGGCTGGTGTTCAACATCGGTGACTCGCGCACCTACTGTGTGCGCGACGGCGTGATGGAACAGGTCACCGTCGACCATTCGCAGGTCCAGGAGTTCGTCGACGCCGGGATGATGACGGCCGAGCAGGCCCGGGTCGATCCGCGTCGCAACGTCATCACCCGCGCCCTGGGCGCCGGGATGGTCACGCCGCGCGCCGACTTCTTCGTCTTCGAGACGGAGCCGGGCGATCAGCTGATGCTGTGCTCGGACGGCCTGACCGGCGAGCTGCCCGACGCCGAGATCGCGGACATCCTCGCGGGCTCGGCGACCGCGGTGGACGCCGTGGACGCGCTCGTCGAGGGCGCACTCGCACTCGGTGCGCATGACAACGTCACCGTCGTGGTCGTGCGGGTCGGCGCGGTCGGCGACGAGGGCACCGTCGACGGGGCCGGCGAGACCGAGGCCGGCGAAGACGAGCCTGACGACGACACCGGGACCGAAGAGAACGGGACCGACGACAACGGGGCCGACGGCGAGGCGGAATCCGCGGAAACCGACGGCACGACCGACGAGACCGATGCCTGACGCCTCTGCGGACGTTTACGTCGAATTCTGCGGAGAGCGGTTCGACGTCGATCCCGGAGGCCGCTTCACCATCGGTCGCGAAGGCGACCTCGCCGTCGACGACAACCCCTATCTGCACCGGCGGTTCCTGCTGGTCCACCGGGGCTCCGGCGGCCTGTGGTACCTCTCCAACGTCGGCACCCACATGTCGGCCTCGGTCACGGCTGCGGAGGTGGGCTTCCGCGCCGAGATCGCACCCGGGGTCAACCTCCCGCTCGTCTTCGGCCGCATGAGCGTGGTGTTCACCGCCGGACCGACGACCTACGAGGTCGAGATCCACGCCACCCCGGGGGAGAGGCCGGCGGCGCACACGACGACCGCGCCCTCCGGCGACACCACCGTCGGCGTGCCGAGCCTGACGGAGAGTCAGCGCCTGCTGATCCTGGTGCTCGCCGAGCCGATGCTCCGGCGGGACGGCAGTGGCGCCAGCGCCATCCCCAGCTCGGCCCAGGCGGCGGCGCGACTCGGGTGGTCGCTCACCAAGTTCAACCGCAAACTCGACAACGTCTGCGACAAACTCGACCAGATGGGCGTGTCCGGGATGCGGGCGGGCGGCGGCAAGCTGGCGTCGAACCGCCGCGCACGCCTCGTCGAGTTCGCCCTTTCCTCGCAGATGGTGTCGCGGGCCGACCTGCCGCTGCTGGACGAAGAGGCGCGACGCAACCTCCCCGCCGAGAGCTGACCCGGGTACCGACACGCCCAACCCCTTTCGATTAATGCGTTGACCTGCGCATACGACATGGGTAGTTCTCCCCATTTCCTGATCGCCGCCGCGGCCATACGGTCGTTTCCAACACCGGATGAACAACGTCCGGTGAGGCACGAGACAGGAGTTTGACGATGACCGCAGCCGCCCCGTGGAACCCGACCCACCACCGGATCGACGATGCCCGTCGCATGGAGGAAACGGCCCGTCGCCGCGCCGTGGAATCGGCCCGTCGCCGCGAGCAGGCCCTCGCCGACCTCGCCGCCCGCCGCATGGCCGTCCCCGGCCGCCCCTTCGCCGGTTCGGCTCCGCGGCCGGACTTGGAGTTCGGGGCCCGCGCGATCGGCCGGCTGCCCGGCGGCATCGTCGTCTTCGAGCGACCGGTGGAGGTCGATCCGGAAGCCGAGGCCGAGACCGCCCGCCTCACCGCCGCCGCGGACCTCGAACTGCCGCGCCCGACGCTCACCACCCGCGAGGTCGAGGTGCTGCGCACCTGGCTGCTGCTGGACTCGAAGCCGGCCGTCGCCGCCGATCTCGGCATCTCGCTGGGCACCGTCAACACCCACCTGACCCGGATCCGCGCCAAGTACGCCGACCTCGGGCGTCCGGCCCCCACCAAAGCGGGCCTGGTGGCCCGTGCCGTCCAGGACGAACTGATCTCGCTCGAAGAGCTGTAGCCGACCGGGGACTCATCCGAGTCCCCGGATCGTGGGGACGACTGAAACACAAGTCGAGGGGTCGACTGAAACACAAGTCGAGGGGTCGACAGCGGCTCGCTCCGCCCATACCGGGTCGGGGCTGGCCGCTTTCGTCGGTGATAATGGGTCCGTGCCGACCATTGACGAGATCCTGCGCGTGGAGCGGATCGAAACCGACATCTTCCGCGGCCCCGCCTATCCGAGCGTGCTGCGCCGAACCTTCGGCGGTCAGGTCGCGGGGCAGGCCCTCGTCTCGGCCACCCGGACCGTGCCGGTCGAGTTCGGCGTCCACTCGCTGCACGGCTACTTCCTGCGGCCCGGCAACCCGGACATGCCGACGGTCTTCCTCGTCGACCGGATCCGCGACGGCCGCTCGTTCGTCACCCGCCGGGTCACCGGCGTCCAGAACGGCGAGGCGATCTTCTCCATGTCGGCCTCCTTCCACGTGGGCACCGACGAGGGGATCGAGCACCAGGACCGGATGCCGTCGGTGATCGGCCCGGAGGAACTCGCCGACCGCCGCGACACCGGGACCGACGACGACCGGCGGCTCTTCGCCGAGTGGGAGAACTTCGACATCCGGATCGTGCCGCGCGACCAGATGGAACTCTCCGCCGATCTGGCGGCACAGCAGCGCGTGTGGTTCCGCTACCGGCACCGCCTGCCCGACGACTACGTCTCACACGTCTGCGTGCTCGCGTACATGAGCGACATGACGCTGCTGGGCTCGGCCTCGTCGATCCACCGCGACGAGCGGGTCCAATCCGCCTCGCTCGACCACGCCATGTGGTTCCTCCGGCCCTTCCGCGCCGACGAATGGCTGCTCTACGACCAGAACTCCCCGGCCGCGGGTCACGGCCGCGCCCTGACCCAGGGGCGTCTCTTCGACCAGCGGGGCAGACTCGTCGCCGCGGTGACCCAGGAGGGGTTGGCGCGGATCATCGGCGACCCGAGCGTCCAGGGGATCCCGATGAAGACCGAGGAGTCGTGACGGCCCCGACGATCGGGGTTCTCGCCGTCCAGGGGGATGTCCGCGAACACGTGGCCGCACTGCGCGCGGTCGGCGCCCAGACCCGCCCGGTCCGGACCCCCGACGAACTGGACGGCCTGGACGGGATCGTGCTGCCCGGCGGCGAGTCGACGACGATCTCCAAGCTCCTCACCGTCTTCGAACTCGAGAAGCCGCTGCGGGCGGCGCTCGCCGACGGACTGCCCGCATACGGCTCGTGTGCCGGCATGATCATGTTGGCCTCCCGGATCCTCGACACCCGTCCCGACGCCTGCCATCTGGACGCCCTCGACATCACCGTCCGGCGCAACGCCTTCGGTCGGCAGGTCGAATCCTTCGAGTCCGACCTCGAGTTCGCCGGGATCACCGACCGGCCCGAAGCCGCGCCGATGCGCGGCGTCTTCATCCGGGCCCCCTGGGTGGAGGAAGCCGGCCCCGGGGTGACGGTGCTGGCGACGGTTCCGGCCGGTGCGACGCCGGAGGGACGGGCCGACGGGCGGATCGTCGCCGTGGCCCAGGGCTCGGTGCTCGCCACCTCCTTCCATCCGGAGGTCACCGGCGACCTGCGGGTGCACGAGTACTTCGTCGAGATGGTGCGGCACTGATCTCCGGAGGCCCGGGTAAACTGTCTCGCCATGAGCGGACACTCCAAATGGGCGACCACCAAACACAAGAAGGCTGTCATCGATGCCAAGCGCGGCAAGATGTTCGCCAAGCTGATCAAGAACATCGAGGTCGCGGCCCGCACCGGCGGCGGCGACCCGGCCGGTAACCCGACGCTCTACGACGCGATCCAGAAGGCCAAGAAGTCCTCGGTGCCCAACGACAACATCGAGCGGGCGCGCAAGCGCGGCGCGGGCGAAGAGGCCGGCGGCGCCGACTGGCAGAACATCACCTACGAGGGTTACGGCCCCAACGGCGTCGCGATCCTCATCGAATGCCTCACCGATAACCGCAACCGCGCCGCGGGCGAGGTTCGCACCGCGATGACCCGCAACGGCGGCAACATGGCCGACCCGGGCTCGGTCTCCTACCTCTTCACCCGCAAGGGAGTGGTGACCCTGGAGAAGGCCGGGCAGAGCGAGGACGACGTCCTGATGGCCGTCCTCGACGCCGGGGCCGAGGAGGTCAACGACCTGGGGGAGACCTTCGAGGTCGTGAGCGAGCCGACCGATCTGGTCGCGGTCCGCACGGCGCTGCAGGACGCGGGAATCGACTACGACTCGGCCGAGGCCGACTTCCGGGCCTCGGTGGAGGTCCCGGTCGACGCGGACGGCGCGCGCAAGGTCTTCAAACTGATCGACGCGCTCGAGGACTCCGACGACGTGCAGAACGTCTACAGCAACGTCGACATCTCCGACGACGTGCTGGCCCAGCTCGACGAGGACTGATCCGCCGGGGAGCGTGTCGCTCCACCGTGCCGTCGGTGCGGCCTTCTAGAATCTCGAACAGTTGTTCGCGACGCGCGGCGTCGGGAACGGGTGGACGAGGCCGGTTGGAGGGCGCATGCGTGTGATGGGGGTGGACCCCGGACTGACCCGGTGCGGGATCGCGCTGGTCGAGTCCGGCGCGGGCCGGGCGGTGACCGCGCTCGACGTCGACGTGGTGCGCACCCCGCCGACGATGGACCTCGCCGACCGTCTGCTCGCCGTGCACACCGCGGCAGTCCACTGGCTCGACACGCACCGCCCGGAGGTCGTGGCGATCGAGCGGGTGTTCGCGCAGCAGCAGGTCAGCACCGCGATGGGTACCGCGCAGGCCGCCGGTGTGGTGGCCCTCGCCGCCGCCCAGCGCGACATCCCGGTGCGCTTCCACACGCCCAGCGAGGTGAAAGCCGCCGTCACCGGCTCCGGTCGGGCGGACAAGGCGCAGGTCACGACGATGGTCACCAGGATCCTGGGGATGCAGACCCGGCCCAAACCGGCCGACGCGGCCGACGCCCTCGCCCTGGCGATCTGCCAGTGCTGGCGCGGTCCGATGGACGACCGCATCGTCGCGGCCCAGGCCAAGGCCCAGGAGTTGGCCCGTGCGCATCGGGCCAAGCTGAAGGCGGCCCACGCCGCGGCGCTGGAGGCCCGGCGATGATCGCGTCGGTGCGGGGGCCGGTGGTCGACGTCGCGCTCGACCACGTCGTCGTCGACTGCGCCGGCGTCGGGTACCGCGTCCTGGTCACACCGGCGACCATCGCCACGCTCAAGCGCGGCGCGGAGACCACGCTGCTCACGACGATGATCGTGCGCGAGGACTCGATGACGCTGTACGGCTTCACCGACGGGGCGGCGCGCGACCTGTTCGTCCTGCTGCAAACGGTGACCGGCGTCGGACCTCGCCTGGCGATGGCGGCGTTGGCGGTCCACGAACCGGCCGAACTCGCCGCGGCCCTCTCCTCGTCGAACACGAAGGCGCTGACGGCCGTGCCCGGTATCGGCAAGCGCGTCGCCGAACGGCTCGTCGTGGAGCTGCGCGACAAGGTCGGGGTCGTCGCCGGCGGGTCGTCGTCGCCGTTGTCGTCGGGCACCACGGTGGGTGCCGAGGTGACCGAGGCGCTGATCGGGCTCGGCTTCGCGGAGACCGCCGCCGACAAGGCCGTGGCATCGGTTCTGGCACAGACACCCGACGGCGATTCGGCGACCGTGCTGCGTGCGAGCCTGGCGCTGTTGGGCAAGAAGTAGGGGGGCGATGACGATGGATTCCGGCGACGATGACGCAGAGCGCACCTTGAGCGCGGGACGGCTGTCGGCCGACGGCGAACTCGACGCCAATCTGCGGCCGCGCTCGCTGGCCGACTTCATCGGGCAGGCCAAGGTCCGCGAACAGCTCGAACTGGTGCTGCGCGGCGCCAAGGGCCGCGGCGGCACCCCGGACCACATCCTGCTGTCCGGTCCGCCCGGCCTGGGCAAGACGTCGCTGGCCATGATCATCGCCGGCGAACTCGGTTCGGCGATCCGGGTGACATCGGGCCCGGCCCTGGAGCGCGCGGGGGACCTGGCCGCGATGCTGTCCAACCTCGTCGAGGGCGACGTCCTGTTCATCGACGAGATCCACCGCATCGCGCGGCCCGCCGAGGAGATGCTGTACCTCGCGATGGAGGACTTCCGCGTCGACGTCGTCGTCGGCAAGGGGCCGGGGGCGACGTCGATCCCGCTCGACGTCGCACCCTTCACCCTGGTGGGCGCGACCACCCGGTCCGGAGCACTGACCGGTCCGCTGCGGGACCGGTTCGGTTTCACCGCGCATATGGAGTTCTACGAGACGGACGAGTTGGTCGCGGTGCTGACCCGATCGGCGCGGATCCTGGGCGTCGACCTCACCGACGAGGCGGCCGCCGAGGTGGCGAGCCGGTCGCGGGGCACCCCGCGCATCGCCAATCGGTTGCTGCGCCGCGTGCGCGACTACGCCGAGGTGCGCGGCGACGGATCGGTGACGCTGCCCATCGCCCGCGCCGCCCTGACCGTCTACGACGTCGACGAGCGCGGTCTGGACCGCCTCGACCGCGCCGTGCTCTCCGCACTGGTGCAGGGGTTCGGTGGCGGCCCGGTCGGGGTCTCGACGCTGGCCGTCGCGGTGGGCGAGGAGCCGGCGACCGTCGAGGAGGTGTGTGAGCCCTTCCTGGTCCGCGCCGGATTGATCGCCCGCACCCCGCGCGGACGGGTCGCGACGGCGGCGGCATGGCACCATCTGGGCCTCGTCCCGCCGGCCGGTGCGCTGAACGCGACCTGGGGCGTGCGGGCGCGCGGTGACGAACCGAACCTGTTCGACGAGTACGAGTGACGCGTCTGGCAGACTGGTCGCCATGAAGGGCATGGAATTACTGATCCCGGCGATGCTGGTGCTCATGGGGGCGATGCTGTTCTTCGGCACCCGTAAGCAGAAGAAGCAGATGCAAGAGATGCAGGAGATGCAGGCCTCGCTGGTCACCGGAACCCGGATCCAGTTGATGTCGGGGCTCTTCGGCACCGTCATCGACGCCAACGAGGACTTCGTCGACGTCGAGACCGCACCGGGAGTCGTCGGACGCTGGAACAAACTCGCCGTGCGCGGCGTCGTTCCCGTCGACGAGGCCGCCGACACCTACGTCGGCGTCGGCCTGGTCGACGACGCACCCGCCGACCACGCGGGTGACGAAACCCCGGCTGCCGGCACGAGCGGCGCGGAGTCGGGTGCGACCTCCGACGACGCGGCCGACGAGAAATAACTCAGGAGAACCGAACCACTGTGACCACTCCGCGTCGTCCCGCGGCGAGGCGAACCAGTTCGCGGGAAACCCCGCCCTGGCAGCCGCTGCTCGCCTTCTTCGCCCTCCTCGGCATCGTCTTCGGCCTGGTGTTCTTCACCGGTGACCGCAAGCCGGAGCCCAAGCTCGGTATCGACCTGCAGGGCGGCACGCGCGTCATCCTGACGCCCCGCACGCTGGACGGGAAACGTCCGGACAAGGACCAGCTGGAGAAGGCGCGCCAGATCATCCAGCAGCGCGTCGACGGCCTCGGCGTCGCCGGCTCGGAGGTCGTGATCAGCAGTGACAACCTGATCATCACCGTGCCGGGCGACGACGGACGCCAGGCCCGCAACCTCGGGCAGACCGCCCGGCTCTACATCCGGCCCGTGGTGAAGAGCCCGGCCGGGCAGGACGTCGTGATGAACGCCGTCCCGCAGCCGCCGAAGAAGGCGGACGACACCGTGCCGACGCCCGAGCAGCGTCGAGCCGCCATCGACGAGCAGCGCAAACTGCGGCAGGCGCCGAAGGATGCCACTCCCCAGCAGCTGGCCGCGTTGCAGGCGCATATGCCGAAGATGAACTGCGACCCGAAGGCCGACGACCCGCTGGCGGGTAACGACGATCCCAACGCCTATCTCGTCGCGTGCAGCACCGACGGCAAGCAGGTCTACCTGCTCGAGCCGATGATCATCGACGGCGCCGACATCGGGAAGGCCGGCGCGAACCTTTCGACGCAGACCAATCAGTGGACCGTCGCCCTGGACTTCAAGAGCGGATCCCCGGCCCACAAGTTGTGGCCCGACTACACCGGTCAGCACCGGGGGACCATGACGGCGATGACCCTGGACTCCCGGGTGGTCTCGGCTCCGGTGATCCAGAGCCAGATCAACGCGGGCACCGAGATCTCCGGCGGACGTGACGGCTTCACCGAGGACGGCGCGCGGGAGCTGGCCAACGTGCTCCGATTCGGCTCGCTGCCACTGTCCTTCGAATCGTCGAACGCCAGCACGGTCTCCTCGACGCTGGGCCTGTCGGCCCTGCGCGCGGGCCTCATCGCCGGCCTGGTCGGGTTCATCGCGGTCCTGATCTACGCCCTGGCGTACTACCGCATGCTCGGCATCCTGACCTTCATCTCGCTGGTCCTGGCCGCCGCCATGTCCTACGGGTTGATCGTGCTACTCGGCCGGTGGATGGGCTTCACCCTCGACCTCGCCGGTGTGGCGGGTTTCATCATCGGTATCGGTATGACGGCCGACTCCTTCGTGGTCTACTTCGAGCGCATCAAGGACGAGATGCGCGAGGGGAGATCCTTCCGCTCCGCGGTGCCGCGCGGCTGGGCCAGCGCTCGGCGCACGGTGTGGACCGGCAACGCGGTCAGTCTGATCGCGTCGGTGGTGATCTACGTCCTCGCCGTCGGATCGGTCAAGGGCTTCGCCTTCACCCTGGGACTCACGACCATCCTCGACGTGCTGATCGTCTTCCTGGTCACCCACCCGCTGGTGGTCCTCGCGAGCCGCTCCGCCTTCCTGTCCAAGCCGTCGGTCAACGGCCTCGGCGCCGTCAGCGATGTGGCGCGCGAGCGCCGCGCCGCCGCCCGCGCGGCGGTGGGCCTGGCCCCGTCCGATGACGGGCCGGCCCCCGCGGACCCGAACCCGGCAGACAACCGCTCCGGCGCCACCCGAGGAGGCCGACGATGAGTTTCAGCAGAGGCGGCCCCGGCAGCGACAGCGTCGACGGTCTTTCCAAGCGCGCGACCGGCGACGGCGACGATCCGTTGCTGCCCGCCGGCTTCCGCATCAACCGTGATCGCGGCGAAGCGGTGGAGGCGGCGGACACACTGGTCGCCGATGCCGACTTCACCGCCGACGCGAACCGGTCGTTCCTGTCGCGGCTGTACACCGGCACCGGCGCCTTCGAGGTGGTCGGCCACCGCAAGCGCTGGTACATGGTCACCGGCGTGATCCTGGCGATCTGCCTCCTCTCGATCCTGCTCCGCGGCTTCACCTTCGGAATCGACTTCCAGGGCGGAACCCAGGTGTCGCTGCCCGCGACCGACTCCTCGGTGACGGTGCCGCGCGTCGAGAAGGTGTTCACCGAGGTCCTCGGCAAGGCGCCCGAGATGACGCAGACCGCCGGCTCCGGTGCGGCCAAGACCATCCAGGTCCGCGTCGAGCATCTCGACGAGGCCCAGGCGAACAAGCTGACCGACGCCATCGTTGCGGAGTTCTCGCCCGCGCTGACCCGTTCGAACGTGTCCTCGGACGACGTGAGTTCGACGTGGGGGTCGGAGATCACCCGCAAGATGGTGCTCGCGCTGGTGGTGTTCCTGGTGATCGTGACGATCTACATCGCCATCCGCTTCGACAAGGAGATGTCGATCGCCTCCCTGGCGTCGCTGTTCTTCGACGTGATCGTCACCGCCGGCGTCTATTCGATCGTCGGCTTCGAGGTCACCCCGGCCACGGTCATCGGCCTGCTCACCATCCTCGGTTTCTCCATCTACGACACGGTCGTCGTGTTCGACAAGGTCGAGGAGAACACCAGATCCTTCATGCGGACCTCGCGTCGCACCTATGCCGAGCAGGCGAACCTGGCGGTCAACCAGACGCTGATGCGGTCCATCAACACGACCGTCATCTCGATTCTGCCGATCATCGCGCTGATGGTCATCGCCGTCTGGATGCTCGGCGTCGGCACCCTGCAAGACCTGGCGCTCATCCAGCTGGTCGGCGTCGTGGTCGGCACGTTCTCCTCGGTCTTCCTGGCCACGCCGATGCTGGTGAGCCTCAAGGAGCGCAATCCCGACATCGCCGCCCATACCCGCAAGGTGTTGGCGCGCCGGGCCGGCACGGAGACGAAGGCGGTACCCGCCGCGGCTCGTCGGGGGGCGCGTCACGCCCTCGCGGACGGCGAGGGCGAGGCGGGGCAGGCGCGTCCGACCGGAAAGCGGCGTCGCTCGCGCTAGTCTGGCCATCGTGCGAAACATGATGCGCCCGAAAGCGATCGGTGTGCTCGCGGCGGCGGCGCTGCTCGCCGTGCCAGTACTCGCCGGTTGCGGGGCCGACCAGAACAGGCCGCTCTACTACCGGACCGACGCGCGTCTGAGCACCTACAACGCCGCGAGCGCCAAGGGCAACTCCGACGGCGTGCTGATGGCGTTCGCCCGGGTCCAGGGCGGCTTCAACGCGATGGGACCGCAGGGCCAGACGATGTCCGACCGCGACATCGGCGAGGTGGCACAGCAACCCGGCCCGGTACTGACACTGCGCTACACCTTCTCGGCGAAGGCGGTGTTCTCCGACGGGACGAAACTCAGCTGCGACGACCTGCTGCTCTCCTGGGCCGCGCAGAGCGGCCGGTTCAAAGGCTTCGATGCCGCGACCACCGCCGGTTACCGCGACATCGACCGGGTCGATTGCGCGGCCGGCGAGCCCAGCGCCACGGTCTACTTCCTCAAGGGCCGCGACTATCGAGACTGGCGCTCGCTGTTCGGCGCGGGGACGTTGCTGCCGGCGCATATCGTCGCCCAGGACGCCGGGGTTCCGTCCGTCGTCGACCCCATCCGCAAGCGCGACCCGGCCGTCCTCGCCGCCATCGCCAAATCGTGGAATACCGGCTTCGACCTTCCGACCGGTCGGCTCGACCCGAAGCGATTCGTCTCCTCCGGCCCGTACCGGGCCGACTCCTTCGATCCGAAGACCGGGCTCCGACTGGTCCGGAACGAGGCGTGGTGGGGCGAGCCGGCGGCGCTCGCCAGCATCGTCGTCTTCGGGCGCAACACCGACACGGCGGCGCGGGCCGCGGCCGGCGGTTTCGAGGTCACCGATACGACCGCTGGTATCGAGCCGCCGTCGGAGAAGGGCGGCAATCCCGAGTCGCCGAAGATCGCGCCGTCGGCCGGCGCCCTCTCCACCGAGCAGCTCGTCCTGGCGTCGCGCGGCCCGCTGGGCCCCCCGCCGGCCCGCCAGGCCTTCGGCGCCTGCGTGCCGCGCGATCAGCTGGCGCGCTCGTTCGGCTACGGGTCGCAGCCGTGGAACCTGCACGTCTACCCGCCCGCGGGCGACCTGGCCGATCCGATCAACGGCCAATTCGGCCAACGCTTCGCCCGCGCCGACATTCTCCGGTCCCGGGACCAGCTGAAACAGCGACCGCCCGGCCCGAACGGGGAACCGGCACCGCCGCTGCGGGTGCGCATCGGCTATCTCGGCCCCGACAACCGCCATCAGCAGATGGTCGCCGCGATCGCGGACTCCTGCCGACGCGCCGGGATCGACGTGGTGGACGCGGGCAGCCCGACCGTGTCGGTCGGCGACCTGCGCGCCGGGAAGCTCGACGTGCTGTTGCTGAACTCCGGGGCGAGTTTCGCCGCGTCGGGAGCCGCGGAGGCGGTCCGGGACTCGTATTCGCTCTACGGCGGCGACCCGCTCAACATCGGCGACTTCAACGATCCGGCGGCGACCGAGGCGGTGGCCAAGTTCGCGGTCGCCGAGGTGGCCGGCGACCAACTCGCGCTGTCGCGGACGATGGAGGCCGCGGCGTGGCGGGGGTTGTCGGCGCTGCCGTTGTTCGCGACGCCCCGCGAACAGGTCTGGTCGGAGAAGTTGACCGGCGTCATCAGCGGTCGCGGACGCGTCGGCACCGGCTGGAACATGGACCGGTGGATGCGCAAGTGAGCGCCGATGCCGCCGCGGCCATTGCCTCGCTGACCCGCTCGGTCGCCGATTTCCCGGTACCCGGGGTCGTGTTCTCCGACCTGACGCCGGTCTTGGCCGATCCGGCGGGCTTCGCCGCGGTGGTGACGGCACTGGCCGAGGCCGCCGAGGGGGCCGAGGCGGTGGCGGGTATCGACGCGCGCGGCTTCCTCCTCGGCGGCGCGGTGGCCCACCACCTCGGCGTTGGCGTCATCGCCGTGCGCAAGCAGGGCAAACTTCCGCCGCCGGTGCTGTCGGCCAGCTACGACCTGGAGTACGGCACGGCGACGCTGGAGATCCCCGCCGACGGGATCGACCTCCGCGGGAAGCGGATCCTGGTGATCGACGACGTGCTGGCCACCGGCGGGACGATCGCCGCCGCGGCCGGACTCCTGCAGTCGGCGGGCGCCACCGTCTCGGCGGTCGCCGTGGTGCTCGAACTCGTCGACCTCGGTGGTCGGGCCGCGCTGCGCCGCGCGCTGGCCCCCGACGCCGCCGTCCATGCGCTGAGCGCCGGGTAGATCGCGGTTCTCCCGTCTAAACTGGTCACACAGCCAGCGAGAGGAGCGCGCGTGGACGACGCGACGAGGACCGAGGCCGCCGCCGGAGTCCCGCTGCCCCTCGGGGCGGTCGACGACCCGGATACCGAACCGTCGGCCCAGGCCGCCCCGGTTGCGGTGGGCCCGGTCGCCGAGGGTGCGGTGGCACCGTCGTCGGCGACGCGCCGCGTCCGCGCCCGTCTGGCCCGCCGCATGACGGCGACCCGGTCGTCGGTCCGCCCGGTTCTCGAGCCGTTGGCGGCGTTGCACCGCGAGGTGTACCCCAAGGCGGACGTGACGCTGCTGCAACGCGCCTACGACATCGCCGAGGCGCAGCATGAGGGCCAGTTCCGCAAGTCCGGTGATTCCTACATCACGCATCCGCTCGCCGTCGCGACGATCCTCGCCGACCTCGGCATGGACACCACGACCCTCGTCGCGGCGCTGCTGCACGACACCGTCGAGGACACCGGCTACTCGTTGGAGCAGCTCACCGAGGACTTCGGTCCGGAGGTCGCGCATCTCGTCGACGGCGTCACCAAACTCGACAAGGTCGCCCTCGGCACGGCCGCGGAGGCCGAGACCATCCGCAAGATGATCATCGCGATGGCCCGGGATCCGCGCGTGCTCGTCATCAAGGTCGCCGACCGGCTGCACAACATGCGCACGATGCGGTTCCTGCCGCCGGAGAAGCAGGCCCGCAAGGCTCGGGAAACCCTCGAGGTCATCGCCCCGCTGGCCCACCGGCTGGGGATGGCGACGGTCAAATGGGAACTCGAAGACCTCTCCTTCGCCATCCTGCACCCCAAGCGGTACGAGGAGATCGTGCGCCTGGTGGCCGATCGCGCCCCGTCGCGCGACACCTACCTCGCCCGCGTGCGCGACGACGTGAACGCCGCCCTCGGCGCGGCCCGGCTGTCGGCGGTCGTGGAGGGCAGGCCCAAGCACTATTGGTCGATCTACCAGAAGATGATCGTCAAGGGCCGCGACTTCGACGACATCCACGACCTCGTCGGCATCCGCATCCTCTGCGACGACGTCCGCGACTGCTATGCGGCGGTCGGCGTGGTGCACTC
Source organism: Gordonia sp. X0973 (assembly GCF_013348785.1). Lineage (NCBI taxonomy): Bacteria > Bacillati > Actinomycetota > Actinomycetes > Mycobacteriales > Gordoniaceae > Gordonia > Gordonia sp. X0973. The sequence goes on from NZ_CP054691.1 coordinate 1,772,330, forward strand.
GCTGTGGCAGCCGATGGCGGGCCGGTTCAAGGACTACATCGCCCAGCCGCGCTACGGCGTCTACCAGTCGCTGCACACGACGGTGATCGGCCCGGAGGGCAAGCCGCTGGAGGTGCAGATCCGCACCACCGACATGCACCGGACCGCGGAGTTCGGGATCGCGGCGCATTGGCGGTACAAGGAGAGCGGCTACCGCGATCGCAAGGGCCACAAGCGGGCCGAGCTGGCCGAGATCGACGACATGGCGTGGATGCGGCAGCTCCTCGACTGGCAGCGGGAGGCGGCCGATCCGGGGGAGTTCCTGGAATCGCTGCGCTACGACCTCGCCGTCAAGGAGATCTTCGTCTTCACGCCGAAGGGTGACGTGATGACGTTGCCCACCGGTTCGACCCCGGTCGACTTCGCCTACGCGGTGCACACCGAGGTCGGCCACCGCTGCATCGGTGCGCGGGTCAACGGCCGGTTGGTGGCGTTGGAGCGCAAACTCGACAACGGCGAGGTCGTCGAGGTCTTCACCTCCAAGGCGCCCAACGCCGGGCCGTCGAAAGACTGGCAGAACTTCGTCGTGTCGCCGCGCGCGAAGACGAAGATCCGGCAGTGGTTCGCCAAAGAGCGCCGCGAGGAGGCCCTCGACACCGGCAAGGACGCGATCGCCAAGGAGGTGAGGCGCGGCGGACTGCCGCTGCAACGCCTGCTGACCAGCGAGAACATGAGTTCCGTCGCGGCCGAGCTGCGCTATCCCGATGTCACCGCCCTGTACACGGCGGTGGGGGAGAACCAGGTGTCGGCGCACCGGGTCGTCACGCGCCTGGTCGCCCAACTCGGCGGCCTCGACAGTGCCGAGGAAGAACTCGCGGAGATCACCACCCCGTCGACGATCCCGCCGCGCCGGCGTTCCGGCGGGGATGCGGGCGTCGTGGTCGAGGGCGTCGACAACGTGCTGATCAAGCTCGCGAAATGCTGCACGCCGGTGCCGGGGGACGAGATCCTCGGCTTCGTCACACGCGGCGGCGGGGTGAGCGTGCACCGGACCGACTGCACGAATGCCGAGTCGCTGCGGGAGCAGGACGAGCGGCTCATCGACGTGGTCTGGGCCCCGTCGGATTCCTCGGTGTTCCTCGTCGCGATCCAGGTGGAGGCCCTCGACCGCCACCGGCTGCTGTCCGACGTCACGAAGGCGCTGGCCGACGAGCGGCTCAACATCCTCTCGGCATCGGTGACCACCAACAACGACCGCGTGGCGGTCAGCCGGTTCACCTTCGAGATGGGCGACCCGACGCACCTCGGGCACGTGTTGAACGTCGTGCGCAACATCGAGGGCGTCTACGACGTCTACCGCGTCACGTCAGCCGCGTAGCTCGCGGAGCGGCCGTGATGCAGCCGCGTAGCTCGCGGAGAGCTAGCCGACGGTCGCCGTCTTGATGGTGACCGGCTCCTTCGGCTTGCCGCCGTCGGCGCTCCCGTCGGGCCCCTTTTCGGTGGGGATCTTCGAGATGGCGTCGAGGGTCTTCATGCCGCTCTCGTCGAGGTGGCCGACGACGGCGAAGTCCGGCGTGAGTTGCGAGTCGGCCCAGACGATGAAGAACTGGGCGGCCCCGGTGTTGGCGCGTCCGAGCATCGCGTTGTTGGAGTTCGCGATCGCGACGGTGCCGCGGGGGTAGACGACCGGGCCGGACCCGCCGAGCATTGGGTTGTTCTGCGCGCCGTCGACGGCCTTGAGGTTGGTGGGCGACTCGTCCGGGCTGGTCCAGCCGGGTCCGCCCATGCCGGTGCCGGTGGGGTCGCCGCACTGCAGCACCTTGAGGTTCTGGCTCCGGGTGAGGCGGTGGCAGTCGGTTCCGTTGTAGTAGCCGGCCTTGACCAGCGACTGGATCGCCGCCGAGTTGCACGGTGCCGAGGCGTGATCGAGGGTGATGGGCAGGTCGCCGCGGTTGGTCTGCAGGTTCATCGGCGTGGTCGAGCCGACGGGCCACAGGCCGGTCTTGACGTAGCGGTGCGAGCCGGGGAAGGGGAGCGGCACATTCGACGAGGGCTGCGGAGCCGAGCGCTCCTTGGGCACCCCCGCGGCCAGCGCGTCCATGTACTTGGCCGCCTCGGCGCGCCGCTCCGGCGGCTGCTCGTTGACGATCTTGTCGCGACCCTTGACCGTGTCGGCCAGCGTGTTCTGCGGCTTGCCCCACTGGCAGGTGACGGTCCCGACGAAGGTGTGGGCGAGCCAGGCGACCGTCAACGCGATCACCAGCGTCACCACGGTCACGATCGACACGGCGATGTTGCGGTTGCGGCGACGGCGGGCCCGTTCGCTTTCCAGGCGCGCCTCGAGCTTGCGCTTCGCGGCCGTGCGGCGGTCCTCGTTACTGGTCAATGACTCGTCACTGCTGGTCACGTGCGGCAACTCTCCTCGGGAGGGGTCGTAGGTCTTGTGCCATAGTGCCAGCAATCCGTCCCCGGCGGCGACACCGGGTCGGCGGGCGGCGTCGCGCAGGGCGTGATTTCTGCGAGAATGGCGATCATGCTGATCACCGGTTTCCCCGCTGGCATGTTCCAGACGAACTGCTACATCGTGTCCGGCGACGCCGTTGCCGGCGGCTCGGGCGGCGACGCGGTCGTCATCGACCCGGGGCAGGAATCCGCAGCGCAGGTGCAGAAGTTGTGTGCCGAGCACGGGTTGACGCCGGTCGCGGTCCTCCTGACCCACGGGCATCTCGACCACACGTGGAACGCCGCCCAGGTGTGCGAGGAGTACGGGATTCCGTGCTACATCCATCCCGCGGACCGTCCGATGCTCACCGACCCGTCCAAGGGGATCGGCAAGACCCTGGGCGCGGTCGTCGGCGTGTTGACCTTCCACGAGCCGGAGAAGGTCGTCGAGTTCGGCGACGAGGACGAGGTCGAGTTGGCGGGGCTGAGGTTCTCGGTCGAACTCGCTCCCGGCCATACCCAGGGCTCGGTGCTGCTCGGGCTGGACGTGCCGCTCGACGATGCCGCCGCGGAGGGCGGTGCCGACGCCGGGTCGGCGCGGGTGGTCTTTTCCGGCGACGTATTGTTCCAGGGGTCGATCGGGCGCACCGATCTGCCCGGCGGGGACCACCAGCAGCTGCTGGACTCGATCGCGGCGCGGTTGCTCCCGCTGCCCGACGACACGCTGGTGCTGCCGGGCCATGGGCCGCAGACGACGATCGGCACCGAACGCGCGAACAACCCGTTTCTGGCCGGTCTCGGCGGGCACGAGGGTGGAGCGCAAGGACCTTCGAAAGGACGTTACGGACTGTGAGCGAGTTTCAGGCGCCGCGCGGAATCCCGGACTACTACCCGCCGCGCTCGGCCGACTTCACGCGCGTCCGCAACACCCTGACCGCGGCGGCCGCCCTGGCCGGATACGGCCACATCGAGCTCCCGGTGTTCGAGGACACCGCGCTGTTCGCGCGGGGGGTGGGTGAGTCGACCGACGTCGTCTCGAAGGAGATGTACACCTTCGCCGACCGCGGGGACCGCAGCGTGACGCTGCGCCCGGAGGGGACGGCCGGTGTCATGCGCACGGTGATCCAGCACGGACTGGACCGTGGTCAACTCCCGGTGAAGCTCTGCTACAGCGGCCCCTTCTTCCGATACGAGAAGCCGCAGGAGGGGCGTTACCGCCAACTGCAGCAGGTCGGGGTCGAGGCCATCGGTGTCGACGACCCGGCCATCGACGCCGAGGTCATCGCCGTCGCCGACGAGGGCTTCCGGCGCTTGGGCCTCACCGGCTACCGCCTCGAACTGTCGTCGCTCGGCACCGCAGCGGACCGTCCCGGCTATCGCAAGCTCCTGCAGGACTTCCTCGACGGACTCGACCTCGACGAGGCGACGCGGGCGCGCGCCGCGATCAACCCGCTGCGCGTGCTCGACGACAAGCGGCCCGAGGTGCGCGAGATGACCGCGGCGGCGCCGTTGCTCCTCGATCACCTGTCCGAGGAGTCGGCGGAGCATTTCGCGGCCGTGCGGGAGCACCTGGACCGGTTGGGCGTCGCCTACGTGATCAATCCGCGATTGGTGCGCGGCCTGGACTACTACACCAAGACGACCTTCGAATTCGTCCACGACGGTCTCGGCGCCCAGTCGGGGATCGGCGGAGGCGGCCGCTACGACGGCCTGATGCGCCAGCTGGGCGGCAAACAGGACCTGTCCGGAATCGGGTTCGGTATCGGCGTGGACCGCACGGTGCTGGCCCTGCGCGCGGAGGGCGTCGCCGAGGAGGAGCCGGCGCGGTGCCGCGTCTTCGGCGTCCCGATGGGGGCCGCGGCCAAGAGTGAACTCGTCGTGATCGCCGCCAAGCTGCGGGCGGCGGGCATCGCCGTCGACCTCGCCTACGGCGATCGGGGGATCAAGGGGGCGATGAAGGCAGCGGACCGGTCCGGCGCCACTTTCGCCCTGGTGCTGGGCGAACGCGAACTCGCCGAGGGCGGCGTCGAAGTCAAGAACCTGACCGACGGCACCCAGGAGCGGGTGTCGTTGTCGAACGTGGTCGAGGAGATCCGGCTCCTCGTCGCCGAGTCCGAGCGGGCCTGACCCGGATCATCCGTCCGAATCGGCCCGCCCGGCGGCTCGCTTACAGCGAATTGGTGGCGAAGGTGTCGCAGCGGCGCGGATCACCGGACTGGTATCCGGTCATGAACCAGCGCGAGCGTTGCTCGGCCGAGCCGTGGGTCCAACCCTCCGGATTCGAGTGCGAGCCCTGGATCGTGTCGTCGCCGATCGCCTTGGCGGTCTGGATCACCGAGGCGATCTGGTCCTGGCTGATCGGGGCGAGCATCGCATCCGGTCCCTTGTCCGCGTGCGCCGCCCAGACGCCGGCGAGGCAATCGGCCTGCAGCTCGATCCGCACCGAACCGTCGTTGCCCATGCGGTTGCCCTTGCGGAGCACCCCGGTCAGGTTCTCCACGTGGTGGCCGTACTCGTGGGCCACAACGTAGCTCTGTGCGAGGGGGCCGTTGCTGCCGCCCATCCGCTTGAGCGTCGTGAAGAAGGACGGATCGAAGTAGGCGGTCTGGTCGGCCGGGCAGTAGAACGGGCCCATCCCCGACGAGGCCGCGCCGCAACCGGTGTTCACCGCGCCGCTGAAGATCTTGGTGCGGGGCTCGGTGTAGCCGGGCAGCAGTTTCGCCCACACCTTGTTCACGCTGTCCACGGTGGCAACGATGCGGCAGATGTCGTCGGAGTTGGCCATCTCGATGGTGCAGTTCTGGATGTGCTGCGCGATCGCGTCGTTGGCCGGGTTCGTTGCCGGACCGACGCCGCTGCCGGTCTCGCCCAGGAGGTTACCGGGGTTGACGCCGAGGAACAGGGCGATGAGGGCGATGATCAGACCGGCACCGCCGCCCATCGCGATCCGCCCGCCGCCGCCACCGCCCATGCCGCCACCGAGGCCGCCCAAACCGCCGCCCGAACCCCCGCTGGAGACCGTCGAGGTGTCGAGCGGGCCGCTGCCTTGGAAAGTCATTGTTCTCCTGTCATTGCAGTCAGTGGATTCCAGCATATTCGGCGCAACGCGCATCGGCGACGTTTCCCCGCGTGTACGACGCCGGACGCGGGTCGGTGCGGCCGGGGCCGTAGACTCGGACGTCGATTCGAATTGATTCCGCCCGGCCCCGCGGCCGGGTGATGGACCACGACCGTTGGAGGGACCCAAGTGCTGCGCACCCATCTCGCAGGATCACTGCGCCGAGAGTCGGCCGGCGAGACCGTCACGGTCGCCGGCTGGGTGGCACGCCGTCGCGACCACGGCGGTGTGGTGTTCATCGATCTGCGCGACGCCTCCGGCCTGGTCCAGGTCGTCTTCCGCGACGACGCGGTCGCCGCCGCCGCGCACCGCCTGCGCTCGGAGTTCTGCATCGCGGTCACCGGCGTGGTGGAGGTGCGCCCGGAGGGGTCGGAGAACCCGAACCTCGCCTCGGGCGCGGTGGAGATCAACGCCGCCCGCCTGGAGGTGCTCAACGAGTCGGCGCCGCTGCCGTTCCAGCTCGACGAGCAGCCCGGCGAGGAGGTGCGCCTGCGCTACCGCTACCTGGATCTGCGGCGCGACGACCCGGCCGCGGCGATCCGGCTGCGCTCGGCCGCCAGTGCCGCGGCCCGCGGCGTGTTGTCGGCCAACGACTTCGTCGAGATCGAGACGCCGACGTTGACGCGGTCCACCCCGGAGGGCGCCCGTGACTTCCTGGTCCCCGCGCGGTTGCAACCGGGCACGTTCTACGCCCTCCCGCAGAGCCCGCAGCTGTTCAAACAGCTGCTGATGGTCGCCGGGATGGAGCGCTACTACCAGATCGCGCGCTGCTACCGCGACGAGGATTTCCGCGCCGACCGGCAGCCCGAGTTCACCCAGCTCGACATCGAGATGAGTTTCGTCGACGAGGACGACGTCATCGCGCTGGCCGAGCAGATCCTGGTCGCCCTGTGGCGCCTCATCGGCGTCGAGATCACCACGCCGATCCCGCGGATGACCTATGCGGACGCGTTGCGGCGCTTCGGCTCCGACAAGCCGGACCTGCGGTTCGACCTGGAACTCGTCGAATGCGCCGAGTTCTTCTCCGACACCCCGTTCCGCGTCTTCCAGGCGCCGTATGTCGGCGCCGTCGTCATGCCGGGCGGTGCCGGGCAGCCGCGTCGCACACTCGACGCCTGGCAGGAGTGGGCCAAGCAACGCGGCGCGAAGGGGCTCGCCTACGTCCTGGTCGGCGAGGACGGCGAACTCGGCGGGCCGGTCGCCAAGAACCTCTCCGACGCCGAGCGGGCCGGATTGGCCGAGCACGTCGGCGCGAAGCCGGGGGATTGCGTGTTCTTCGCCGCCGGACCCGCGAAGGCACAGCGGGCCCTGCTGGGCGCTGCGCGAGTCGAGATCGCCACGCGGCTGGGGTTGATCCCCGCCCCGGGCGACGCGGTGGATCCCGCCACGGCCGACTGGGCGTTCACCTGGGTGGTCGACGCGCCGCTGTTCGAGCCGGCCGACGACGCCACCGCCGCCGGCGACGTCGCCGTCGGATCGGGCAGTTGGACCGCGGTCCACCACGCGTTCACCTCGCCGAAGCCGGAGTCCCTGGACGACCTCGAGGCCGATCCGGGCGCGGCGCTGGCCTTCGCCTACGACATCGTGTGCAACGGCAACGAGATCGGCGGCGGATCGATCCGCATCCATCGCCGCGACGTGCAGGAGCGGGTCTTCGCGATCATGGGGATCAGCCACGACGAGGCGCAGGAGAAGTTCGGCTTCCTGCTCGACGCCTTCGCCTTCGGCGCCCCGCCGCACGGCGGCATCGCCTTCGGGTGGGACCGGATCACCGCGCTCCTGGCCGGCGAGTCGTCGATCCGCGAGGTCATCGCCTTCCCGAAGTCCGGTGGTGGCGTTGACCCGCTGACCGCCGCGCCTGCCCCGATCACCGCAGCACAGCGCAAGGAGTCGGGCATCGACGCGAAACCGGACGCCCCGAAAGCCGAGTCGAAGGCTTCGGGGTCGTCAGGGCAGTGACGCGAGCAGGTATCGCGGGTACGTTGGATGCATCATGACGGCCATCGTTGAAAGTCCGATCGACGGCGCATTGACCACCGCGGAGAGCGTGCTGTCGGCGCGAGCCGGAACACCGGTGGCACTGTCGGACCCCGAGGATCTGGGGGGCAGTGGGCGCAGCATCGTCGTGCGCGCGCGGGTCTCGAAGAACCCGGTTTCCACGCACCGCACCCTGGTGATCAAATCGCTTGGCGCCGAAGACGATCCGGAATCCTTCCATCGCGAGGTGGCCGCGTATCAGTACGCGACGGCGCTTCCGAGCGAGAGCCGTCCCGGACCGCAGCTGATCGCGCACGACCCGGTTCGGCGCGTCATCGTGCTGTCCGACCTGGGCACCGGGGCGGCGATGACCGACCTGCTCGGGGGCACCGACACCGAAGAGGTGTCGCGCGCCGTCAGCGCCTGGGGGCAGGCGCTGGGCCGCATGCACGCGGCCACCGTCGGCGGTGAAGAGGACTTCAACGCGCTGCTGCGCCGATCGCACGCCCGCTCCTTCGAAGGCGTGCCGACCCGGTGGGCCAAGCGGGTCGTCGCCGAACTTCCCGGCGTGGCGCGGTCCCTGCGCGTCGAGGTGCCCGAATCGGTGTCCCACCGGTTGGCGACCGCCGTCGGACTGTTCGCCGAGGGGGAGTTCCGCGCGTTCAGCCCCTCCGACGTCGGGCCGGAGAACATTCTGATCAACGCCGACGGCGTCCGGTTCATGGACTACGAGTGGGGCGGATTCCGCGACGCGGTGCTCGACGTCGCCTACGGCCTGGTCACCTTCGGTGAACACCTCGGTCCGCGTTCGGCCGCGGTGCGCGCCGAGTTGGAGACCGCACTGGTCGACGCCTGGCGCTCGGAGGCCGAGTCGATGTGGCCGGCGCTGGGCGACGACCGCGCCGTCGCCGACCTCATCGCGTCCGCGCGACTGCTGTGGGTGTGGTGCTCGACCGTCGTATTCGTCGGTGCCTCCGACAGCGGGCCGACCGATGCCGCCGAGGAGAGCATGCTCTCCCACGACTGGGCGATCACCACGGCCGATCCGGTGGTGGCCTGCCAGCGATGGGACGAACTCGCCGTCGCGAGCGAGCGCCTGGCCGGCGACAACCCGCGGATGGCCGAGCTGGCCGCGTTCAGCGGAGCATTCGCCGCGGCGCTGCGGCGGGACTGGCTCTCCTAGCGCGCCCAGACGATGGACCACCTGTTCGAGTCGGAGACCGAGGCGTCGCAACACGCCCCGCCCGCGCCCGCTGCCTCCGCACCGCTGGCGGTGCGGATGCGGCCGCAGACCCTCGACGACGTCGTCGGCCAGGAACACCTGCTGCGGCCCGGCTCGCCGCTGCACCGGCTGGTCGAGGGCTCCGGGGCGGCGTCGGTGCTGCTCTACGGACCGCCCGGCACCGGCAAGACGACGATGGCCTCGTTGATCTCCCGCGCCACCGGCGGACGGTTCGAGGCGCTCTCGGCGCTCTCGGCCGGTGTGAAGGAGGTGCGGGCCGTCATCGACCTGGCCCGTCGCCGTTTGATCGCCGGTGAGCAGACCGTGCTGTTCATCGACGAGGTCCACCGGTTCTCCAAGAACCAGCAGGACGCCCTGCTCGACGCGGTGGAGAACCGGATCGTCCTGTTGGTCGCGGCCACCACGGAGAACCCGTCGTTCTCGGTGGTCGCGCCGTTGCTGTCGCGATCGTTGGTCCTGGCCCTGCAGCCGCTGTCGGAGGCGGAGATCGGCACGGTCATCGACCGGGCGGTCGCCGCACCGCAGGGCTTGGCGGGCCGGGTGCGCCTCGACGATCAGGCGCGCGACCACTTGATCGCCGTGGCCGGCGGGGATGCGCGCCGCGCCCTCACCGCGTTGGAGGCGGCTGCCGCCGGGGTCCTCGCGGGCATGCCGTCGGAAGTGTCGGACGAGCCGGATGCCGAGCCCGCCGCACTGCGGGTCGCCGACGTCGAGGCGGCGATCGACCAGGCCGCGGTGCGCTACGACCGGGACGGCGATCAGCACTATGACGTCGTCAGTGCGTTCATCAAGTCCATCCGCGGCTCCGACGTGGATGCCGCGCTGCACTATCTCGCGCGGATGATCACCGCGGGGGAGGACCCCCGGTTCATCGCGCGGCGGTTGATGATCCACGCCAGCGAGGACATCGGGATGGCCGATCCCACCGCGCTGACGGCGGCGGTGAACGCCGCCCAGGTCGTCGCGCTGGTCGGCCTGCCCGAGGCGAGACTCGCCCTGGCGCAGGCGACCATCCACCTGGCGACCGCGCCGAAGTCCAACGGGGTCGTGGCCGCCATCGGGGCGGCGATGGCCGACATCTCCGCCGGTCGGATCGGGTCGGTGCCGTCACATCTGCGCGACGGACACTATGCGGGCGCCAAGGATCTCGGCCACGCGGTCGGCTACCGGTATCCGCACGACGACCCGGACGGGGTGGTGGCCCAGCAGTATCCGCCCGACGAGTTGGTGGGCGTCGACTATTACGCGCCGACCGGCCGCGGCACCGAACAGCAGCTGTCGGCCCGGGTGCCCCGCCTGCGGGCGATCATCCGCCGCCTGCGCCCCTGATCGCCGCCGCTAGACTTGATCCCCGGGGTCGCGCCGACCCCGAGTTCCGCTCCGCCCGACGAAGGACACCCCAGCAGTGCAGACGCACGAGATCCGCAAGCGATTCCTGGACCATTTCATCGCATCCGGCCACACCGAGGTCCCGAGTGCGCCCCTGGTCCTCGACGACCCGAATCTGATGTTCGTCAACGCGGGCATGGTGCCGTTCAAGCCCTACTTCCTGGGCGAGCAGACCCCGCCCTTCGCGCGGGCGACCAGCGTGCAGAAGTGCGTGCGGACCCTCGACATCGAGGAAGTCGGCATCACCACGCGCCACAACACCTTCTTCCAGATGGCGGGCAACTTCTCCTTCGGCGACTACTTCAAGCGAGAGGCCATCGAGTTCGCCTGGTCGCTGCTCACCAGCCCGGTCGCCGACGGCGGCTACGGGATCGACCCGGGCCGCCTCTGGCCGACCGTCTACCTCGACGACGACGAGGCCGAGTCGATCTGGCGCGACGAGATCGGCGTGCCCGCCGAGCGGATCCAGCGCCGCGGGCGCAAGGACAACTACTGGTCGATGGGCGTTCCCGGGCCGTGCGGGCCCTGTTCGGAGATCTTCTACGACCGGGGCCCCGAGTACGGGCAGGAGGGCGGTCCCGAGGTCGACGAGGACCGCTACATCGAGATCTGGAATCTCGTCTTCATGCAGAACGAGCGCGGTGAGGGCGGCGCGAAGGAGGACTACGAGATCCTCGGTCCGCTGCCCAAGCGCAACATCGACACCGGCATGGGCATCGAGCGCGTCGCCTGCATCCTGCAGGGCGTCGACAACGTCTACGAGACCGATCTGCTCAAGCCGATCATCGACCGCGCCGTCGAACTGACCGGCCGCGCCTACGGGGCGGGCGGGGAGACCGGTGCATCCGACGACGTGAAATTCCGCGTCATCGCCGATCACACGAGGACCGCCGCGATGCTGATCGGCGACGGCGTGCTGCCGGGCAACGAGGGACGCGGATACGTGCTGCGCCGATTGCTGCGCAGGATCGTCCGATCGGCCCGCCTGCTGGGCGCCACCGGCCCGACGATGGGCGCCTTCGTCGACACCGCGGTCGACGTGATGGCGCCGTCGTACCCGGAACTCGCCGGGGCGCGGGAGCGGATCCGCACCGTCGCGGTCGGCGAGGAGGAGACCTTCGCGAAGACGCTGTCGGCGGGCTCGGCCTTGTTCGCCGATGCCGCGGCCGAGACCAAGGCGGCCAGTAGCGACCGGATCAGCGGCGCGGCCGCCTTCACCCTGCACGACACCTACGGCTTCCCGATCGACCTCACCCTGGAGATGGCGGCCGAGGCCGGGCTGGCGGTCGATTCCGACGGTTTCGCCGAACTCATGGCACAGCAGCGCAAGCGGGCCAAGGAGGACGCGAACGCGCGCAAGACCGGCCACGCCGATCTCTCCGTGTACCGGGAGTTCATCGACGCCCACCCGACGACCTTCGTCGGGTTCGACGAACTGGTCAGCGAGGCCCGGGTGCTGGCCGTCGTCTCGGCGGGCAGTCGCGTGGGCCGCGCCGGTGCGGGAACCGAGGTCGAGATCGTGCTGGACCGCACGCCGCTGTACGCCGAGGGCGGCGGTCAGTTGGCCGACATCGGCACGATCACCACCAGTTCCGGCGTCCGGGTGGCCGTCTCCGACGTCCAGAAGGCCGGCAAGTCGGTGTGGCTGCACCGCGGCGTCGTCGAGACGGGTGAGATCGCCGAGGGCGACGAGGTCATCGCCTCGGTCGATCCCCAGTGGCGCCACGGCGCCACGCAGGGGCACTCGGGCACCCACATGGTGCATGCCGCGCTGCGCCAGGTGCTCGGTCCGACGGCGACCCAGGCCGGTTCGTTGAACAAACCCGGCTACCTGCGCTTCGACTTCCATGCGAATGGTCCGTTGAGCGAGGAACAGCGTCACGAGATCGAGGAGATCTCCAACGGCGCGGTCGAGGCCAACTATCCGGTCAACACCTTCGAGACCGGTTTCGACGAGGCCAAGGCGATGGGTGCGATGGCGCTCTTCGGCGAGAACTACGGCGACGTGGTCCGCGTCGTGGAGATCGGCGGCCCGTTCTCGATGGAACTGTGCGGCGGAACCCACGTCGGGACGTCGTCGCAGATCGGGCCGATCACGCTGATCGGCGAGTCCTCGGTCGGATCGGGGATCCGGCGCGTCGAGGCCTACGTCGGCATGGACTCCTTCCGCCACCTGTCCACCGAGCGCGCCCTGCTCGCGGGTCTCGCTTCCTCGCTCAAGGTGCCCAGTGCCGAGGTCCCCGGTCGCGTGGAGCAATTGGTGACCCGGTTGCGCGACGCCGAGCGCGAGGTGGCCCGGTTGCGCGCCGAGCAGGCCAGGGCGGCAACGTCGGACCTGCTCGACTCGGCCCAGCAGGTGGCCGGCGTCGACGTGATCGGCGGCCGGATCGCCGACGGACTCGACGCCAACGAGCTGCGCGAGCTGGCCGCGGACCTGCGGAGCCGGGCCCGCTCGGACAAGGCCGTCGTGGTCCTGTTCTCGGCGAGCCCGGGCGAGGACGGGGCGGCGGACAAGGTCCCCTTCGTCATCGCGACGACGCCGGGTGCGCGCGATGCGGGCGTGGGCGCGGGGGTGCTGGTCAAGGAAATCGCCCCGCTGGTCGGCGGGCGCGGCGGCGGCAAGCCGGATCTGGCGCAGGGCGCCGGAACCGACGCCGACGGCATCTCGGCCGCGATGGCGAAGATCACCGGACTGCTGGCGGATCGCTGATGGCGCACCCGGGCGGGCGCAGAATCGGGATCGATGTCGGCACCGTCCGCGTCGGGGTCGCGGTCTGCGATCCCGACGGCATCCTGGCCACGCCGGTCGAGACGGTGGCCCGCGCGGGCAAAGGGGGACGCCCGAGCAGCGCCGACGACGAGGCGGCCATCGCCCGGCTCGCCGATCTGGTGGCCGAGTACGAGGCGGTCGCCGTGATCGTCGGACTGCCGCGCGATCTGCGCGGGGAGGAGGCGCTCGCCGCGCAGGCGGTCCGCGCATTCGCCGACAAACTCGCACGCGCGATCGCTCCGGTGCCGCTCGAGTTCGTCGACGAACGCATGACGACGGTCGCCGCCAGCCGGTCCCTGCGCGCGGCGGGGCGGGATTCACGCGGCGCGCGCGGTGTCATAGATCAAGCCGCGGCGGTGGCGATTCTGCAAGGATGGTTGGATGGCGTCCGGTAGTCGCCGGATCAGACATAGGTGAGCAGTCGCGGCCGACCGAGTGAAAGTGCGGCGGCCGCACCCGGCGGTGAGGTGCCTAGCGCCGGGGAATCAGGCAAATCGGGCGTGACGGAAGGAGATGGGTGCGTGACGGAGAACACGGGCAACGGTAGCGACCGGTCGGACGAGCAGCCGGCGCCGGTCCGGCGGCGGGCCCGCCGAGACGAGGCGGCGCGTCGATCCGACTCGCCGGCATGGATGACCGGTGAGATTCCGCGCGTGTCGTCCGATCCGGAGGACTCGGCCGCGACCAACGTCACGCCGAATATCGTCCGCCACGTCGACGCGTCCGACAGCGGCGCCGAGGCGACCGGGCCGGTCGATCCGGGACTGCCGCCGGCCCCGGCCGAAGAACCCGTCGCCGAGGTGGACATCGACCCCGGCGATGCGACGAGTGACGGCGCCGCGCCGGTCGCCGCCGAACCCGGACCGCCCGCGGTCCCCGATGACGAGGAGTCAGTGATCCAGGAGCGGTCCGTGCCGGCCCCGACACCGTCGTGGCATGCCGATTACGACGATGCCGAACGGGACGCCAAGAAGGCCAAGCAAAAGGCCGCGGCGGCAGCGGACGGGCGGATGCCGGCCCGGCGCAGCCGCGGGCGCAACGCGGTACTCGCCGCGCTGGCCCTGGCGGTGGTCCTGGTCCTGGCGGCGGGTGGCTACGTCGGTGCACGCCACTTCGGCCTGTTGACGTCGAAGAAGGACTTCACCGACCAGGCCGGCACCTCCGACGTGCTCGTCACCATCCCGGAGAACTCGTCGTTGACGAACTTCGGCGAGATCCTGAAGCGCGAGGGCGTGGTCGGCTCGGTGCAGGCCTTCATCAACGCGGCCGGCACCCAATCGCTGTCCGGCGGGATCTACCAGATGCGGACCGGCATCCCGGCCGCGACGGCGGTCCAGATGATGGAGGGCACGTTGCACCGCGTCGGCCGGGTCGTCATTCCCGAAGGCGTGCAACTCGAGGCCAAGCGAGGCGTCGACCGCAAGACGATTCCGGGCGTATTCGACCTCGTCGCCGATGCGACGAGCGTGACGCTGAACGGGAAGACCGTTGGCGTGACCGCGCAACAGCTCGAGGACGCGGCCAAGTCGACACCGATCGAGCAGCTCGGGATCCCGACCTGGGCCCGGGAGGGGGTCGCCGCGCTGCCGGGGGACTACCGACGGATCGAGGGGCTGATCGCGCCGGGCACCTGGGAGGCCATCGACCCGGAGGCGTCGCCGACCGAGATCCTCAAGCAGCTGATCAGCGACAGCACCAGCCGATACGAGTCGTGGGGGCTGCTGACCGGCAACCGCAGCGGCCTGAAGCCGTACGAGGTGCTGATCGCGGCGTCGATCATGGAGCGCGAGGTGCGACACACCGAGGACCTGCCGAAGGTCGGACGGGTGATCCTGAACCGGTTGGCGAAGAACCAGCGCCTGGAAATGGACTCCACCACCAACTACACCGCGGCCGAGACCAACATCGACGTCCACGGCGACAACTACAAGGCCGACACCCGGTGGAACACCTACCGGATCTTCGGACTGCCGCCGACGCCGATCGCCACGGTCGGGGAGAACGCGCTCAAAGCGATGCTCGACCCGCCGAAGGGCAACTGGCTGTACTTCCTCACCGTCGACAAGGACGGGCAGACGGTGTTCTCGGACAACTTCGAGGAACACAAGCGCAATCGCAACATCGCGTGCCAGAACAAGTTCCTCAAGACCGGTTGCTGAGGCGATCACCGCAGTGCTGCACAAAGCGGCGGTCCTCGGGTACCCGATCGAGCACTCCCGCTCACCCGACCTGCACCGTGCCGCCTATCGCGCGCTAGGGCTCGCGGACTGGACCTATGAGCGCATCGAGTGCCGCGCGGGAGAGCTGGCGGCGCTCGTCGACTCACTCGACGAGCGATTCGTGGGGCTCTCGGTCACGATGCCGGGCAAGCCCGAGGCACTGGCCTACGCCGCGCGGGTGACCGACCGCGCCGGCGCCGTCGGCTCGGCGAACACCCTGGTGCGCGAAACCGGCGGCTGGCTGGCCGACTGCACCGACATCGACGGTGTGAGTGGAGCCCTCGGCGCCGTCGGGGTCGATCGCGCCGAAGGCGCCTCGGCCGTCGTCATCGGGGCCGGGGGGACCGCGCGACCGGCGCTGGCCGCCCTCGCCGAAGCCGGCATCACCGAGGTCGGGCTGGTCGTCCGCGACCCCGGGCGGACCGGTGCGGCCGTCGAGACCGCCGCGCGCTTGGGGATCGACGTACGACTCCTCGATTTCGACGCCGAGTCGCCGGAGCTGCGGGCCGCGCTGTCGGAGGCGGTGGTCGCCGTCTCGACGGTGCCCGCCGCGGCCGCCGCCGCCCTCGTCCCGGCCGTGAACGCACCGCTGCGGCTCGTCGACGCGATCTACGATCCGTGGCCGACGCCGCTGGCGGCACGGGTCGCCGAACACGGGGGAACGGTCGCCGGCGGGCTGGTGATGCTCCTCAACCAGGCCTATCGCCAGGTGGAGCTGTTCACCGGCCGTCCGGCCCCGCGCGAGGCCATGGCCGCCGCGATCGGCTAGCGGCACCCGGCACCCGTAGCGCCCGGCGTCGCGGGTCGCAATCCACAGATCGGCGCCGTCCACAGGAGCCTTGTCGCCCGGTGGTCGCGCCGGTCGTGGTGCGCGTGGACGCGGGCAGGCTGGGCGGATGGAGACAGTCGTCGGCCTGTGGCTGCTGGTCGTCGGCGACGTCGACCGGCGCAGCGGGCGACTGCCGATCCCGGTCCTGTGGCCGGGGGTGGCGGCGGTGGCCGCACAGTCGGCCGCTCGGCTAGGTGCGAGCGATCCGCGTCTCGTCGCGGCCGCGCTGGTCGCGACGCTCCCGTATCTGCTGGCGCATGCGCTCGGCCAGGTCGGCGGCGGGGACGTGAAGCTGGCCTTCGTCGTCGGAGGATTGGCCGTCGATCCCGCCGTCGCCGTCCTCGCGGTGGTCACCGCCCAGCTCGTCGGGGTGTGGGGTTCGGCCCGGTCGGCGCGCCGCCGACGCCCGCACGGGCCGGCGCTCGCGGGCGTCGCGGCGGCACTCGTCCTCGGCGGCGGTTGACACCGCCAACCGGATTCGGTTCGGCGCGGGGCGCATGGAAGAATCGGGAATCGTGTTGCGCTGGATAACCGCAGGAGAATCCCACGGGCGCGCCTTGGTGGCGCTCGTGGAGGGAATGGTCGCCGGAGTCGAGGTCACCTCGGCCGATATCGCCGAGCAGTTGGCCCGTCGACGCCTGGGCTACGGCCGTGGCGCCCGGATGAAGTTCGAGGCCGACGAGGTGACCGTTCTGGCCGGTCTGCGCCACGGATCGACGCTGGGCAGCCCGATCGCGATCGAGATCGGCAACACCGAATGGCCCAAGTGGGAACAGGTGATGGCTGCGGACCCCGTCGACGCCGCCGAACTCGAGGCGAGTGCGCGCAACGCGCCGCTGACGCGGCCCCGCCCCGGACACGCCGACTACTCGGGGATGCTGAAGTACGGATTCGACGACGCCCGGCCCATCCTGGAACGGGCGAGTGCGCGCGAGACCGCCGCACGGGTCGCGGCCGGTACGGTCGCCCGACGGTTCCTCAAGCAGGTCGCCGGGATCGACGTCGTGTCGCATGTGATCTCGATCGGTGCGAGCGAGCCGTACACCGGCCCGACGCCCGGTCCCGCCGACCTGGCGGCGATCGATGAGAGCCCCGTCCGAGCCTTCGGCTCGTCCGCGGAGGCCTCGATGATCGCCGAGATCGAGGCGGCCAAGAAGGACGGCGACACCCTCGGCGGCGTCGTCGAGGTCGTCGCGACGCAGGTGCCCGTCGGCCTGGGCTCGCATGTCAGCGGTGAGACCCGGCTCGACGCCCGGCTCGCCGCGGCGCTGATGGGCATTCAGGCGATCAAGGGCGTCGAGGTCGGAGACGGATTCGAGACCGCTCGTCGCCGCGGCAGCCAGGCCCACGACGAGATGGTGCCCGGCCCCGACGGCGTCGAGCGTTCGACGAATCGGGCCGGGGGACTCGAGGGCGGCATGACCAACGGTCAGGAGCTGCGGGTGCGGGCGGCGATGAAGCCGATCTCCACCGTCCCGCGCGCCCTCGCCACCGTCGACATGGCGACGGGGGAGACCGCCAGCGCGATCCACCAGCGCTCCGACGTGTGCGCGGTCCCCGCGGCCGGTGTGGTCGCCGAGGCGATGGTCGCCCTGGTCCTGGCCCAGGCGCTGCTGGAGAAATTCGGCGGCGACTCGATCGCCGAGACCAAGGCGAACCTCGTGGCCTACGCCGAGCGCATCGCCGCCCGCCCGCCGCGCCCATGACGTCGGCCCGCGGGCCCGTGGTGGTCCTCACCGGCTTCATGGGATCGGGGAAGTCCACCGTGGGCCGAGCGCTCGCCCACGCACTCGGCGTCGGCTTCGTCGATACCGATGCCGAAGTGGAGCGCCGCAGCGGCCGCACCATCCCGGAGATCTTCGCGACCGACGGCGAACCCGCGTTCCGCGCGATCGAGCGCGACGTCGTGCTGGACGTCCTGACCGGTCATCGCGGTGTGGTGGCGCTGGGCGGCGGATCGGTGACCGTCCCGGAGATCGCCGCGGCACTGGCGCACCACCACGTCGTCTACCTCGACGTCACGCCAGAGGTCGGCTTCGCGCGAGTCGCGGCGTCAGACCGGCCGCTGCTGCGCGCCCCGGATCCGGCTTCCCGGTACGCCGCCCTGCTCGCCGACCGGGTCGGGGCCTACCGTGCCGTGGCCACCCGTAGCGTCGACGGCGGAGATGCCGTCGACACCATCGTCGAGGCGATCCGCGCCGGGCTTCCCGAGCCCGCGGACGCCGACTCGCCAGCCAACCCACCATCGCAGGAGGACCGCATATGAGCAGCGAACCGATTCGGATCGGCGTGCGCGCCGCGTCACCCTACGACGTCGTGATCGGCCGCGGCCTGCTCGACGAGGTGGCGGTCGCGGCGGCCGGTGCCGACTCCGTCGCGATCCTCTACCAACCGCCGTTGCAGGCCACGGCCGAGACGGTCCGGGAGTTCCTCGCGTCGAAGGGGTTCGACGCCCACCGGGTGGAGATCCCCGACGCCGAGGCGGGCAAGGATCTGCAGGTGGCGGCCTTCTGCTGGGATGTCTGCGGACGGATCGGACTCAAGCGCAACGACAAGATCATCAGCCTGGGCGGCGGCGCGGCCACCGACCTCGCCGGGTTCGTCGCGGCCACCTGGATGCGCGGCATCGGCGTCATCCACATCCCGACGACCCTGCTCGCGATGGTCGACGCCGCGGTGGGCGGCAAGACCGGCATCAACACCGACGCCGGCAAGAACCTGGTCGGCTCCTTCCACGAGCCGGACGCGGTGCTCGTCGACACGGCCACCCTGGAGACGGTGCCGCGCAACGAGGTGATCGCGGGGATGGCCGAGGTCATCAAGACCGGTTTCATCGCCGACCCGGTGATCCTCGACCTGATCGAAGCCGATCCGCAGGGGGCCTTGGACACCTCCGGCGACCTGCTCCCGGAGCTGATCCGGCGCTCGGTCCAGGTCAAGGCCGACGTCGTGTCCGCCGACCTGAAGGAATCCTCGCTGCGGGAGATCCTGAACTACGGCCACACCCTCGGCCACGCGATCGAGCGGCGCGAGCGGTACCGCTGGCGCCACGGCGCGGCGGTATCGGTCGGCCTGGTGTTCGCCGCCGAGTTGGCGCGCCTGGCGGGACGACTCGACGACGAGACCGCCGACCGGCACCGCAGCGTCCTGGAACTCATCGGCCTGCCGACCAGCTACGACGCGGATGCCCTCGGCGAGCTCATGAAGGGGATGGCGGGGGACAAGAAGAACCGCTCGGGCGTGCTGCGCTTCGTCGTCCTCGACGGGCTGGCACAGCCGGGCCGACTCGAAGGGCCGGACCCGACGTTGATCGCGGCCGCGTACTCGGCGGTCGCGCGCGAAGAATCGGCTTAGGCGAGGTCGGCGCCGTCGCCGACGACGACCTGCTCCTCGGCGCGGGCGGCGGCCTTGCGCTCCTCGCGCCGGACCAGCCACCGGCCGATGCTCACCCCGATGAATGCGGGCACGTAGACCAGCAGGGTGAGGAAGGAGATGCCCGCGGTCAGTGCGACGAACAAGGGTGCCGGACCCATACCGGGGACGATCGTCGAACCGACGATCCAGCCGATGACCGCGGCGATGACCGCGGACAGGAAACCGGCCTTCAACCACACCATGGTGAGGTCGGCGTAGTCGTCGGGATCCTGGTTCGCGCGGGCGTCGCGGATACCGTCGTACCCGCCCCACAGGAGGGCGACCAGGACGATCAGGGCGAGGGCGATCGTCGACCAGATCGTTCCCGCCGTCGCACCGATGTGCATCAGGACGCCGACCAGGACCCAGGCCACCGTGACGAAGGCGCCCATCGAAACGCCGCGCAGAATCCACGAGTTCATAGCGGGTAGGTTACCGGTCGCGATCAGTGAAGCCAATCACAGGGTTGCTAGCGTGGCGTGATGCCAGCTTCGTTGCCGCCCGCCGATTCCGGTGCCCTCCGTCGCGACCGCCTGCGCGGAGTGCTCCGGGAGGCGCACCCCGACGTCGAGGCACTGCTCGTCACCGACCTGGTCAACGTGCGCTATCTGTCCGGTTTCACCGGCTCGAACGGCGCTGTGCTGATCTGGGTCGACGGGGACGCGCGCGCAGATCGCATCGGCACCGACGGCCGCTACACGGTGCAGGTGGGCGAGCAGGCCGGCGATCTGGAGCTGGTCGGTGCGCGCGACGTGGCAGCCGCGCTGCTCGAATCCGCTGCCGCCGACGGGGCGGGGCGGATCGCGATCGAAGCCGACGCCATGACCGTCGCCCAGCATGCCGCCCTGCGCGCATCGGTGCCGGAGGTGGCACTGGTCGCGGCGACGGGACTGGTCGAAGGGCTGCGGGTGGTCAAAGACGACGGGGAGGTCGGGGCCATCGCCGCGGCGTGCGCCGCGGCCGATGCGGCGTTGGCGGACCTGGTCGCCGCGGGAACCATCGCGCCGGGTCGTACCGAGCGCCAGGTGGCCCGCGCCCTCGAGTGGGCGATGTACGACCACGGTGCCGACGCGGTGGCCTTCGAGACGATCGTCGCCGCGGGAGCGAACTCGGCGGTACCGCACCATCGGCCGACCTCGGCGGTCCTGGCCGCCGGTGACTTCGTCAAGATCGATTTCGGTGCCGTCGTCGGCGGCTACCACTCCGATATGACGCGGACCTATGTGCTGGGCCCGGCCCAGCCCTGGCAGCGCGAGATCTACGAGGTGGTCGCCGCCGCGGCGACGGCCGGTCGGCAAGCCGCGACGGCGGGTACCGCGTCGGCCGACGTGGACGGCGCCGCGCGCCAGGTCATCGTCGACGCGGGGTACGGCGATCAGTTCGTCCACGGCCTCGGACACGGGGTCGGCCTGCAGATCCACGAAGCCCCTCCGGTGGGCTCGACGGCGACGGGTACACTCCTTGGCGGCGCAGTGGTCACGGTGGAACCCGGGGTCTACCTGCCCGGACGCGGCGGAGTCCGCATCGAGGACACGGTCGTCGTGTCCGACGGGCCCTGCCGGATACTCACTGCGACCGACCGGACTTTCACCGTCCTGGACTGACGTCCCCGCAATCGGGGAGCGGTCCACGGGAGCGGTGGCATGACGCTAGCCCGAGGAGACGAAAGACTCGGGCCACGACAGAAAGGCTCACGCCCATGGCGACGACTGCGGATTTCAAGAACGGCCTCGTGCTGCGAATGGACGACCAGCTCTGGCAGATCTTGGAGTTCCAGCACGTCAAGCCCGGCAAGGGCCCGGCCTTCGTGCGCACCAAGATCAAGAACATCCTCTCCGGCAAGATCGTCGACAAGACCTTCAACGCCGGGGTGAAGGTGGAGACGGCCACCGTCGACCGCCGGGACATGACCTTCCTGTACAACGACGGCACCGACTACGTCTTCATGGACACCGCGGATTACGAGCAGTACCCGATTCCGCCGGCCACCGTCGGCGACGGCGCCCGCTTCCTGCTGGAGAACATGACGGTCCAGGTCTCGCTCAACGAGGGAGTGCCGCTGTTCATCGAGCTGCCCGTGACCGTCGAGATGACCGTCACCCACACCGACCCGGGCGTCCAGGGCGACCGCTCGACCGGTGGTACCAAGCCCGCGACCATGGAGAGCGGCGCGGAGATCCAGGTGCCGCTGTTCATCAACACCGGCGACAAGCTGAAGGTCGACTCGCGCGACGGCGGCTACCTCGGCCGCGTCAACTCCTGACGCCCGCGCATCGCTGTGAAACATTCCGGTACCAGGCATAAGGCCCGCAACCGCGCGGTCGACCTCCTCTTCGAGGCCGAGGCGAAGGGGGTCTCACCGCAGGAGCTGATCAGTCAGCGCCGTGAGCTGTTCGTCGACGACGACAGCGTCGGCACGGTGCACGACTACACCGAGAAGGCCGTCCTCGGCGTCGCCGCCGACCAGGCGCAGATCGACGCCGTGATCTCCTCGCATCTCGACAAGTGGCAACTTGACCGCCTCCCGGCCGTCGACCGGGCGATCCTGCGTCTGGCGACCTGGGAGCTGTTCAACGCCGACGACGTGGATACCTTCGTCATCGTCGACGAGGCGATCCAACTGGCCAAGGAGCTGTCGACCGACAACTCGCCGGCGTTCGTCAACGGCGTTCTCGCGAAGATCGCCGAACTCGCGCCGCAGGTCCGCGCCGCGGCCCGCGCCGGCGACGATCCCGCTTCGGACGCCCGGGCGGGCGGGGTGTAGCCTCTTAACCGACAGACGTCCTTTAACGACCGTCCCGTGAGGCGGAGAAGGAGGTCGGTGTGACCAGCGCTGCCCACCGGGTATTGCTCGACGACGCCGATGTATCGCGCACGATTGCTCGGATCGCGCACCAGATCATCGAGAAGACCGCTCTCGACGATGGTGCCGACAAGCACGTCGTCCTCCTCGGCATTCCCAGTCGCGGCCCGGTCCTCGCCCAGCGCTTCGCCGAGAAGATCGCCGAGTACGCCGGCGTCACCGTGCCCACCGGCTTCCTCGACATCACCCTCTACCGCGACGACCTGCGGGCCCAACCGCACCGCCCGCTGGAGCGGACCGCCGTTCCGGCCGGCGGCATCGACAACGCGAACGTGATCCTCGTCGACGACGTGCTCTACTCCGGGCGCACCGTCCGCGCCGCCCTCGACGCGCTGCGCGACTTGGGCCGGCCGGCGACGGTGCAGCTGGCCGTGCTCGTCGACCGCGGCCACCGCGAGCTGCCGATCCGCGCCGACTACGTCGGCAAGAACCTGCCGACCGCGCGCGACGAGGACGTCGCCGTCCACTTCACCGAGACCGACGGCGTCGACGAGGTGGTCCTCGGGCCGCGCCGGACACCGACCGGGGGGAGTGCCGACTGATGCGCCATCTGCTGTCCACCGCCGACCTGTCCCGCGACGACGCGGTGGGAATCCTCGACGACGCCGACGGCTTCGCCCAGGCGCTGCTCGGGCGTGAGATCCGCAAACTGCCGACCTTGCGCGGTCGGACCGTCATGACGGTCTTCTACGAGAACTCCACCCGCACCCGGGTGTCCTTCGAGGTCGCGGGCAAGTGGATGAGCGCCGACGTGATCAACGTGAGCGCCTCCAGCTCGTCGGCGAGCAAGGGCGAATCGCTGCGCGACACCGCAAAGACGCTGCGGGCGGCCGGGGCCGACGCCCTGATCGTGCGCCACCCGAGTTCCGGAGCCGCGCACCAGATCGCCGAGTGGACCACCGAGACCGACGACTCGGGTGCGACCGTCGGCCCCGCCGTCATCAACGCGGGCGACGGCACCCACGAGCACCCCACCCAGGCGCTGCTCGACGCGCTGACGCTGCGCCAGCGCCTCGGCGACATCGAGGGGCGGCGCGTGGTGATCGTCGGCGACATCGTCCACTCCCGGGTGGCGCGGTCCAACGCGCACCTGCTGTCCACCCTGGGCGCCGAGGTGGTGCTGGTGGCGCCGCCGACCCTGCTCCCGGTGGGCGTCGACGAGTGGCCGGTCACGGTCAGCCACGAACTCGACGCGGAGCTCCCCGGTGCCGACGCGGTGATGATGCTGCGCGTCCAGGCGGAACGGATGAACGGCGGATTCTTCCCGAGCCCGCGCGAGTACTCGGTGCGCTACGGGCTGGGCGACGCCCGCCTGGCGATGCTGCGCGACGACGCCGTGATCCTGCACCCCGGGCCGATGCTGCGCGGAATGGAGATCGGCTACTCGGTGGCCGATGCCCCGCAGGCGACGGTCCTCGAGCAGGTTCGCAACGGCGTACACGTGCGGATGGCGGTGCTGCTGCGGCTGCTCGTCGGCACCGATTCGAGTCAACAGCGAGGAGACGACAAGGTGGAGGCCGGTTCATGAGTGGTGGCGTGGTGCTGCGCGGTGTGCGTCCCTACGGTGGCGACGAGGTGGACATCGCCATCGCCGACGGCGTGATCGGTGAGATCGGCACCGGGCTCACCGCGGCCGACGGGGCGGAGGTCGTCGAGGGCAAGGGCGCCATCGTCCTGCCCGGGTTCGTCGACCTGCACACCCATCTGCGCGAGCCGGGCCGGGAGGACACCGAGACCATCGGCACCGGGTCGGCCGCGGCCGCCCGCGGCGGGTACACCGCGGTGTTCGCGATGGCCAACACCGATCCGGTCGCCGACAACGCCACCATCACCGACAACGTGTACCGAACCGGGCGCGAGATCGGGCTCGTGGACGTCCACCCCGTCGGTGCGGTCACGGTCGGCCTGCAGGGGCGTCAACTCGCCGAGATGGGCATGATGGCCGCCGGCGCCGCGCGGGTGAAGATGTTCAGCGACGACGGCAAATGTGTCGACGATCCGCTGGTCATGCGCCGCGCGCTGGAGTACTCGAAGGGCCTGGGGGTGCTGATCGCCCAGCATGCCGAGGAGCCCCGCCTCACAGTCGGCGCCGTCGCCCACGAGGGCCCGACCGCGGCCCGCCTGGGCCTGACCGGCTGGCCGCGTGCGGCGGAGGAATCCATCGTGGCGCGCGACGCGCTGCTGGCCCGCGACGCCGGCGCCCGCATCCACATCTGCCACGCGTCGACGGCCGGCACCGTCGAACTCGTCAAGTGGGCGCGCGGGCAGGGGATCGCGATCACCGCGGAGGTGACGCCGCACCACCTGCTGCTGACCGACGAGCGGCTCG
The DNA here is from genome assembly GCF_013348785.1 of Gordonia sp. X0973. NCBI lineage: Bacteria > Bacillati > Actinomycetota > Actinomycetes > Mycobacteriales > Gordoniaceae > Gordonia > Gordonia sp. X0973. Next base: position 1,796,902 of record NZ_CP054691.1, read on the forward strand.
CCGACTACGACGGAAACAACCGCGTCAACCCGCCGCTGCGCGAGGGGAGCGACACCGTGGCACTGCGCGCGGCCCTGGCCGACGGGATCATCGACTGCGTCGCCACCGACCACGCACCGCACGCCATGCAGGACAAATGCTGCGAGTTCGCCGCCGCCCGGCCCGGGATGCTCGGGTTGGAGACGGCGCTGGCGATCATCGTCGAGACGATGGTCAACCCGGGTCTGCTCGACTGGCGCGGCGTGGCCCGCGTGATGAGTGAGCGCCCGGCCGCCATCGTCGGCCTGACCGACCAGGGCCGGCCGATCGCGGTCGGCGAGCCGGCCAACCTGGCCCTGATCGACCCGGATCGGAGCTGGGAGGTCGTCCCCACCGAACTCGCCAGCAAGTCGCAGAACACCCCCTACGGCGGCATGACCATGCCGGCGACCGTGATCGCCACGTTGCTGCGGGGCCGGATCACCCAACTCGATTCAGAGGTGCGCTGGTGAGCACTGGAACGATCGTCCTCAACATCGTCTTCCTCGTCGCCGTCGCCGCTTTCCTGTTCTTCATCGCCTGGTTGATGTGGCTCTTCTTCACCGGTCGACAGCACCGCGGGCGCGAGCAGGCAGTGGAGTTCGGCGACTTCCCCGCGCTGCCCGACGACCCGGGGGAGCTCATCGTCGGCCCCACCGCGGGCGTCTACTCGGGTACCTCGCGCGCCGAGAACTGGATCGACCGGGTTCAGGTCGCCGACCTGGGCGACCGCGCCGCCTGCAGCGCCTCCGGCTACACCCACGGCATCGCGATCGAGCGGCGCGGCGCGTCGACGATCTGGATACCGGTGCAGGCCCTCGTCGCGGTGCGCACCACCAACCGCGCGGCGGGCAAGGTGATGACCGCCGACGGGCTGCTCGCGATCGACTGGGCGCTACCCGGCGGCACGGCGCTGACCACCGCGTTGCGCGCCGACGCCAAGGCCGACTATCCCCACTGGCTCGTCGCCTACCCGGGCGCGCAACCGACCACCGACCCCGACGCAGCGGAGTGAACGCAGATGACTGATACGGCAAAACTGGTACTCGAGAACGGTCGGGTGTTCACCGGTACCCGATTCGGCGCGGTGGGCGAAACCCTCGGCGAAGCGGTGTTCTGCACCGCCATGACCGGCTACCAGGAAGCGCTCACCGACCCGAGCTACCACCGGCAGATCCTTGTCGCCACGGCGCCGCAGATCGGCAACACCGGGTGGAACGACGAGGACGGCGAGAGCCGTCTCACCGCCGGTGACGGCGCCGATCCGGGCAAGATCTGGGTGGCCGGCTACGCGGTGCGCAACCCCACCCGGCGCGTCTCCAACTGGCGCGCCAACAGCAGCCTGGAGGATCAGCTGCGGGCGCAGGAGGTCGTCGGGATCGCGGGCATCGACACGCGGGCGGTCACCCGGGTGCTGCGCGATCACGGTTCCATGCGAGCCGGGGTGTTCTCCGGCGCGGCCCTCGCCGACGACGACGAATTGCTCGCTCGGGTGCTCGACCAGCCGGAGATGGCGGGGGCGAACCTGTCCGCCGAGGTCAGCACACCGAAGCCGTATGTCGTCCCGGCCGACGGCGAGACCCGCTTCCGCGTGGCCGCGCTGGACCTGGGCATCAAGGCCAACACGCCGCGGATGTTCGCCGAGCGCGGCATCGAGGTGCACGTGCTGCCCGTCGCCAGCGGACTCGACGCCATCGCCGACCTGAAGCCCGACGGCGTCTTCCTCTCCAACGGCCCCGGCGACCCCGCGACCGCGGATGCGGCCGTCGCGCTGACCCGCTCGGTCATCGAAGCCGGATACCCGTTGTTCGGGATCTGCTTCGGCAACCAAATCCTCGGCCGTGCGCTGGGCCGCAGCACGTACAAGATGCGGTTCGGCCACCGCGGCATCAACATCCCCGTCCTCGACGTTGCCACCGGCCGTGCATCGATCACCTCGCAGAACCACGGGTTCGCGCTCGAGGGTGAGGCCGGTGAGGAGTTCGACACCGACTTCGGCCGCGGCCGCGTCAGCCACGTCTGCGCCAACGACGGCACCGTCGAAGGCGTCGAACTGGTCGACGGGCGCGCCTTCTCAGTCCAGTACCACCCGGAGGCCGCGGCCGGTCCGCATGACGCGGCCTACCTCTTCGACAAGTTCGCCACCGCGATGACGGAAGGGAAGCGCTCCTAATGCCACGCCGCTCAGACCTCAACCACGTCCTGGTGATCGGGTCGGGTCCCATCGTCATCGGCCAGGCCTGCGAGTTCGACTACTCGGGCACCCAGGCGTGCCGCGTACTCAAGGCCGAAGGGCTGCGGGTCTCGTTGGTCAACTCCAACCCGGCGACGATCATGACCGACCCCGAATTCGCCGACGCGACCTACGTGGAGCCGATCACCCCCGAGTTCGTCGAGCGGGTGATCGAGGCCGAGCGCGACGCGGGGCACCCGATCGACGCGGTGCTGGCAACCCTCGGCGGTCAGACCGCGCTGAACACGGCGGTCGCGCTCCACGACCGCGGTTCCCTGGAGAAGTACGACATCGAGCTGATCGGCGCCGACTTCGACGCCATCCAGCGCGGCGAGGACCGGCAGATGTTCAAGGACATCGTCGCCTCGGTCGGCGGCGAGAGCGCGCGCTCGCGGGTGTGCCACACGATGGACGAGGTCCGCGACACGGTCGCCGAGCTCGGCTACCCGGTCGTCGTGCGCCCCTCGTTCACGATGGGCGGCCTCGGCTCCGGCATGGCCTACAACGAGGCCGACCTGGACCGGATCGCCGGCGGCGGCCTCGCGGCCTCCCCGACGGCCAACGTCCTCATCGAGGAATCGATCCTCGGCTGGAAGGAATACGAACTCGAGTTGATGCGCGATCACCGCGACAACGTCGTGGTGATCTGTTCCATCGAGAACGTCGACCCGGTGGGCGTCCACACCGGTGACTCGGTGACGGTCGCCCCCGCGATGACCCTGACCGACCGCGAATACCAGAAGATGCGCGACCTCTCGATCGAGATCCTGCGCGAGGTGGGTGTGGACACCGGCGGTTGCAACATCCAGTTCGCCCAGGACCCGCGCGACGGGCGCTTGGTGGTCATCGAGATGAATCCGCGTGTGTCGCGTTCCTCGGCGCTCGCGTCGAAGGCCACCGGCTTCCCGATCGCGAAGATCGCGGCCAAGCTGGCCATCGGCTACAGCCTCGACGAGATCGTCAACGACATCACCAAGGAGACGCCGGCCTGCTTCGAGCCGACGCTGGACTACGTCGTCGTCAAGGCGCCGCGGTTCGCCTTCGAGAAGTTCCCCGGTGCCGACGACACGCTGACCACCACCATGAAATCCGTGGGCGAGGCGATGAGCCTGGGCCGTAGCTTCGCCGAGGCCTTCGGCAAGGTCCTACGCTCGCTGGAGACCAAGGCCGCCGGGTTCTGGACCGAAGCCGACCGACCCGACCCGGCCACCGTCGACCTGCCCGTGCTGCTGGAGAAGGTGCGCACGCCCAAGGACGGCCGCTTCTACGACATCATGCTGGCGCTCGAGGCCGGGGCGAGCATCGAGCAGCTGTACGAGGCCACCGCCATCGACCCGTGGTTCCTGGCGGAGATCGCCTGGATCGGCGAGATGGGCGCCCAGGTCCGTGACGCCGACTCGGTGGACGAGCGGCTGTTGCGCGAGGCGAAGACGACGGGTCTCTCGGATCGTCAGATCGCCGCGCTGCGCGCCGCCGCGGGCGACGCGGAGCTGGGCACCGAGGAGGGGGTCGCCGCGCTGCGCGAGCGGCTCGGCGTCCACCCGGTGTACAAGACGGTCGACACCTGTGCCGCCGAGTTCGAGGCCAAGACCCCGTACCACTACTCGACCTATGAGCTCGATCCCGCGGCGACCAGCGAGGTCGCACCGCAGACCGAACGGCCGAAGGTCCTGATCCTCGGCTCCGGCCCCAACCGGATCGGTCAGGGCATCGAGTTCGACTACTCCTGTGTGCACGCCGCGATGACGCTGTCGCAGGCCGGGTACGAGACCGTCATGGTCAACTGCAACCCGGAGACGGTCTCGACCGACTACGACACCGCCGACCGACTCTACTTCGAGCCGTTGACCTTCGAAGACGTCCTCGAGGTGTACCGGGCCGAATCGGAGTCGGGCACCGTCGCCGGCGTGATCGTCCAGTTGGGCGGACAGACTCCGCTCGGCTTGGCCCATCGCCTGGCGAACGCGGGGGTGCCGATCGTGGGCACCAGCCCCGACGCGATCGACCTCGCCGAGGACCGCGGAGAGTTCGGCAAGGTGCTGACCAGGGCGGGCCTGCCCGCCCCGGCCTTCGGCACCGCCACCAGCGTCGACGAGGCGCGCGCCGTCGCCGACCGCATCGGGTACCCGGTGCTGGTCCGGCCGTCCTATGTCCTGGGCGGGCGCGGCATGGAGATCGTGTACGACGAGGCATCGCTGCGGGATTACATCGCCCGGGCCACCGAGCTCACGCCGGATCACCCGGTGCTCGTCGACCGCTTCCTCGAGGACGCGGTGGAGATCGACGTCGACGCGCTCTGCGACGGCACCGAGGTCTACCTCGGCGGGATCATGGAGCACATCGAGGAGGCCGGCATCCACTCCGGCGACTCGGCCTGTGCGCTGCCGCCCGTGACCCTCGGGCGCTCCGACCTCGACGCGGTCCGGGCCGCCACGGAGGCGCTGGCCCACGGGATCGGCGTCCGCGGCCTGATCAACGTCCAATACGCGCTGAAGGACGACATCCTCTACGTGCTGGAGGCCAACCCCCGCGCGAGCCGCACCGTGCCGTTCGTGTCGAAGGCGACCGCGGTGCCGCTGGCGAAGGCCTGCGCCCGCGTCATGCTGGGGGAGTCGATCGCCGAGCTGCGCACCGCGCAGTTGCTGCCGGCGACCGGCGACGGCGGCAACACGCCGATCAGCGCACCCATCGCGGTCAAAGAGGCGGTCCTGCCCTTCCACCGGTTCCGGCGGGCCGACGGCACCGGGGTGGACTCGCTGCTGAGCCCGGAGATGAAGTCCACCGGCGAGGTCATGGGCATCGACGCCGACTTCGGTCGGGCGTTCGCGAAGTCGCAGACCGCGGCCTACGGCTCGCTGCCGCGCAGCGGCGCGGTCTTCGTCTCGGTGGCCAACAAGGACAAGCGGGCGCTGCTGTTCCCGGTCAAGCGCCTGGCCGACCTCGGATTCACCATCCTGGCGACCGAGGGGACCGCGGACATGCTGCGGCGCAACGGGATCGCCTGCACCCGCGTGCGCAAGCACTCCGATCCGGAGGTGGCGGCAGGGGAGCGGTCCATCGTCGATGCGATCCGCGACGGCGAGGTCGCCATGGTGATCAACACCCCCTTCGGCAATTCGGGTCCCCGCGTCGACGGCTACGAGATCCGCACCGCCGCGGTGGGCGCCACGATTCCCTGCATCACGACGGTGCAGGGCGCCAGCGCCGCCGTCCAGGGCATCGAGGCGCTGCTCACCGGCGACCTCGGTGTGAACTCGCTGCAGAACCTCCACGCGGCACTCGTCAACAGCCCGGGCGTCGCGGGATGACCGACGGGTTCGGCGCGCGCTACCGGGCCGCCGTCGCGGCCCGGGGGCGACTGTGCGCGGGTATCGACCCGCATCCCGAACTGCTGGAGCGATGGGGGCTGCCGGTCGACGCCTCGGGTCTGGGCCGCTTCGGCGACATCTGCGTCGCGGCGCTGGGCCCCACCGCCGCGGTGATCAAGCCGCAGGTGGCGTTCTTCGAGGCCTTCGGCGCGGCCGGGTTCGCCGTCCTCGAGCGGGTCATCCGCGGCTGCCGCGATGCCGGCGCCTTGGTGCTCGCCGACGCGAAGCGGGGGGATATCGGGTCGACGATGACGGCCTATTCCCGTGCCTGGCTGTCCGACGACTCGCCGCTGTGCTCCGACGCGGTCACCGCGTCGCCCTATCTGGGCTTCGGTTCGTTGAAGCCGGCGATAGACGAGGCACGGGCGTCGTCGCGAGCGGTGATCGTGCTCGCCCGCACGTCGAACCCGGACGGGGCGCCGGTCCAACTGGCCGTCGGCGCGGCGGGTCGCGTCGGCCAGCAGATCGTCGACGAGGCGGCTGCCGTCAACGCTGACGGGAAGGCTACGGCCGGGGTCGTCGTCGGTGCCACCCGCGCCCACGGACTGGACCTGGGCGCGCTGAACGGCGTGATCCTCGCCCCCGGCGTCGGCGCCCAGGGCGCCACCGCGGGCGAGTTGCCCACGCTGTTCGCCGGCGCCGATCAGCGCTGGCTGTTGCCGGCCAGTTCCCGTGGCGTGTTGCGGGCCGGGCCGGATGTCGACACACTGCGCGCCGCATGCGAGTCGGCGCGCGACGAAATCGAAGCGGCACTGAAGCCGTGAACTGAGGATGCGCCGATGATCGACGAAACCGATCTGCACCACCTGCGCCGCTGCATCGACCTGGCCGAGGAGGCACTCGAGGCCGGCGACGAACCGTTCGGCTCGATCCTGGTGGCCGGCGACGGGAGCGTGATCGCCGAGGACCGCAACCGGATCGTCGAGAAGGCCGACCCGACCTATCACCCGGAATTGACCCTCGCCCAGCTCGCCGCGCGCGAAATGGCCCCCGCGGAGCGGGCGGCCGCCACGCTCTACACCTCCGGCGAGCACTGCCCGATGTGTTCGGCCGCGCACGCGTGGGTCGGACTCGGCCGCATCGTCTTCGCCAGCTCGACGGCCCAACTGAGCGGTTGGCTGGCCGAGATGTCGGCCGCGCCCGCACCCGTCGCCCCGCTGCCGATCACGACCGTCGCGCCGGGCATACCGGTCGACGGCCCGGTGCCGGAATTGGCGGCGCGAATCCGGGAGTTGCACGCGCGATCGCGGCGCTGAGGCCGCGCGCCGCACGGGCCGTACCAGGCGAGCGGCGCTCCACCCGACCCGGACAAACCGACCAAACGAGCGGTGCGACTGTTCGACACGCCGGTGACCTGCGTGAACGCAAAGATCTGCGACCTGGGTGCGGAACGCCTCGTCGGCAAGCGCGCGAGCCCGTCGGCTGCACCCGGAATATCGCGTTGACCTGCAGTGATTTCCGTCAACCGGGCACCTCTGCGCGGTGACGCCATGGGGCCGGCGGCGAGACGCTACCTCATGGCGATCCAGGGACTTTGGAGGGGTACCCCTCGAAATGCCTGTTCAGGTTGGGTACCGTCAACCTCGCGCCGCAGGCAACCCAGCGGCCCGCCGGTCATCACCATGGCTGAGCGGCGGAGATGAAAGAACGATCTACGGAGGATCACGTGGCCCTTCCCCAGTTGACTGATGAGCAGCGCGCGGCAGCGCTGGAAAAGGCTGCGGCCGCCCGCCGGGCCCGCGCCGAGCTCAAGGAGCGCCTCAAGCGCGGTGGCACGGACCTCAAGCAGGTCCTCAAGGACGCCGAGAACGACGAGATCCTCGGCAAGATGAAGGTTTCGGCTCTGCTGGAGGCCCTGCCCAAGGTTGGCAAGGTGAAGGCCGCCGAGATCATGGAGGAGCTCGAGATCGCCCCGACCCGTCGCGTGCGCGGCCTGGGCGACCGTCAGCGCAAGGCACTTCTGGAGAAGTTTGACCTTGCCTGATCGCTCTCCCGAGCTTTCGACGCCGAGGGGCCGACTGGTTGTACTGGTCGGCCCCTCGGCCGTCGGTAAGTCGACCGTCGTCAACGCGGTGCGCGAACGGCTGCCCGAATTGTTCTTCAGCGTGTCCGCGACGACCCGCGGCCCACGGCCGGGCGAGGTCGACGGGCGCGACTACCGGTTCGTCACCCGCGAGCGCTTCGACGAGATGATCGCCGACGGCGAGCTCCTGGAGTGGGCCGAGATCCACGGCGGCCTGCAGCGCTCGGGTACCCCCGCCGCACCGGTGCTGGAGGCGCTGGAGGCCGGCGCACCCGTCCTCGTCGAGGTCGATATCCAGGGCGCGGAGAACCTCGTCGCCCGGCTCCCCGAGGCGCAGACCGTGTTCCTGGCCCCGCCCACCTGGGAGGAATTGGTCGCCCGCTTGACCGGCCGCGGCACCGAGTCGCCGGAGGTCGTGGAGCGTCGACTGGCCACGGCCCGGGCCGAAATGGAACTCGCCGACCAGTTCGACCACACGCTGGTGAACCACGAAGTCGACTCGGTGGCCGATCAGTTGGTATCCTTGCTGGTCGGACCCGCGCGATAAGCGGTCGACCACCGAGTTTGAGACCACCTCGAAACATTTTCAGTCTTTTGATGCAGGAGTTTGCGTGAGCACCCAGAACCTTGATGTCACCGAGATCGCCGACGCACCGGCGTACGACACCCCGCTGGGCATCACCAACCCGCCGATCGACGACCTGCTCGACCGGGTCTCGTCGAAGTACGCCCTGGTGATCTTCGCCGCCAAGCGCGCACGTCAGATCAACGACTACTACAACCAGCTCGGCGACGGCATCCTCGAGTTCGTCGGCCCGCTCGTCGAGCCCGGCCTGCACGAGAAGCCGCTGTCCATCGCGATGCGCGAGATCCACTCCGACCTCCTCGTCCACACCGAGGGCGAGTAGCGGCACCGTCGACGGGCTGATGACGTCTCCGGCGCGCAAGCGCATCCTGGTCGGTGTCGGCGGCGGAATCGCCGCTTACAAGGCCTGTGCGGTCATCCGGCACTTCACCGAGGCGGGCCACGACGTCCACGTCATCCCGACCGACGCGGCCCTGAACTTCGTCGGGGCTGCGACGTTCGAGGCGCTGTCGGGACACCCCGTGTCGACGACGGTCTTCGATCGCGTCGACGAGGTGGCCCACGTCCGACTCGGCCAGGAGGCCGACCTCTTCGTCGTCGCCCCCGCCACGGCCGATCTGCTGTCGCGCGCGGCGACCGGCCGCGCCGACGATCTGCTGACCGCCTCGCTGCTGACCGCCCGGTGCCCGGTGCTGTTCGCGCCGGCCATGCACACGGAGATGTGGGAGCACCCGGCGACCGTCGACAATGTCACGATGCTGCGCCGACGGGGATCAATCGTGATGCCCCCGGCCACCGGGCGGCTGACCGGCCGCGACAGCGGCGCCGGACGGCTCCCGGAACCGGCGGAGATCGGCATGCTCGGCGACCTGCTGCTCGACGAGCCGGAGGCGTTGCCGTTCGACCTGGACGGCGTGCACATCCTGATCAGCGCCGGTGGCACCCGTGAGGCCCTCGACCCGGTGCGGTACCTCGGCAACCACAGCTCCGGAAAGCAGGGATTCGCCCTGGCGCGCGCCGCCGCCGCCCGCGGCGCCGACGTCGCCGTCGTGGCCGGCTCGACCTCGGGGGCAGGGGATCCGGCCGGGGTGGAGATCGTGCCGATCGCCAGCGCCGTCGAACTCTCCGACGAGATGACCAAGCGGGCCCGGGAGGCCGACGTCATCATCATGGCCGCCGCCGTCGCCGACTTCCGGCCGGTCGTCGTCGCCGACGCGAAGATCAAGAAGGGGGCCACCGGTCCCGCGCCGATCGAGTTGGAGACCAATCCGGACATCCTCGCCGGTCTGGTGCAGGCCCGCGGCCGTGGCGAGATCGGGGCCGACACCGTCATCGTCGGGTTCGCCGCGGAGACCGGCGACGAGAACGGTGGGGTATTGGAACACGGGCGAGCGAAATTCGCCCGCAAGGGATGCGACCTCCTCGTCGTCAACCCGGTGGGATCGGGGAAGGCCTTCGGCACCGAGGACAACACCGGCTGGTTACTCAGCACCGCCGGGACGGAGACGGCGCTGCCGCTCACGTCGAAGACGTTGCTCGCCAGCCGGATACTCGACGCGCTGTCGCCGCTCCTGCACCGCGACTGAGCCCGTCGTCGCGACCCGCCGGGCGTCGGCCGTCGTCACCGGTGTGTAGGTTGGACGGTGGTTTTCGAGCCGATCGGTGGGCGATCGGCGGCACAGGCTCGGAAGGGACCCGATGACATCCTCGTCACGACTGTTCACCAGTGAATCCGTCACGGAGGGCCACCCCGACAAGATCTGTGACGCGATCAGCGACTCCATCCTCGACGCACTGCTCGCGAAGGACCCGCACGCCAAGGTCGCGGTCGAGACGCTGGTGACCACCGGACAGGTGCACGTCGCCGGCGAGGTCAACACCACCGCCTACGCCGACATCCCCACCATCGTGCGCGAGCGCATCCTCGACATCGGCTACGACTCGTCGGTCAAGGGCTTCGACGGCGCGTCCTGCGGCGTCAACGTCGCGATCGGCGCCCAGTCGCCGGAGATCAACCAGGGTTTGAGTTCGTCGCATGAGACGCAGACCGGCTCGGACGCCGACGACCTGGACAAACAGGGCGCCGGCGACCAGGGCCTGATGTTCGGCTACGCCACCGACGAGACCCCCGAGTACATGCCGGTGCCGATCGCCCTGGCGCACCGCCTGTCGCGGCGCCTGACCGAGGTCCGCAAGGGCGGCGAACTCGACTACCTGCGCCCCGACGGGAAGACGCAGGTCACCATCGAATACGCCGGTGACAAGCCGGTGCGCCTGGACACCGTCGTGATCTCGACGCAGCACAGCGAGGGTGTCGACCGTGACGCGACCCTGGCACCCGCATTGGCCGACGTCGTCCTCAAGCCGGTGCTCGCCGAGTTCCAGCTCGACGGACTCGACACGTCGGCCCCGCGCCTGCTGGTGAACCCCACGGGCAGCTTCGTCCTCGGCGGACCGATGGGCGACGCCGGACTCACCGGCCGCAAGATCATCGTCGACACCTACGGCGGCATGGCGCGCCACGGCGGCGGCGCCTTCTCCGGCAAGGATCCGTCGAAGGTGGACCGCAGCGCCGCCTACGCGATGCGCTGGGTGGCGAAGAACGCGGTCGCGGCGGGTCTCGCCAGCCGGATCGAGGTCCAGGTCGCCTACGCCATCGGCAAGGCCGCCCCGGTCGGCCTCTTCGTCGAGACCTTCGGCACCGAGAAGGTCGATCCGGAGAAGATCCAGAAGGCCATCACCCAGGTCTTCGACCTGCGCCCGGGGGCGATCATCCGCGATCTCGACCTGCTCCGCCCGATCTACGCCCCGACCGCCGCGTACGGCCACTTCGGCCGAACCGACGTCGACCTGCCGTGGGAGCACACCGACAAGGCCGCCGAATTGAAGTCCGCGGTCGGGCTGTAGTCCCGACCAGGGCGGTAAGGGCGTCCACGTGAGCGCCTCGTCGCGAGAACCGGCGCCGACGGCCCCGATCGCCCAGGTTCTCCCCATGCTGGGCCTGGCGCATCTGGACCGGCCGTTCGACTACCTCGTCGACGCAGACCAGGACGCCCAGGCGGTCCCCGGCGCCCGCCTGCGCGTGCGGTTCTCCGGGCGACTCGTCGACGCCTTCCTCCTGGCCCGCCTGGAGCGCAGCGAGCACGACGGCAAGCTGGGGTGGATCGACCGGGTGGTCTCCCCGGAACCGGTCCTCACGCCCGAGGTCGCCCAGCTGTGCCGGTCCGTCGCCGATCGCTATGCCGGGACGATGTCGGACGTGGTGCGCCTGGCGGTGCCGCCCCGCCACGCGCGGACCGAGAAGGAGGAGGCGGCCGCCCCGCCGCCACCCTTCATCGATCCGGACCCGGAGCTGACGCGGTGGGCGGCCTATCGGGGCGCACAGGCCTTTGCCGCCGCCGTCGCGGCCGGCCGGGCACCGCGGGCGGCCTGGCAATCGACGCCGGGGGAGGATTGGCCGGCCCGGCTCGCCGAGTTGATCGGTCACACCGTGGCCGCGGGGCGCGGCGTCATCGCCGTCGTCCCCGACCAGCGCGACCTCGACAGGTTGGAATGGGCATGTGCGCCGCTGGGGGAACGATGCGTGACGCTCGCCGCCGGATTGGGCCCGACGGCGCGTTACCGGCGCTGGCTCGCCGCGCTGCGGGGCGGTGCCGACGTGGTGTTGGGCACGCGCAGCGCCGTGTTCGCGCCGGTGCGCAACCTGGGGCTGATCGTCGTGTGGGACGACGGCGACCCCAGCCTGGACGAGCCGCGCGCGCCCTACCCGCATCCGCGCGAGGTCGCCGTGCTGCGCAGCCACCAGCAACAATGCGGGTTGCTGCTGGCCGGCGTCTCCCGCACGGCGGAGGTGCAATCGCTGGTCGCGGCGGGGTGGGCGCATGACGTCGTCGCCGAGCGCGCCGTCGTCCGCGAGCGCGGTCCCCGGGTGCTCGCCCTCGACGAGGAGAACCGGGTCGTCGGAAACGATCCGCTGGTCCGCTTGGCCCGGGTACCCGAGTTCGCCTTCCGACTGGCCCGGACCAGTCTCGATGCCGATCGGCCGGTCCTCATCAGCGTCCCGCGCCGGGGCTACCTGCCGTCGCTGTCCTGCGCCAAGTGCCGGACGCACGCGCGGTGCCGCGCCTGCCACGGTCCGCTGGCGATGGCGCCGGACGGCTCCGTCTCCTGCCGGTGGTGCGGCCGCGTCGAGACGTCGGTGCGTTGCGCGGTCTGCGGATCGACCGAGATCCGGGCGCGCACGGTCGGCGCCGCGCGCACCGCGGAGGAACTCGGGCGCGCCTTTCGCGGTGTCCCGGTCCTGACCAGCGACGGGGCCAAACGCACCGACCGGATTCCGGGTGGGGCCCGCCTCGTCGTGGCGACGCCGGGGGCCGAGCCGGTCGTCGAACCCGGGCAGGACGACGACGGCGGCTACGGCACGGTCATCGCCGTCGACACCTGGGCCCACCTCGACCGGGAGGACCTGCGCGCCGAGGAGGATGCGGCACGGCACTGGTTCTCCCTCGGCGCCCTGGCCCGCCCCGCCCGCGACGGCGGGACGCTGGTGATCCTCGCCGACAACGACATCCCCGTGGTCCAGGCGGTCGTCCGCTGGGACCCCGTTGCCTTCGCCGCCGAACAGCTGGCACAACGCGTCGAACTCGGCTTTCCGCCGGCGGTGACGATGGCGGCCGTCGACGGCACCGCCGAGGCGGTGCGGCTGTTCGTCGACCTCGTCGAGCTTCCGGCCGACGCCGGCATCCTCGGCCCGGTGCCGCTACCGCCGGGGGTGCGACCGCCGCCCGGCGACTTCGGGCCGAAGGCGGAGTTCGAGCGGCTGCTGTTCCGCGTCGACCGCAGTCGTGGGCGGGAGCTGGCACGGGCGTTGAGCCTGGCTCAGGCCCGTCGCGCCACCGGGCGCGACGGCGGACCGCTGCGGGTCCAGGTCGACCCGCCGACCATCGGTTGAGAGGCTCGCGACGGTCGCCGGAGCCGCCCCCTACTATTGATCGAATGCGCGTCATCTTCGCCGGTACGCCCGCGGTCGCGGTGCCCTCCCTGAACGCCCTGCACGATTCGGCCGACCACCAGGTCGTCGGCGTGATTTCACGGCCGGACGCGGTCTCCGGGCGGGGCCGCAAGGTGAACCGTTCCGACGTGGCGCGCCGGGCCGATGAGCTGGGGATCGACGTCATCACGCCGGCCCGCCTCCACCACGGCGGCGAGGCTGACCCCGAGGTGCTCGCCACCCTCAACCGATGGGCCCCGGACTGCGCGGCCGTCGTCGCCTACGGCGGTCTCATCCCGCCCTCGCTGCTGAATCTGCCGACGCACGGCTGGGTCAACCTCCACTTCTCCTTGCTACCGGCGTGGCGGGGCGCGGCACCGGTCCAGGCGGCCATCGCCGCGGGGGACGCCGTCACCGGCGCGAGTACCTTCCAACTCGACGCGGGCCTGGACACCGGCCCCGTCTACGGGACGCTGACCACCGAGATCGGTGCCGACGAGACCAGCGGCGAATTGCTCGCCCGACTCGCCGACGAGGGCTCCCGGCTGCTCGTCGCGACCTTCGACGGCATCGGGTCGGGTGAGTTGGCCCCCGTCGCGCAGCCCGATCACGACGTCTCGCGCGCGGCCAAGATCACGGTCGACGACGCACACGTCGTATGGGATCGGCCGGCGCATATCGTCGCGAGGCTCATCCGGGCGCACACCCCGGACCCGGGCGCGTGGGCGCTCGTCGACGGCGGCGACACCGAGACCCGCCTGCGCGTCGGACCGCTGCGACGGGGGGTCGGCGACGCGCCCGGTGCACCCTCGGCACTGGACCCCGGCGAGGTCGCCGTGACCAAGAAGGCCGTCTACGTCGGCACCGCCGACGAGGTCGTCGCGTTGACGTGGGTGATACCGCCGGGCAAGAAGCAGATGCCGGCGGCCGATTGGGCGCGCGGCGCGCGCCTGGCCCCCGGGGCGGTGCTGCGATGAGCGGCGAACGTCCCGCCGGGGGAAAATACCGCGACAAGTCCGTCGACCCGGTCCGGACGGTCGCCCGCGACGTGCTGCGGGCGGTGCGCGATCGCGGCGCCTACGCGAACCTGTTGCTCCCCGCCTTGCTGCGGGAACGGAGGATCAGCGGGCGCGACGCGGCCCTGGCCACCGAGTTGACCTACGGCACCGCGCGGGCGCAGGGCACCCTCGACGCGATCATCGCCGAAGCCGCCGGGCGCCCGGTCGCCGAGATCGACGGCAAACTTCTCGACGTGCTGCGCCTCGGTGCGTATCAACTGCTGCGCACCAGGATCGGCTCGCACGCGGCCGTCTCCACGTCGGTCGACCTGGTCCGATCCGAGGACGGGCAGGGGCCGGCCGGTTTCGTCAACGCCGTGCTGCGCAAGGTCTCCCAGCGCGACGAGGACCTGTGGGCCGACGAGCTGGCGCCGTTCATCGGTGCCGATCCGGTGGGGCACCTGGCGTTCCGGTACGCGCATCCGCGGTGGATCGCCGAAGTCTTCGCCGACGCACTGGGCGGATCGGTCGGCTCGCTGCAGGCCGCACTGGCCGCCGACGATTCCCGCCCGCCGGTCCACCTGGTGGCGCGCCCCGGCCAGATCACCGCCGAGGAATTGGCGCTGGTGTCCGGCGGCGAGACCGGGCGGCTCTCGCCGTATTGCGTCTACCTGCCCGGCGGCGATCCCGGGGAGCTCGACGTGGTCCGCGAGGGGTTGGCCGGCGTCCAAGACGAGGGCAGCCAGTTGGTCGCGCTGGCGCTCACCCGCGCCGAGGTGGAGGGACCCGACGCCGGGCGTTGGCTGGACCTGTGCGCCGGCCCGGGCGGCAAGGCCGCGTTGATCGGCTCGCTCGCCGAAGTCGAGGGCGCCCATCTCGACGCCGTCGAGGTCTCCGAACACCGGGCCGAGCTGATCCGCTCGGTGACCGCCGATCTGCCCGTCGACGTGATCGTCGCGGACGGCCGCAGCAGCGGCCTGGAACCGGGCTATGACCGCGTGCTCGTCGACGCCCCGTGCAGCGGTCTTGGGTCGCTTCGCCGTCGGCCGGAGTCCCGCTGGCGGCGTCAGCCGTCCGATGTCGCGGAGCTGGTGGGGCTGCAACGGGAACTGCTCACCGAGGCACTGCGGCTGACCCGGCCAGGCGGGGTGGTCGTCTACTCGACGTGTTCGCCGCACCCGGAGGAGACGACCGGCGTCGTCGACGCGGTGTGCGCGGCCACCGGTGCCGAACAGATCGATGCGCGGGCATTCGTGCAGACCGAGGGAATGGCCGAGGTGGGCGACCTCGGGGACGGCCCGCCTGTACAGCTGTGGCCGCATCTGCACGGGACCGACGCGATGTTCCTGGCCGCGCTGCGCCGTCGGGCCTAGCAAGCGACACATACAATCGTGGCCATGTGCCGACCCAGTGCCCCGATGATCGCTCCGTCCATCCTCTCGGCGGACTTCGCCAACCTCGCGGCGGAGGCGGCCGCCGTGCGGGGGTCGGATTGGCTGCACGTCGACGTCATGGACGCCCATTTCGTCCCCAACCTGACCCTGGGCCTGCCCGTCGTCGAAAGTCTCCTCGCGGCGACCGACATTCCGCTGGACTGTCACCTGATGATCGACGATCCGGGCCGGTGGGCGCCGCCTTATGCCGAGGCCGGCGCCTACAACGTCACCTTCCACGCCGAGGCAACCGACGATCCGCGCGCAGTGGCCCGCGACATCCGGGCGGCCGGCGGGAAGGCCGGCCTGGCGATCAAGCCGGGTACCGATCTCGATCCCTACCTCGAGATCCTGCGCGACGTCGACACCCTGCTCGTCATGAGCGTCGAGCCCGGGTTCGGCGGCCAGAGCTTCATCCCCGAAGTGCTGTCCAAGGTGCGCACCGTGCGCAACCTCGTCGATTCCGGCGAACTCGACGTCTTGGTCGAGATCGACGGCGGGATCAACGCGGCGACGATCGAACAGGCCGCGGAGGCGGGCGTCGACTGCTTCGTCGCCGGTTCCGCGGTATACAGCGCGAAGGACCCGGGCCTGGCCGTGGCCGCGCTGCGCGAACAGGCCGCGGCGTATTGGCCGACGGCGACCGTCGGAGCAGAGTAGGAGGGCGGGCGATGGCCGAGCAGCCCTTCGTCGACGCGATGCGGCGAGCCGTCGCGGAGTCGCGCAACGCCCTCGGGGTCTCGTCGCCGAATCCGCCGGTCGGCGCGGTGATCGTCGGCGAGCACGGCGACGTGATCGCGGTCGGCCACACGCAGCCGCCCGGTGCCGCACACGCCGAGGTCGTCGCCCTGGAAGCGGCGGGGGAGGCGGCGCGGGGGGCCACTGTCGTCGTCACCTTGGAGCCGTGCAACCACACCGGGCGTACCGGGCCGTGCGCGCGGGCACTCGTCGACGCCGGTGTCGCGCGGGTCGTCTACGCGGTGGCCGACCCCAATCCGAGCGCCGCGGGCGGTGCCGACACCTTGCGCGACGCCGGCGTCGAGGTGGTCTCCGGCGTGGGTGCGGCCGAGGCGGTCGACGGACCGCTGCGGGCCTGGTTGCACCGCCAGCGCACCGGCAGGCCGCTGGTCGTCGCGAAGATCGCCGCCACCCTCGACGGCCGGGTCGCCGCGCCGGACGGCACCAGCCAGTGGATCACCGGGGAGGAGGCGCGGGAGGACGCGCACGCGGTGCGGGCCGGACTCGACGCCATCGTCGTCGGAACCGGGACCGCCCTCGCCGACGACCCGTCGCTCACCGCCCGCGATTCCGACGGTGCACCGCGGTCATACCAGCCGACGCGAGTCGTCCTGGGGGAGCGGGTGCTCCCGGCGACGGCCCGGCTCCACGACGACGCCGCGCCGACGGTGTTCGTGGAGTCCCGCGACCCGGCCGCGGTCTTCACCGCCGTCCCGGACGCGTTGACGGTCCTGGTCGAGGGCGGCCCGACGGTGCTCGGCGCCTTCTTCGCCGCCGACCTCGTCGACGAGGTACACGCCTACATCGCCCCGACCGTGCTCGGTGCCGGGCGCAACGCGGTCGACGACCCGACGGTGACGACCCTGGCCCAGGCCCACCGATTCGCCCTCGTCACGGCCGTCCCACTCGGGGACGACGTCCGCCTCACCCTGCGGCGGCGCCCCGAGCGTTGACTCGGCGCGCCGACGCTCCGACGCTATTTGCGGCGCAGGAAGAGCCCGACGAGCAACCCGAGGATCGCGGCCACCGAGAGGGCCAGCCACACGTGCGTGTTGAAGCTGAGCCAGCCGAAGGGGAGGAAGTTGATCCGGGTCTCGATCCGGTTCAGCGAGATGAACACGATCGCGATGACCGCGACGATGATGGGGAACCAATGCCGCTTGAGCAGGCCCAGGACCGAACCGGAGAAGCTGGAGTTTGTGGCGTCGTTCGTCATGGACGAAGCATGGCACAGTCGTACCGGATTCGCGGGTCAGACGGCGACTTGGAGTCGTGGTGATCGCAGGTCGGCGCGGCTGGCAGCGGATTCGTCGAGCGTGCTAGCGTTTCTAACAGAGTTCTCGGGGCAGGGTGCAATTCCCTACCGGCGGTGATGACCGAAGAATCGGTCCAGCCCGCGAGCGCCCGCACCGGTCGGTGACGACCAGCGCGGGGTCAGCAGATCCGGTGTGATTCCGGAGCCGACGGTCACAGTCCGGATGCGAGAGAACGCCGCCGCGGCATGTGCCGCGGTCGATGTGCCCTCCCGTCGCCCCCGCGTTCCCGGCCGAGGTGAGTGGAAGAGGAGACGACGTGTTCACCGGAATCGTCGAAGAGTGCGGCACGATCACCGCGAAGACAGAGTTGACCGATGCCGCGCGGCTGAGCGTCCGCGGCCCGACCGTGACGAGCGACGCGTCCTTCGGCGACTCGATCGCCGTCAACGGCGTCTGCCTCACGGTGACCGAGCTCGCCGACGACGGCTCCTTCGCCGTCGACGTCATGGCCGAGACGCTCAAGCGCAGTTCGCTTGCCGATCTCGACGTCGGCGCCACCGTCAACCTGGAACGCGCGATGCGCGCCGACGGTCGGTTCGGCGGCCATATCGTGCAGGGCCACGTCGACGGGGTCGGCACCATCGTCGCGATCAGCCCGGCGGAGAACTGGACGGTCATCTGGATCGCCTTTCCCGAGCAGCTGAGCCGCTACGTCGTCGAAAAGGGATCGATCACCGTCGACGGGGTGTCGCTCACCGTCGCGGCGGTCGGCGGCGAGCAAGGCCAGCGCTGGTTCGAGGTGTCGCTGATCCCGACGACGCTGGCGCACACCAATCTGGGGCAGGCGCGGGTCGGCAACCCGGTGAACCTGGAGGCCGACGTGATCGCCAAGTACGTGGAGAGGCTGACGGTCGCCGCCGGCGGAAAAGAGGAGTCGAAGTGAGCGAGCAGAGGGGCGAGCCGATCCGATTCGACACGGTCGAGCGCGCCATCGAGGACATCAAGGCGGGCAAGGCCGTCGTCGTGGTCGACGACGAGGACCGCGAGAACGAGGGCGACCTGATCTTCGCCGCGGAGTTGGCGACGCCCGAGTTGGTCGCCTTCATGGTGCGCTACACGTCGGGCTACCTGTGTGTGCCGCTCACCGGCGAGGACTGCGACCGGCTGGGCCTGCCGCCGATGTACACCACCAACCAGGACAAACACGGCACCGCGTACACGGTCACCGTCGACGCCCGCGAGGGCATCGGCACCGGGATCAGCGCGTCGGACCGGGCCACGACGATGCGGCTGCTCGCCGCGCCGGACAGCCGGGCCGTCGACTTCACCCGCCCCGGCCACGTCGTGCCGCTGCGGGCCAAGGAGGGCGGCGTGCTGCGCCGCCCCGGTCACACCGAGGCCGCCGTCGACCTGGCCCGACTCGCCGGGTTGTCGCCGGCCGGGGTGATCTGCGAGATCGTCAGCCAGAAGGACGAGGGCTCGATGGCGCACGCCGACGAGCTGCGGGTCTTCGCCGACGACCACGGCCTGGCGATGATCTCCATCGCCGATCTGATCGCATGGCGCCGTCGGCACGAGAAGCACGTCACCCGCGTCGCCGATGCCCGCATCCCCACCGAGTACGGCACCTTCCGCGCGGTCGGTTACAACTCAGACTTCGACGACGTCGAGCACGTCGCCCTGGTGCTGGGGGACATCGGTGCCGACCACGGCGACGACGTCCTGGTCCGCGTGCACTCGGAATGCCTGACCGGCGACGTCTTCGGCTCGCTGCGCTGCGACTGCGGTCCGCAGCTGGACGCGGCGATGCGGATGGTCGCCGACGAGGGCCGCGGCATCGTCCTGTACATGCGCGGCCACGAGGGGCGCGGCATCGGACTGCTGCACAAGCTCCAGGCGTACCAACTGCAGGACGCCGGTGCCGACACCGTTGACGCCAACCTTTCCCTCGGCCTGCCCGCCGACTCGCGCGACTACGGGATCGGCGCGCAAATCCTCGTCGACCTGGGGGTGCGCTCCATGCGCCTGCTGACGAACAACCCGGCCAAGCGGGTCGGGCTGGACGGCTACGGGCTGGCGATCACCGAACGGGTGCCCATGCCGGTGCGGGCGAACAAGGAGAATCTTCGGTACCTGCGCACCAAACGCGACCGGATGGGCCACGATTTGGAGGGCCTGGACGAATACGAACTGGAACTGCCGGACGAGTTGTCCGGCGCGGCCGAGGGAGGCGACGGGGCATGAGCGGGCTCGGGGAACCGACACTGGACTTGGCGCGCGCCGACGGGGTGAAGCTGGCCATCGTCGCGTCGCAATGGCACGAGGAGATCTGCACCGCACTCCTCAACGGGGCTACCGGAGCAGCTGCCGCCGCCGGGGTCGCCGACGAGACGATCATCCGCGTCGCGGGCGCGATCGAACTGCCGGTCATCGTGCAGGCTTTGGCGCGCACCCATGACGCCGTCGTCGCGCTCGGCGTCGTGATCCGCGGGGAGACCCCGCACTTCGACTACGTGTGCGACGCGGTGACGGCAGGACTGACGCGGGTCTCGCTCGACGAGTCCACGCCGGTCGGCAACGGCGTGCTCACCGTCGAGAACGAGGCGCAGGCACTGGCCCGGGCCGGGCTGCCGGACTCCACCGAGGACAAGGGCGCCCAGGCCGTGAACGCGGCGCTGGCGTCGGCGCTCATCCTGCGGTCGCTGTCATGAGCGAGGCCGTCGCCGACGACGAGCGGTCGCAGTGGGACCTGGTCTACCGGCCGCGGCGGTTGATCATCTGGAGTTGCGTGGCCGCGGTTGTCGTCGTGGCCATCCACGCCACTTTCGGCTACCTGCTGAACAAGGCGAACTTCGCGCTCTTCGGACACGTGTTCAACTTCGGCGACAACGGCGTGCGCAACATCGGCGACACCGACCAGTGGTCCATCCTTCTCATCGGTGTGCTGGAGGCCGGTGCCATCCTTCTGCTGACGAGGCCGCGGCTGCGCGTCGGATCACGCGGGGTCGGGGTCCGCAACCTGATCGGCGAGCGCTTCTTCGACTGGGACGAGATCGTCGGCATCTCCTATCCGGAGAAGGGATGGTCGGCGTGGCTGGAGTTCCCGATGGACGAGCACATCCCCGTCCTGGCCGTGCGCAGCGCTGACGGCGAAGCCGCGGTCGCCGCGATGGAGTCCTTCCGCGACCTGCAGCAGCGCTATACGTCGGCCCGGGTCGACGACGCCTGAGGTGGCCGCGGGAAATCGCTCTGCGCCGAGGTCCACTGTTGCTATAGAGCAGCAGATCTCCGCGTAGCGCACTTCGGGCAGCGGACAAACGTCCCGGTCCACCCACGATTCGTCAGCATCGCCGCGACCTTCTCCGCGGTGAGGCAAGGTCGTGTGACAACCTGGCCCCACCCGAGGCGCAGCGATTCGAGGCGTGCGTAGACGGCTGCGTCGAGATCGCGTTCGAGGTCGGCATCTCGGGACCGGGCGTCGTCGTGGCCGACCCGCCCATCCAACTCGACGACCAACCCGATCTCGTCGTACAGCACATCGCGGAAGCCGCGCCGCCCGACCTCGGTGGGCGCCTGTCGTCTCGCACGGGGGAGTCCATGGGGACGCTCGACGTCGACGAGGTAGCGATGTTCGAGGACCGAGCAGGTCCCTTCGCGGAGATCTTGCAGCAGTCCGTGGACCAGCTCTCTCCGTCGGAACCGTTGCCGCGATGCCAAGGCATTCTCGAGACGTCCGGGTGTCGTGACCCGCTCGCGCACGGCGTCGGCGACGACCGCGATCGCCGCCAGCTCGGATTTGGCCTCGGCCGCGACATCGAGGACGGCGTGTTCAATCCGCACGTGTGGTGGCCGCCGGTGCGGCGCGACTCTACTTGCGAGGTTGGCGTACCGATGGACGACGACACCGCTGCGATTAGGAGCGAAACCTTGAGCCTCGCCGGGCTCATCGCACCGATGGGCGCGACATCCCGCAGTCCAGGGCCTGGCGACGTGTGACCACCTCGTCCTGGCTGAACAGCAAATGATCGAGCCCAGTGCCTCCACCGGTTGTGCGCGACTCCATCGGCACAGCTTTCCCGCAGCGCCGTCGTTTCAGCCCGGAGACTCGACCTCGCGGCCGCGACCCTGTGTACGACGCGGAACTGTGGACAACACGCTCCTGCCGACTGTGCCGAGGTCTGCTGTCGTTATGGCGCAGCAGATCTCGGCACAGCAGGCCTCGTCCGGTAAGGCACTGTCCGACGGGCGGACTAATCTGGGACTCGTGCCCGATCCGTCCACCTACCGGCCTTCGCCCGGGTCCATCCCCACCGAGCCGGGGGTCTACAAGTTCCGGGATCAACACGGGCGGGTCGTCTACGTCGGCAAGGCGAAGAACCTGCGGTCGCGGCTGACCTCCTACTTCGCCGACCTCACGACGTTGCACGCGCGCACCTACCAGATGGTGACCACCGCGGCGTCGGTCGAATGGACCGTCGTCACCACCGAGGTCGAGGCCCTCCAACTCGAGTACAACTGGATCAAAGAGTTCGACCCGCGGTTCAACGTCCGCTACCGCGACGACAAGACCTATCCGATGCTCGCGGTCACGTTGAACGAGGAGTATCCCCGCCTGTTCGTGTACCGGGGACCGCGCCGCAAGGGGGTGCGCTACTTCGGCCCGTACTCCCACGCCTGGGCGATTCGGGAAACCCTCGACCTGTTGACCAGGGTGTTTCCCGCGCGCACCTGCTCAGCGGGCGTGTTCAAGCGGCACAACCAGATCGGGCGCCCCTGCCTGCTCGGCTATATCGACAAGTGCTCGGCCCCGTGCATCGGGCGGGTCACCGCCGAGGAGCACCGCGAGATCGTCGACGACTTCTGCGACTTCCTCGCCGGACGGACCGACCGGATGATCGCCGACGTGGAGCGGCGCATGCGGGTCGCCGCCGACGACCTCGACTTCGAGAAGGCGGCCCGGCTGCGCGACGACGCGACGGCCCTGCGCCGTGCGATGGAGAAGCAGACGGTCGTCCTCGGCGACGGCACCGACGCGGATGTCGTGGCGATGGTCGGCGACGAGTTGGAGACCTCCGTGCAGGTCTTCCAGGTCCGCGACGGCCGGGTGCGCGGGCAGCGCGGTTGGGTGGTGGAGCGGCCCGACGACGACACCCTGGGTGCGCAGGTCGAGCAGTTCCTCACCCAGTTCTACGGCGCCCAGGTCGACCAGGACGCCACCGTGACGATGTCGGCCAGCCGCGAGATGGGGGAGTCGGTACCGCGCGAGGTGCTGGTCCCCGAGCTGCCCGACGACGCCGACGAACTCGCGACGTGGCTCTCGGACCTGCGCGGTTCGCGCGTCAACCTGCGCGTACCGCAGCGCGGCGACAAACGCGACCTGATGGAGACCGTCGAACGCAACGCCTCGGAGGCTCTGGCGCAGCACAAGCTGCGGCGCGCCGGCGACCTGACGTCGCGGTCGGCCGCGCTCACCGAGATCCAGGAATACCTCGGGATGGACTCGGCGCCGCTGCGGATCGAGTGCATCGACATCTCGCATGTGCAGGGCACCGACGTCGTGGCGTCGCTGGTGGTCTTCGAGGACGGCCTGCCGCGCAAATCCGACTACCGGCACTATTCGATCAAGGAAGCGGCCGGCGACGGGCGCTCCGACGACGTCGCCTCCATCGCCGAGGTGACCCGGCGGCGATTCCTGCGCCACCGCGCCGACGCCGAGCCGAGCGAGGCGATCGACCCGCAGACCGGCAAGCCGCGGCGCTTCGCCTATCCGCCCAACCTCGTCGTCGTCGACGGCGGCGCACCGCAGACCCATGCCGCGGCCGCGGTGCTCGAGGAGTTGGGGATCACCGACGTGACCGTCGTCGGATTGGCGAAGCGGATGGAGGAGATCTGGGCCCCCGGCGACGACGAGCCGATCATCATGCCGCGCACCAGCGAGGGGCTGTTCCTGCTCCAACGCGTCCGCGACGAGGCACACCGCTTCGCCATCACCTTCCACCGCAGCAAGCGCAGCAAACGGATGACGACCTCGGCACTCGACGCGGTACCGGGCCTGGGGCCGACGCGGCGCACCGCACTGGTGACGGCATTCGGCTCGGTGGCCAACCTCCGCGCCGCCAGCGTCGACGAGATCGCCGCTGTCCCCGGAATCGGTCCAACAACGGCAAAGACGGTTCACGAGGCTCTTGCAGTCGGTAAACAGGAGAACAATGACTGAAATCACCGTGGCGTTCATCGCGGGGATGTCCGGCGCCGGTCGGTCCGCGGCGGCAGACGTCTTCGAGGACGAGGGTTGGTACGTCGCCGACAACGTCCCCGTCTCGTTGATCGGCAAGCTCGTGGAGTTGGCGCGCACCGGCGGCGACCAGACGTCCCGGCTGGCCATGGTGGTGCGGGGGACCGACGACCACCTCGGCCCAGAACTCACCGCGCTGCGCGCCGATCTGGAGGCGTCGGGCGCGACGGTCTGGCAGGTCTTCCTCGACGCCAGCGACGAGGTGCTGGTGCGGCGTTTCGAGCAGGTCCGGCGGCGGCACCCGTTGCAGACCGACGACACCCTGATCGAGGCGATCGGTCGGGAACGGGCACTGCTGGCCAGTGTGAAGGAGCAGTCCGACCTGGTCATCGACACGTCGTCGCTGCCGGTGGCCAAGCTGCGCGAGACGCTGGCGAACGCCGCCGCCGACACCGAGCGCAGTTCGAGCCTGTCCGTGTCGATCCAATCCTTCGGCTTCAAATACGGCCTGCCCATCGACTCCGACCTGGTGACCGACGTCCGGTTTCTACCCAACCCGCATTGGATCCCCGCCCTGCGCGAGCACAACGGCACCGAGGCGTCGGTCAGCGACTACGTGCTGGGGCAGGAGGGGGCCGACGAGTTCGCCCGGCTCTACGTCGACATCATCCGCCTGGTGGCCGACGGCTACCTGCGCGAGGGCAAGCGGTACATGAGCGTGGGGATCGGCTGCACCGGCGGCAAGCATCGCAGCGTCGCGATGGCCGAGGAACTGGGGCGACGGCTCGCCCTGAGCCAGGGAGACGACGGCCCCCGGTTCGAGATCCGGGTGATGCACCGCGATCTGGGGCGCGAATGACCGCGGCGGCATCGCACCCGGGCATCGTCGCCCTCGGCGGCGGGCACGGGCTGTACGCGACGCTCACCGCGATGCGCTACCTGTCGCCGGACCTGACCGCCGTGGTCACCGTGGCCGACGACGGCGGCTCCTCCGGGCGGCTGCGCAGCGAGCTCGACGTCATCCCGCCCGGTGACCTGCGGATGGCGCTGGCCGCACTGCTCGTCGCCCCCGCGGCGCTGGCCGATCGCGCGGCGGCAGACGCCGCCACCGGCGGGCACCGCGCCGACGACGCGAAGCTGTGGGGCGATCTGCTCCAGCACCGCTTCGGCGGGCACGGGGCGCTGGCCGGGCACCCGATCGGCAACCTGTTCCTGCTCGGCCTCATCGAGATGCTCGGCGACCCGGAAGCCGCGCTGACCAAGTTCGGCGAGCTGTTCGACATCACCGGCACCGTGCTGCCGATGTCGACCGAGCCGTTGACCATCGAGGCTGACGTGACCGGTCTGGAGTCCGATCCGCGACTGAGCCGGTCGATCCGCGGCCAGGTGGCCGTCGCGACTACTCCGGGCAAGGTCCGCCGCGTACGGCTCCTGCCCGAGGCGCCCCCGGCCAGCGCACAGGCCTGCGAGGCGATTGCCGCCGCCGATCTCGTCGTGCTGGGCCCGGGGTCGTGGTTCTCCAGCGTGATCCCGCATGTCCTGGTGCCCGATCAGCTCGACGCGCTGATTTCGACGTCGGCCCGTAGGATGCTGATAGTCAATCTCGCTCCGGAACCGGGGGAGACGCCCGGATTCTCCGTCGAGCGGCACCTCCACGTGCTGCACGCGCACGCCGACCGGCTGCGCATCGACGACGTGATCGTCGACGAGCACTCGGCTCCGGCCGGGCGCGAGCGGGACCACCTGGTTCGCGCGGCGGCACTGTTCGGCGCGGAACTACACGTCGGGGACATCGCTGTTCCCGGCAAGCACGTCCACGATCCGAGGCGGGTCGCGGACGTGGTGGAGCGATTGATCGAGTCGGATGCACATCCGTCGGGGGCTCGCCCGCCCCGACGGGAATTGGCATAGTGGGCGCGAGGGAAATGTCGTGAGTGGAGGATCATCAGCAGTGGCGATGACAGCCGCCGTCAAGGACGAACTCAGCCGACTCAACGTCACCCAGGTGAGTTGCCGTCGTGCCGAGGTTTCTGCGCTGCTGCGCTTCGCCGGGGGGCTGCACATCGTCAGCGGCTCGGTCGTCGTCGAGGCCGAGGTCGACACGGGCAATGTCGCCCGCCGTCTGCGCCGCGAGATCCACGACCTGTACGGCTATCCGTCCGACGTGCACGTGCTGCGCAGCGGCGGCCTCCGCAAGGGTTCCCGCTACATCGTTCGGGTGGTAAAGGACGGCGAAGCCCTGGCGCGCCGCACCGGCTTGCTCGACCTGCGGGGCCGCCCGGTCCGTGGTCTGCCCGCGATGGTCGTCGGCGGCAGCGTCGCCGACGCCGAGGCCGCCTGGCGCGGCGCCTTCCTCGCCCACGGCTCGCTCACCGAACCGGGCCGCTCCTCGGCCCTGGAAGTCAGCTGCCCGGGGCCGGAGGCGGCCCTCGCGCTGGTCGGGGCCGCCCGCCGGCTCGGCGTCGCGGCCAAGGCGCGCGAGGTGCGCGGCGGCGACCGCGTGGTCATCCGCGACGGTGAGGCCATCGGCGCGCTGCTGACGAGGATGGGCGCGCAGGACACCCGCCTGGAGTGGGAGGAGCGACGCATGCGGCGCGAGGTCCGCGCCACCGCCAACCGCCTCGCCAACTTCGACGACGCGAACCTGCGCCGCTCCGCCCGGGCCGCGGTCGCCGCGGCCGCCCGCGTCGAGCGGGCGTTGGAGATCCTCGGCGACGAGGTGCCCGATCACCTGATCACCGCGGGACAGCTGCGCGTCACCCACCGGCAGGCGTCGCTGGAGGAACTCGGAAAACTCGCCGACCCACCGATGACCAAGGACGCGGTCGCCGGACGGATCCGCCGCCTGCTCTCGATGGCCGACAAGAAGGCGCGCGCCGACGGCATCCCGGACACCGAGTCCGTCGTCACCTCGGAGCTCCTCGACGAGGCGTGAGGCCCGTGCTGCCCGGCCCGACCGCACCGACTAGGCTGTAAGTCACATCCACTCCGGTCCAACCAGGGCACGCGACGGGTTTGTCCGCGCGTGCCGATCCCATATAGGAGAAAGCACGTGACTGTTCGCGTAGGCGTCAACGGATTCGGCCGAATCGGCCGCAACTTCTTCCGCGCCGTGGAGGCCCAGAAGGCGCTCGGCACGACCGACATCGAGATCGTCGCCGTCAACGACCTGACCGACAACGCCACGCTGGCACACCTGCTGAAGTTCGACTCGATCCTGGGCCGCCTTCCCGAGGATGTGCGGCTCGAGGGCGACGACACCATCGTCGTCGGCGACAAGAAGATCAAGGCCCTGGAGGTCAAGGAGGGCCCGGCGGCCATTCCGTGGGGCGACCTCGGCGTCGACGTCGTCGTCGAGTCCACCGGCATCTTCACCGCGCGCGACAAGGCCCAGGGCCACCTCGACGCCGGTGCCAAGAAGGTCATCATCTCCGCGCCGGCCTCCGACGAGGACATCACCATCGTCATGGGCGTCAACGACGACAAGTACGACGGCAGCCAGAACATCATCTCCAACGCCTCGTGCACCACGAACTGCCTCGGCCCGATGGCCAAGGTCCTCAACGACGAGTTCGGCATCGTCAAGGGCCTGATGACCACCGTTCATGCCTACACGCAGGACCAGAACCTGCAGGACGGCCCGCACAAGGACCTGCGCCGCGCGCGTGCCGCCGCGATCAACGTCGTCCCGACCTCGACCGGTGCCGCCAAGGCCATCGGCCTGGTGCTGCCGGAGCTGAAGGGCAAGCTCGACGGCTACGCGCTGCGGGTGCCGATCCCGACCGGCTCGGTCACCGACCTCACCGCGAACCTGGCGAAGTCGGCCACCGTCGAGGAGATCAACGCCGCGATGAAGGCCGCCGCCGAGGGCCCGCTCAAGGGCATCCTGAAGTACTACGACGCGCCGATCGTCTCCAGCGACATCGTCACCGACCCGCACAGCTCGCTGTTCGACGCCGGTCTGACCAAGGTCATCGACGACCAGGCGAAGGTCGTCTCCTGGTACGACAACGAGTGGGGCTACTCGAACCGCCTGGTCGACCTGATCGGCCTCGTCGCCAAGTCGCTCTAACCGCTTCCGACTCGACTTCCCAAGGAGTCCTCGCATGGCCGTGCCCTCTCTCGCCGACCTGTTGGAGACCGGGGTCGCCGGGCGCATCGTTCTGGTGCGCTCGGACCTCAACGTCCCGCTCGACGACAACGGAAACATCACCGATCCGGGCCGGATCGTGGCGTCGGCGCCGACGATCCGCAAGCTCGCCGAGGCGGGCGCGGGCGTCATCGTCACCGCCCACCTGGGCCGGCCCAAGGGGGAGCCGGATCCGAAGCTCTCGTTGGCACCGGTGGCCGCGCGGTTGGGCGAGGAGTTGGGCCGCAACGTGCAGCTCGCCTCCGACGTGGTGGGCACGGATGCGCTCGCCCGGGCCGAGGGGCTGACCGACGGCGACGTCCTCCTGCTGGAGAACATCCGGTTCGATCCGCGGGAGACCAGCAAGGACGACGCCGAGCGGGAGTCGCTCGCGAAGGCGCTCGTCGAACTCACCGGCACCGACGGTGCGTTCGTCTCCGACGGCTTCGGCGTCGTGCATCGCAAGCAGGCGTCGGTCTACGACGTCGCGAAGCTGCTGCCGCACTACGCGGGCGACCTGGTCCACACCGAGGTGCAGGTGCTCTCGCGCCTGACCGAGGACCCGGCGCGGCCGTACGCGGTGGTGCTCGGCGGCTCGAAGGTGTCCGACAAGCTGGGCGTCATCGAGGCGCTGGCGCCGAAGGTCGACACCCTGGTCATCGGCGGCGGGATGGCATTCACCTTCCTCGCGGCCCAGGGCTACGGGGTCGGGACGTCGCTGCTGCAAGAGGACCAGATCGACGTCTGCAAGGATCTGCTCGACCGCTTCGCCGACGTCATCCGCCTGCCCGTCGACGTCGTCGTCGCCGACAAGTTCGCCGCGGATGCGGATTCGAAGACGGTGGCGGCCGACCAGATCCCCGACGGCTGGATGGGGCTCGACATCGGGCCGGAGTCGGTCAAGCGGTTCGCCGCGGTCCTCTCTGGTGCCAAGACGATCTTCTGGAACGGCCCGTCGGGCGTCTTCGAGTTCGAGAAGTTCGCCGCCGGCACCAAGGGGGTCGCGGAGGCGATCGCGGCCACGACGAAGGACGGCGCGTTCACCGTCGTCGGCGGCGGCGACTCGGCTGCCGCGGTCCGCGCACTGGGCATCCCGGACAGCGATTTCTCGCATATCTCGACCGGCGGCGGCGCATCGTTGGAGTATCTCGAGGGCAAGGAATTGCCGGGACTGACCGTGTTGGGAGAAGCCAATGGCGTCTAGCCGCAAGCCGCTCATCGCCGGCAACTGGAAGATGAACATGACGCACCTCGAGGCGATCGCCCTGGTGCAGAACATCGATTTCCGGCTGCCGAACAAGTACTACGAGAAGGTCGACGTGACGGTGATCCCGCCGTTCACCGACATCCGCAGCGTGCAGACGATCGTCGACGGCGACAAGCTGCTGCTCACCTACGGTGCACAGGACCTGTCCGAACACGATTCCGGTGCGTACACCGGTGAGATCAGCGGCGCCTTCCTGGCCAAGCTGGACTGCACCTTCGTCGTCGTCGGCCACTCCGAGCGCCGTACCTACCACCAGGAGACCGACGAGGTCGTCCTGGCGAAGACCAAGGCCGCGCTGCGCCACGAGTTGACCCCGATCGTCTGCATCGGCGAGGGGCTCGAGGTGCGCGAGGCCGGCGACCACATCGCGTTCAACACCGCGCAGCTCAAGGGCTCCCTGGCCGGTCTGAGCGCCGCGGAGATCGCCAAGACGGTCATCGCCTACGAGCCCGTGTGGGCCATCGGCACCGGCCGCGTCGCCAGCGCCGACGATGCGCAGGAAGTCTGCGCCGCGGTCCGCGCCACCGTCGCCGAGCTGGCCGACGACGCGACTGCCGAGAAGATCCGCATCCTCTACGGCGGCTCGGTCAACGCGAAGAACATCGCCGATCTGATCGCGCAGCCCGACGTCGACGGCGCGCTCGTCGGCGGCGCCTCGCTGAAGGCCGACGAGTTCGCGACCCTCTCCGCCATCGCCGCGGGCGGCCCGCTCCCGTAGTCCCGGCCCCGAGTCGCGTACACTCTTCGGTGGCCGTCGCGCCGATTGGACCCAAGTAGAAGCAAGGACCCGCTCCAGTGAAACTCGCCCTTCAGATCGGAATCGCCGTCACCAGCTTGCTGTTGGTGGTGCTGGTCCTGCTGCACCGCGGCAAGGGTGGCGGACTCTCGTCGCTGTTCGGCGGCGGCGTGCAGTCGAGCCTGTCGGGTTCGAGCGTGGTGGAGCGCAACCTCGACCGCATGACCATCATCGTCGGATTCCTGTGGGTCGTCCTGATCGTCGGCATGGAATTGCAGATCAAGCTTTCGCACTGATTGTGATCTGATCGCCCCCGGGTCGCCGGGGCGCCACCGGTGGGGAATACTCGACCCATGGGTGATGCAGATCCTGATCCGGCCGTACCCGTTTCCTCTGCGCAATGGCGCCCGGCGGGCACCATCGTCAGCCACCTCGAGGTGGACAAGACCGATCGCGCATTGACCGAACCCCTCCGCGAGGACATCCGCCTGCTCGGCGGGATGCTCGGCGACGTCATCCGCGAGCATTCCGGTGCCGCGACGTTCAACCTGGTCGAGGGATCGCGGCAGGCCGCCTTCGACATCCGGGAGGATGCGCTCGACCGGGATGCCCTCGCCGGCCGCTACACCGACCAGCCGGCCGCCGAACTCCTGCCCGTCGCGCGGGCGTTCTCACTCTTCGCGCTGCTGGCCAATCTCGCCGAGGACATCCACCGGGAGCGGCGGCGTTCGATCCACCTGCGTGCCGGTGACAAACCGCAGAACAGCAGCCTGGCGGCGACCTATGCGAAGCTCGCGGCGGCCGGGCTGACCAGCGAACGCGTCTCCGCTGAACTCTCCGACGCGACGGTGGTGCCGGTCATCACCGCCCACCCCACCGAGACCCGGCGGCGCACGATCTTCGACGCCCAGAACCGGATCACCGAGTTGATGCGCCTGCGCCGCCGCACCGAGCTGACCCCGGCAGAGGAGGAGGCGGCCCTGGCCGCCATCCGACGCCAGATCCTCACGATGTGGCAGACCGCGCTGATCCGCCTCGACCGCCTGAGCATCCTCGACGAGATCGCCGCCGGCTTGCGGTATTACGACGCCACCTTCTTCGACGTCGTGCCGCGGATCAACAACGAGACCCGCGGCGCCCTGTGCGCCGCCTATCCCGACGCCGGGCTGGAGAATGCCCCGCTCATCCGGATGGGATCATGGATCGGCGGCGACCGCGACGGGAACCCGTTCGTCACCGGTGACGTGGTCGCGACGGCCACCTCGTCGGCCGCCCGGATGGCCTTCGCGCACCACCTCGCCGAGTGCACCGCGCTCGCACAGGAGCTCAGCATGTCCGAACGGCTGATCACCGTTCCCTCCGGTCTGGCCGATCTCGCCGCAACGGCGGCGGGGGCTTCGGCCGACGAGCCGTTCCGCGCCGCGCTGCAGGTGATCCGCGAGCGGCTGTCGACGACGGCGTTGGCCCGTCTCGGACCGTCGGCGGCCTCCCTGCCGCATCTGATCGAGAGCGATCGCGCCCCCTACGACGGCAAGGAGTCGTTGCGCACCGACCTCGACGTCATCGACGCGGCCCTGCGCGCGAACGCCGACGACGACATCGCCGACGACCGGCTGCTGCGCCTGCGGGAAGGCGTCCGGGTATTCGGGTTCAACCTGTCCGGTCTGGATATGCGGCAGAACTCCGAGATGCACGAGACGGTCGTCGCCGAACTGTTGGCCTGGGCGGGTGTGCACGAGGACTATCTCTCACTGGCGGAGGAGGACCGTGTCGCCGTCCTGACGCGGGAACTGCGGTCCCGGCGGCCGTTGACCGGGCCGGAGGCCGAGCTCAGCGAACTCGCCGTCAAGGAGTTGACGATCGTCCGGGCCGCGGCGACCGCGATCGAGACCTTCGGACCCGAGTCCGTGCCCAACTACGTGATCAGCATGTGTACCTCGGTCAGCGACATGCTCGAGGCGCTGATCCTGCTGAAGGAGGCCGGTCTCTACGACGCCGGCGGCGGGGAGGGCGCCCGGAGCGCGCTGCGCGTCGTCCCGTTGTTCGAGACCATCGAGGACCTGCAACAGGGAGCCGCGACGATCCTGGCGGCGCTGGACGTGCCGCTGTACCGCCAGGTCGTCGAGGGCCAGCAGAACATGCAGGAGGTCATGCTCGGCTACTCCGACTCGAACAAGGACGGCGGATACCTGGCGGCGAACTGGGCGTTGTACCGCGGCGAACTCGACCTGGTCGAGGCGGCGAAGCGCGCCGGTGTCCGGCTGCGGCTGTTCCACGGCCGCGGCGGGACGGTCGGCCGCGGCGGCGGGCCCAGCTACGAGGCCATCCTCGCCCAACCTCCCGGGGCGGTGCAGGGCTCGCTGCGGATCACCGAGCAGGGCGAGATCATCGCGGCGAAGTATGCCGAGCCGGTTTCGGCCCACCGCAACCTCGAGACCATCCTCGCCGCCACCATCGAGTCGTCGCTGCTCGACGTGGAGGGGCTCGGCGACGACTCCGAGCGCGCCTACTCGATTCTCGACGACCTCGCCGCGCGTGCCCGCACCGCCTACGGCGACCTGGTCCACCGGACCAACGGATTCGTCGAATACTTCACCACGTCGACGCCGCTCTCGGAGATCGGGGAACTCAACATCGGCAGCCGTCCGGCGTCGCGTAAGCAGACCAAGCAGATCTCCGACCTGCGGGCCATCCCGTGGGTGCTGTCGTGGAGCCAGTCGCGCGTCATGCTGCCCGGCTGGTACGGGACGGGCACCGCCTTCGCCGAGTGGATCGGCGACGACGACGGATCGGCCGGGCGGCTCGAGACGCTGCGCGACTACAACCGGCGCTGGCCCTTCTTCGCCAGTGTCATGTCGAATATGGCGCAGGTGCTCGCCAAGTCCGATATGGGTGTCGCGCACCGGTACTCCCAGCTGGTGCCCGACGCGGCGCTGCGCGACCGCGTCTTCGGCCGGATCGTCGCCGAGCACGAGTTGACGATCGCCATGCACGCCCTGATCACGGACTCCGACGACCTCCTCGCCGACAACCCGGCGCTCAAGCGCTCGGTCTACAACCGCTTCCCCTACCTGGAGCCGCTGAACCTGCTGCAGGTCGAACTCCTGCGCCGCTACCGCGCCGGAGACGACAGCCGCGAGGTCCGCCGGGGCATCCTGATCACGATGAACGGACTGGCCACCGCGCTGCGCAACAGTGGCTAGGTATCCGGATCGGTCTCGGCTTCCGACGGCCGGTTAGGCTCGCAGTATGTCGTCTACGAGTGGTAACAAGACCGCGCTGGTCACCGGCGCCTCGTCGGGTATCGGGCTGGAGGTCGCGCGGGAACTGGACCGCCGCGGCTACCGGGTGATCGGCACCAGCCGCAACCCGGACGCCCTCGCCGCCGCCGACCGGCTGCCCGGCGTCGAATACGTTGCCCTTGACCTGGCCGACCGGGAGTCCATCAGCAAGTGTGCCGAGGCAGTGGGCGACGTCGACATCGTCGTGCACAACGCGGGGGAGAGCCAGTCCGGGCCGTTGGAGGAGTTGCCCGACGACGCCGTGGACCGTCTGTTCCAGACCAACGTGTTCGGTGCCGTGCAACTGACCCAGCGCCTGTTGCCGCATATGCGCGAGCAGCACTACGGCCGCGTCATCACCGTGGGATCGATGTTGGCGAGCTTTCCGCTGGCACACCGGGGTTCCTACTGCGCGGCCAAGGCGGCGCTCAAGGGGTTCGCCCTCTCCGCCCGTCAGGAGCTCTCGCCGTTCGGGGTCTGGGTTTCCCATGTGGAACCGGGATCGATCGCCACCGGGATCGGGACGCGCCGTACCCACTACATCGCCGACGACTCGCCCTATCGCGACGACTACGACACGATGATTGCCAATCTCGACGCGAATGAACAGGCCGGAATCTCACCGGCGAAGGTGGCGAAGACGATCGTCGCGGCGATCGAGGCCGACCCGCCGAAGGAGTTCTACGCCGTCGGGTCGAACGCGCCACTCGTCTTCACCCTGAAACGCCTGGTCCCGCGCCGCGTGGTCACCACGATGGTGGCACGCCGGCACGGGCTCAAGCGCTAGGTCCGCTACTCGCCCGACTTGTCGTCGTCGGCTTTGCGGACGTCGGCGCCCTGGCTCCCGGTGACCTTGTCGCCCAGATCGGCGAGCAGTCCGGCGATGTCGAGACCGGTGGTACCCCGGATGACCTCCAGACCACCGGCCAGCCCCGACCCGGCGCCGCGGGTCAGCGGGTCCACCGAGTCACCGACCAGGGTGATGCTGGCCTCCGAGAGCGGCTCCGCTGCGGCGCGGACGATCTCCGGCAGCTTGGAGAGCACCAGCTCCAGCTGACCGACCTGGTCGAGCTTGCCGAGCGCCTCGGCACGCATCTCCAGGGCCTGCGCCTCGGCCTCACCGGTGATCCGGATGCCGGCGGCACGCGCCTCCGCCTCCGCGGTGATCTCGGCTTTCTTCGCCTCGGCCCGCTGCTGCGCGGCGTACAGCTCGGCCTCGGCCGGGCGGCGGACCTCGGCGTCGAGTTCGGTGTCGCGGAGGATAGCCCGCTGTGCGGCGACCTCGTTGTCCTTCTCCACCTGGACGCGGCGACGCTCGGCCTCGACGAGCGGGCGCACGGCGTCGGCCTCTGCGGATGCGCGGTCGGTGGCCTGCCGGGCCGTCTCGCGCTGGATGTCGAGCTCGCGCTGCTGCTCGATGATGGCCTGCTCGTTCTCGATGCGGCTCTGCTCGGCGACGCGGTGTGCGATGGCGCGCGACTGGGCCGCGATGGCCGACTGGTCGGAGCGCTCCTTGGCGGCCAGGTCGCTGAAGTACTGGCCGTCGGAATCCTGGACGTCGTTGATGGAGAAGCTGTCCAGGACCAGCCCCTGGTTGGCCAGGATCTCCTTGATCGACTGGGCCACCTGGTCGACGAGCTGCTGGCGGTCGACGAGGATGCTCTTGGCGGTCATGGTGCCGACGATGGACCGCAGCTCACCGGAAAGCTGCTCGGTGACCAGCGAGTTGATCCGCATGAGGTCGTCGCCGAAACGGGGGCCGGCCTTGAGGATGTCCTCGGGGGTGTCGCCGACCTTGACGACGGCCACGCCGCGGACCTTCAGCTCGATGCCGTCGTTGGCGGGCGTCGAGGTGTCCAGGTCGGCCTTCACCGACGACAGCTGCACGCGCGTGGCCTTCTGGACGACGGGGAGCACGAACGTACCCGTACCGCGGTAAACCTTGCCCTGGTGGCCCTTGCCGGTACCGGTGACGATGAACGCCTCCTCGGCGCCGGGCACGCGGTACCGCGACAACAGCAGGATGACGAAGATGACGATCAGGACGACGGCAATACCGATCGCCGGGATCAGTGTCGACATGGTGGTGGGATTCCTTTCTAGGAAACATCCGGTTGGTCGTAGGGGAGGCGTTCGACGTGATACGCCGTGCGGCCCTCCATCTGGTTGGTGATGCGCACGTAGTCGCCCAGGACGTAGCTCTCGTCGGCGGCGATGGAGATCTGGCGGGTGCCGATCTCGGTCTTGACCTCCCCGGTGCCGAGACGTCCCGGCCCGACGGGTTCGACGACGCGCACGTGCGCGCCGATCAGGTCGACGCTGGGCAGTTCGGTTCCCTGCTTCAGCAGGTAGGACAGGAGGAACCCGGCGATCACGGCCAGGACGAGGCCCAGGGCCGCGCCGGCGGCGAGCGCGGGCAGGGCCGGCACGTCGCGCAGCACCATCAGCCCGCCGGACAGCAGGCCGAACCCGGTCACGAACGGGGTGAGCAGCGACAACAGGCCGACGCCGGAGTCGCCGACGTCGAATCCCAGGTGCAGATCGGCCGCGATGTCGAGGTCCACGCCGACGAGGGACAACAGTGTCAGGACGAGGCCGACCAAGCCGATGATCAGGAGGACGGTCCCCAGCACGTGCTGCCCTTCGGTGGAGTCGATTTGTCTGGTTCCAACCTATCCGACGTAGGCGGCCAAGTGCGCTCCGGTGAGCGTATCGGCGTCGGCGACCATCGCGGCGGGCGTGCCCTCGAAGACGATCCGCCCGCCGTCGTGTCCGGCACCCGGGCCGAGGTCGATGATCCAGTCGGCATGCGCCATCACGGCTTGGTGGTGCTCGATGACGATGACGGACTTGCCGCCGTCGACGAGTCGGTCGAGGAGGGCGAGGAGGTTCTCGACGTCGGCCAGGTGCAGGCCGGTCGTCGGCTCGTCGAGGACGTAGACCGTGGCCTTCTCACCCATCTGCGCCGCGAGCTTGAGCCGTTGGCGCTCACCGCCGGACAGCGTGGTCAGCGGCTGTCCGATGCGCAGATAGCCGAGCCCGACGTCGACGAGTCGCCGCAAGATCTTGTGCGCCGGCGGCGTCTTGGCCTCGGCCGCACCGTCGACCTCGCCGCCGAAGAAGGCCTCGGCCTGCGCCACCGACATCCCCAGGACCTCGCTGATGTCGCGTCCGCCGAGCTTGTACTCGAGCACTTGGGCCTGGAATCGCTTCCCGCCGCAGTCCTCACAGGGACTGGCCACCCCGGCCATCGTCACGAGGTCGGTGTAGATGACACCGGCGCCCTTGCACACCGGGCAGGCCCCCTCCGAGTTGGGGCTGAACAGGGCGGGTTTGACCCCGTTGGCCTTCGCGAAGGCTTTGCGCACCGGTTCGAACAGGCCGGTATAGGTGGCGGGGCTGGACCGACGGGAGCCGCGGATCGCGGTCTGGTCGACGAAGACGACGTCGTCGCTCGGTTTGATCGAGCCGTGGATCAGGGAGCTCTTCCCCGATCCCGCGACACCGGTCACGACGGTGAGGACGCCCAGCGGCACGTCGACGTCCACGTCGTCGAGGTTGTTGGTCGACGCGCCCCGGATCTCCAGCGCCGTCGACGACGGGCGGACCGCGGTCTTCAGCCGGGCACGGTCGTCGAGGTGGCGACCGGTGAGCGTCCCGCTGGCGCGTAATCCGTCGACGGACCCCTCGTAGGAGATCTCGCCGCCGTCGGTGCCCGCGCCGGGACCCAGGTCGACGATGTGATCGGCGATCGCGATGGTCTCCGGCTTGTGTTCGACGACGAGGACGGTGTTGCCCTTGTCGCGCAACTGGCACAGGAGTTCGTTCATCCGGTCGATGTCGTGCGGATGCAGCCCCACGGTCGGCTCGTCGAATACGTAGGTGATGTCGGTGAGGGCCGAGCCGAGGTGGCGGACCATCTTGATCCGCTGAGCCTCGCCGCCGGAGAGGGTGCCGGTGGGGCGTTCCAGCGAGAGGTAGCCCAAGCCGATCTGTGTGAACGCGGCCAGGGTTTCGCGGAGAACGGTCAGCAGGGGGGCGACGGACTCGTCGTGGAGATCGTCGACCCACGCGGCCAGGTCGCTGATCTGCATGGCGCAGGCGTCGGCGATGCTGATGCCCTTGATCTTCGAGGAGCGGGCCGGCTTGTCGAGCCGGGTGCCGTCGCAGTCCGGACAGGTGGCGAAGGCGACCGCGCGATCGACGAATGCCCGGATGTGGGGCTGCATCGACTCCGGGTCCTTGGAGAGCATCGACTTCTGGATGCGCGGGATCAGCCCTTCGTAGTTGACGTTGATGCCGTCGATCTTGATCCGGGTCTGCGGTTTGTTCAGGAGGTCGTCGAGTTCGCGGGCGCTGAAGTCCTTGATCGGTTTGTCGGGGTCGAAGAAGCCCGAGCCGCGATAGATGCGGCCGTACCAGCCGTCCATCGTGTATCCGGGGATGGTCAGGGCGCCCTCGGACAGCGACTTCTCGTCGTCGTAGAGCGCGGTGAGGTCGATGTCGGAGACCGACCCCATGCCCTCGCACCGCGGGCACATCCCACCCGTGCGGGTGAAACTGACTTTCTCCGCACGGCTGGCCGTGCCCTTCTCGACCTTCACCGCGCCCGACGCGGAGACCGACGGGATGTTGAAGGAGAAAGCCGACGACGCACCGATATACGGTTTGCCGAGACGGCTGAAGAGGATGCGCAGCATCGCGTTCGCGTCGGTGATGGTGCCGACGGTCGAGCGCGGGTTGGAGCCGATGCGCTCCTGGTCGACGATGATTGCCGTGGTGAGTCCGTCGAGGACGTCGACGTCGGGTCGCGACAGGGACGGCATGAAGCCCTGGACGAATGCGCTGTACGTCTCGTTGACGAGTCGTTGCGACTCGGCCGCGATGGTGCCGAAGACCAGGGAGCTCTTGCCTGACCCGGATACGCCGGTGAAGACCGTCAGGCGGCGCTTGGGCAGCTCGACGCTGACATCGCGCAGGTTGTTGACGCGGGCGCCGACGACACGGATGAGGTCGTGGGAATCGGCGGGGTGGGTGTCGGGCATGGAGGTCCTATTCGTCGGTGGTGGGGGAGTCGGGGGAATCGAGACGGGCGGCGATCCCGTCGAGGATGAGGTCGAGGCCGAAGCGGTACGCGTAGTCGGCGTCGCGGGCCGCTCCCTGGGCCTCGCCGGCCGCGGCGCCGACTCGGGAGGCCAGGGGGAAACGCGCCTCGATGCCGAGCACGGCGAGTTTGGCGCCCTCGCGTTCCCACCATTGCGCGGGGTCTTCCTGCGCACGTTCCCGGCCGGCGGCCACGATTGAGCGGGCATTGGCGCGCGCATAGTCGTGGATCAGGGTGAGGACCGCGTCCTTCTCGACGTCGGACAGGCCCAAGGACTCGACGACGCCCAGCTCGTGCTCGTACTTGGCCAGCGTGCCGGGACCGAGGATCTCGCGCTCGGATTCCAATTCGGCCATCCACGGATGTGCGAGGAACAGGGTCAGGTTGTCGTGCGCGATCACCGCGAGCTGACCGCGCCACGGTTCCGGTAGAGGGTCGTGGGCCATGTCGGCGCGGACGTCGTCGGCCATGAGCGTGACGAGTTGATCCCGACTCTCGACGTAGGAATACAGCGACATCACCGGGATGCCCAGGTCCGTGGCGACGTCCCGCAGGGAGAACGACGACCCGACCCGGTCGGCGACGGTGATCGCCGTGTCGACGATCTGATCCGTGTCGTACTTGGGTGGTCGGCCCCGTCGCGTCGCGGAGACCTCGCGTCGCCACAGGAGATCGATGGTGTCCACTGCCCTCCTTGATTTTCGTATGATGTACGTGTAGTAATTACCGTACAGCATACGATAAATGGTATCGGTACGCCATACGGAAAGGGTTTGCTATGCAGATTACCTCGACCGCCATCTCGCTCAACGTCGACGACCCCGGCGCGTCGGCGGCGTTCTTGGCCGACCACATCGGGCACCGGGTGGCCATGGAGGCCGATGGGTTCGTGTCGTTGGAACATCCGGATGGTGGGCCGAACGTCATCTACCTCAAGACCGGCTTGGCGACATTCAAACCAAAGACGCTGGCCGGTAGTGCAGGAGAGGGGTTGTTGCTGGTGTTCGTGGTCGACGACGTCGACACGAGCTTCGCGACGATGCGCGACGCCGGGGCCGCGGTGGTCACGGAACCGGAGACGGAGCCCTGGGGGGAGCGTTACTGCCAGTTCCGCGACCCGAACGGCATCGTCGTCCAGCTCGTCCAGTGGGTTTAGAACGGCCGGTCTCCACATACGACGAACCGCCCGCGCCGATGTGAGGTCGGGCGGGCGGTTCCTCGCAGTTGCCTACTATTTTCTGCCGGTGACCAGTCCGACGATCCATAGCAGGATCACCGATCCTGCGATGGCGGTGAACAGGGTGAACCACCAGCCGCCACCAGCGGTGTCGACGAAAAAGCTCAGCAGGAAACCGCCGATGAGGGCGCCGACGATTCCGATGACGATGTTCATCAGAATGCCGGAGCCGCCGCCCTTGACGATCTTGCCCGCGATCCAGCCCGCGAGCGCGCCGATGATGATGTAGCCGATCCAGCCGACTTGCTGGCTCATGGTCGTTGAACGCGCGAGAATCTCTGTGGCCTCAAACGTGGTCACTACGGTCTCCCTTCACAGTCACTCCCGACGGTCGGGGTATCTTCACCGTGGCACATCGGCGGGGCTTTGTCTGCACAAAGAATCCCGCGGATCGTCGCCGCCCCTGGAGTGCTGTGTCTTCGCGCAGGTCAGATGGCTATAGCGGGCTTTCTGTGCGGGTGAGAGTTAAGGTCTCAATATGGCCAAGCGCATCCTCAACGTCGTCACGAACGTCGCTCATTACGACGAGCCGACTCATCCGACCGGGCTGTGGCTTTCCGAACTCACCCACGCCTGGCACGTCTTCGACGACGCCGGCTACGAGCAGACGCTGGTGAGCCCGGCCGGGGGAGAGGTACCCCTGGAACCGCGCTCCCTGACCTTCCCCAACTACGACAAGACCGCGAAGGCGTGGCGGTCGGACCCGGCGAAGATGGCGCTGTTAGAGAAGACGTCGAGCCCCGACGAAGTGGATGCCTCCGATTTCGACGCCATCTACTTCACCGGCGGTCACGCCGTGATGTACGACTTCACCGACAGCGGGGGACTGCAGCGCATCACGCGCGAGATATTCGAGAACGGCGGCATCGTCTCCTCGGTCTGTCACGGCTACTGCGGACTGCTCAACACGAAGCTCTCCGACGGGTCGTACCTGATCGCCGGGCGGAAGATGACCGGGTTCTCCTGGCGAGAGGAGAAGCTCGCCAAGGTCGACGAGCTGGTTCCCTACAACGCCGAACAGGTCGCGAAGGATCGGGGAGCGCGATACGAGAAGGCGCTGCTGCCCTTCGTCTCCTACGTCGTGGTCGACGGGCGACTGGTCACCGGTCAGAATCCCGGATCGGCGAAGGCAACGGCCAAGAAGGTCGTCGCCGGCCTGTCGTGAGTGATGCATTCGCCGACGAGGCCCACCGACAGTCCGGACTTGTGGCCCGGGCCGACGCAGGCACCGACGATCAGGAGTTCATCGAATCGGTTGCGATCTCATGGGACGAGGGTGAGTGAATTGCGGTGAGGTCTGGACCGTGGCGGTAGGCGTGTACGCGACGAGGCCTCGTCCTGCGGCAACATCATGATCGACAAGCTCACCGCGGTTCGGCGATCGAGTGTTCACGAACGTCTGGGGCGGCTCACCGCGCAAGAGGTAGTCGAGATGGAACGAGCCATGATGGCCTTCCTCGGTTTGGCACGCTGAGGCTCACGCCCAGAAGATGAGCGTTCCCAGAACTAGCCCCCAACGCGCGGAATGAGGTCTAGGGTCAGGCCCGGTGCGCCAAACAGCCACCACTCGTCTACCTCGCAGTAAGCGTCCGAGAGGAACAATCCACCATGAGGAAACTCGCGAAGAGCACCACTGCAGTCATCGTCGGCCTGTCCGCCGTCGGGCTGATCGCTTCCGGCTGTACCAAGGATGACGCCAAAGACGCGGCCAATGCGGCGTCGAATGCCGTGTCGTCGGCCGTGGCCGGCGCCGAGTCCGCAGCGGGTCAGATGACCGCGACGGCCCCCTCCGAGGTGAAGGTGCCCGGCGAGCGCGGCATGGAGGTCACGCTGAGCGGTCCGCTCGCGGCGAAGTACGCATCGGCCACCGAGGCGCAGAAGAAGGACCTCGGCATGCCGCTTACGGGTGACCACAACGGGGAGAAGCGCGAGAGCGGCGTGGTATTCCAGCAGTTCCAGGGCGGTGTGATCATCGCCAAGAATGATGATCCGGGAACTCCGGCCTACATCGTCTGGGGCAAGATCCGCGACGCATGGAATGTCGACCGCAACGCCGAGGGCGTTCCGGCGACCGACGGGAAGAACGGTTCGGCCGGCCCGCTGGGCGTCGCGACCAGCGATGAGACCACCAACGGTGACATGAAGGAATCGACCTTCGAGCACGGCAAGATCACCTACGACACCAAGACGCATAAGGTTGCGGTGACCGTCAACGGCAAGGAAGTGGAGTCGGGCCTCAAGTAGGCTTCGGATTTCTCCTCCACTGGGCGCCAGCCGATTCGGCTGGCGCCCAGTGCATTTGGCCGGGTAAGTGTGTGCGTCCTTGCTGGACAATCTTCTTGCCGGCCTGATTGCATGACGTCATGGCCGATTCCCCAGCAACGCATTCGGATGAGCCGCACGCCCCCGGTACCGGAGCGAAACTGAATTGGTTGCGCGCCGGTGTGCTCGGTGCGAACGACGGCATCGTCTCGACCGCCGGCATCGTCGTCGGTGTGGCCGCCGCCACGGTGGAGCGTGCGCCGATCCTCACCGCCGGCATCGCGGGTCTCGCGGCCGGTGCGGTGTCGATGGCGCTGGGCGAGTACGTATCGGTGAGCACCCAGCGGGACACCGAGAAGGCGCTGCTGGACAAGGAACGTGGCGAGCTGCGGGACATGCCCGAAGAAGAGTTCAGCGAACTCGTCGCCATCTACGAGGCCAAGGGACTCTCGGGGGAGACCGCCCGCCAGGTCGCCGTCGAACTCACCGAACATGATGCATTCGCCGCCCATGCCGAGGCCGAGTTGGGGATCGACCCGGAGGAACTCACCAACCCCTGGCAGGCCGCCATCTCGTCCGCGGTGTCGTTCACGGTGGGCGCGCTGCTGCCGCTGTTGGCGATCGTGCTGCTCCCGGCGAACCTGCGCATACCGCTGACCTTCGTCATCGTCTGCGTGGCGCTCGCGCTGACCGGATGGATCAGCGCGGTGGTCGGCAAGGCAGACGTGCCGAAAGCGGTCCTGCGGGTAACCGCCGGCGGCGCGATCGCCATGGCCGTCACCTACGGCATCGGTTTGCTCGTGGGGCACGCCGTCGGTTGACGAGGGGCGATCCGATGTCGGATCGGTGGCCGGGGAGCGGCCTGCCGGTCGATGCCACCGGGTGAGTATCCCAAGCTAGAGTTTAGTTGACATAATGTATCTTATCGGCACTATGGTTGGGCGCGCCCACTAGGAGGTCAACCCGGTCCATGGGTTGCCGTCCTGTCCGATCCAGGACTTGTTGACAGTATTCCGCGACTGCCTGACAGTCAGCCGACTGTCGCAGTCTTTTCGCGATCACTAATGGCGTCACGTCCGTGACGCGGCTGTCGGCTTGTTCGCGCCAGTTGCTGGCGCCGGCCACGGTGGCGCCGGGCTATTCGACGCTCGTTCCGCCGCTTCCCATCACTCCTAGACTCCCTGTCGGCTCGCTCTATTACGTCACTGTGACGCAATGAGCGCCTTGGAGCCCCGCACCACCGAACGCCTCGCGCAGCACTGAGCGCCCCGTCAGGCGTCGTCACGGATCGCGCCTCACAGTCGGGAGTACCTGTACGCGTTGCGAATGTTCTGAGTGAAGTACCGCCCCACGCTGCTCGCTCCTACCAACTCTTGATACGCGGCGGCCGGAACATCGAAGTACTGATACAAAGATCCGTTTTTGAACTCGACTTCAAGGGTCATGCTTTGCTCGTCGTACCCAACAGAGTTGAGGTTCGTGCTCGAAACAGCGATTCGCTCCACAGGACCCTTCCCTTTCCTTGGCTATCAGGATAGGTAGGGCAAAGGAAACGCCGAAAGCATCGGGAACCTCAGCAGCCACAAGGCCATTACGTCACTGTGGCGTAATGGCGATCAGGGCTCACTCGAGCAGTCCTTGGCCGAGGAACTGCCCCTGCGCGATTCCGGGCGGGATGGCGAAGACGGCCGAGCCGATCGGAGTCGTCCAGGTGTTGAGCGCGTCTGCCTGCGCCAACCGTTGCTGTACCGGCAGGAACTGTGCGTCTATGTCGCGCTGATAGGCGACGAAGATCAAGCCAGCATCGGTAGTCGTCCCGGGCCCCGGCGGATCGTCGTAGTTGTACGAGCGCCGCAGGAACCGTTCCGACGGGTTGCGGTGATGGGCGCGGGCGATGTGGGCGTTGGGCGGGATGACCGTGATCCCTTCGGACGTTCGCGTGAAGTCCGGATCGTCGTGCTCATCGGTGCCGGTAAGGGGCGCACCAGTGTCCTGACGCCGTCCCATCACCAAGTCGCGCTCGCCGTCGTCGACCTTGTCCCACGTGTCCAACGACATCCGGATGCGCCGGAGCGCCATCGTCGTCCCGCCGACGAACCATGGCAGCGACGGATCGTCGGCCCAGACTACCGAGTCGAGATCCATACCAGCTTGCGGGTTGACGGTGCCGTCGCGCTGGCCCATGAGGTTGCGCATCGTCGTTCCCGACGGATGTGTCCCGACAGCGCTGCGGAAGCCTTGCTGGGTCCACCGGACCGTGGCGATGGT
Organism: Gordonia sp. X0973; assembly: GCF_013348785.1. Lineage (NCBI taxonomy): Bacteria > Bacillati > Actinomycetota > Actinomycetes > Mycobacteriales > Gordoniaceae > Gordonia > Gordonia sp. X0973. The sequence goes on from NZ_CP054691.1 coordinate 1,841,064, forward strand.
CCGCACATTCTTGAGTAGGACGCGAACCGCATGCGCGAGGCTCACCGGATCGTCGGAGGCGACGTGCAGCAGCAGGTCACCTCCGCTCCAGCGGTCTTCCAACCGGTCGATGGAAAATCCGGGAAGCGGCCGCACCGACAATGGCCGTCGACGTGCCCGATCGACCCGGTCGAAAAAGGTCGGGCCAAAGCCGACGGTCACGGTCAGTCGGGCCGGTGAGGCGGCCAAGTCGGGTTCGGTGTCGGCCAACGCCGCCCGACCCCCGGTCAGTCGTGCCGCGTCGGCCGTCCAGAGCTTGAGCAGGGAACGGGCCTCGTCGGCACCGCTCCCCTGCCGCAGGTCCAACGCGATGAACCTCGCGTGGGCCTGCGGCTCCGTCTCGATTCCGGCTTGGTGCGGGCCGAAGAACGGCTCGGTGTCGCCACCGGTGATCGCGGCGGATCGCGCCGTGTCTACCGCGCCGACCACCGCCGCCCCGATGCCGGTCGCGCCGACCACGGCTGCTCCGCCCGCGAGAAGTCGCCGCCGGCTGAGCCTCAGCCTGGCGGTATTCGGATCCGTCATCTCAGCGGTGGTAGTTCTCGTCGGCCCCCGGGAAATCGCGGACCTGTGCGGTGAACGTGGTTTTCGATCCATCGGACAGCTTGAGCTGGATCTTCACATCCTTACCGGGTGTTATCGCGTTCACCAGATTGAAGAGCATCAGGTGGTCGCCGCCCGGCTTGAGGGTGACCGATCCGTGGGCGGGGATGACCAGACCGTCCTTCTTCTGCTGCATCATCGACTCGCCGGACTGACTCGTGACGACCTCGTGGATCTCCATCCGCATGGCGGCCGGCGACTCGGCGCTCACGATGTGGGCCGACGAGCCACCGTCATTGGCGATCGTCGCAAACGCCGCCGTCATCCCCGAGGGCGCGGCCTTGACCCACGGATCGGTGATGTGGAGGTCACTGGCCGGAGCAGTCTTGTCGGAGGAACCGCAGCCGGCCAGCAGCGCCGCGGCGGTGACGCTGGTGATGACGGCGGCGACGAGACGACCGGGACGACGGCCGGCTGAAATGGGTTGCGCTACTGAGGTGGTGGACATGGTTGATTCTCCTTGTAGTCAGTTGTTGCTGTGGGCGATGATGCCGGCGTTCCCGGTGGTGACGATTGCGACCACCACGACGGCGACTGCGACGACGCACGCCACCGTCGCCCAGCGGATCGGAGCCTGGGCATCGGTCGGCGCGCCGACCTCGGTCCGAGAGCGGCGCAGTGGACGGGCCACCCGGTAGGCGAGCAGCGCGAGGACCGGCAACTGCGCCAGCCACAGCGTCGGGCGCACCCAACCGTTCTCCGACACATCCGCGCCGACGAGCAGTGTGTGCCAGAGCGAGAGGATGTAGACGAGCAGCGAGAACCGATGCAGGTATCGCCAGGTCGACGGCCCGATCCAGCGGCGCAGATAGTAGGTCGGCCCCAACAGCACGGAGAGGTAGAGGGCGACGATGCCGACGGAATAGCCCCACGGGGCCCACACCTGCTTGCCGGGTACGAAGACCGAGAGCCATGTGTCCCCCATCGCGTCGTAGACGGTCATCACCGCGTGCACGACCACCAGTGCGAGGACGAGCAACGAGACCTGACGGTGGAAACGGTCGATTTGCGCCCGCGTCAGCGGGAGCCAACCGATCGGTTTCCCCGAGTCGAGCAGTCCCAGCATGACGCTGATCCAGGACCAGATCAACGCGGCGACGCCGGTGGCCATGATGATCGGGACCGCCCAGTAGACATCCATGTCGTGCATGGGCATCCAAGGCATCCCCTTCGCCTCGGCGCTGCGTCCCTGGGACTGCAGGTGATAGTCCCAGAAGTAGAACGGGAGGACCGTCGCCGATCCCAAGAGTGCGACGAGGGCGGCCGACCCCGCCGTGGTGCGACGTCGACGACGGTGGGGTGTGGCTGAGGTGGGCGGCGGTGCCGTTGATTCCGCCGACACCACGGAGGTGGGCGGCGCAGTTGATGTGGACATGACGGATTCGCTTTCGGAGGTGGCGCGCGATGCGCTCGAATACCCGCCGTCCGTTGGTGGACGCGGGTGAGGTGAACGGGGTGTTCGCCGACCGGCGCGTGACGCTAGGCCGCGGCGACGACGAGCGGCGGACCGCGTCCCGGCGGTCGGCCGGTGAGCAGGAACTCGCGAAGAGCGGTTGTGCCGTGGAAGACCGGCACCCGGCGTGCCCCGGGCTCGGGGGGAAGGGCGAGTACGCGGTCGACCCACCGGCGCATCGAGGAGACGACCAGGGCCACGAGGCGCTCGGCGGACCACAAGCCCAATCCGACGGCCACGGCGGTCACGGTGTGCGCCATCACCATCGGCAGTGTCAGTGCCGAGATTTGGCAGTGCGGCGTCATACCGGTGAGCAGCAGGTGCGCGATCAACTGGCCCAGCCACAGCTGCGCGACGAGGACCGGGAGTCGTCCGGTCCGGTGCGCGGCGAACAAGCCGATCGTCGCACCGAAACATACGAGGAGCACCAGCGACGCGGACGAGGGCAACTCGCCGCCGCCGGTGCTGTGCGCCGCGACGGCGGCACCGGCACACACCAATCCGACGACTGCTCCGCGCAGGCGCGCCATCGGGCTGGACAAGTCCATTGTTAGAGGATAGCCCCGCGGATCGCCGGTGCCCGGGTTCCTCTGGACGGAGGGCAGAAGGACCTACCCCGGGGGCACCTGTTGATTTTAGAGTGAACGCACTAATATCTAGTGGGTGATGCTCGAACCCGTGGTCCGGTCGTATGGCGCCGCGATGCTGCGAGCGGTAGCGATCCGCCGGCACCGAGACGACGCCGCACGATGCTTGAAATCGGCTCGGTCCATCATGCGGTCGACGACCTACTGCAATCTCGTCACCACCGGGCCGGCAGGTCCGACAGCCCGATTGGTGCAGCCGTTCCCCGCCGACGACGAACTCGTCGTCCATCTCGGCACCGACCCGACGAGTCGCAAGGCACGGCAGATCAGGGCCGACGACAACGTGCTCCTGGTCTATCAGCGCGACCGCGACCGGGCCTGTGTCGTCGCCTACTGTCGGGCCCGGATTCAGGAGGACCCGGCAACGGCCCGTCGGTACTTCATGCCGAGCTGGCGTGCCTTCTGGCCGGACGGCCCCGGTGACGACTTCGTGGTCATCCGGTGCGAGCCGTACGCACTGGAGATCTGGGATGCACGGCGCGGGATCACACCGCCGCCCTTCGGTCGCCGCTGCGCCCGGCTCGAGTACCGCGACGACGGCGTGTGGGAACTCGACGATGTCTGAAGCCTTCGTCGACAAATTCATCGACTTCTGGACGGCGCCGTCGCCCGAACGACTCGGTGAGATCCTTCATCCCGACGTGGTGCTCACGCAACCGCTCGCCGCGCCCATGTACGGGTTGCCGGCAGCCGAGGAAGAGTTCCGCCGCATCTGGAAATGGCTGCCCGACCTACGGGCCGACGTCGACCGCTGGTCCGGCGACGACACCCTCGTGTTCATCGAATTCCGGTTGCACGCACACGTGGACCACCGGCGCATCGAATGGCCGAACGTCGACCGGTTCATCCTGCGCGGGGAGAAGGCGATCGCCCGCATGAACTACTTCGATCCGCTGGCGGTACTGCGCGACCTCCCGCTGCGCCCCGGCCTGTGGCGACGCTGGTGGAGTTCGGGTGCGGCACGACCGTGGCGGTCGGGCCATCGGATGGCCCACTACCGGCCCGACGCCGGCTCCTAGACCTGCCAACCCTCGGATTCGCGCCATCGGGTCCAGAGGTCGGCGAAGACGCCGCCACGGGCCAACAGCTCGTCCACCTTGCCCGAGTCGGCGATCCTGCCCTCGTCGAGCACGATCACCTGATCGGCCAGCGACACCAGCGCGGGGCGGTGCGTCACGATGACGACCGTCCGCTCGCCGCGCACCTGCTCGAGGGCGTCCACGACGGCACGCTCGGTGATCGCGTCGAGCGCCGACGTCGCCTCGTCGACGAGCAGGACGCCGGACGGCTTGGCGAGCGCGCGTGCGAGGCCCACTCGTTGCCGCTCCCCGCCGGACAGCGAATTGCCGCCCTCACCGACCCGGGAATCCCATCCCGACTCCAACGTCCCGACCAATTCCGTCAACTGTGACCGCTCGGCGAGTGCGACGAGCTTCCCGTCGTCGGCAGCCCCGATGTTCTCGCGCAGGGTGCCCGGCCGCAATTGCGTCGACTGGAACACGACCGACGAGCCCGCGAGGCGCGCACCGGCGGGCACGGCGTCGCCGCCGACCGAAACCCGACCCGACGTCGGCTCCCGCAGCCCGGCGAGCACGTCGAGCAGTGTCGACTTGCCCGATCCGGATGCGCCGACGACGACGGTGACCCCGCCGGCCGGGAGCACCGCGTCGACGCCCTCCAACGCGGGCGTGCCGTCCGGATAGGTGAATCCGACATCCTGCAGTCGGAGTTCGGGTGAACCGCCGACGGCGGCCTTCGACGAGTCGCCCTCCCCCGCTGCCGCCCGATCCTCCTCGACGATCTCGCGGATCTCACGGAAGGTGCGGGTCGCGGATGCGGTCGGCGTCGCCAGCAGCGACAGCGATCCGACGACCTCGACGATCCGCAGCAGCACCACGATCATCGTCGCCGCCGAGATGCCGGATAGCTCGCCGTTCAGATAGAGCGCACCGGTGGTGACACCGAAGGCCAAGAGCGTGAGCTGCAGGACGATGCTGAAGACCAGGTCGCCGGGGATCTGCCAGGCCAGCAGCCGCAAGCCGCGGCTGCGCGACTGCCGCAACACCCCGTCGACGGTCCCGGTGCCCACACCCGAGCCGCGCAGCGTCGGTTGGGCCCAGGCGAACTCGAACACCTTGTCGTTGAGGCCGCGGATCGCCTCGGAGTACGACGCCTCGGCCCGGCTCACGGCCCGCGCCGAGGCGGTGAGCGCGAGGAACATCGCCAGTGCGCCGACCAGCGCGACGAGCGCGAGTTTCCACGAGACGAAGAACAGCAGCAGGCCCAGAAGCGGTGTCAAGACGAGCGCGTGGATCAGCGGCGAGCCGAGCAGCACCATGACCGACACGGACTCGGTACCGCCCAACGCCACCAGGTCGCGCAGACGCGACGCCCGCTCGGAGTGCAGGCGGCCCGGATCCAGGCGCCGGATGGCGCCCAGACCGGACTTCTCGACCGCGTCGAGGATGTGGAATCCGACGCGCAGTCCGGTGCGGCTCGCGGCGCTGTCGGCCGCCCACGAGCCGATCAGTTCCAGGATCAGCAACCCCACCCACGGCCACGCCGACTTCACGTCACCGCTGAACAGCGCGTTGAGGAAGGGGATGAGCGTCATGATCGCCGCGGCCTGCAGCACGGTGGCCAGCACGGTCAGGGCGTAGAACCGCACGCGCAGGGGTCGTGCTTGCGGACCGGTCACGGCCGCGATATCGGAGAAGATCATGCCAGTGCCTCCATCGCCTGGTTCTGCATGCGCGCGTACAGCCCGTCGTTGGCCAACAGTTCGGTGCGGGTGCCCTGTTCGGCGATCTTCCCGTCGTCGAGGACGACGATGAGATCGGCCTCGGCGACCGTATGCAGTCGATGGGCGATCACCAAGACCGTGCGGCCCTCCAACAGCTTCGAGAGGCCCTGGCGGACCTCCCACTCGGAGTCCGGATCGGCGGCGGCGGTCGCCTCGTCGAGCACGACGAGGCGAGGGTCGCCGAGCAGCGCCCGGGCGATCGCGATCCGCTGGCGTTGTCCGCCGGACAGGCTGTCGCGGTCGACGACGGTGTCGTAGCCGTCGGGCAGCGCCTCGATCTCGGCGGCGATGAAGGCGGTCCGCGCCGCGGCGGCGATCTGTTCGCGGGTGGCCTGAGGGTGGCCGAGAGCGATGTTGTCCGCGACGGTGCCGGCGATCAACTGCACGTCCTGCAGTACGACGGCGATCTGGCCCCGCAACTCGTCCTCGCCGATCGTCTTGAGGTCGACGCCGTCCAGGGTGACACTCCCCTCCGCCGGGTCCCACAACCGTGCGGCCAGGGCGGCGACTGTCGACTTGCCCGATCCCGACGGCCCGACGATGGCGGTGGTCCCACCGGGGATGGGCGTCAGGTCGAAGTTTTCGACGACGTTGCGCCCGGGGGTGTAGCCGAAGGTGACGCCGTCGAAGCGCAGACTCGCGGCCTCGGCGCCCCGCGGTGCCGGTTCGGTGCCCGCGGCCAATTCCGGTGTCGTGAGCAGGAGTTCCAGTGCGGACTTCGCCAGCATCCCCTCGCGCAGGCCGTTGGCCGCGTAGGACACCGCCAGCAGGCGGTCGCCGAAGGAGGTGCCGAGAACCAGGAACGGCAGGATGGCCGTCGCCGGCATCCAGCCGATTCCGACGAGCGCGGTGCCCGCGGTCGCGATCAGGACGAGCGACGTCAACGGGCGGTTGAGTTGGATCATCGTCGCCTTGGTGTCGATGGTGATCCGCTGCCATTCCTTGAGGAAGGCGTTCAGCTTCGCCAATTCGCCGGGGAAGTCGACGGTCGCGCGGTCGCCGAAGACCCGGCTGACCGGCTGGTTGCCGATGTAGTTCTCCGCCTCACCGGGCAGTGTCGCATTCCAGCGCAGCATCTGGTTCAGCCGCGGCCGGTCCGACAGGCCGAGCCGCACCATGATCACGACGTAGGCGACGATCGGGATGAGCAGCACCAGGGCCAATGTCCAGTTCACCGAGAAGAGGTAGCCGAGGATCACCAGCGGCGTGACGACCGCGGTCACCAGGTCGACGATCGCGTGCGTGACCAGGTAGTGCAGCGCCGTGATGTCGTCCTGGGCGAGTTTGCGCACCTCGGCGTGGCGTCGGCCCTGGAACCAGCCCAGCGGCAGGCCGGTGAACTTCGTCATCACGCGCTGCCGCAGCGCGGCCGAGTAGAACTGGTCGTAGACGTGCAGCCCGGCCATGAGCAGGGCGGTGAGTGTGGCGCCGGCGACCAGGATGATCGCGCCGACGACACCGATCCGTACCAGCTCGTCTCGCGTCGCGCCCTCGACGAATCGTCTGGCGACCTCCGCGAACAGCACCAACGGGAGGACCGCCAGCGCCGCCAGGACCAGCGCGATGACGCCGCTGAGGATGAACGCGGGTTTCGCCGGGCGCAGGATCGATTGTTCCCGGGCCCGCTCCCGCGACGCCTTGAGCGCCTCCGTCTGCGTCTCCCGGACGGGTGCGGCAACGGCGGCCGCGGTCTCCTCGGTCCCCTCGTCGTCTACGCCGGTCAGGTCGACCTCTGCGGCGTCGACCTGTTTGCCCATCGCGCGGCCGCGGATCCAGTAGGCCTGGGCGTGCATCGTCGCCTTGTTGTGGCCGTCCTCCAGCTGCAGTCGCGATCGGACGAGTCGGGTGGCGGTGGTCTCCGCGGCGACGAAGGACTTCCATCCGCGGAAGGACTCGGTGCCCAGGGCGTCGACCAGCGCACGCGCGTCGTCGGTGCCGGGCACCCAGGTCACGGTCAGCTTCGGATGGTCTGGAAGGGGCAGGTCGCGATCGTCGTCATGGGTGTATTCGAGGTACACGCGGACCGGCACGGCGGGGTCGGCCGCCTTGATGATCGTGACGATCCCCGGCCACGAGGCGACGTCGCCGACGAGCAGGTAGCCGGCGGGTTGGTCGCCGGAGATGTCCCACCCGTCCCCGCCCAGGCGGTGCATGACGAGTTCGTCGCCGACCTGCGCCCGGGCCGCCCAGTGCGACGCCGGGCCCGCGGGTTCGTGGACGAGGAAGCAGATCGCGAAGGTCCCGGACGCGGGATCGGGGTCGAGGAAGGTGTATCCCCGCTGGTGCAGCTTGGTTCTGCCGTCCGGGTCCGGGAACCACGCGCGGATCCACGCCGACGGCAGCTCCCCGTCGGCATACAGCAGCGTGTCGCTGTGGAAATCGATCCGGATCACCGACGACGTGATGTTCCGGATCGCGGTCGCCGTCGCGGTGTGGTCCTTGGCGCCCATCGCGCGAAGGATCGCGCCCTGCCAGCCCATCCCCATATGAAGCCTCCCAAATTAGATGAGGCTTAGCTTAGCGACATACCCTCCGGGGGTGCCAGGGCTACAGGTCGCAGATCACAATCGAGACGTCGCGATCGCGGCGGCGTACGAGGTCTGCCTATGCCCGCGACGGAGGCAATGCGATGTATTTCGTGTTGAGGTACTCCTCGATCCCCTCGGTGCCGCCCTCGGAGCCGAACCCGGAGTGCTTGATCCCGCCGAACGGTGCCGCGGCGTCGGAGATGACCCCGCGGTTGACCCCGACCATCCCGGACTGGATGCGCGCCGCCACGCGCTGCGTGCGCGCCAGCGACTCGGTGTAGAAATACGACGCCAGGCCGTAGGGGGTGCCGTTCGCGAGTTCGATCGCCTCGTCCTCGGTGTCGAATCCGACGATCGCGGCCACCGGGCCGAAGATCTCCGCGTCGCGTATCTTCGCGTGCGCGGGGATGTCGTCGACGACCGTCGGCTGATAGAAGCAGCCGGGACCATCGATCCGCTTGCCGCCCGTCAACACCCGGGCGCCCGCCGCGACGGCGTCGTCGACGAGGGCCTCGATCGACGACAGCTGGCGCTCGTTGATGATGGCGCCGAGCCCGACGCCCTCCGCCCAGCCCGGTCCGACGCGGGTCGCGGCGATGCGCTCGGTCAACCGCCGGGTGAACTCGTCGCGCACCGAGTTCTGCACGTAGATCCGGTTGGCGGCGGTACAGGCCTCCCCGCCGTTGCGCATCTTGGCGGCCATCGCCCCGTCGAGCGCCGAGTCCAGGTCGGCGTCGTCGAAGACGATGAACGGAGCGTTGCCGCCCAACTCCATCGACGTGCGGAGCAGTTGCTCCGACGACTGCGCGACGAGTGCCTTGCCGACGCCAGTCGAGCCGGTGAACGACACTTTTCGCAACCGCGGGTCGCCCATGATCGCGGCGACGACCCCCTTGGAGTCCATCGTCGGCAGTACCGACAGCACACCGGCGGGCAGCCCGACGTCGGCGAAGACCTGCGCCAACAGCAGCATGGTCAGCGGCGTGTCCTCCGACGGCTTGACGATGATCGTGCACCCGGCGGCCAGTGCCGGCCCGATCTTGCGGGTGCCCATCGCCAGGGGGAAGTTCCACGGTGTGACCGCCAGGCACATCCCCACCGGCTCCTTGGTAACGAGGATCTCCCCGTTTCCCGCGGGCGCGGTTGCCGTGCGGCCGCCGATCCGAACGGCCTCCTCGCTGAACCACCGGAGGAATTCGGCGCCGTAGGCGACCTCGCCTCGGCTCTCGGCGAGGATCTTGCCCATCTCCAGTGTCATCACCAGGGCGAAGTCGTCGGCGCGCGCGGTGACGAGTTCGAAGGCCTTGCGCAGGATCTCCGCCCGCTGCCGGGGCGGTGTGGCCGCCCACTGCGGCGCAACGGCCGCCGCGGCGTCCATCGCCGCGCGCGCATCGTCGACGGTGGCGTCGGCGACCGTGGCCAGCCGCTTACCGGTGGCCGGGTTGACGACCTCGAATTCACCGGCGGCAGAACGGGATTCACCGGCAATCCACAGGCCGGTGGGCACGCCTGCGGGCAGCTCGGGGACGGAATCAGCGGACACGACGGTCACCTCTGTTCATCGGGTCGCCGCGCGAACGGCGTCGGCGAGGACGCCGATCCCCTCGTCCAGGAGGTCGTCGCCGATGACGAGCGGCGGCAGCAAACGGATCACGTTTCCATATGTACCGCACGTGAGGACGACGACGCCCTCGGCGAGGGCCGCCGAGGCGATCGCCTTGGTCAGTGCTGGGTCGGGATCGGTGGTGCCGGGTGTGACGATCTCGACGGCGATCATCGCCCCGCGGCCGCGGATGTCGCCGATGACGCCGACCTCGTCGGCCAGTGCGCGCAGCTTCGCCGTCGCGGCCGCGTTGATGGCCCGCGCGCGGCCGGCGAGGTCGGCGCGCGCCATCGTCTCGATGGCCGCCAGTGCCGCGGCGCAGGCGACCGGATTGCCCCCGTAGGTCCCGCCGAGGCCGCCGGCGTGCACCGCGTCGAGCAGTTCGGCCCGCCCGGTGACCGCGGCCAGCGGCATCCCGCCGGCGATCCCCTTGGCCATCGTGATCAGGTCGGGCACGATGCCCTCGTCGTCGCAGGCGAACCACGAGCCGGTGCGCGCGAACCCGGTCTGCACCTCGTCGGCGATGAACACGACGCCGTGCTCGCGCGCCCAGTCGACGAGGGTGGGCAGGAAGCCGGGTGCGGGCACGATGAACCCGCCCTCACCCTGGATCGGCTCGATGATCATCGCCGCGAGCTGATCGGCCCCGATCTGCGTCTCCATCTGGGCGATCGCCCGCCGCGCGGCGGCCACGCCGTCGTCCCCGAGCGGATCGCGGTACGGATAGGACATCGGCATGCGGTAGACCTCGGGTGCGAAGGGCCCGAAGCCGGTCTTGTACGGCATCGTCTTGGCGGTCAGCGCCATCGTCAGGTTCGTGCGCCCGTGATAGGCGTTGTCGAAGGCGACGACGGCTTCGCGGCCGGTGGCCAGTCGGGCCACTTTGATCGCGTTCTCCACCGCCTCGGCGCCCGAGTTGAAGAGCACCGTGCGCTTCTCGTGATCGCCCGGGGTCAACTCGTTGAGCTTCTCCGCGACCGCGACGTAGCCCTCGTACGGCGTGACCATGAAGCAGGTGTGCGTGAAGTGGGCCGCCTGCTCGGCGACGGCGGCGGCGACCCCAGGATCGCTGGCCCCGACGGTGGTGACGGCGATGCCGGCACCGAGGTCGATCAGCGAATTCCCGTCGACGTCGACGATCACTCCCCCGTCGGCGTCGACCGCGTAGACGGGGACCGACGACCCGACGCCGGCGGCCACGGCGGCCCGGCGCCGGGCGGCGAGTTCCTCCGACCGCGGCCCGGGGATGGCGGTGCGGAGGATGCGCCGCTGCGGCACCCGCGACGCGCTGGTGACGGTCGATGTCATGGGGACCTCCTAGGGCTCCGGCAGGGGTGGCGTGTCGCGGCTGAGGGTTTCGCCGCGGAAGAAGGCGGGGTGCGCCGATCGCCAGATGAGCATCAGGACCGCGCCCAGCAGCAGCAGGCCGAATCCCATGATGAAGACCAGTCCGATCCCGCCCACTGAGGTGCCGCTGCCGGAATCGGGGTTGAGACTCTCCTTCACCGAGATCACGAACACGGTGGCCAGGATGATCCCGCCGAGCAGCGGGAAGACCAGCTTGAAGACGATGTTGTGCACCGAGTCGAACAGTTCCCGGCGGAAGAACCAGACGCAGGCGAAGGCGGTGATCCCGTAGTACCAGCAGATCATGATGCCCAGCGCGGCGATGGTGTCCCACAGGGCGTGCTCGGAGAGCAGCTTCACCGCGACGTAGAAGACGCTGGTGACGATCGCCGAGACGACCGTCGCGAAGGTCGGGACCATGAACCGAGGATGGACCGTGGCGAGCTTGCGCGGGAACGCCCCGTAGGCGCCCATCGCCAGCATGGTGCGGGCCGCCGGGAGGAATGTGGTCTGCAGACTCGCGACCGAGGACGCGAAGATCGCCAGGAACAGCATCAACCCGCCGAAGCTGCCGAGCACCGGATTGGCCAGCGGCTTGAACACGTTCTCCGAGTTCGCCGTCGCCCCCAGGCCGATCCCCTTGTCGCCGACCCCGGCGTACATCATCACCGCGACCGCGACCAGCAGGTAGGTCAGCAGGATCGTGATGACGGCGAGGAGTCCCGCCCGGCCGGGCGTCTTCTCCGGGTCCTTGGATTCCTCGCCCAGGGTGAGGCAGGTATCCCATCCCCAGAACGCGAAGATCGAGCCGGTCACGCCGACGATGAATGCTCCCAGGGCGAGCCCGCTGAACGGGTTGAACCAGCTCAGCGAGAAGGCGACGTGGAACTGCGAGCTCGACGCCCGCACGATGGCCATGACCGCGAAGACCACGAGGACGACCATCTGGAATCCGACGAGGGCGTACTGCACGACCTGGCTGGTGGTGATGCCCCGACCGGCTATCCAGGCCGCGACGGCGATGAACGCGAGTGTCGTCGCGATGTTGATCAGCTTGTTCCCGGACAGGTCGGCTATGTGGTCGTTGTGGAAGACCTGCGCGAGGAAGAGGTAGAAGAAGTCGACGGCGATCGCGGCGAGGTTGGAGAGCACGATAATGGTGGCGAGGACCATCCCCCAGCCGCACATCCACCCGACGTACGGTCCGAAGGCCTTGGTCGACCAGGTGAACGAGGCACCGCAGTCGGGCGCCCGCGAGTTGAGTTCGCGGTAGGCGTAGGCGGTGAGGAACATCGGGATGAACCCGGCGATGAAGATGGCGGGCATCTTCAACCCGACGGCCGCGACGATTACGCCGATACTGGCGGTCAGCGTGTACCCGGGGGCCACGCAGGACACGCCGAGGACCGCGCCGGCGAAGGTGCCGACCTTGCCCGTGGCGAGTCCCTTGTCGAGGAGGTCGGAGCCCTGGTGGGTCGTGACGACGGTCGGGGTGGGGTCGGGAGCGCTCATCACGCGTCCTCCTTCGGGACGATGACCATCGGGACGTCGAGGACCCGCAGCATCTTCGCCGCGGTGGAGCCGAGGAATAGGCGGCGGCGGGCCGCGAGGCGGCTCGAACCGACCATGATGAGGTCGCCGTCATGCCAGTCGAGCTTGTTGACCGCGTCTTCGACGGTCGGGCCGGTGACGATCTCCCAGCGCACCTCGGTGCCCGCGGGCAGCCTGGTCCGCGCGCTCTGGAACGCCTCTTGGGCGTGGTTGGTCGCGGCGGCGATCACCTCCTCGTCGGGGCGCCGCCCCCGCGCGGTGCGGTCGAGTGCGATCAGCGACACGACCCGCAACCGGGCGCCGGTCGCCTTCGCCGCGCGGATCGCGGTGTCGAACAGCAGGTCCGCCCCCGGCTTCATCCCCAGCGCGCAGGTGATCTCGCGGACCTTGGCGATCTTGGACCGGCGCGCACCCCGCGGTGACAACACGAGTGGAAGCGGCGACGAGTGCACCAATTCGTTGACCGTGGAACCCAGCGTGTGGCCGCCGATCAACCCGCCGCCGGAACCGCCGACGATGATCGCCGACGCGCCGACCTGCTGCGCCTGCGCGATGATCCCCTCGGCGGCGGAGTCGGAGAAGGAGATGTGCGACGCGACCTCCACGTCGTCGGGGACGAGGTCGCGCGCCTGCGCCAACCATTCGTCGGCCTGTTCGGCCAGCACCGCGTCGAAATCGCCCGAGTGCAGCGCGGCCTGCTCATCGGGCGGCAGGATCATCCCGATGTCGAGCGCCGCCGAGAGCGAGTGCGCGAGGCGCACGCCGATCGCGACGGCGTCGGCACCGCCGTCGGTGGCCAGATAAGCGACATAGAGCCTCATCGTCGACACCTCTCAGTGCTCGCAGCCGCAACTCGAGCCGCCGCAGTGCGACGACTTCGACGGTGACGGCTCCACGTCGAGCGACGGGTTGCGCTCGAAGAATCCGAACGGTTTGAGCCAGAAGCTCACGGTGTCCGCTGGCATGATCGGCCAGTCCTCGGGCCGCGTGATGTGGTGGATGCCGAAGGTGTACCAGAGCACCACGTCGGTGTTCTCGATGCTGCGGTTGCGCTTGGTCCATTCCGGCAGCCCCATCCCGGTGCCGCCCTGGTTGACGAATTCGCCCGCCGGCCACCGTTCGTCTCGCGCGTTGGGCGTCACCCACAGGGAGTGCTTGATGACCTCCGCGCGGCCGAGCACCGGCGAGTCCTCGTTGAACATCGACGGGAAGGCCCCCGACGGGGAGAGCTTGTAGGCCGGGTGCAGGCCGATCCCCGTCGTCACGTTGTCGTTGGCGATCTTCCACGACCGCTGCGTCGCGAAATCAGGGTTCTGTTTGCCCTCGGATTCGGTGCGCAGCGGGGTGTTCTCCTGCCGCAGCGAGAGGCCGAACGGGTTGTCCGGGCCGATCGGCTCCGGCTTCGTCTCACTGCGATAGACCGTGTTGGCGGTGCCGTCGATGTCGAGGTCGAGCCGCGCGGTGAGGAAGTGCTGGTGATAGGGCGCGTAGGTCAGGTTGTCGACGATCGTGCCGTGTGCCGGCTGCTCGCCGGGCGCGAAATGGGTGACGACCATGATGCCGGTCGCGCGGACCTCGCATTCGATGTTGCCGTCCTGGTAGAAGCGCCAATACGTGAGGTACTCGTAGTTGGCGACGGTGACGTGGAAGGAGACGGTGAGTCGTCGCATGCGGCGGACCTGCGCGTCGCCGTTGCCGTCGACGTGCTTCCAGAGGACGGCGTTGTCCTCCTCGTGGATGCAGATGGCGTTCTTGATCGTGTACGGCTTCCCGGCGCTGTCGTGCAGCACAGCGTCGAGGTAGCGGATCTCGCCGAGACAGTCGCAGCCGAGCTCCAGGGAGGTCGTCATGAAGCCGAGGCCCCATTCGCCGATGTCGAAGGCGGTGCGGCGGAAGTGATCCGGGCAGTGGTCGCGGTAGGGCACCATCATCTCGGCGAACGACAGCCGGTGCGCAATCTTGCGGACCTTCCCGTTGTCGTTGTAGGTGATCGCGTGCAGCGTCATGCCCTCGCGGTGGTTGAACCCGACGCGCAGCGACCAGTTCTGCCACTGGAGGCGGTTACCGGTGAGCGTGAACGACGGTCCCTCCGGCTGTGTGATGTCCAGCGGCTTGAGCGGTTCCCGCGTCGACGCCTTGCGGATCCGTTCCGGGATGTGACTGGGCAGGTACTCCCCCATGATCTCCGGCGTCGGCACCGTGGCCGTCTCGTCGATCTCGAGGAGCTCCATCGAGTTCAGGTCGAGCAGACAGTGGAATCCCTTGACCGGGCCGGCATACGGATTGGCACCCTCGGAGGCCCGCACCCAGGTGTCCGACCAGCCGACACGCCGATCCCGGTACTGCTCCGGGATCACGGCCTCGCCGAAGGTCCAGGTGTCCATGAACACCAGGTCGAGATCGGTGATCCCGCGGGCGGCGAGCGCGGCGATGACGTCGGGATGGTTGCGCAGCATCTCGTCGGCCTCATGCCACTCGTCGACCGTGACGTTGGGCTGCACCCCGGCGATGTGTGTCCAGTCCCGGACCTCGCCGTCGTCGAGGGACACCAGCGCTTTGTAGGTCGAGTTGGTGGCCCGCTCGACCACGACGGCCTCGGCGTCGCGCGGGCACGCGGTCCCCTTGGCGTCGAAGGCGTCGAGCTGGTCCTTGGACGGTTCGACCATCTCCATCGACGTGTATCGCCACCCCTCGCCGACGCCGTGGCCGGCGGCGAGGATCTCGGTGATGCGGGTGAACTCGTCGGCGGTCAGCGGGTCGAGCGGATGGAAGGTGTCGGACATGGGCGGTGCTCCTTCTCGTCGGTGGGTGCGGGGCGGTGGAGCAGGGTCAGTCGTGGGCGCTCATCACATGCTTGATGCGCGTGTAGTCCTCCAGGCCGTAGATCGACAGGTCCTTGCCGTATCCGGAGTGTTTGAACCCGCCGTGCGGCATCTCCGCGACCAGCGGGATGTGACAGTTCACCCACACGCAGCCGGCGTCGATGCGGGCGGTGGTCCGGGTGACGGTCCCGTGGTCGGTGGTCCACACGCTGGACGCGAGGCCGTAGTCGACGCCGTTGGCCAGCTCGACGGCCTCGTCCTCGGTGCGGAAGGGCTGGACGGTGATGATCGGCCCGAAGGTTTCCTCCTGGACGATCGGATCGTCCTGCGCGACACCGGTGACCACCGTCGGCTCGACGTAGAAGCCGCG
The DNA here is from genome assembly GCF_013348785.1 of Gordonia sp. X0973. Lineage (NCBI taxonomy): Bacteria > Bacillati > Actinomycetota > Actinomycetes > Mycobacteriales > Gordoniaceae > Gordonia > Gordonia sp. X0973. Next base: position 1,856,830 of record NZ_CP054691.1, read on the forward strand.
GTCGCCGACCCGTTTGCCGCCGGTAGCGATGGTGGCGTGCGCGGGTACCGCGTCGATCTTGGCCATGACCGCGGTGAAGTGGTTGACGTTGTTCAGCGCGCCGAAGAACGCGTCCTCGTCGTCCGGGGCGCCGGGCCGGAGCTTGCGCGCCTGCGCGACCAGGGCGGTGACGAATTCGTCGTGGACCGACTCGTGGACCAGCGCGCGGGTGGCCGCGGTGCAGTCCTGGCCGCCGTTGAAGAAGGCGGCCTGGGCGATGCCCTCGGCGGCCTTCGCGATGTCGGCGTCGGCGAAGACGACGGCCGGCGCCTTGCCGCCGAGCTCGAGATGCGCCCGCCGCACGTCTCGGGCCGCGGCCTGGGCGACGGCGATCCCGGCGCGCACCGATCCGGTGATCGCGACGAGGCCGAGGGCTGGGTTCTCGACGAGGGTGGCGCCGGTCGCGCCATTGCCCAGCACGACGTTGAACACCCCGTCGGGCAGAATGCCCCGGGTGATGTCGGCGAGGACCAGCGTGCTCTCCGGCGTCGTGTCGCTGGGTTTGAGGACGATTGTGTTCCCGGCGGCCAACGCGGGTGCGATCTTCCAGACGGCCATCATGAACGGGTAGTTCCACGGGGTGACCTGACCGACGACGCCGATCGGTTCGCGGCGCACGTAGCTGGTGAAACCCTCCATGTACTCCCCCGCGGCGCGCCCTTCGAGAAGGCGGGCGGCCCCCGCGAAGAACCGGATCTGGTCGGCGCCGACGAGTACCTCTTCGGACTTGACCATCGCCGCGAGCTGACCGGTGTTCCGGACCTGCGCGGCCACCAACTCGTCGGCACGCGCCTCGATCGCGTCGGCGAGGTCGAGCAGCATCTTCTGCCGCTGGCCCGGTGTCGTGCGGCCCCACGTCGTCGCCGCGCGTTGGGCGACGATCACGGCGCCGGCCACCTCGTCGGCCGTCGAATTGGGTGAGACCGCGACGACGGATTCGTCGGCCGGGTTGACGACGTCGAAGGTGTCGGCGGAGGCGGAGTCGACGAACTCGCCGTCGATGAAGTTCTTGAGCCTGGTGGTCACGATCAGAGCCTCTCGTCGGGTGCGGCACAGCGGTGGTGTCGGATGTACTGGCTTGATCTGTACTGTGTTCCACATCACAGGGCGGCGCATCTGCCAATTTGTCTATCCAGATGCCGAATTAATGGACAGAATGGCGGGTATGGCTGTGACTCTGCGCTGGCTCGTGGGCCGTCGGCATCTCGGTCTCACCGTCGTGGCCGGTGCCGACCGCCTCGACCGCGAGATCGGCTACGTCATCACCACCGAACTCGCCGACCCCACGCCGTGGCTCGGCGGCGGCGAGATGGTGCTTGTCACCGGGCTCGGCCTGCCCCAATCCGACGACGATCTCGACGCCTACGTCGCCCGGTTGGTCGACCGCGACGTGGTGGGGATCGGATTCGGTGTGGGGGTCAGCACCGACACCATTCCCCGCGGGCTGGTGCGCGCCGCACGCAATCGCGGTCTGCCGCTGATCGCGGTACCCCTGCCGACCCCCTTCCTCGCCGTCGCCAAGGCGGTCTCCCAGCGCGCCGAGACGCTGCGCGACCGGGCCCAGGAGGCGACCGCGCGCGCACAACCGCGGCTGACCCGGGCCGCTGCCGTCGGCGGTCGATCCGCGTTGCTCACCGAATTGGCCAAGGCGTGCGACGGGACCGCGATCCTCCTCGACCCACACGGCCGGACCGTCGACAGCCGCCCGGCGCTCCCCGGACCCGACGTCCTGGGGGCGGTGGGCGAACTCGCCCGCCGGGTCTCGTTCGGCCTCGCGGCCGGAACGACGAGCACGGGTCCGGCGGTGGTGCACACCATCCGGGTCGGCGAGCGCACCCACGGGTACCTGGCGCTGGTCTCCCCGCACGAACCCCGCCCCACCGACCACGTCCTCATCGGTCACGCCAACTCGCTGCTGGCACTCGACTTCGAGAAGCCCAGACGGGTCGACGAGAGTGCCACGCGCGTGAACGGCACCGCGTTGGGGTTGGCCCTCGGCGACGCCGCCGATGTCGACGGCATCCACCGCGTGCTGGCGCCCGCCGCCGATCACAGCGGCCGGATTCGGGTGCTCGTCATCCTGACCGAACCCGAGGGCGCCCCGGCGCTCGCCGGACATGTGGAACAAGCGCTGCGCAGCGCCTCGCGCCCGCCGTTCGTCACCGTCCGCCCGGATGGATCGGTGGTCGTACTGCTGCGGGCCGACGACGATCCGACGACCACCGCCGTCCTGCTGGGCGGACTGCCCGTCGGGGTGCGGCGCCGACTGCGCGTCGGCCTGAGCACCCCCGCCGTCCCGGCCGATGTCGCGGCGGCTGCGGCCGTGGCACGGACCGCGGCCGAGGCCGCGCGCCCGGGTGCGGCGCCGACCGACGCCGCCAAGCTAGCCGGACACTCGCTGCTCAGCATGCCCGCGACGGCGGACGCCCTGACCCAACTGGGCACGGTCTACGTCACCCCCCTCGTGGCACACGACGCGGCGCACGGAACCGATCTGGTGGCCTCGTTGCGGGCCTACCTGGAAGGACACGGCCAATGGGAGACGGCCGCCGCCATGATCGGCGTCCACCGCCACACCCTGCGCGCCCGGATCGACCGAATCCGCGAGCTACTGGACGTGGACCTGGACTCCGCTCGGGTGCGCGCCGAACTGCTGTTGGCCGTGCTGGCCCATCGCGGCGGGACTAGCGGCGCAACGAGTCGACGTGCGTCGGGGCCGTCTCCAACCACACCGCTTTGACCTGGGTGAACTCGAGCACGGCGTCGTAGCCGTTCTCCCGTCCGACACCGCTGTCCTTGTAACCGCCGAAGGGAACCTGCGGGCCCAACCCCCGATAGTTGTTCACGTACACCGAGCCGGCCTGCAGGCCGGCGGCCATGCGGTGCGCCCGGGAGACGTCGGTGGTCCACACCCCGGAGGCGAGTCCGAAGGCGGTGTCGTTGGCGATGGCCAGGGCCTGCTCCTCGTCGTCGAACGGGATGACCGCCATGACCGGGCCGAACACCTCCTCGCGCGCCAGCTCGGAGTCGTTGTCGACGTCGGCGAAGATCGTCGGCAGGAAGAACAGGCCCTCGCGGTCGGCGCGCCTCCCACCCGAGACCAGGCGGGCATCAGACTTGTGCGCGTTGCCGACGAGGTACTCGACGCGTTCCATCTGCGCGGCGTTGGCGACCGGTCCGATTTCGGCCTCGGGTTCGTCGGCCGAACCGACGACCATCTCGTCGACGCGCCTGCGCAACCGCTCGACGACCTCGTCGTAGACGCCGCGTTGGACCAGCACGCGGGAACCGCCGATGCAGCTCTGCCCGGTGAGCGTGAGGATCCCGGCGAGGACGCCGACGATCGCCGCGTCGAGGTCGGCGTCGTCGAAGACGATGTTGGGCGACTTGCCGCCGAGTTCGAGCGTGACGCCCTTGAGGTGCTGGGCGGCCAGCGCCCCAACGCGACGGCCGCCGCCGACGCTGCCGGTGAAGGTCACGTGCGCGACACCGGGATGCGCGACGAGCGCCGCGCCGGTGCCGGGTCCGTCACCGGTCACCACGTTGACGACGCCGGGCGGGAACCCCGCGTCGTCGCACAGCTTCGCGAACGCGAGCGTGGATGCCGACGACAATTCGCTCGGCTTCACGACCACGGTGTTTCCGGCCGCGAGCGCCGGCGCCAACTTCAGTCCGGCCAGGAGCAGCGGAGCATTCCACGCCGTGATCGCCCCGATCACCCCGAGCGGTTCGCGCAGCGTGTAGGTGAACATCGTCGAGCTCTCGGTCGGGATCGTCTGACCGGTGATCTTGTCGGTGTAGCCGGCGAAGAACCGGTACCACCGCGCGATGTTGCGGACCTGTCCCACCGCCTGGTGCGGCAGCCGTCCCGAATCGGAGGTGTCCAGAGCGGCCAGCTCTTCGGCGTTCTCGATGATGAGCCGGGCGAGTGAGAGCAGGCACTCCGAGCGCAGCACGTGCTCGTGGCGCCACACCTGTCCCGCCTCGGCGGCGGCGGCGGCCGCCGCGTCGACGTCGGCCGCGGTGGCATTCGGGGTCGTGTAGACGGTCTTGCCGGTCACCGGGTTGTGGACGTCGAGCCGTTCCGCGCCCTGCGAGGGGACCCAGTTGCCCCCGATCCACAGGTCGTAGGCCGTTGGTCGACTCATGGCTGGACCTGCCTCTCCTACGTCGATTCCGGTACGAAGACGGGGATCTTCTGCTCGCCGCGCGTCACGATGACGGCCCGCACGCGCAGGCCGATCGCCACCTCGTCGGCCGGTGCATCGATCTGCGAGAACAGGTAGTAGCCCTCGTCCATGGCGATGAATCCGACCGTGTACGGCGCGATCGACTGCCAGGTCGGCGTCGGGCCGCGCATCACCGTCGAATGCGACCAGACCTCGCCGGTTCCGGCGGCCGGCACCCAGTCCAGTTCGCGGGCCGAGCACCGGGTGCAGAATCCGTGGGCCGGCCAGACGTTGGCGCCGCAGGAACGGCAGCGTTGGAACAGGATCTTTCCCTCGGCCAATCCCGCCCAGTAGGGTTCGGCGTCCATCAGCGGATAGGGCTGCGGCCAGTCCTGCGTCAGTTCAGTGCTCATCGTCGAAAGTCCTTCCACTACGCGGCATTGGTCAGGAGTAGGACGGCGGCCGCGGCGAGCATCCCGCCGGCGCCCTGCACCAGCGCGACTTCCGGTGCCGTCGCGGGGGCCGCGCCCAGCGCGGTGCCGCGCAGTTGCCGAACGGTCTCGACGATGGTGTCCATGTTGCAGGAGATTCCCGGCTGTCCGAAGGAGAGCCAGCCCCCGTTGGTGTCGGTCGGCAGGTCGCCGTCGGCCAACGTGCGCCCCTCCTTGTAGAGCTCGACGCCGCGGCCCTTCGCGGCGAAACCGAGGTCCTCCAGGATGATCGGTCCCATATGGGCGAAGTTGACCGAAAGTTCCCGGATGTCGACGTCGGCCGGGGTGAGCCCGGACATGGCGTAGGCCTGCCGGGCCGCCTCGACGGTCGCGGTATAGCTCAGATTGGGTGTCTGCCCCATGTCGGCGAACCGCAGATTCGTCATGTTCACCCGGTCGGTGAGGTATTCGTGGGTCGTGGCCGTTCCGTATCCCTGCAGGTAGACGGCGTCCTGACCGGGCTTGACGTTGTCCGGCGAGGTCAGCACCACCGCACCTCCGGTGCCCCCGCCCCACCGCGAACACATCCACAGCCGCAGCGGGCTCGCGATATAGGGCGACGACAGGACCTTCTCGACGTCGATCTCGCCGTAGCGCCCTTTGACGGCGCGCGGATGATGCGCTCCCCACGACTGGTTGGCCACCGCGACGTGCGCGAGGTCTTCCTCGGTCACGCCGAACTCGTGCATGTACCGATGGGCGGCCTGGCCGTACAGGGACGGGATCGTCGGGCCGTAGGGCACCTCGTACTGCGGATCGGCGTCGGCCTCCGAACCCATGGCGACCGCGTCGACGAAGAGTTCGGTCGCGTCGGATTGCAGGCAGACCACATACTTGGCGCGACCCGCCCGGATCATCTCCGACGCGACGCCCAGCGACCCGGTCAGGCCGGCGCCGTGCAGCGTCATCTCGCTGGTGAAGGTCAGCGGCATCTGCATATACGAGATGAAGATGTTGCTCCACTGCGAGCGCTTGTCCGCCCACGGCGAGCGCCCGGTGAGCAGGACGTCGACCTCGGATTTGTCGATCCCGGCATCGGCGACCGCCGCGGTCAGCGCTTCGGCGGCCAACTGCAGCGGGTCTTTGCGGTTCTCCTTGTCGGCGTAGGAATCGCCGAGCCCGACGATGGCCGCTACCGGCTTCCCCATCTGCGTCAGTCCTTCTTCTTGCGCGGCTTCTCGGTGGGAATCGAAGCGCTGACCAATTCCTCGAGCGCCTCGCGTTTGCGCAGCATCAGCAAGCGCCACTCCGAGATCTGGCAGAGGTCGCCGTCCTGGTTGAGCGCCTTCATCTGTAGCTTGATGACGCCGTAGTCGTCGTCCTTGACCTCCTTGTCGATGATCTCGGCCTTGACGTAGATGGTGTCGCCGATGTGGACCGGGTGCAGGTAGCGCAGCCGGTCGATGCCGTAGTTGGCCTGGATCGGCGGGCCGAAGATCAGCAGGCCGGTCATCACCGAATAGGTCAGCGACCCCTGCACCAGCCGCTCCTTGAAGCGCGTCTGCTCGGCGTAGTGCTTGTTGGAGTGGATCTCGATCCAGTTGCCGGTGAGCGCGCAGAAGTTCACGACGTCGGTCTCGGTGATGGTGCGACCGCCGGTCTGGAAGATGGTGCCGACCTCGAGCTCGTCGAGCGGCATGTCGATGGTGTTGTTGATGAGAGCCATGGGCTCCGTCCTTTCGGGAAGTGGGTGCCGGTGCGGATCAGGCGTTCGCCAAGCGCATCGACTTGGCGATGATCGTCCGCTGGATCTGCGAGGTGCCGCCGCCGATGGTGGACTGGACGCTCTCCCGCAGGTAGCGCTCCATATCCGCCTCGGGAAGGTTCGCGAAGCCGCCGAGGATCTGCATGCCGTCGAGCGCGCACTGCTTGAGCGTCTCCGAGCCGTACAGCTTGGCCATCGACGTCTCGGCCGGGGCCTCCAGCCCCTGCGCCTTCATCGCGGCCGCGCGGTAGACGAGCAGGCGGGCGGCGTCCACCCGGGTCTGGTTCTCGGCCAGCATGTGCTTGAGCACTTGGAAGTTGTAGATCGCCGTGCCGAACTGCTTGCGCTGGTGCGCGTAGCGCAGGGCGTTGCCCACCGCTTCCTGCGCGTTGCCGACGTAGGCGGCGGAGACGGCGCAGCGCTCGAGTTCGAGGTGGTTGATGATGATCTCGTGGCCCTGCCCCTCGGCGCCCAGGATCGCGTCGCCGGGGACGACGACGTCGTCGAGGAAGATCTCGGTGGTACCCGTCGCGTGCCGCGACAGGGTGGGGAGCTTGTTGATCACCATGCCCGGCGTGTCGTTGGGGATGAGCAGCATGGTCAGGCCGCCGTGCTTGTCCTCCTTGTCGGTGCGCACCAGCATCGCGATCACGGTGTTGTCGGCCTGGGCGCCCGAGCAGAACATCTTCGCGCCGTTGATGACCCAGTCGCCGTCCCCGTTGCGGTGGGCGTGGGTCTTGGTGGCGAAGACGTCGGAGCCGGCGTCCGGCTCGGTCATCGAGACCGAGAAACGGATGTCGCCGCTGATGAACGGCTTGACGTAGCGGTCCTTCTGCTCCTGGGTGCCGAACTTGATGATGTTCATCGCGGTGAACGTCGGCACCAAGACCGAGCAGGAGAAGTCGAACCCGTATTTGCCCAGGCCCTCGGCCATCAGTGCGTAATCGAAGATGTCGCCGCCGGAGCCGCCCTCCTCCTCGGGGATCAGGATGCCGAGCCAGCCCTGGTCGGCGATCTTCTTGTACGCCTCGTACGGGTACTCGCGGTTCTGGTCGCAGTGGCGGACGTACTCGACGGTGATGTCCTTGTCCATGAAGTCGTTGACGACCTTGAGCCAGGCTTCCTGCTCGTCGGTGAGGAAGTTCTTGTTCATGTGGATACTCCTTATAAGCGGGTCCGCTTTCTCGGTGTGTGGGCGGACTTCGACGTTGATTTGGGTCGGTATTTCGGGTCAGACGCGTTCGATGAGATTGACCTTCACGTGGTCCGGTCGTTTGAGTGTCAATTCGGGTACCAGATTCACGATCGCCTTCACGTTCAGCGCCGAGCGCACACGCGTTTCGATATCTGCCGCCAATTTCTGCTGTGCGGTCTCGTCGACCCCGTCGGTGTATTCGACGACGAGTTGCAGCGGCTTCTGCGTCGAATGTCCGTCGAAATCGGCGCGGATCCGCATTTCGCCGGTCGCCACCGGTTCGAATTCCGACACCAGCTGTTTGACTGCCGACGGGAAGAGGTTGATCCCGCGGACGATGAGCATGTCGTCGGTGCGGCCGACGCAGCGCACCTTGTATCCGGTGCGGCCGCAGGGGCAGGAGGTTCCGGTCACGACCACGTGGTCGCGGGTGCGGAATCGGACCAACGGCGACGCCTGCCGCCCGAGCGCGGTGTACACCAGCTCGCCCTCGGCGCCCTCGACCGGCGCCTTCACCGCACCGGTGTCCGGGTCGATGAGTTCGACGGCGATCAGATCGGGGCAGTGGTGGTGCATCCCGTCCTGGGCCTCGCACTCCCCCCAGTACATGCAACCGAGGTCGGTGCCGCCGAGCATCTCGCGGCTCGTCGCTCCCCACAGTTCCTCGAGCTTCTGTCGCGTCGCCGGGAGGCCGCCGCCCGGTTCCCCGCCGACGCTGATCGCACGGACGCCGAGTGCGTCGGCGGCGGTGCCGATGGTCGCCGGGGCCTGCTCCCCGAGGAAGGCGAGGAAGTTGGGGGTGCCGATGAGCAGTTCCGGCCGTTGGTCGGCCTGGACGCGCAGCAGACGGTCGACGCCGGCCTCGGCCCCGATCGGGATGTCGACGATCCCCATGTACTGGGCGATCTGCAGCACCGGGATCCCGCCGACGAAGCCCTTGCTCATCCCCAGTCCGTGCAGCATGCGGTCGCCCGGGCGGAAGCCGTTGGCGTAGAGCGCCCGCGCGCCCAACTCCGACCACAGGGCGATGTCGGACCGGGTGAGGCCAACGTACGACGGGCTGCCGGTGGTGCCCGACGATGCCTGGATCTGCACGATGTCGGCGTCGGGGGCGGCCTGGTGAAGGCCGAGCGGGCGGCGCGCCTCCAGCGAATCGCGCAGCTCCTGCTTCTCGGTGAAGGGTAGTTCCGCCAGGTCGGCGGCGGTGCGCACCGTTGTCGGGTCCACGCCGGCCTCGGCGAATTTGCGCCGGTAGAACTCGCTGTTCGAGTTGACGTAGGCGAGTTGGTCGACCAGCGCCCGATTCTGCAACTCGGCGGTCTGCGCCGTCGACAGGCTTTCCACCGCACTCCAGTGCTCTGCCGAGTGGGGGCGAACGGCCATTGTGTCGTGCTCCTTATGGGATTCGGGAATTGATCTGTGGCGGCTACGCGGGGCAACAATTCTCATTGAATGTATGGCCGGTCACGCAGGCGATCAACGGATCTTTTCGAAAGCGCCGATTTCGCTTACGCGAATCGGATTTCGGCGCCGAAATTAGCTCCTCAACAGGCGATTCAGCGCATCGTCGTCGGCGCCGATTGCACGCGCGGAATGCAGGGCGGCGGGCCGCACTCCGTCGAAGGAGAGCGGCATGCCGACGGTGCCGATGTCGCCGTCGTCGTCGCTCGGGGTGCCGATGATCTCCAGGGCGGCGGTCTGCTCGTGGGCGACCAGCTCGGGTGTCGTCTGCACGTCCGCGGCGGGGATCCCGGAGGCGCTGAGCACGTCGCGCCATCGCGCCCGCGTATCCGTCAGCAGCACCTCGCCGATCAGGCGCTCACATTCGCCGCGGTTCTCCAGGCGGGCCGCATTCGTCGCCAGCCCCGGGTCCCGCGCCCATTCGGGGTGCCCGAGGGCGGCGGCCAGTTTGGCGAAGAGTTCGTCGTTGGCGCAACTGACGATGAGATCGCCGTCGGAGGTGGGGAACGCGCGGTGCGGAACGATGAACGAGACGCCCGATCCGTGCCGCGCACCGGGGTTGCCGTCCGCGTTGTAGCCGGCGATGGCGATGGTGTTCCACGCGATCGCGGTCTCCAGCAATGAACTGTTAACGCTGGCACCGGCATCGCTGCGATCTCGTCGGACCAGTGCGGCGAGGATGCCGATCACCGACCACATGCCGGTTCCGAAGTCGACGATCGAGACCCCGGCGCGCACCGCCGGGCCGTCGGCCTCGCCGGTGAGCGACATGATGCCGGCGAAGGCCTGCATCAACGGGTCGTAGCCGGGTTCGGCGTTCAGCGGCCCGACATGGCCGAAGGCGCCGAGTTCGCAGTGGATCAGCGACGGCTTCGCCGCACGCAGCGTCGCCGCGTCCAGACCGTACTTGGCGGAGGTGCCCGGACGGAGGTTGTGCACGAAGACGTCGGCGTGCTCGACGATCAGCCGGTGCAGCTTCGCCAGCTCGGCCGGGTCCTTGATGTCGATCCGGACCATCCGCTTGCCCCGGTTGATGGCGTGGAAGGCGGCACCGTCGCCGCGCCATTGGCTCGGCCCCCAGCTGCGCGACGAGTCTCCGGTCGGGCGCTCGACCTTCCACACCTGCGCGCCGAGCCCGGCCAGCACGTGACCGGCGAACGGCGCCGACGCACTGTCGCCCAGTTCCACCACGGTGATTCCCGACAGTGGCAGGTCATCGGTCGGCAATGCGGGGGTCTCGGATCGCGGTGAGTCGTTCATCGTCCCGTTTCTGGTGCTGGTAGATCACAGATACGGGTGAACTTAACGCGGGTCACAAGGGGTATCAATTGCCTTGTTTGCAAGGGCTTATTCACGTTTTCCGAAGCGGTGCGACCGCCCCGGCAGACGCGTTTCACACGGCCCGGCGGCCGCCCGTCACGCATGTCCGATTTGTCCGAGTGCACACGCCGTTAACATCCGCGTAACGGCAAGGGTCGGTCGTCGGCCTACGCTCAGCGACAGTTTTCGTCCCAACGGAAAGGCTGGACGGCCGTGTTTCCCCACCATGCCGCGCCGAACGGCGCCGACACCGCCTGGATGCTCGTCGCCTTCGCGCTGGTGCTCCTCATGACACCGGCGCTGGGCCTGTTCTACGGCGGAATGGTCCGCTCCAAGAGCGTCCTGAACATGATGATGATGTGCCTGACCTCGATACCGGTGGTCTGGGTCATCTGGGTCGCCTTCGGCTATTCGCTGGCGTTCGGCAAGGACCACGGCGGGCTCATCGGCGACCTCACCAGCTTTCCGGGACTGAACGGCACCTTCGGTGGATTCTCCGCCGGGGGCGCGTCGCAGACCCCCGTCGTCGGCACCATTCCGGCCATCCTGTTCGTCGCCTTCCAGGCGGGCTTCGCGATGGTCGCCGTCGCCCTGATCGCGGGCGCGGTGGCCGACCGCATGCAGTTCAAGGCATGGATCGCGTTGGCGGCGCTGTGGTCGGTCTTCGTGTACCTGCCGGTAGCGCACTGGGTCTTCGCGACCCCCGGCCTGACCGAGCCCAACGGCGGCTGGATCAGTTCACATCTGCGCGCCCTCGACTTCGCCGGCGGCACGGTCGTCGAGATCAACTCGGGCGCGTCGGCGCTGATGCTCGCCCTGCTGCTGGGCCGCCGCAACGGCTGGCCGAAGGACCCGATGCGGCCGCACAACCTGCCGTTCGTCATGATCGGCGCCGGGCTCCTGTGGTTCGGCTGGTTCGGCTTCAACGCCGGATCCGCGCTGGCCGCCAACGGGTCGGCGGCGATGATCGCGGTCAACACACTGGGCGCCGGAGCCGCGTCGATGGTGGCCTGGCTGATCGTCGAACAGGTCCGCCACGGGCATCCCACGTCTTTCGGCGCCGCCTCGGGCGTGATCGCCGGCCTCGTCGCCATCACCCCGGCCTGCGGTGCCGTGACCCCGATCGGCGCCCTCGCGGTGGGCGCGGTGGCCGGAGCGGTGAGCTCGGTCGCCATCGAGCTCAAGTTCCGGTGGCGCTACGACGACTCGCTCGACGTCGTCGGCGTGCACTTCGTCGGCGGTGTCGTCGGCATGCTGATGATCGGCCTCGTCGGCAGCAAGTCGACGCCCGGAGGGGTCGACGGCCTCTTCTACGGCGGCGGGTTCGACCAATTGTGGCGGCAGGTCGTCGCCGTTGTCGTCGTCACCGCCTATGCGGCCGTCGTGACGGCACTCATCGGGTTGGTGCTGAAGCGGACCATCGGATTGCGCGCCGACCGGCAGGAGGAGGCCGACGGCATCGACGACGCCCAGCACGCCGAGTCGGCCTACGACTTCCACGTACTCCGGTAGGCGGCTACCGGGCCTGGGTCTTGCGCAGCGCGAGCACATCCCACAGCGCGAAGAGCGCCACCACCACCGCCGCGATCAGGCTGACCAGGCGCAATCCGCCGTCGGATGCGACGATGGCGACGACCAGCAGGGCCAGCGCCGCGACGAGGTTCACCGCGGTCACGACGGCGAGGACCGCGCGCAGCGGCGAGCGAGTCGGCGCGAACCACAGGCCGATCCCCCACGCCGCCACCACGATGCCGAGCACGACGGCGACCGCCGTCGGCACGGTGCTGTGCGCGACGAGGGCCGCGATGACGACCGCCACCCCGGCCACCAGGCAGACACCCGCGTCCACCCGCAGGGCCAGGCGACCCGACCGGAAGCCCGCGCACCGCGTGGGCTGGTGGTCGGGAAGCGCGGCGGTGACGACCCGCGTCGAGCAATCCGCGCAGTCGGCGCAACAAGCCACGACGTGGTGGATCGACGGGTCGCGATGGCACGGGCAGACGCATTCGTCGCCGGCGATGACTTCGACGCTGGTTGACATGCGCAAAGCCTAATGGTTCACCACTCCTTCGGCCCGCCGTCGGGGGAATCGTGGGAACGGCCGCGGCCTGGACAGGTGTCTTGTTTACTGGGATCTGTGATCCTCGACCTCTTCCGCCTCGACGGCAAGACCGCAATCGTGACCGGCGCCGGACGCGGCCTGGGCGCCGCCATCGCCGTCGGATTCGCGCAGGCCGGTGCCGACGTCGTCATCTCCGCGCGCACCGCCGACGACCTCGAATCCGTCGCCGGGGCGATCCGTGACGCCGGGCGCAAACCACTCGCCATCGCCGCCGATCTCTCCGTCGCCGAGCCGAATCTCCTGGTCGACGCCGCAATCGAGGAATTCGGCCGCCTCGACGTCCTCGTCAACAACGTCGGCGGCGCCATGCCGAAGCCGCTGGCGGACACGCGAGGCAAGGACCTCGACCGTGCTTTCCACTTCAACGTCACCGTGGCCCACGAAATCCTCGTCGCCGCCGTGCCGCACCTACTCGCGAATCCCGACGGCGGTTCGGTCATCAACATCACGTCGGCCGTCGGACGGCTCCCGGGCCGCGGATATGCGGCATACGGAACGGTCAAGGCCGCGCTGGCCCACTACACGCGGCTGGCCGCGCTCGACCTCAACCCGCGGATCCGGGTCAACGCCATCGCACCCGGCGCCATCCTCACCTCCGCACTCGACTACGTCGCCAGCAACGACGATATGCGCGGCGCCATCGAGAAGTTGACGCCACTGCAACGGCTGGGCCGACCCGACGAGATCGCTGCCGCCGCCCTGTACCTCGCCTCCCCCGCCGGCTCCTATCTGACCGGCTCCGTCCTCCAGGTCGACGGCGGGCTCCTGCAGCCCAACTTCGACCTCCCCATCCCCGATCTGTGAGCAGGCCATGAGCACCGACCCCGCCGTCCTCGGCGACATCCACGACATCGTCACCTTGAAGCACCGCTACGGGCGCTGCCTGGACAACCGGCTGTGGGAGGAATTCGGCTCGACCCTGGCGCCCGATGCGACCGCCCGGTACGGCACCGTCAGCCAGGGCGAACCGCTGCATTTCGACGGTCGCGAGGCCATCGTCGACTACATGCGCGAGTCACTGCGCGGCAGCATCGTCACCGTGCACACGCTGGGAAACCCCGAGATCGCCGTCGACGGCGACACCGCGACGGGCAGCTGGTCCATGTCGGATGTCGTCATCGTCCCGGATTTCGACACGGTGATCACCGGAACGTCGTACTACACGGACCGCTACGCCCGGATCGACGGCGAGTGGTGCATCAGCCGCACCGAGTACTACCGCCTCTACGAGGCGGTGACGCCGATGAGCGGCACCGGGATGAAGCTGATCGCCAACCGCTGGGCCGACTAGCGCCGCAGTTCTTTGCGCACGACGAGCTTCAGCCCCGACCACACCGCGTCCACCGCGCAGACCTTGACGTCGACGAAGCCGAGCGGCAGGCCCAGCTCGCGCACGACGTCCTCGGTCACCGTGGTCGGAACCTTCGACGCCTTCTTCGGCCACGACACCCAGAGCACCGCGTCGTCGCGCAGGCGTTCGCGGGTCGAAGTGAGGATCTCGGCGAGTTCTTCCCGTTCCGTGACGAAGGCGTGGACGAGGTCGGTCCCGGCGTCGAACTGGGATGTGATCAGCACGCCGTCGGGCAGCGGCGCGACGAGCGCCGCATAGTCGTCCGGCGCGTTGACCACGCACAGTGTGCTCGCCGGCTTGATGCCGAGCTTGCGTGCGAGCGGGGTGCCCGAATAGCCGGACGAGGCGGTCATGGCGTCTCCTGTCAGAGAGCTTGAACATACCGATCGCACTCCGGGTAGGTTGCCCTTATGAAACTTGGTCTACAACTGGGCTACTGGGGCAAAGGCCCCGTCGAGAATCACGGCGAGCTGGTGGCCGCCGCCGAGGCGGCCGGATTCGACGCCGTCTTCACCGCCGAGGCGTGGGGCTCCGACGCCTACACCCCGCTGGCGTGGTGGGGGCGGGAGACGCAGCGCGTGCGCCTGGGCACCTCGGTCCTGCAGCTCTCGGCCCGCACGCCGACCGCCTGCGCGATGGCGGCCCTGACACTCGACCATCTCTCCGGTGGCCGGCATATCGTCGGGCTCGGAGTGTCCGGACCGCAGGTAGTGGAGGGCTGGTACGGCCAGCGTTTCCCCAAGCCCCTGGCCCGCACCCGCGAATACGTCGACATCATGCGGCAGGTCTGGGCCCGCGAGGCGCCGGTGACCAACGCCGGCCCGCACTATCCCCTCCCGTTGACCGGTGAGGGCACCAGTGGGCTGGGCAAGCCGCTCAAGCCGATCGTCCACCCCCTGCGGTCGGACATCCCGATCTACCTGGGCGCCGAGGGACCGAAGAACATCGCACTGGCGGCCGAGATCGCCGACGGATGGCTGCCGATCTTCTACACGCCGCGGCTGGCCGACATGTACAACGAATGGCTCGACGAGGGATTCGCGCGTCCCGGCGCCCGGCGCAGCCGCGAGGATTTCGAGATCTGCGCGACCGCCCAAATCGTCATCACCGACGACCGGGAAGCGTCGATGGCCGCGATCAAGCCGTTCCTCGCCCTCTACATGGGCGGGATGGGCAGCGAGGACACCAACTTCCACGCCGAGGTCTACCGCCGGGCCGGGTACGCCGACGTGGTGGACGAGGTCACCGCCCTGTTCCGCAACAACCGCAAAGACGAGGCGGCGGCGATCATTCCGGACGCGGTCGTCGAGGACTCGGCCATCGTCGGCGATGTCGACCACGTCCGCGCGAAGGTCCGCGAGTGGGAGGCGGCCGGTGTCACCACCATGCTGGTGACGGCCCGCTCGGTGGAGCAGATCGACCAGCTCGCCGACGTCGTGGGCCGCGCCTGACGGGTTCCCGGCGGCGACCTCTCAGAGGTGCGCCTCGGCGGCGGCCTTGAGGCGCGCCAGCTCGCGGGGGAAATAGTCCACGAGGCGCTCCGGATCGGGCACCGCCTCCGGGCAGGCGATCGCGCCGACGTGGACGACGCCGTTGTTGGAGAGCACCGTGATGTTCAACCCGGCGCCGTGGAAGATCGGCCCCAACGGATAGAGCGCGTCGATCTTCGCCCCCATGAAGTACAGCGGCATCGGCGGACCGGGCACGTTGGAGATGACCAGGTTGTGGACCACCGGTCCGCGCTCGGAGATCCGCAGTGCCGCATAGGTGCGCATGGCCAGGCCGAAGGTGCGCGGCGGGGCGAACTCGGCCCAGTCCTGCAGCGCGTCGGCCGGGATCGCCTTCTGGTGATCCTTGGCGTTGCGATTCGCCTCGGCCATCGACGTCAGCCGTTCCCACGGGTCGGCGATGTCGGTGCCGAGGCGGGCGAACAACGCCGAGACCTTGTTCATCCCCTCGGCCCGCTGGGTCTCCTCGCGCACCGAAACCGGCACCGTGGCCAGGAGCGGCGCGTCGGGCAATTCGTCGTGGTCGGACAGATAGGAGCGCAACGCGCCACCGGCGACGCTGAGCACCACGTCGTTGACGGTCGCGCCGCTGATCCGCCGGATCTCCTTGAAATCGTCGAGGAGCATGTCGGCCAGCCCGATCGCCCGCTGCCCGGTGATGTTGCCGTTGAACGGGGTCCGCGGCGCCTTGAACGGCGGCGCCATCGCCGTGCCGCGCCGTATCCGATCGACCGTCTGCACCACGAGGTCGACCGTCGGCTGCACCACGCGGCCCAGGCTCAGCGGTCGCAGGAGCGCGGCGGCGACGCCGCGGCCGAAGATCTCCAACGATCCCTGCTCCCGCTCGTCGCCCGTCGATGTGCGCCCCTCCCCGGTGAGGACGGAAACCGGCACCGAATCGGGGTCGAGCGAGCAGAGGTGCGAGACGATGCTCGCACCCGACGCGCCGTCGACCGTGGCGTGGTGCATCTTGATGAGTACGACGATCTTGTCGGCCGCGTCCTCGGCCGCCACGCGCGTCTCCTCGGGTCCGCGGCCGACGTCGCGGTACCCCTCGATCACCCACAGCTCCCACAGCGGGTGCTTGCGGTTGACGGGCAGCGAGGCAAGGTGATCGCACAGCTGCGCCAATTCGGCGAATCCGCCGTCGCCCGGCAGCGCGACGCGGTGGACGTGCCGGTTGATGTCGAAATGGCGGTCGTGCACCCACACCGGGTGGGCGATCTCCATCGGGACCTTCTGCACCTTGCGCGTGAACTGCGGAATGTCGGCGATCGCGACCTCCAGCGCGTCCCGGAACTTGGCGAAGTCATAACCGCCCGGGAT